>NZ_CP017659.1:3662500-4377500 GCF_015326965.1 Paenibacillus sp. JZ16
CTTCAAAAGCTTTCGTCAAAAGCGACAGTTAGTAATATACCATGATCCAAAAGATATAGCAAGCATTTTTAAAAGAAAATATGTAAAGTTTCGCATAACATCGTTCCTATCAGGATTTATACCTTATAGAGAACGATATCTAACCCCGCCTGCCGGCGACCTTACTATAAATTCGCTTCATCTCAGACTTTAAATTCATGAAGTATCATCTCGAAATGTAATTGATTTCCTATAGAAAAGGTTTTAAGGTTAGTTCATCGCTTTTCTGAAGCCCGACTATATACATAAGAAAGGAGTTCGCCGAATGGCAGACAAAAGCATCGCTCTCCAAAAGCCCACTGATACTCCAAGTCCTGCGCACGGAGAGGCAAATCAGGCTACCGTATATAAAATTCTAATCGCCATCAGTTTCGTTCATTTGTTTAATGATTCTATTCAGTCCGTGATCCCTGCTATCTTTCCTATATTAAAGGATAACCTGCTGCTTACCTTTACGCAGATCGGTTGGATCTCCTTTGCCATTAATTTTACTTCATCCATTATTCAGCCGGTTATCGGGTATGCTGCGGATCGAAGGCCGACACCGATTCTGCTACCGATCGGTATGTGTTTCACGTTTGCAGGCGTATTCATTCTTGCATATGCACATACATATATCCTTGTTCTGTTCGCCGTCGTTCTGATCGGATTAGGCTCGGCGACCTTTCATCCTGAGGGAATGCGAGTCGCTCATATGGCTGCAGGTATGCGAAAAGGGTTATCCCAATCGATCTTTCAAGTAGGAGGCAATGCCGGGCAATCACTTGCTCCACTCCTGACACGATACATTTTCGTACCGTTCGGACAGTTCGGCGCGATCGGTTTCACCTTCGTTGCCGCAGCTGGTATCCTCGTGCAATCCTATGTTGCCCATTGGTACCACGGCATGCTGAAAGCTGGTTACACGTTTAAAAAGAAAGCCGCCGGACGTATGCTTGATCCCGCCCGCCGCAAAAGCGTACGCCATGCAACGCTGGTTCTCGTCATTCTCGTATTTATCCGCTCCTGGTATGGCGCAGCCATTAGCAGCTATTATGCGTTCTACCTCATGGATGCGTACAAGATCACGATTGATAACGCTCAGATTTATATTTTTCTATTTCTCGCATCCGGAGCTGTGGGTACCTTCTTCGGCGGTCCGTTGGCCGACCGCTTTGGCCGCCGCAACATGATCATGCTCTCCATGATCGGCACAGCACCCATTGCGTTGATTCTGCCGTTCGCCTCCCCGTTCTGGGCGGCTGTATTGCTCCTTATTGGCGGATTTGTTCTATTGTCCAGTTTTTCAGTTACCGTCGTCTATGCCCAAATGCTGCATCCGGGCAATATCGGTACGGTATCCGGGCTGATTACCGGGTTTGCTTTTGGCATGGGCGGGGTCGGTTCGCTTGTGCTCGGCAATCTCGGGGATGCTTGGGGAATCGGCAATGTTATGATCGCCATCGGCTTCTTGCCGCTGCTTGGTCTGCTTGCCCTGCTTCTTCCCGGTGATGATAAGCTGGACCAGTGGGCAAGAGATTAACAGTTTCCGCTAAGTCTCTGTAACCGTTCAGATTGCTTGCTTTAAATAACATAGTTATGGTCCTTATAAGACAGACGCCCAGATCATCCGCGCCGATACGGATCGACTGGGCGTCTGTCATTTATATTGACATAAAAAGGATATCTGTGCCTGTATCGCTAATCTTCCCTTCCTTTAGCGCTTTGTTTTTGATAATCCCAGTCAATAGACATGGTATACTAAACAAAATACAAGCCATAGTATGACCAGGCTAGACCAAAGGAATGTGCGATATGTTGAAAATCCCAGGATATACGATCATCGGCATCGTCTATGAGGATTCATATATAACGGTGGCGTATGCCCGTTCCGAGCGAACCCGGAGAACGATGCTCCTGAAAATTGTAAAAGAAGGTACCCGTACAACGATCGAGAACGCGAAGCTCATCCACGAATATCATTTCCTCAGTGACTTGGATGTGGACGGGCTGTTCAAGCCAGTATCCTACCTATCATTCAAGACAATGATCGTGTTGGAGTTTGAACCCATCCACGCTATTACCTTAAGGGAATATGTGCGAATTCACGGCTCCTCACCCTCAGTATTAATACCAATGCTTGAGCGTGCTGCCCGCAGGCTGCAGGAACTGCATATCCACGACATTCTTCATTTAAACATCAGGCCAGATACGCTCCTTGTTCAAGAAAGTTCCCAGGACGTTTATTTAACAGGCTTCGGATACGCCGTTCGCAGGGATCAAATGAATATAGAAGGACATGGCAGTCTGGAAGCCAATCCAATCTATATGTCTCCGGAACAAACCGGGAGGATAGGCCATCGACTGGACAGCAGAGCCGATATCTACTCACTTGGCGTAACATTCTACGAGCTATTCGCTCATAGACTTCCCTTTACCGCGAACGGCGCGCTTCCTTGGGCTCACGCCCATCTTACCATAAGGCCTGAGCCCTTCCATGATATTCATCTGCCTCAATGGATATCCGAACTTATCCTGAACATGCTGGAAAAAGACCCCGCTGACCGCTACTTCGACATGCAGAGCATTACTGAGGAAATAGCCCAGCATCGATTAGCGGCTATAAAAGAATCAGATTCGGATGCCAAGCGCTGCAAGCATGAAATCAGGCAGAATCCTTTCGCTTCCAATTCAATTCCGACTCAGCAGCATCATGAAGTACCCAATGCTAAGAACGAGGAGGATAAGTCCTTCCAAGAAACGATCCCCTCCATCTCGCTTTCAGGCCATATCGTCAACTATCCACAAGTGTTGGATTTGGCCGCCATCATGCAGGCATCACATATTTTTAACTCGGAGATCGTAACGGAACGAGTAGCTGAACGTTTCTTGCAGCTCCTGATTATGAACGCTGGTGCCCATCGCGGACTGATACTGACACTTCAGGAAGGCATGTGGTATGTAGAAGCTGAGGCAAAGCAAGACGGGAGACTTATGACGGCTTCTTCCCGGCGAACGCTCCTTGGGGATGCCCATAGAGTCAGTCGGCGTTTGCTCATTCAGACAGCGGAATCCAAAGCTGCCCTTTGCGGCTCGGCTGCCACATTAGGGATGGACGAGTTGAATTCCCCTTCTTCCGCTCATTCGGCAAAAGGTTCCGTGCTTTATTTTCCTGTCGTTGTACAGGATCAGTTGCTAGGAGTATTGTTTTTGCAAAATGATGTGATCACGAAAGCGTTTGCCCCCGAACGATTTCACGTGTTGAGTACCATTGCCTCCCAAGCTTTATTCGCCATTCATGCGAGAGTCCGCTCCCATGCCGAGCTGCAGCTTTCCGAACATGGCCTCCAAACAGTAAGAAAGCATACGGGAGAAGTGCATGATTTAACGGGACGGGAGAAGGAAGTGCTTCGCCTGATCTCAAAGGGGCTCTCGAATAAAGAAATCGCTGCGGCACTTACCATTACCCATGAGACAGTAAAGACCCACATCAAGAAAATCTTCGAAAAACTGAAGGTTGACCGAAGGGGAAAAGCCGCAGCCATCGCTAATACGCTCGGTTTGCTTCACGAAGACCATCAATCTCCTGAATAGCTCCTACCTTCTGAATGAACTAAACGCCAGTTATAAGCTGCTATCCCGTCGCCTCTGTTCTTCTGTTCCACGAATCAGTTATGCTGGGCAGCAAGGGAAAGCTCTTATAATAGATCTAAAAAGCTTACTTAAGGAAGAGTCCTTAAGTAAGCTTTTCTTTTATACGCTCTGTTCAATTGCTGTTATAAAACGGTGTATAACCGCTGTTACCTCTGCTCGTGTTGCTAAGCCTCGAGGCAAAAAGCGTCCCCCGGGGTATCCGTTCATCAACTCGTTCTCGACCACGTTGGATACATGCTGCTTCGCCCAGATAGAAATAGAGCTTTGATCTTTGAAGGACAGCATATCTTTGCTGGATTCACCGGAGGAAAGACTCGCAAGCCGGCTTGACTTAGACAGCATAACAGCCATTTGCTCACGTGTGATCAGATCATCAGGGCCAAAAGCACGGCTGCTGTAACCACCAATAATCCCATGGGCTAGAGCCGTGCGAATCGCATCGCCAGCCCAGTGATTTTTAATATCCTCGAATGCAGCGCTGTATTGCCCTTCTAAACCCAGGCTCCGTACCAGCAGCGCGACAAATTCGGCCCGGGTCACCGGACGGTCTGGTTTGTAGCTTCCGTCAGGATAACCTTTTGCCAGCTTCAGATCATATAGTGCCTGGATTTCCGACTCCGCCCAGTGGCCGGAAATATCCGCAAAGGCAGGAGTTTGTTTGCTAGGGGGCGGCTGAGTAGCAGACGAGTCGCCGTCATTTCCCTGAGCTGGTGTTGTTGGGGGTGGTGCTGGGGTTGAAATCGATCCTGAAAGTCCTTCGTTCTGATCCCCCTTATCTACCGGAGAGGGATTCGGCTTACTCCCGCCGCTTCCCGGAGTAGGATCAGTCGGTCCTGTATCTCCACCACCCGGCCAAGGCGTAACGTTAACCGTTCGAACAACCTCTTCCGCCTCATTGCCGGCACGATCGGCTACCGAATAACGGAGCGTGTATTGTCCCGGTCTGGAAGTATCGACTTTACCTTCAACCTCGATGCGATCCGTTAGATCCCCGTCCAGATTGTCAATGGCCGTGGCCCCCGGGTCCGTATAGTCAGAACCTTGCATCAAAGAGATTCGAGAATCACCAAGCAGGGTAATCACCGGCTTCTCCCGATCGATATTCGTGATTTCGACCTGTTTTACCGACTCATTGCCTGCATGATCGCGGACATAATAAGTAATCCAGCCGTTCTCATGGACCTCCAGCTTATCGCTCCAAGGCTCACCACCTCCAACTCCGAAATAGGCAGCATCCTGTTGTCCGAAGACAAACTTGCGATCAACTAAAGGGCTCGGGGCATAGACCGAAGCGGTGACTGTTACTTCCTTTTTTGTTGGCACGGTTGGGGACACCGTAACCTGAATGACAGGCACGCTTTTAAAAATATTCGTAATTTCAATGGTCTCAATCCTCTTGTTGCCCGCGGCACTCTCGGCGTATACCGTGTACCATCCGTTCAGCTCCGCTTCGAAGGTTCCGTTAAAGTCGTTCCCTTCCGCGTCAAAATAGGACAACGGCTGGATTCCCGGCGCCCACTTCGTAACCATGATCGGACTTAACGTACCGTATACATCAGCCGTCACGGCCACGTTCTGGTTCGTCGGATCCTTGATAGAAGGCTGCAGGCGGATGATCGGTTCTTCTTTATCGATGTTGCTTACATGCAAGGACTTAACATTCCCGTTACCGGCAGCGTCTTTCGCATATACCGTGTATTCTCCGTTCGCGTCCACCATAAATACATTCTGGAACACGGTGCCCCATCCCTGCTCGAAGTAGGCTTCATCCTGCACACCGGCGCTCCATTTCATAAGTGAGATCACGCCGGAGTTGTCCATGCCGGATACCCATATTTCGACATCCTGACTCGTCCACGCTTCGGGCGTCAGCCTCAGCTCCGATATGATCGGTTTTTCGTTATCCATTCGGGTAACCTCAATGACGGCCACGGCCTCGTAACCAGCATTGTCTTTGATATAAACGGTATACATTCCATTGCTGTCAACGGCAAAGCTGTTACCGGTAAACGGAGTGCCTTCATTCATGAAATAATCGGGATCATGATGTCCGGCTGCCCATTTCTGCAATGCCATACCGCTGCCATTGTCCGTTACATCGAGCTGTATTCGTACGGAGCTGTTCGTCCAATTCGCGTTGTCGAGTGACAGACGAAGGCTTGGGCCGCTTTTATAAATATTAGTAATTTCTACAGTCTCGATCTGTTCATTCCCGGCCTTGTCCTTGGCATAGACCGTGTATAGACCATTCTCCGAAACCGTAAAGCCTGTCCCTCGCAAGGCGCTCCCCTCTCCCGCAAAATAGGAATACGGCTGCTTGCCCGCTGCCCATTTGACGATCTCGATGCCGCTTTCCTGATCAGAGGCGTCTACAGTAATAGCGATATCCGTCTGCGTCGGCTCCGTCGTGGATGGCGCCAACGAAATTACAGGAGGGATGGCGTCCAGATTGTCAATCGTGATCTGCTCTGTTACCGCATTCCCCGCTTGATCCTCTGCATAGACGGTGTAACCCCCGTTATCTGTCACTGTAAAAGAATCGCTGAACATGGTTCCGGCGCCATTCTTGAAAAATGCCAAAGGCTGGCTGCCGGCGGCCCACTTCGTGAGCTTAATCCCGCTGAGATCATCTGCGGTTGATGCGGTGATTTGGACAGACCCAACTGCCCACCCCGTCGGCGATGACGTCAGGCTAAGCGTAGGTGATGCTCGATCAATGTTCCCGATCTCAATGTACTGCACCGTCTCATTTCCCGCTCGATCGCTGGCGTACCAGGTATACCATCCGTTATTAAACGCGGTAAATGTGCCGCCTTGCGGCAAATGACCGTTATTATGGAAGAAGGACTCCGTTTGGCGGCCTTCCACCCATTTCTCAATCTGGACCCCGCTCCCCGTATCATAAGCTCGTCCGTTAACAATGACGTTGCCCTGTGTCCATTCTGACGTAGATTGCGTCAGAGATATCGACGGCGGGCTATTGTCGAAAAATACGGAGCTTCCATCCGTGGTTGCCGATACGGTCATTGGAATCCCTTCGTCTTGGTATGCAATGCTGAAATCTATTTGCCCTTCAGGATGGCTAGCGTCCAGCGTCACAGATGCCCTCCATTCGTTTAAGGCAGCGTTTGGTATAGCGGTTGCTTGTACTTGCTGTCCGGCTAGCATGACACTCGGAGATTGCAGTGCTGGAAGCGAAGTAAAGGACAGGGTAACGTTATCGCCTGCCAGTGCATATCCCGTATCTGCCCCATGGGACTCAATCGAAACACTCCGGATGAGGTCCGTCTTCAGGTTGTAACTTGCCTGGGAACGACTGTAGTTTAAGGCCTTGTTTTCGCCGCTCCAGGTGGTCGTATAATAACTTATTGTGGCCCATAGCGCGTTAGCCGGCACCTCAGGACCACTTAAAACATTGACGCCGTCCACACTGTACGTATACTGCTGATTATCGATGGGTTGATTCTCAAAGAACGATCCATCAAAGTTGCTTAATGTCAGCCACTTCACATCGGCAGGAATGTCGTTCAATTGTCCAGTGGTAAGCATTCTCTTCTCCGTTGTAATCCCATCCCGGCTATAATAAAGCTCCATGCCGTCAAAATTGATCGGCACAAACGTGGCCCACTTTGCGCTTGATGGGACTTCCGATAAATTGGTCGACCTGATGGTCGTCCCGTCGCTGTAAATATGAAGGACTCCGGCAAATCCCCTTGGATCATAAACGATGTCACCGAGCGTCTCGGCCTGTACCTGTAATGCAAAAGCTCGATCTCTCACCGGAATGGCCAGGCTGCCTAATAGAAGCGGTACGATCATGGCCATCACAATGAATGTTTGTGCTACACTGCGCTTAATGGCTCTAATCCTCCTTTTTTCGTTTTTTAAACATACAACCTTAGTGAAATAGGAATGTATACCTATATAAAATAGTAGCTTTTGCCTGGGTAGATATACATCCCCCGTATGAGGGATCTTTGGAGAAAATGAAAAAGACTCGGCTGCTGCCAGCCGAGTCTTTCATAGTTAAAAATCCGCCTCTGCCTATCCTAGATTAGATTTTGTTCAGATAATCCAGCAAACGGTACACAATCACGGATACCTGAGCCCGAGTGGAAGTCTCACCCGGTCCGAAGCGGTTGCCATTCACTCCCTTCACCAGACCTTCCTTCACTGCAAAAGCTACGGCCGCACGCGCATCCTCCGAAATCAGATTCGTATCATTAAATGACAAGGAGCCTGCTTCGGAATCAATCTTCAGCGCTTCCGCAATCATGACCACCATATCCTCACGGGTCAGCGGATTCTTCGCTCCCGCTTCTTTGCTGCGTGTTTCCCAATCGATGCCTGTTTCGAAAATACGATCAAGCAGTGTCGCAAATTCGGCACGGGTCACCGCATTGTTCGGAGAGAAGCGGCCTGCACCTGTACCGTTCGTGATATGCTGCGAGGCAGCAACCTCGATCTCATCCTTAGCCCAGTGGCTGACGATGTCGTTAAAGGTTACGTTATTCTCGGCAGCCATATATGAACCTGGACCGTTAACACGGAACGTGATCGATCCACGCTCAGCCGATTGCAGCAATCCTGCGGATTGCAGCTCCCCTTTATCCGACTCCACGTAGGCACCTACCTTGCGCGCATCCTTCACTTTTGTTGGGTCATAGTTCAATGTCAGCAAAAGCGGATGTTTAAACTTATCCCCATGCTTGATCGAAACGATCGGGGATACAGCGTTCAATGTGTTTTCGGATCCCGCTTTGCTTGCAGCTACGGAAACCGCTAAGCTGAATCCGCTGCTCGTAGTGAAATCATCCAAGGCATCAGCAGGCACCGTCAAGGTAAAACCGTTACCTGTAATAACAAGCGGCTTGCCGGATGCCTTCAGCTTATCCGCGGCAGCCTTACCGAGGGTAAGGGCTACATCGCTATATTTGCTGAAATCCAGCTTCGATACGTCCAGCTTCACTTCTTTGCCGTCTCCGGTAATTCCTGCCGCAACCGCTGCTTCAGATAGAGCGGCCGTTGCAGACTCGGTACCATCCGCATTTTTCTTCGTGGTTACTTTGGCATCCCCCGTTAATTCAGGTGCTGGAGTGGTTGGAGTTCCTGTGGAACCCCCACCGGAGGACGAGCCTCCACCGCCTCCTCCAGATCCGCCACCTGGGTTACCTGGATCCGGGTTGCCTGGTCCAGGCGCGCCCGTCAACTGCAAAGATACGGAAGCCGTTCCTTGAAGTCCTTGACGGTCCTTGACGGAAAGCTCAACGGTATAGTTGCCTGAAGATAACCCGTCTAGGGCAATGTTAAATGCACCATCCTGTCCAACATCAAAGGTGCCTTGCTTGGCGACCGTTTTGTTAGCTCTTTTAATAACGTAATTGGCATCTAACCATTCGCTTACATCAAAATCAATTGCCCATTCATCCCACAGAGCCGGAACAGCCGTTACATAGAGGTCATCGATCGTACCGGTTAGTGCAGGATTACTCTTGCCGGATATTTTGACATCCAGCTCGGTTTGGATCGATGGCGCTGATCTCTTCACGAAGAAAGGAATCGTGGCATAATCGGAATAAACGATTCCATCCGTACCAAGGGATAAAAGCTCGATCGAATATAATCCGTCCTGAACCTCTGCCTCTTTCTCGGTTTCATAATCGGCATACTTCCCGTTCCAGCCGATCGTAAACGAGGTGTTTGCATCAAAGTAGGCTTCCCCTCCAAATATTTGGCCAATAATACCGTCGCCGTCAACACCCGCTCCTGGATTAAGACTGTCATACAAGTCCACAATGACGATCTGCATCGGATTGTAAAATTCGAAAGCCAGGTTGAGTTCGCCCAATTCACCAGTCTTGGTCAACGGCACATGCGGTAAATAGTTCTCTTTGTCACTGTAGGCTTTTGTATATTTCACGCCTGTGATCTCAAGGTTAAAGTACGCAACGTAAGGAACCGAATAGGTGTGGGCTCCATTCGTAAAGGTAATATACCCTTGTTGTTCTGATACGCCCTCTATCCCTTCCGGCACTTGAAGGGTTACTGTGACCTCTTCTTGACCGTTGAGGGTGAAGGTGCTTTTATCGGTTGTAACACTTACCCCCGGCGTGACCTGCGTGTTATTGATTTCCACGTTAAAAGTCCCGCCCGCATTTCCAATACTCTCTACCTTTACTTTTTTCTGAACAGTCTTGGCAGCTTTGCCCGTGAAATTACCGAAGTTGATGCTTCCCGTAATATTATCCTGCTCTTTACTTGTTCCGTTCTCCTGATACGAAGTCTTGTCTAGGACCTTCACCAGAGCCTCTGCCTGGATGGTATTGAGTGCTTGTACGCGTCCGGCTCCTTGATCCGTTACATCGTAGGATTCGGTATTCAGCACTTTGGCGTTATTCATCATTGCGACTTTGACGTCGAATGGAGTCCAGTCGTTGTGCTTCTCCAATATGAGAGCTGCAAGCCCTGCCACATGCGGGGTTGCCATACTGGTGCCCGTGAAGCGATCATAAGATTGACTGTAATCTGCATCGGCAATGTCCCTACCGTACGCCGGAATGGATGACAAAATGCTGGTTCCCGGTGCAACCACGTCAGGTTTAATGTCCAGCGTCTTTTTAGCCGGGCCGCGGGAGCTGGAATCATTGATTTCATCGCCTGCGGTTCGGTTCTTGATAAAATCCGTAAAATTCACTTTCATATTCGGGCTGGCATCGAGCAGCGATTTGATATAATCACCGTCTTCTTTGCTCATACTAAAGGTTGGAATGAAGGCAAAACTGTCCCCAAGCAACACACCGATAGGACCAGGGTTCTGGTTGAACACAATAACACCCTTCGCGTCTGCCGCCTTAGCATTGGCAATTTTTTCGACGAAGGCAATTTCGCCGCGTTTAATCAATGCGATTTTGCCTGCAACATCTTTATCTGCGAAATCCTCTGGCTTACCCAGATCCGCATAAACCAGTTCGAAATCGCCATCTAGGGCAACTTCAGGATCTTCGGCCAGATTCCAGGCCATTAATTCAAGCTTATACGTTGCATCTGTCACCGTGATCGGAGCGGCATCGTCTGCTAAAGGCAGTTCCTTGTCCTTAACAGGTTCAACAGTCTCTTCTTCCGTAACCTGCTCCTCTCCGGCTCCTTCAGTCGGTTGAGCCGGCTCTAGATCTTGCTCCGTATCGACGGAAGGCTCCGTCTCAACCATAGCAACCGTGTCATCCGTCGAGGTTGGCCCAGCGGCTTCATCTGCCTGTGCTCCTACATCCGTCTGCTCTTCTGGTGTAACGGGCTGTGTTGGCTCAGCTCCAAGCTCCAACGGACCTTCATTGTTATCCGTTGGCTCACCCGGCAATTCCGAATCCGTGAAAAAGTGCGCTGTTGCCGCAATTTCGTCACTTGGCCCCGTTGAATTTCCTACCGTAATCGGAAAAGCCGCCGCCCCCGGCGAGCCAACCGTCCAGCGGTTAGGCCCCGAATTGCCGCTTGCAACGACTGGCGTGACACCAGCCAGCGCAGCATTGTTGAGTGCTACGGACGTCACATAGTCCGGATCATTGCGTGAATTGCCAAGGGAGAGGTTGATTATATCCATTCCGTCTTGGACGGAACGGTCAATACCACCCAGTACCCAGCTGGAATAGCCGCTTCCGTATGGCCCAAGAACTCGGTAAGCATAGATATCCGCTTCCGGCGCAATGCCCACGACTCCATATTCGCCGGCATCACGGGCCCCGATGGTACCCGCTACATGCGTTCCGTGATCCGTCCAATACGTACTCCCCCTGTCATCGACCTGTGGGGGATTGGAAGGGTCATTCTCCCAGTCGAGCGGAGTCGTCTCATAGGGATCGTTATCATTGTCTACGAAATCATATCCACCCTTATAAGCATCCTTCAAAACAGGGTGTACGTAATCAATACCCGTATCGATAACGCCTACTTTAATGCCTTTACCTGTATAACCGAGATCCCATACTTCCGGAGCACCGATGAACGGCCCCGTATCTTTCATGTATGGATTCACTTCGCCCTTCGGTCCAACCGTTACCTCCAGATCGGGATATACGCCTAGAACGCCAGGGAGATCAAGCAGCGCTTCAACCTTGCTGCCGTCGATCTCCATGGACACTCCGTTGAATGCGTAACTATATTGCTCCGAAATTTCGTGCGTTATATTCTTCGTGCTCAGGCTGCGTATAAAAGTCTGCTGCTCCAATTGCACTTGTGCCTCAACCTTCGCCTCTGCGGAAGAACTAAAGGATTGACCCTGAATAGAGGAAAGCCCTTTGGCTAAGGCCACCGGCTCAGTAGACAGCTCTACAATGACTCTTGTAGGCCCCCCGGCAGATCTCTGCAGACTTTGATCAAGCACCGGAAACTCGGCAAGCTTAGCTCGCTGTTTCAGAATATCCTTTATCTGACCAGCTTCATCGGCACTGAGCTGATTGTCCAGCTCGATCTGCCGTTCTGACGGAGCGGCCCCAGCCGCTGGTGCAACGAGTGATAGCGTTAATACAAAAATTAGTAGTGCGGACCATAACTTTTTACTCAAGGCTTTGCCCCTCCCATAAGATAGATTTCCCAATCACATTAGGGTCTGGGATGTCATCAGCATATCTGCGCTGCCTAACGATGGTATCCACTCCTTTCCGCATAAGACTGACCCGTGGTAAATTATTCTAGAACTCAAAATTAGATTCCTTCATCCTTTTCTGTATGCTTTTGTTAAATTCAGTCGATTGTATAGGAGGTTTTGACGAATGATCAAAAATGTCAGAGATTCATAGAAAATATGGCTTACATTGCAAGTAAGGAAGAAGTCAGGGAATCGGGGAAAAAGAAAACCGAGGCTATCGTTAGCCTCGGTTCACATGGAGTCGCAACTGATTCTGCAAGATATATTCCCGGTTGTATTATGATTCGTCAAGCAACCGCACGAACTCTTCTTCATCCTCCAGGATGTCGATGCCGAGCTGCTGAGCTTTGGCCAGTTTGCTGCCGGCTTTCTCGCCTGCAATGAGGAGGTCGGTTTT
The DNA here is from genome assembly GCF_015326965.1 of Paenibacillus sp. JZ16. Taxonomy (NCBI): domain Bacteria; kingdom Bacillati; phylum Bacillota; class Bacilli; order Caryophanales; family Paenibacillaceae; genus Paenibacillus; species Paenibacillus sp. JZ16. The sequence continues at coordinate 3,675,208 of NZ_CP017659.1, forward strand.
CTTGGACACGCTGCCGGTGACTTTGGCGCCGAGCGCTTCCAAGCGTTCGGTTGCCTCTTCGCGGGTCAGCAGGTGGAGGGTGCCTGTCAGCACGACCGTTTTGCCGCTGAAGTAGGAATCGGTGCTGACCGGCTTCGGTGCTTCCGGCGCTTTTGCTTGGACACCCAGCGAGAGCATCTTCTGAATGCTTGCTTGGGCAAACGGGTCCGCAAAGTATCCAGCGATGCTTTCGGCCACGATGCCGCCCACGTCCGGCAGCTCGACCAGTTCTTCTGCGGTCGCCGCCATCACGCGGTTCAGATCGCGATAGTGATCAGCCAGCATTTTGGTTGTGGATTTACCGGTATTCGGTATACCCAGTGCGAAGAGGAACGATGCAAGATCCCGCTCCTTACTCTTCTCGATGGCATCCAGCAGGTTCTGGGCTTTTTTCTCGCCGAAGCGCTCCAGCTTCAGCAAGCTATCAAAAGATAATGTATAAAGATCAGCCGGTTCTCTCACGCCCAGTTCGTCGTATAACTGGATCGCGGTTTTGTCGCTGAATGTTTCAATGTCCATGGCATCCCTGGAAGCAAAATGCGTGATCCGGGCCACGATTTGCGGTTTGCACCCCGTCTTGTTGTTGCAGAAGAGATGAGCGCCGCGCTGCTCCAGCGGGAATCCGCAGGATGGACACTGTTCCGGATACAGGATCTCTTCTCCGTCCTGCTCCTCCGTTACTTTGCCGAGGATCTCGGGAATAACGTCATTCGAACGGCGAATGAAGACTCGGGAGCCCAGTGCGAACTTGAGGTTCTTGCGCTCAATATCCCCGATATTGTTCAGCGTACAATTTTGCACCGTGACCCCAGCAAGCTCAACTGGCTCTACACGCGCTAACGGCGTGATTTTTCCGGTCCGCCCCACATTCCAGGTTACCGACTGCAGCACGGTCGTGGTTTCTTCCGCTTCGAATTTATAAGCGACTGCCCAGCGGGGGAACTTATCGGTATATCCGAGCGCTTCGCGAATGCGGAAATCGGTCACCTTCACCACCGCTCCGTCAATGAGATAATCGAGCTCGGAACGACGTTTCTCGATATCGGCCAATTGCTCCATTACATCATCAAACTGCTCAAAATAGAAAATGTACGGATTGACCTTGAGCCGGTTCTCGCGCAGGAAATCCATCATCTCCTTGTGATCGGCAAAAGTGATTCCATCCGAATAACCTACATTATAGAAGTAAGCGTTCAGTTTACGCTCGGCCGTCACCTTGGGATTAAGATTGCGGAGCGCCCCTGCGGCGGCATTACGCGCGTTCTTGAGCGGCTCGGCCGCGGTTTGATTGTATTTGTCCAGCACGGACAGGTTCATGATGCCTTCGCCCTGTACTTCAATCGTACCTGCCGTGTACGGGATCGTCATCGGCACCGACTTGATGGTTTTCACCTGAGCCAAAATACCTTCGCCAACTGCACCGTTGCCCCGTGTCGACGCCTGAACCAGCTTACCGTTCTGATAGGTCAGATTCAGCGTGAGCCCGTCAAACTTCAGCTCCAGTGCATAACAAGGTGCCTTGAGAGGATTGCCGGGATTCTTCGTATTATAGTCATTGACCAGCCTGACCACGCGATCATGCCAGGTACGGAGCTGCTCGATGTTCTGAGCCTTATCGAGACTCCATAACGGAGCCAAATGGCGGTGCGGGGCAAAACCCTTCAGAATCTCCCCGCCCACCCGCTGGGTCGGAGAATCCGGAAGCGTCACTCCGGTCTCGGCCTCCAACGCTACCAGCTGGTCGTACAGGGCATCATATTCCTTGTCGCTTACAAGCGGCTGATCCAGCGTGTAGTAATGGTAATTGTAATTGTTCAGCTCCGCAATGAGCTTCTCCATCTTTTCCTTGAAATCCATGCAGGGGCAATCCTCCTTCAATAATTCATCTTGAATTCAAGATTCTATGAAATTCTATGTTGATTTAAACTCAAAAAACCTCCCGCCCCATAGCGTGTCATCGCTAGGGACGAGAGGAAGTTTCCCCGTGGGCACCACCCTAGTTAGCCTCAGGCATGCTTTGCCCTAGCTCCCTTTACACCCTTAACGCGGGCAAAACGATGAGGATTATCACATCATAACTACCAGGCGAGTCTACTCGCCTGCACAGCTGCCGACTCTCTGGATAGCTTAATACAATACAGACTGCTGCCCTCTTTCACAATTCAGCAAATATAGGTTGATCAGCAAATATTATATCCAATCCCCGGCTTTAAAGTCAACGTTATACCCCCTGCATAAGGGGACGGTCGGAGCTGAACCAACCTCCATTCACTTGGCTCAGCAGTTCCTCCTTTTCGCTCTCATGAAGACCCCCCTTGCTTCACGCAACGAGGGCGTCCAACGGCAAAAATTGCAAATCGGCCGCGGCGATATCCGAGGGTTTATCCTCCGGAATGCCGCTCAAGTTTTTAAAGCGATCGATCAGCATTAGGGTCCACGCGTCAGTTGGCTTTTCGCCAACAGCTCTCCCAAAGTGGAATTACGAGTAATAGATATATTTTCGCTTGGTCACGCCTTCGACGTAAACGAACGTGGCAGTGCCCCTGGAGAATCGGCCGATCAAATTTCAACCAGCCCTCTCTCCGATCGCCAGCCGCCAACTCAGGATCATGATTTTTTCCTCCAGGGGTAAATTCGTGAAAATCCCCTCCATGGACCGTTCCATCATTGACCTCCCGTTGCGGCCGCCCATCTGTACACCGTCGCTTCGTACGGACGCAAGCTTCCTTGCTCCCTTGTTTCATAATTGGATAAAACCGGTTCGCCGCCAGCCAGGATTTCCTCCAACTCTGCCGACTCGACGCGATGACCGGTAAAATTGCAGACAACGATCAATGCTTCACTGTCATAGACGCGCCGATACGCGCCGATCTCCACCGATTCCTCGCAAAGACTCTCATAATACCCGTACACCAGCGCCGGATGCTGACGTCGCAAGGCGATCAGTCGCCGGTAAAATTGGAGCACCGAAAACTCGTCCCGCATATTCTGCTCAACGTTGATCTCTGTGTAATTAGGGTTTACCTTAATCCACGGCGTCCCAGAGGTAAAGCCCGCTTCCCGATCGTCGCTCCACTGCATTGGCGTCCGTCCTTGATCGCGGCTGCGTCTGCCGAGATAGTCCAATATCTCCGATGCCGGCCGGCCCTTGACCGTCTCCTCGCGGAACAGATTAAGACTGCCGATGTCGCGGTATTCGTCGATCGAATCAAACTGGCAGTTGGTCATGCCGATCTCCTGTCCCTGATAGATAAACGGCGTCCCGCGCATCAGAAAATAATACGCCGCCAGCATTTTGGCCGACAGATCGCGGCACTCTCCATCATCGCCGAATTTGGATACCGAACGGACATGGTCATGGTTTTCCAGAAACAGCCCCATCCAGCCGTGCCGGTTCGATTCCCGCTGCCACAAGGACAACGCGTCCTTGAATTTCTTCATATCCCAGTCGATAAATTCCGCTTTGCCGCCGGGTTTGATATCGAGGTCGACGTGATTAAACTGAAACAGCATCGTGAACACGCCGTCCGTATCGTCGACGAAATCATGGATCTGCTCCAGCGGCACGCCCGGCGCTTCGGCGACCGTAATCGCGCCCCGGGGCTCCAACGCTGCCTGCTTCAATTCACGCAGAAAGTCGAGGATGCCCTCCTGATTCAGGCTGACCTGTTCAACCGGAGCGTAGCGGCGGCCGTCTTCGGCAGCCAGCTGCGGGAAAGACGGATTTTTCTTGATATACGTAATCGCATCCACGCGGAAGCCGGCTATTCCCTTGTCCATCCACCAATCAATCATGGAATAGAGCGCTTGCCGCACCTCCACATTCTCCCAATTCAGATCCGGCTGTTTCTTCGAGAAGCAGTGAAGATAGTACTCCCCGCTTTGCTCGTCGAATTCCCAAGCCGATCCGCCAAATGCACATTCCCAGTTGGTTGGTTCCGCCCCCTCATTGCCCGGGCGCCAAATATACCAATCTCGCTTCGGACTGTCCTTGGAGGAACGGGACTCGATAAACCAGGCATGCTCATCCGAGGTATGATTGGCAACCAAATCCATCACCAGCCGGATTCCGCGCTTGCGAGCCTCCTCCAGCAGTTCGTCCATATCCTCCATCGTCCCGTATTCGTCCAGAATGCCTTGATAATCGCGGATGTCGTATCCGTTGTCATCGTTCGGCGAATCATAAACCGGGCTTAGCCACAGCAAGTCGATCCCAAGGTATTGCAAATAATCCAGGCGTTCCGTGATGCCCCGCAAATCCCCGATTCCATCTCCGTCAGAATCCTGGAAGCTACGTGGATAAATCTGGTACGCCACGCTTTCCTTCCACCACTGTCGCTTCTGCTCTCTCATCATTAACCTCCGTCCCCATCCATACAGAGAATCAAAACATCTATGTTTACAGCCAGCAGCTGTTCATTTCCCATTTACCCAATTGTTCCAGCACGGCTAAGCCGTCACCGAACAACACGATACCGTCGGATGTATCGCTCGGGTAGAACCTGGCACTCATCGTCTGTTCGCCATCGCCTACAAAAATTTCGGCGCAGGACTGATCGATAAAGATGCGCAAAACCAGCCGGCCATCCTTCAATTGCACCGGCGCCTTGCGGATTCCGCCCGGACCTTGTCCCGAACGCGTACGATCCAGAATCAATTTTCCTTCCCGGCCGTCAAAGGTCAGCACCGTTTCCTCCGTGCCGTCTTCGCTGCAGCCGAACTTCAAACCGAACACCGAACCTTCTTGGGCACGAATGGTCATTCCTAGTTCCAGACAATTACCGCGAATGCCTGTTAGCGTCACTTCATTTTTCAAAGTTACGCCAGTATGCGCGATATGTGTTCCCCGCAATTGCGAGAGCTCCGGATGCGGTGTGCTCAACACCTGGTTTCCCCTCAGCATCAACACTCTTGGAATGGTCATCATGCCGGCCCATTGGTCCGCCGCTTCGGGCTTCTCATCATCCCACATGGACATCCAGCCAATCAGCACCCGGCGCCCTTGTTCATCCAGCGTAGTCTGTGGTGCGTAAAAATTAAACCCGTAATCCAACAAATAAAAATCATCATGTTCAAACTTACCACGCTCTTCATCAAACTGTCCGACGAGATAGCCCGATTGGCTTTTGTTATGATACAGGTCGCCCTCGGGCGCCATTCCCTCCGGCGAAATGATTAGCACATGCTTGTCGTCCACAGCAAACAGGTCGGGACATTCCCACATGTAGCCCAGCCGCTCGTCGCCTTGAGCCAACACACTGACAAACTCCCAGTTCAGCAGATCGGTGGAACGGTACAATAGCGCCTGTCCCCTGTCACTGCGACTGCGCGAGCCCAGGACAAAATAATAATATTGGCCTTGCCGCCATACTTTGGGATCTCTAAAATGATTCGGATGAATGTCCCCCGAAGGCGCTGCTGAAATCAACGGATTTTGCGGCAGCTTCGTGAAAGTGACTCCGTCCTCGCTGACCGCCGCGCACTGCACTTGCAGCAGATCGCGGGTCCAGTCCGATCCGGTCCAAACGTTCCCCGTGTACAGCAAATACAGTTTCCCGTCCTTCTCCACGGCACTTCCGGAAAAACAACCGTCCTTGTCATAGTTCTGATCCGGGGCCAAAGCGATGGGCATATGCTGCCAATTGACCAGGTCCCGGCTTTTCATATGCCCCCAATACATGTTCCCCCATGTGGGACCGTAAGGATGGTGCTGATAAAACATATGGTATTCGCCCTTAAATCGGCTAAAACCGTTTGGATCGCTCAACCAGTTGGCCGGAGCGGATAAATGATACTTCGGCTTCCAAAGACTCGCTTCTGCCACGGGTTTCACCTGCTCCAAATACGTTTCCGCCCTGGCGATGAAATCGTTCGAAAATTCCGTTGATTTATATGACATTATTTAACTGCTCCTTCAACGACGCCTCGAATAATTTGTTTTTGCATAAAGAGATAAAAAATAATTACCGGAATGATCGACAAGACAAGGGCGGCCATCGCCACGCCGTAATCCGACGTATATTTCCCGAAGAAATAAAACGTGGACAGCGGCAAGGTTCGGTCTTCTTCCGAGATCAGCACGAGCGATGGAAGCAGGAAATCGTTCCAAATCCACAATACATCCAAAATCGCCAGTGTGGTCGAGATCGGTTTCAGGATCGGAAATACGACCTGGCCGAACACCCGCAATTTCCCCGCGCCATCGATCAGCGCCGCTTCTTCCAATTCCTTCGGAACCCCTTTGACAAAACCGTGGTACATAAACGTGGCCAGTGAAAGGCCAAAGCCGAGATAGAAATAAGCCAGCCACCACTTGCTGTTCAACATGTTTAAATCGCCGAAAATCGACACAAACGGAATCATCACCGCCTGGAACGGAATGATCATCGACGATACAAGAATCATCAGAATGTAATTATTGATTTTCCAATTCCAACGAACTAGAAAATAAGCCAGCATGGATGAAAATACGATGATCAAGGCAACCGAAAGGACCGTAACAATCACGGAATTCAGCAGTGCATGCGAGAAATTCATCGTCACAAAGGCCTCTTTGTAATTGCCAAAGCTCAGTTCCCCCGGCAGGCCAAGCGGGTCGCGCACAATATCCAGACGGGATTTCAACGAATTCAGAAAAATCATAAGCAGGGGAAAAATAAACACAGCCAGAAACAGCAAACCCACAACAAACAAGAGAATTCTTTTTCCAGTTTTGCCGATCATCAGGCTTCCACCTCCACCTTTTTCATCGCTCTAACCTGAAGGATGGCTATCAAGGCGACGATCAAAAACAGCACGAACGCCTTCGCCTGACCCGGTCCGTAATTTTGATAAACAAACGCCTCGTTATAGACGTGCATGGCGATCATCTCCGTAGAACGGTAAGGTCCGCCTTTGGTCAATGACAGGTTCGTATCGTAGACCATAAAGCTGCGCTGCAGCGTCAGGAAGAGACTAATTGTAAAAGCTGGTACCATCAGCGGAATGCGAATCCGGGTCAACTGTTTCCAGTAGCTGGCACCGTCCAGGTTAGCCGCTTCGGTCAGCGATTCGGAAATGCCTGTAAGTCCAGCGATATAAATCAGCATCATATATCCCGCGTTCTGCCACACGCCAACCACGACCAGCGACCAGAAAGCCATGCCGGGATCGGCAAGCCAGGATGATGAGAATATGCCGAGATTAAACTCAGTTCCCAAGGATACAAGCACCCTGGTGAAAATAAACTGCCAGACAAAGCCAAGTATAATTCCGCCGATCAGATTGGGCGTGAAAAATCCAGCCCGGAAAAAGTTTTGGCTGCGAAGCCCGCTCGTCACGAGCAAAGCAAGAGCAAACCCGATCACATTGGTTAACACCAAGGTAAAGAATACATATTTCAACGTCAGCCATATCGAATTCCAAAAAACGGAATCCTGCAGCGCAGTGGCATAATTGCTCAGACCCGTAATTTCAAAATCGCCTGTACCCGTCCAGTTCGTCAGCGTCATAAATAAACCAGCCAAAAAGGGGACAATGACAACGGTAATAAACACGAACAACGGCACGGCCGCAAAAAGCCCGAACACCTTCGTTTTCCCTAACCAAGTTTTTTCGTTATACATGTTTTGGACTCTCCTCCAAGAAGGGCTTTCAATATAAAGCAGGGGGATAAGCCAATTGACCTATCCCTCTGAGCAGTGCAATGTTATCGCTTCGTCTTCCAGTACTCTTCAAATTCCTTAGCAACTCCGGCACGATCAAGATTATCAGTCAAATATTTCTGCAATGACGCTCCCATCGTCGGAAATCCGTCTGTCGGGAAGTATAGATTCATCCACTCAAGAGTCCTCTGTTTGTCCATGTAATACATTACGGATTGAGACAGGCTGTCCCCTGGTTGAATCTGAAAATTAGTGAATGCAGGAATCGCGCTGAACTGATTTACATAGTAATCCTGTCCTACCTCGCTGCCGATCATCCAGTTCAGGAAGTCCTTGGCTGCCGCCTGCTGTTCCGGAGTGGACTGCTCCTTGTCAATCCCCCAGTACAAGGAGACACTTGCCGAAATCTGACTGTTCCCGTAATCATCCGGGTTATTGCTGACCGGTACCGGTAAAAAGCCATATTCACCGTCCGGATCTGCTTCCTTGATTTGCGGATAAGCCCAATTGCCCATGAACCACATCGCCGCTCCGCCATCGGCCAGAAGCAGTGGCGCTTCGTCGTACTGTGCCGCAAGCGGCGCGTCCTTCGCCGAGTTATACTGCTTCATCAAATCAAAGGTATCCATCCATCCGTTGAATACCGCGTTGCTTTCGAGATCGACCGAACCGGACTTGATCTCTTCGAGGAACTTATGGCGCTCGTCGCGGTCAGCCGATTGGTTCGTAAACATAATGTTGGCAAAATGGGCGCCGAGTGACCAATCCAGCGGGCTAACGGTAATCGGAGCAACTCCGCTCGCTTTAATCTTTTCAAAAAGCGCTTTCAATTCATCTACAGTTCTTACGCTATCCGGATCAAAGCTGCCGCCTGTCACTTTATCCAGCACAGCTTTGTTATAAATAAACCCAAAGGCTTCGACGGCCATCGGCATTCCGAGCACCTTGCCATCAAAAGTAGCATAATCCAAAGTTCCTGCAGAGGCATGCTGCACCCACTCTTGATCCGACAAGTCGAGCAGCTTGTCCTGCATCAGCGGCATTTCCTGACCAATACTGATCACAGTCGGAGCATTGTTCGACGCATACAGCGTAGTCATTCTTTCATATCCGTTTGCCCCGGACAACGGGATGATCGTGACCTTGGCTTTATCCTGCAACTCGTTATACTCCCGCACCATCGCTTCAAATGGCTTGGCAATTTCCTCCTTGCCGACCAACACGGTGATATCAACCGGCTTACCAGCCGTTTGATCCCCTGCCTGGCCCTCTTCGTTAGCCTTTCCGCCTCCCCCGCAAGCCGACAAGGCAGCAGTAAGCATTATCGCGGTAAGCGATAAAGAAACCCATTTCTTCATTTTCATGCGTTCTTCCCCCAATCTTGCATTTTTAAGTTAGATTGATGTGAGCTCATGCTTATTATATTACTTTTATATTTTATGTCAAACGTTTTCATATAATATATTCAACAATTAAAGGAACTTATTAATAATATTATGACGTATATGCCATAATAGTGTGGTAACGTTAACACATTATTGATATAGTTAAAAAGGAATTATGAAACCGTTATAGAACTAAAAATAAAGCAACAACAAAAAAGGATGATCTTATGTCAAGCATTAAAGATGTGGCCAAAAAGGCCGGGGTTTCCGTGACAACCGTGTCGCGGGTCATAAACAATCGCGGTTATATCAGCAAGGAGACCCGCAGAAAAGTAGAATGGGCCATGCAGGCGGTAGATTATCATCCCAATCAGATCGCCAGGGCTTTGCAAAGAAGCCAAACCTTTTTCATTGGCGTCATTGTTCCGGATTCAAACCATCCGTTTTTCTCCGAGTTGATCAAATACATCGAGATTCAGGCCAATGAACGAAACTACAAAGTATTGGTATGCAATTCGCTCGACGATCCCGAAAAGGAAGCCAATTATATCAACATGCTCCGGCAAAATCAGGTGGACGGGATTATTATGTGCAGCCATACACTGGATATCGAACAGTACAAAAAAGTGACGTTGCCCATCGTATCGTTCGACCGGATGATCTCCCCCAACATCCCATGCGTCGGTTCAGACAACTACCGGGGGGGCGAGTTAGCAACAGAACACTTGATCAAACAGGGCTGTAAGAAAATATTGCATATTTCGGGACCGCTGGATCTCGACATGCTGTCCAACCGGCGGGGAGACGCCTTTATTCTCACTTGCATGAAACACGGAATCGAATACGATTTCATTCAGGGAGCCCGCAACAAGCTGACCTTCGACTATTTTTGGGATTTTATCACTCATGAGCTGTCGTCGGTCGAGTTAACCGGATATGATGGCGTTTTCTGCAGCAATGATATCGTCGCATACGCTCTTTATATCTATGCCCAACAACAAGGAATAAAAATTCCTGAACAATTAAGGATCGTCGGGTATGACCATCACAGCTTCACCCGCATGCTGCAAAGCCCGAAATTGACAACGGTAAAACAGCCGATCGACCGCATCGGACGGTTGCTGCTCAATACACTGATTCAGATGATCGAAAAAAAGCCAGAGGACATCAATAACACAACTATTTTGGATGTGGAACTGGTTGTTGGGGATACGACCTGACAGAGAAAGAAGCGCCTTTGTGGCATTACTACAACATGAACAGGGAAGCACTGCATTCCTGCGTACTTCCCTGTTCAATAAAAAATATAAGGTTACCGTCTGTTCATCTCCTGCTGCTTCCCTTAAATGGCTTTGTGATTCTCACCATTCATTATTCCACCTTCGTAATCGGCGCGAAGCCGGCAAGCAGACGTTTCACGCCCACAGGCGCCGGGAATGCAATCTGCAATTCCATGTCGTTGCCACTGCCTTTTACCGCTACGATCGTACCGGTTCCCCATTTGCCATGGGCCACTTTGTCGCCGGCTTTAAATTCCCCACTGCCCGAAGCAGCAGCCGGACGGGATGACCCACCGGTTGTCATCGTCACCCGGCTCTTCGGCGCGGCTTGCGCGGAAGCGGTCGATCCGCTGAGGGAGAGGTCAACACTGCGACCGCCGCCAAAGTTGCTGCCTCCACCGCCTCCGAAGCCGCGTCCTGCGTAAGATCCGCCCACATTGCTACCGCCGCCGCGGCGGTATCGGTCATGCGCCATCTGGGTGTCTTCCTTCAATTCTTCCGGGATCTCCTCCAGGAATCGCGATGGCATGTTCGCCGTCGTGCGGCCAAATAGCGTCCGCATGCGTGCACAGGAAAGGAACAGCTGCTTCTCCGCACGCGTGATGCCTACATAAGCTAGTCGGCGTTCCTCTTCCAGCTCTTCGTTATCCATGAAGGCACGGCTATGCGGGAATACCCCCTCCTCCATACCGATGATGAACACCACCGGGAACTCCAGGCCTTTGGCACTGTGCATCGTCATGAGCACGACAGCGTCGTCACGATCTTCTTCGTCATCGTTCATCGAATCGATGTCCGCGATCAGCGCAAGATCCGTGAGGAAGGAGATGAGCGATTTATCCTCGTTGTTCTTCTCGAACTCTTGCGTCACCGACAGGAACTCGTCAATGTTCTCGAGGCGGGATCTGGATTCGATCGTATTCTCGTTTTGCAGCTCGAGCCGGTACTCGGACATTTCCAGTATTTTTTCCGTAAGCTCGGTGACCGACAGAAACTCAACCATTCGGCTAAGCGCGGCAATCATGTCGTAGAAGCCCACCAGCGCATTGCGCGTCCGTCCGGCAAAACCGAGGTCGTCCACGATTTCCAGCACGCGGAAAATCGAGATGCCCCGCTCTGCGGCTGCAGCAGCCAGCTTCGCAACGGTTGTGTCGCCGATGCTTCTTTTTGGCACGTTAATGATCCGCGTTAAACTGATATCGTCGTCCGGGTTGGAGATCAGGCGTAGGTAGGCGAGCAGGTCCTTAATCTCTTTGCGATCGTAGAACTTGATGCCCCCGACGATCTGGTACGGAATATCCGACTTGATCAGAATTTCCTCGATCACCCGGGACTGCGCATTGGTCCGATACAGAATCGCGTGGTCCTGATAGCTTTTGCCGGCGGTAACACTCTTGCTGATTTCCGAGGTAACAAAATACCCCTCATCATGCTCCGTATCCCCGCGGAACACCTTGATCTTCGGTCCTTCACCCTGCTCGGTCCACAGATTCTTCGGTTTGCGGCCTGTGTTCAGGCCGATCACATTGTTGGCAGCATTCAAAATATTCGCTGTAGAACGGTAATTCTGCTCCAGCAGAATCGTCCGCGCCTCGGGATAATCCTGCTCAAAATTCAGGATGTTCGTGATATCCGCGCCACGCCAGCGGTAGATCGACTGATCGCTGTCCCCGACAACGCAGATGCGGTGATGGCTGTCTGCCAACATGCGGCAAAGCATGTACTGCGCCCGGTTGGTATCCTGATACTCATCCACGTGAATGTACTGGAACTTCCGCTGGTAGAAGTCGAGGACCTCCGGCACTTCCTTAAACAGCTGGATCGTGGTCATGATCAGATCGTCAAAATCGAGCGAGTTGTTGCTCTTTAAGCGCTTCTGATATTCCGTATATACCTTGGCAACAAGGGTTTCAAAATAGTCTCCGGCCTTCTGTTCATACTGCTGCGGGGAGATCAGCTCATTCTTGGCCGCGCTCATGGCCGCTTGAATTGCCTTCGGCTCGAATTTCTTCGGATCAATGTTGTGCTGCTTCATCACGTTCCGAATAACGGACAGCTGATCCGTCGAGTCTAGAATACTGAAATTCGATGTAAAGCCAATCCGTTCAATGTCTCTACGCAAAATCCGCACGCACATCGAGTGGAACGTCGAGACCCAGATGTCCTGGCCTTCCCGGCCGACCAGTTTGGATACCCGCTCCTGCATCTCACGGGCTGCTTTATTCGTAAACGTAATCGCCAGGATGCTCCAAGGTGCAGCTTTGCGCGTGGCGATCAGGTATGCGATTCGGTGTGTCAGTACCCGCGTCTTACCGGAGCCGGCACCTGCCATAATGAGCAGCGGTCCGTCGGTTGCTTCAACGGCTTGGCGCTGCTGCGGATTCAGCCGTCTGACGGCGTCGTGTATATCAATGGAATGCATAGTATTGCCTCCTAATAAGTGTAGATTTGGTAAGGGAGAAACTTGGTTAAAGATGACAAGCGAAAAAAATGAAGTAGGGTCTGGCAGATAGATGAAATTCAAAGTGAATGAATATGAATATTGAATACTGTCTGTCTAAGACACGGTGCGTTCTGCTAGCTTGGTTAAATGGAATATAAAATTAAATATTATATAAATGTATACTTAACCGTCACAAGGCGGATGGAGAAAACACACTATTATAGAGCCTGAACTGGCTTAACGCGCCTCTATATTTTTGGGCAGATCTTATTAATATCTTATAACAGAGACAAGTCAGCCCTTCACGGCCTTGACCGTTTCTAGCGCCTGCTCCAGATGATCATACACAACGTTTCCAACAACGATCGTATCAGCGATAGCTGCAGCCTCCAGCGCCTGCTGGAAGGTGGTAATTCCGCCACCATAGAACAAACGGGCGTTATCCAGCGATCTTCGAACCGTACGGACGGTCTCCATATCCCCATAAACGCCGCTGTATTCCAAATACACAATCGGCAGATTCATCAGCTTGTCCGCAATCTGGGCATAAGCGGCGGCAGCGCTCGCTTCAATTGAAGTCTCAGCTCCAGTCAGCTTCGCCACCGCGGCATTCTCGTTCAACACGATATACCCCTCGGTCACAACCAGATCCCACGGGATCATGTACCCGTAGCGTTCGATTCCTTCGCGATGCCGGCCCATAATCCAGGTCGGATCCTGCGTATTCAAAACCATCGGGACCATATATAGATCAAATCCGGGTACAACGGCTTCCAGATCGGATACCTCCTGCACGCAAGGCAGCTCGTAACGCCGAACTCGGGACAGCAGATCCACGGTATTTTCATAAGTGACTCCGGTTGAGCCTCCGACCATAATGGCATCGGTTCCTGACAAACATACCGCATCAAGGGTTTCGTCATCGATCTCCTTGTCGGGGTCCAGCTTAAACACATGCCTCCAGGATTGTATCATCTCTTTCAAGCGTCATTCCTCCACGTTCACGGGTTACTATTATACTAAAATAAGTCTATGCTAGCACGGTAAGCAAGTCAATTTATGTTCGCATAAAATACGAACATTTTTTTGGTAATTGTCATTTATCCGTTCAGTCGATATCCGAACCGGGCCGCTGGAAAGGGATTGGGGCTGATACTTCGCTAAGAAAAACGTCTATCGACGTATAATCCCGGACCGCATGACGCACAATCCCGGACATATAGATGGTGGTTTTTTGTGATATCAAGTAGTCCATGCTTCGAATTTATATCTTCTGATATCAAGAAAAAGCCCGCGTCTCTTTGGGAGACAACGGACTTCGATGTTCGGCATCACTGTATATGAAATTAGCCTTTTCAATTGACGGGCGATACAACATGGGGGGCAAACCATGAAAAGCGCCCTCTATGGCAGTCACTTTTTAATAGTATATCTCAAGCTGTTCTGCTCCAGCTCCGGCTCTGTCAGCAGGTCCGAGTAAACGCCGTACACGCCCCATTTTTCATAATTGTTCACGGTCGTGGTGTCATTGATGGTGTGGACATAAGTCACAGCACCCGCTTCCTTCAGCTTCGCTACGAAATTCGGGCTGACCTTGTACTCCGGCATGGTAACCGCGTCAATGTGGTTCTCCTGTACGAAGGCGGTGATCTCAGCAGGTGAGTCCTGCGTGGCATACAGCGTATATATAATCGATTGAAACGGGTAGATGTCCTGAACCATATCAAGCATCGGCTCATTATAAATTTGGACGACTACCCGATCCAGTAGTTCCGGGTCTCGCTCATTAGCAGCACTTACAATCTCCGTGAACAGGTGCCGAATATCCTGATCCTCCTGCTCCTTCGTATCCGTCACGATGTAGATATCGGGATGACGCTCCATCATATCCATGATCCCCTCAATATCCATCGGCTGGTATAACTCCAAAATCGGCGTATTAATGAATTCTTCATGGCTCAGGCGCGCTGCCTGCTTATCATCGGGGAGTTTCTCCTTCTGACCCAGCTGCTGTGTCATGCTCTCCGTCCACTCGTGCCTGGCCACGACTTTGCGATCCTCCGTCAGCATCAAACCAATCTCGAATACCCGGGTGCCTTTCTCGTAGTTAATGACCATGGCTTCATAGGCGTTCGTGTAGGACTGTTCCCCTATGCTCCCCATGGCATGGGCGATCAGCCGATAGGCCGTGAATCCTTGCGGCGCTTCCTCTTCTAACTCCAGATGATTCAGAAGCAGTATTATAATGGCGGAACATAATAGAAGGACAGCTGCGATCCGTTTCATGGTATCCCCACCCTTTGTTTCGTTCATCGCTGTTGCTAGGTAAATACCCGGTTGAAGGGTCGGCCAAACAAAAAACGCCACTTGGCGGCTGCCAAATGACGTCTACATTCATTAAAATCAGTATGCGTTCTTAAATCCGTTGCGGATCGTGCGCAGAATGATTTTGATATCAAATAGAATGGACCAATTCTCGATGTAAAAAATATCGTGCTTGATCCGTTCCTCAATCGAAGTGTCTCCGCGCAGACCATTGCTCTGCGCCCATCCCGTGATGCCCGGGCGTACGTGGTGTTTCACCATGTACTTCGGGATCTCCTCTTTGAACTGTTCGACATAATAAGGACGTTCGGGCCTAGGGCCCACCACACTCATATGACCGAACAGGACATTGAAGAATTGTGGCAGCTCATCCAGACTGGTCTTCCGAAGAAAAGAGCCGAACTTGGTGCGGCGTGGATCATTCTCCACCGTCCAGCCTGTATCCGGTGCCCCCTCCGGCAGCGGCTTCATGGAGCGGAATTTATACATATAAAAGTTCCGGCGATTCAGCCCAACCCGCTCCTGTTTGAAAATGACAGGGCCCCGAGAAGTCAAACGAATACCCAGGTAAATCCCGATCATCACCGGCAGGGTCAGGATAATCGCTACTAAGGAGAATACAATATCGAATGCTCGCTTAAACAGTCGGTTTGCCGCTAGATCCAGCGGAATATCGCGCACGTTGATCATCGGCATACCAGCAAAATTATCAAACACTGGCCTTGCCGGGAGGTAATCGAAAAAGTCCGGGATGATCAGCGTTCGGACACCGGCCTTTTCACACGCGGCAATGATTTCAGGATATTTGTGGTGCGCATTTAGCGGAAGGGCTAGTACGACCTCGTCGACAAGCTTTTCGTTTAACACCTTATGTAGATCACCGACGGACCCCAGAATGGGTTTAAGCCGTCTCGCCTCGATGTCGTCCCACTGCTGGTAATCATCCAGGAAACCGATGACTTCATAACCAAGCTCCGGGTATTGCTTCAGATTTTTGAAGAAGCGCTTGCCTAACGACCCTGCACCCACGATGAGCACAAATTGGCGGTTGTAGCCTTTTTCCCGAAAATGCTTGAGGGATTTCTTGAGGAAATAACGGTATAGGATGATGAAAGCAACATTGAGAATCATGTAGATGGCGAGATACCAACGGGAGATATTCACTTCCTTCACGAAGAACATTAAACTGAGGAGGACGAACATCCCGATGAAATGCATCTGAAAGATCTTCATGAACTCGTCGGCAAAGCGCTTTTTCCGCTTCGGTGAGTATAAGGAAATCATGATGCCGACAGCCAAGGCTACTGCACCATAAACTAGACTCCACAAAGTATAGGTTTCAAGAGGGAGCGGTTCTTCGTACGGAAACCAACCGCTCTCAAACTTGATCCACCATGCAAACAAGAATGCCAGTTGGATAAAAGCAAAATCGGTAATCATATACAATTTGGTCAAAAACCCCTGATTTTGGCGAATCATGATTTCACCTCCACTCCACCTGAAGATTGCGTTATCGTTGCTGGACGAATAGGCTTAAGCCGGTTCATAAGCAAGGATAGGAGCAATTTTAAACCCACGCCTGCATAGACGGCTCCATTAACGAATATGTTGTATTTCTGCCGGTAATGCTTCCGATGAAAAAGAATCATCGCGCGATGGAACTCATAAATAATCTTGAACGGCCTGCGCCGGGCGCTGCCGCCTTTATAATGGATAATCGTGGTCCGAGGATAATAGTGAATGCCCCATCCCGCCTGCTTGATGCGGTAACACCAGTCAATATCTTCCCCGTACATAAAAAACGTCTCATCCAGCCCGCCTACCTGCTCAATCGTCTCGCGACGTACCAGCATGAACGCACCAACCAAACAATCCACCGGATACTCGACGTCCGGATTCAAATACCCCAATTGATACTGGTTAAACTCCGGCTTGTTCGGGAACAGCTTGCTGAGCCCGAAGGCATAGTAAAAGGAAGCCGAAGGCGTCGGGAACCCTCTTTTGCAGGCCTTATCCAGCGAACCGTCCGGGAGGACGATTTTACATCCAGAGACCCCAACGATCGGATTGTAGTCCATAAAAGCGACCATCGTCTGGATCGTATCCTGCTGGATAATCGTGTCGGAATTCAGCAGCAGCATATAGCGACCTTGCGCCATTTCCATCCCCTGATTGTTCGCTTTGGCAAAGCCGGTATTCTCCGTGTTCTCGATCAGCTTGACCTGCGGGAATAACTCTCGGATGGTCTGAACCGACTCGTCCTTCGAGTTGTTATCAATCAAAATGATTTCGTATGTATATTCCGTCTCTGATGCAAACACGGATCGCAAACAGTCCACCGTCAGCTGACAGGTATTGTAGTTCACGATTAAAATGCTTAAATCCATTGCATAACGTCTCCTGACAAATATAGTAATCTATCGACATTATAGCATAGTTCGCGGGGAAATAAGGAATATCAAGGAATAAGTTTGCTCTGTCCTCTTCCATTCAACTCTCATATAAACCCGATCAAAATAAAAAACTTGAACAACAAACTCTCTGCCTTGGATTGTCTGTACAATTTGCTCTTGCGCGCATAATGTAATCTATCGATGAATTTTGTGCGAGATGCGAGAAATAACTCCAGCTGTTCTTTCAGTTCTCCAGTCAATCGCGATCCATAGATTCGATGAAACTCGCTCGCTTGTTTATGCAGCAAGTCTTTGCCTGTATGCCTCTTAAAACTGGCCCATTTGCTCTTCAACTTACCCACGATGGAGTTACTGCCTCCTACCACATTATTATTGTGCTGACGGTATAACATGGACGGCGTGTTATCGTAGATTACGGTTCCAAATGCGGATACGAGCAGGTAGAACCACCAATCGTGCATAAGAACCTTTTGGCTGTCCACCGATTTACTATTTATAAACAGGTTTCTTGTTGATCGATTCATCGTAATCGTTGCGCCAATGGCAATATTCTCGTATAACGCATTGAAGAAAGAAGGCTCCTGAGCAGGAGGTTTAGGCCATGCACCTTTCCGGTTTAACTCGTCATCCGCAAGGTAGGTCGATGTAAATACCATCGCCGGTACTTCTGTATATATAGATGAATTCAAACGTGCTATAGCATGCTCTACCTTATGATCAAGCCACACATCATCCTGGTCACAAAAACAGTAGTAATCAACTTCGGCGTCTGCAGCACGCAGCAATTCAAAGAAGCTGGACACAACGCCAACATTTGATCCTTTTATGAGCTTGATCTTGTCTGGATGTGTTGTCACCCATTGGTCGAGAAGCTCCATCGTTTTATCAGTCGACCCATCGTCTCTTATCAGGATGGAGACAGTAGCATACGTCTGATTAAGAATACTCTGGATTTGCTCGGATATATATTGTTCGCCGTTATAGGCGGATAACAATACTTGCACTTTTTTCATACGGGAACCTCCGGAAAAAATACATTGGCTTCATACTTTTGTAATTCATTAGATCTACAAGTGGTTTTAGGGAAGAGGTTAATAAAAAAACCTGATCATACAGATCAGGTCTCTAACATCGCTGTATTCACTTTAAGTATAGTTCAGGGCGCTGCTTCATATCCAGCATAAACTGCTTCAGCCCTTCACGCCAATGTGGCAAATCCTCAAATTGGTTTAGACGGATAGCCAGGTGATCCATCGTTGAATTGGCCGGACGTGGAGCGGGTCTGGGAAACTCTTCAGTAGTGCAAGGCTGCAATTCAGCTGTTATGGTAAGTCCCAATTGTTCACGAGCCTCTTCAAAAATGGCGCTAGTAAACTCATACCAAGTACAAGAACCACTGTTGGAGGCATGATATATACCGTATTTTTCAGTGGAGATGAGGTTTAACAAAAATTGTGCCAGATCTACTGTGTAGGTGGGGGAACCCTTTTGATCGTTAACCACCCTTAATAACGGTTTTTCCTGACCTAGACGGAGCATCGTTTTCACAAAGTTATTCCCATGCAGGCCGAACAGCCACGATGTTCGTACAATAAACCAACGAGAGCAAAAACTCTGAACCATTTGCTCCCCAGCAAGCTTCGATTTTCCATAAACGCTTTGCGGGTGGGGGAAATCATGCTCTATATAAGGCCTCTCGGTTGTACCACTAAAAACGTAATCCGTGCTAATAAATACGATCTTGGCATCGATTTTTTCGGCAGCGAGAGCCATGTTTCTAGTACCTATTGCATTCACGACATAAGCAGCTTCCACATCCGTCTCTGCAGCATCTACTGCCGTATAAGCGGCACAATGAATGATCCAGTCGGGTCGGCGAGTTGAACTTACTTGGAGGCATTGATCTAGGTCCGTTATGTTTAGTTCTTTTCTACCGCAGCTAAAAACTTCATGACCAGCTAGGTTAAATATCCGTGCAATATCCTGCCCTAGCTGACCATGTGCTCCTGTGATTAATACCTTCATCCGTTCCCACCCAAACGGCTGCCATACTGCTGGGTCAAATAATCACGATATGCGCCGGATTGAATTCTCGTCCACCACTCATTGTTGCTCAAATACCACTGAATCGTTTCCTTAATGCCTGTCTCGAAGTTGTGCTTTGGCTTCCAGCCCAGCTCATTCATTATTTTTGTAGGATCAATGCCATAACGTCGGTCATGGCCTGGACGGTCTGCTACATAAGTGATCAATGATTCCGGCTTCCCGAGCTCTTCCAAAATCGTTTTTACGATATGCAGATTGGTCCGCTCATTGTTCCCCCCGATATTATAAACCTCGCCCAACTTCCCTTGATGAATAACCAGATCGATCGCACTACAATGATCCTCAACATACAGCCAATCGCGGATATTCAGGCCGTCACCGTATATAGGTAGAGATTCATCATTTAGGGAACGAGAGATAATAAGAGGGATCAGCTTCTCAGGGAATTGATATGGACCATAGTTATTCGAGCAGCGAGTGATGTTAACTGGAAGACCAAAGGTCTCATGATAAGCCCTTACAAGCAGATCCCCACCTGCCTTGCTGGCTGAATAAGGACTGTTAGGAGCAAGTGGCGTGGTTTCAGAGAACAAACCGGTTTCGCCCAAGGACCCATATACTTCATCCGTGGATACTTGAACAAATTTGGTCACGCCATATTTTTTGGCTGCATCCAGAAGGACTTGTGTACCCAGCACATTGGTGTTCACAAAGATTTCCGGTTCCAAGATGCTGCGATCTACGTGTGATTCTGCTGCGAAATTAACCACCACATCGATGCCTTGTTGAAAAATCGCATCTACTGATGGTTTGTCAGCAATATCTGCTTTCACGAACGAGTAGTTTGGGTGGTATTGTACGGATTTTAAATTTTCAAGGTTGCCTGCATACGTAAGTGCATCCATATTCACGATCTGGTAATCGGGATACTGCTGCATCATATACAAAATGAAGTTACTGCCGATAAAACCGGCACCGCCGGTAACAAGAAGTTTCATCCGAACTGCCCCCTAGTCAAAATTGATCTCTGCGTCTTTCAGCAGTGGGTGCCGCTGGTCTTTATCCGATAGTATCGGATTCGACATTGGCCAATCAATCCCCAAAGCTGGATCATTCCATAATATGCCGCGGTCATTCTCAGGGGAATAATATTCATCGACTTTATAAAGAACCTGGGTGCTCGGCACCAGCGTACAAAAACCATGTGCGAAGCCCTTAGGAACAAGCAGCTGACGATGGTTATGCTCGCTCAAGATGACACCAATCCACTGACCAAAGGTAGGAGAGCTTTTTCTAATATCTACGATCACATCGTAAATTGCACCTGTTAGGACACGTATGAGTTTGGTTTGAGCCTTAGGGTTGAGCTGATAATGAAGACCACGCAAAACACCAGCTTCTGCGGATAAAGATTGGTTGTCTTGGATGAAGTTATAGGCAATGCCATGTTGTTTAAAAAGTGAATTGTTGTAACTCTCCATAAAAAAACCCCGGTGATCGCCGTGGACCACCGGTTCAAGTACAAAGGCGTCTGTGAGTTTTAAAGGAGTTACGTTCATCTTTCAATTCCTCCCTAACTACAGTTTAAGTTTTCCGAAATCATCACCGAATCGAACATCTCTAGCCAACTCATTGGCCCGAGCGAGCGACGCATGCGTTCCCGCATCCGTCCACCAGCCTTGAAGCGTATCAAAGGTAAGCTCTTCTCGTTCAATATATGCATTGTTGACGTCTGTGATTTCCAATTCGCCACGAGCTGATGGTTTCAACGTCTTAATAATATCAAAAACCCTATCATCATACATATATATTCCCGTGACAGCATAATTGGACTTAGGCTGTTCCGGTTTTTCTTCAATGGAAATGATTTGGCTGCCTTGGATTTCCGGAACACCAAAACGGTTAGGATCAGGAACTTCCTTAATTAGGATCTTGGCACCGGACATTTGGCTTTGAAAGTTAGCCACATACGTGGAGATATCATCCTCAAACACGTTATCGCCGAGGATGACCGCCACTGATTCGCCATTTGCAAATTGCTCTGCAAGGTTCAACGCTTGAGCAATGCCTCCTGCTTCATCCTGCACTTTATATGTGAAGGAAACCCCCATTTCGCTACCGCTACCTAATAGGTTTACTACATCCCCCATGTGGTCCTTCCCCGTCACAATGAGTATGTCTGTAAGGCCAGCTTGACGGAGTTTATACACAGGGTAGAAGATCATTGGATATGCGCCAACTGGCAGAAGGTGTTTATTGGTGACTTTGGTTAAGGGATAGAGGCGTGAGCCTGTTCCGCCTGCTAAAATAATTCCTTTCATTCGCGGCACCTTCTTCCGTCTAAAAAAAATTTAAACATAAAATTTTTTAAGGGAAATTATAGACTTAATTTTGATGTGCCAAGCTTTTCAAAATGTTATTTATTTCCTTACCAACAGACTCCCATGTGTATTTATCTGATAAGAGCGAGTACCCCTGTTCTCCCATTTTTTCTCCAGCAGCCGGATTGTTCAATAAGTATTGAATATCCTCATGGAGTTTCTCTTTTCTACTCGTAATACCATTGAAGCCGTTTTGGACAAGCTCAACAAAAGCAGGACAATCCTCATTCACTATAACCGGTTTTTTTTGCATCCACGCTTCCAAAATGACTATCCCAAAACTCTCACTACTACTCATTGTGACAAGCATTGAACACTTTTTAAGTGCCCCCAATACTTCTTCACGTGTCAGCTCTCCAAAATAGAATACATTTTCGTTTTCTATGGGATCACCATCTTCATCTTTTCCCACAATAACTAGGTTGCATTTTTTAAAATCACGGTTTATTTTCTCAACAGCATCTATAACCCAGCTATAATTTTTGGAACGAGCTTTTCTACCTAGAACCAATATGAATGGAAGTTCTAAATCAAACCTTTTTCTGAACAATGTATCATCTATATTCTGATACTCATCCTTACTTATTGCTCCACCTGGAAGACATATAGTATTCGCTCCTATTTTATTATAGAAAAGAGGGACTGACAGTTCTGGAGCTGCAATGACTTTATTAGCTTCTAATAAAGCATTGTAATATGAGTTCCAATGATAGAACTCATCATCTATGTGGTAATGAGGAAGTACAACTACTGGTTTATTATGTTTTTTTGAAAGTTCAACAGCTTTAATTGTCGTATTAAAGGGAACGCTATGTCCAAGAACAATGTCTACCTCCTTAATATGTACCTCTAACCATTTGTCCATCTCATTCGAAAGCGGTCCGCGAGTCCTTTGAAATAACTCATCCCAATGAGGATCCCTAGTTTTTGCTTGAGTAATAAGTCCTTCAATATATTCCTCATAATAATGTTGTTTAAGATAATCTTTATAACTATAATCTAATTGCAACTCTTTCGACTTATTGTTTACTTCAATTAATATTGATTCTATTCTTATTCCAAGACAACGTGGGTCTGAACCCTCTAAGTAATATGGATCCATTTCCAACTCAATGATTTCAGCCCCATTGGGTTTAATAACAATCTCAAAACTACCATTAAGTTTTTCTTTCCTTAATATTTTGTTATTGTTCTTGAATAACACCTCCTTCTTTTCTGGAACACTCCCAATGAAAGTTAGAGTTTGAACGTTTTTTGTGTAAATATAGGCGTGATTTGATGACCAGATTGATGAATATTTTCCGCTATGTTCAGGGTAAAACCAGCCTCCAAGCAAAATTGGAAACTCATACTTATGAATAAAATTCAACGAGAATCTTATAGATTCATGAACCCATTGATTAAATAACAGTTTGCTATTATCATACGCTATTTTGTCATCCAAGTTATAAACCGGAAACTTATAGATATGAGTATCCTTATAAGATTTATTATTAAAATCATCATCATAGGTATACTCATTGGAAAAATGAAATTTATTATATATATATTCAATGTCTAATGTAGCAACATCTATAGAGAAATCCTCTATGTCATCTATTTTCTTGATAATGTTTAGAAGATAAGTCTCAGCTCCTCCAAGCGGAGGCTCAGTGTACCTGTATGTTAATACAAGCAACTTTTTCTTTTTCCTTTCAAAAACCTTTTCCATAATCAGGTTTTTATATCTTCTAGCCAATACTTCCCACGAAAGATGGTTTTTAACGTATAGCCTTGCTTTCCTTCCTATTAATTCTTGTTGTTTTGAATCAGAAAGTAACTTCTTTAGATTCATTTGAAAATCCGTCAATTCGCTAATTACAGCATGGACATTATCCTCAATATCATATCCCCGTTTACCTATATTAGTAGTGAGGGTTGGTAATGAGTGTTCCATATAATCTGCCAACTTTAAATTAGAACCTGATCCACCAGACATAGGATTAACAGCCACATCAGCCATTTGCATAATAAATTCCTTGTGAACATCATTTAATCTACCAAAAAGGATGACATTATCCGGATAATCACCTATAAGTGCATCACATACCGTTCCTATTATGACAAAGTATGCAGCTATATGTGGCGCTAATTCCTCTATAATAAACCTAGCAGCCTTTATGTTGGGAGGATGTCCACTTCCGACAAAAACAACCACCGGAAATCCATTGAATACAGCTTTTAAATTTTGAGTGTTGTTGATTTTTTTAGTTACTTCTACTCCATTTTTAACAGTTTCAATTTCAGTATTTTTATCCCCAATTAACTCCCTTAAACTATCATGATCTGTATCAGAAACGCTTACAATAAATTCACTTTTTTGACAAGCTAAGTGTTCAATCTTGAACACTTGGTCATTTAGTTCTTTAAATCGAGGGTGTCCTACTAGCACTTCTCTTTTTAAAGTAATTTCCGAATTTAGGCTCTCATAAACAAAAGGTTTATCATCCTCTGCAAAGTTAGTAAGCATTACCATGTAAGGATGTACTAAAATAATTAGGTCTGCTGTTGAATACATTAATTTGTAAATTTTTTTCAAGAGTTCATTCTTTTCAACCATATAAGAAGTCACAATATCCGAAGCACTAATCCAGTATAAACTATTAACATTAATCTCTTCCTCTACATGCTCAGATGTTTTTGAGACTGAAATCTGCGAAAAACTATCAGTTATATCTTCTCTCACTATTCCTTTATTATCATTTAGACACAACATATTAACTTGATAATATTTTGAAACGGCTGAGTATAGCTTATTAATTCTAATTTCTCCACCAGATGTAGGATTTGAAACTTCAAAATCATTTAGTAATAGAATGCTAGGTTTTTTCTTTAAATTACTTTGTAATAATTCCGAAAGCCTTAAACCAACCTTACCTACAATCTTTTCCCAAGAGAAATTTTCTAAGATATAACATTGACCGTTTAGCCCAATACTTTCTATCTTATCATCCCTCTCTTTTGAGAGAGTGTTTAAAACATCTGAAAAATTATCTTTTGTCGCCCTAAAGTAGTTCAATTCATCAGTTAAATTTAAGCCTCTAGCTCCAAACTCCGTAGATACGGTTGGTATACCAGCAGCAAGATATTCTATTATTTTCAAGTTAGTTCCAGCCCCTGAAAACATGGGGTTAATTGCTATACTTGAATTAGAGAACAGTTGATTTTTTTTCTCATCATCTATCAATCCTAATAATTTCACATTAGCTTGAGTTACATTCGTGAAATTGTTACAACATGCGCCGGCTACTAGAAATTCTATATCGGGACAACTAGGAGCCAAAGTAGTGAGAATGAAGTCAACTGCCTCCACATTTGGAGGATGTGCACTTCCTATAAAAAATGCTGTTAGTCTACCCTTTTCGACAGTACGAGTAATGTCCTTCCAATCATTTGGTTCAATTCCGTTAGGAGCTAGAAATATTTTCCGCAATTCTAGATTGTAATTATTCAAAAAGCTTATTTTTTCTTCTTCCGATATCACAAATACAACATCTGATTTTTGTGCTAATTTACGCTCTAAATTATCAATATATTCAACATATTTACTAGCATTTTTCCCTTTCCAAGTTTGCCGGACTAGTTCTGTCTCATGATTATAACTATTGTAGATTCTAGGCTTTTTATCTATTCCAAAAAAAACGTCGTAATTTAGCATATATGGGGAATCATGGATAATGAAATCACAATATTCGTACAACTCTAGATACTTCTCATGATAATTGTTGTATTGCTCTGCGCTTAGTGCACAGACAAGTGCTGAAATCTCTGTGCCAACATCCTCTTTATCTAAATTAAAGTGTAGCGTATCATGAATACTTTGTTTAGGAACTCGATATTCTCGAAAATGATCATTATGGCAAATTACCTCTAATTCATGGTGAGAATATGTTGGAGATAACAAAGTTACATCAATAGTTCTGCTTAATTCTTTATAAAAATTATAATATCTCAACTCTCCCCCACTAGTAGATGGATTAAATGCCGGGAAAAAGTTCATAACTAAAGCCTTCTTCATTCTTACCTCCTGATAAGTCACGGTTTATAAGCGATCAAAGAATAATCCTGTTCCATACTAATTTTATAAAGCACTTCGTCGATATCACGATGATTCACATAATCTGGATCATTCCGTTTATGTAAACGGTGTATTTCGGTATTGATAAACCCTTTCTGTTGGGCAATAAACTCTATGGTGTCGGGTACAAGTGGCTTCTGATGGGTTGGATCATAAAAGAAACTATATGACCCAACCATAATATTCTCTGGATTTGGAGTTTCAAATATAATCATCCCGCCCGGCTTAAGTATTCGCATACATTCTTCTAATACTTTTATAGTTATGTTTAGGGGAATATGCTCAATTATATGGAATCCGGTAATAACTCCCGCCGACTCAGCATTCTGTTTAAATAGATATGATAATATATCCATATACTCCACTTTAATCCCCAATTCCGTACAATAATTCACCATATCTTCATTAAGGTCAGTGCCCTCGGCAGCATACCCTTTTTCTTTAAGAAGTTCTAGCCATTCTCCACGTCCACAGCCGAGGTCTAATAACTTACAATTCGACATTTTTTTAAAAACTTTGTCTACATGGGGAATATAATATTCTTGGCGCATCTTAATGTTTGAACGCGTCCCCCTATATCTATCTTCAAATGCTAGATACATAGAATCAAAAAGACTATTATCATTATCGACATAATTTTCCCACAACACTTTGGTTCTATTATCTAATACCTGACTCTTCAATGTTGTCTCCTTGTTATGTGATTCTATATTCGTTACCTTTGATTCTACATTCGCCACCATCGATTCTAAAATCTCGACTTTGGATTGGAGCCTATGTATCTCCAACCTATATTGATCAATAATGTTGTTTTGTTTTGATAGTAAACTCTCAACTGCCTCAACATTATTATCATTTATTTTATCACGTATAGTGAATCTGGCATTTGTATAGGCTTCAATTTGCTGAAGGTGTTTAACGATCCGAGGGAGTTTAATCATTGAAGCAATGACTTTCAAACCGTACCCAAAAAACGGTAAGTTTGTTATCCTGCTGTATGCGTACTTTTTTTTCAAACCAATAATTTGCACATTAAATCTTTGTGCCTCTTTTGATTTCTTCAGACGGCCAAGTATTTGAACTTTAGATAAAGTACCGTTACGCAACAAAGCCAGAAAATTGTTAAACCCTTGACTATCGGGATTTCTCCTTAGCAAGGCATGATAACAAACCCGGATAAATTCCTCATCATCATATTGTAAGAGTTCCTCAAGAAAATAAATCTCCTTTATCGGAAGTTTGATATCTTCTCGTAGACGAGACAATTCCATTCTCTGTTCATTGACTATTCCCTTTCCAACCTCGGTGATTTCTTTAATATCAATATTTTCGAGAGACGGTAACTCCAAAAAGTGATTGATACTATTTATAATATCTTGTGAACGCAGCGGCCGCATTTTCTTATCCACATTTATACCTCCTATAATCCCTTATATACCTCGTAAGTTTTCGAAGCAGTACTTTCCCATGAAAACTTTGCAGCCTGCTTTAAGCCTTTGGCAATTAAATCACTTCGAATTTCTTCGTCCTGTATTACTCTTGCAATTTCTAAGGCAATCTCATTAACATCATAAGGGTCCGTTTGAATGCCCGCTTGTTCTACAACCTCAGGTAAAGAAGAGCAATTCGACGTTATGACTGGAATACCTGACTGCATTGCCTCTAGCACTGGAAGGCCAAAGCCTTCATAGATAGATATATATATAAATAGCGAAGCCAGATTGTATATCTTTGGGAGATCGTTTTCTTTTATATATCCAGGAAAAAGAACATAATTTTCTAATTTCAGTTGTGTGACTGTATGAAGTACTTCATCATAACCAAGCCCTTTCCCACCAATCAAAACAAGTTTATGTTCAATTTGATATTTGTTCCTTGCTTCCGCATAAGCCTTTATCATATTTATTACATTTTTCCTCATTTCAATAGTCCCGACAAACAAAATAAACTTAGATGGCAAACCATATACACCTCTAATATACTCTACATTCTCAGGTTTCCTTAAACAGTAATTAGGGGATGCAGCTAAATGGATGCACACAATTTTAGATTCCTTGACCCCAAAATATTGTTGAAGATCCTTTCCGGTACTGAATGAATCAACAATAATTAGATCACTTTCATTTGCAGCATACTTTGACCACTCTGTATGATGGTCTACAATAGATTTTGGTACAAATTCAGGGTGTTTTATAAAGGAAAGATCGTGAATAGTAACTACCTTCTTTGCTCTTCGTGTAGGTAGCAGAACATAATTAGTTCCATGAAAAACATCAAACCTTCCAATAAATGTTTCGATTTGGAAGGTATTGTATAGTAATTTATTGTTGGATTTAGTACGATATAAATCATATGGAAAAGGAGCTTTTCTTAATGTGTAGTTATCCACATCTATACTTTTCGAAAATCCAATACCATTACATAATAACTCCAAATTCAGTTCATTAAATCTACTTAGATTGTTATATAAATTTTCAACATAATATCCAATCCCGGTCTTTCTTCCTAGCAATGGCATACCGTCCATAATAATTCTCATTCTCGTTTCCCTTCTACTCAATCAACCATTGGTGCGGTATTTTAGCAATGCCTATATCTAACACTGATGAGGACACATGTATTGAGACAGCTCTAGAATAATAGTCATAGGCTGTACCGTCTATTTGATGAAATGCAAAGTCAAGCATATATTTACCAGCTACCAAGGGGAGTTGATCAAATTGACAAATTATAGTTCCTTTGGACTTAAATTTCCCATTAAAATCATCAATTCGAGTGTTAGATCCATAGCAGTTTATACCATCAATAGTAGTTAACATAAAACCAAAAACAATATCTTCAACAATTTCATGCATAGCATAGTCAACTTTGATTAATACACGGTCACCACTTTTAAATGAATAACTTTCTTCATTATTGTGATTGAATATATTAATACCATTAATTCGAACTTTACCATTTCCCCATCTACTAGATGTTCCACTCAATACGTGCCCCTTAGGACTTTCCTGCACTAAATTTGAATTAACAAGAGATTTATTATCTCGTAGTTGCTGATTGTTATGCTTATCCCCCTCTTCCCCTTCTAGATAGTCTAAATATTCTCGAATAACCTCTTTAGCCGGTCCTATTTTATAAACTTCACCATACTTCAACCAGATTACCTCATCACACATATTCTCAAGAGTAGTATTATCGTGCGATACAATTACTATTGTTTTATTTTGCTTTTTCAACTCTTTAAGACGATTTATACATTTTCTTTGAAACGCTGTATCTCCGACAGAAAGAATCTCATCAATTAATAAGATATCTGGATTTACAGTTATTGCTACAGAAAAAGCCAACCTCATATACATACCTGAAGAATAGCTACGTAAAGGATTGTCGATAAAGTCTTCAAGTTCAGAAAACATAATGATATCATCAACCATCTTATCTATCTCTCGTTTAGTAAATCCTAGAATTGATGCATTCATATAAATATTTTCTCTTCCAGTAAAGTCCGGGTGGAATCCTGCACCTAATTCTAACAAACTTGACACTTTCCCATTTACCTCAATACTACCTTTAGTAGGATACATAATTTTCGTCATCATTTTTAGAAGAGTACTCTTGCCAGATCCATTACGTCCAATAATACCTACAGTTTTCCCCGCATCAATTTGACAATTCACATTTTTTAACGCCCAGTACTCTTCTTTTGAGGATGTTTTTCGAATAATTATTTTTTCTTTTAAAGTAGTTCTCTTGTTTTTATTTAAAATGAAGACTTTTGAAAGATTCTTGACTTTAATAGAGACCATTTCATCACACCCTAATATGCGTTATATTTCCTCAGCAAATTTACGTTGTAAAATATGATATATAAACCAACCTCCAATTAATATAAGGATAGAGACAAGAGCATAGAGTCCAAGCTTATCCATTTGTGGGAGGACACCGTAAAAAAATATATCTCGATAAGCCTCAATAATGTAAGACAATGGGTTTAATTTAAACAAATATTGAAACTTTTCAGGAATATAATCCAAGCTAAAAATAATCGGCGTTAAGTAAAAAAGGAATTGCAGTAAGAATGAAAGGATATGTTCTAAATCTCTAAAGAAAATATTTATAGAAGCAACTACAAATGAGAGACCGAGAGTGATAAATGCATGTATAATTAGTACAATTGGGAATAGAAGTATAGCATGGCTGATTTTCACTCCAAATATTAATAAAGCCGGAATCAATATAACTAACCCAAACAAGTAGTTAATAACTCCCCCGATAACTACCGATATAGGTAAAATCTCCCTAGGGAAATATATTTTTTTAACTAAGCTATTGTTTCTCAATACAACTGCTGCACTACTCTGAAGAGAAGTAGAGAAAAATATCCACGGTAATATTGCTACAAAAAGAAACATAGGATAATTATCAATATTCATTCTCATTATAGACGAAAATACTAGTGAATAAATAACAAGCATCAATAATGGATTAATAAATGTCCATAGAAAACCAAGAACTGATCCTTTATATCTTGTTCTTAAATCAGTAAGTACCATGCTCTTAAGCATTTGCCTATAACGATAAACCTCTTGCAAGCGATAAAACATAGCAAACTCACCTTATCCTTCATTCTGCTTAAAAATAATTAATAACAATAAAGCGATTTTGCACTTTTATTTCACTTTAAAGTGAAAATCATCTCTATATAAATATATATTTTAAACCAACAATCTATAAACAAAAAACATCCTAAATTTTGTTATTATAAACTTATCTCATAAAAATAATTAAATTTGAGACAACAATTCTCATTCAACGATTTGTATTTTCCCGCGCCAAAAGTTCAAAACTTCAAGCAGGGTTCTGTCTATTGGAATTTCTTGTTTCCAATCAATAATATTTTTAATTTTTCTGTTTGAACCTACATACAGAGGAATATCGACATCTCTTAACAAGCTTTGATCAGTTATAACTTCTATTCTTAATTTTGATAAACTTACTAAAGTACTAAGTATAGTAGATATCTCGATAGGTTCTCCAGAGCATATATTATAAACTTCTCCCGATACCCCCTCCATTATTATTTGTCCATACGCCCTAACGATATCTCTAACATCAAGGAAATCCCTTTTCGCAGACAGATTACCAACTTTTATAACAGGATCTATTAAGCCTAACTCTATCTTAGCAATTTGATAGGAGAAGTCAGAAGCAACAAATCCCAATTTCTGCCCTGGCCCGATATGATTAAATGGCCTTACATGAACAATATGTAGACCAAGTGATGAATAAAATTTAGCCAGCATATACTGAGTAACCTTTGAAATTCCATAAGGATTTGTAGGATTAAGAGAGTCTGTTTCCGAAATTGGGATGTTCTCCTTAGATACAATCCCATATTCCTCTGAAGATCCAATAGAAAGAATTTTTACTGTATCGGATATTTCGGATTGTTTGATGGCGTCATAAAATAATGCAGTATTGGTAACGTTAGCATCCAAAGTCCTGGACACTTGTACCCAGGACTTTGCCACCGAACTTTGAGCTGCTAAATGGAAGATTAGATCAGGTTTTATAGTATTCAGCAATTGAACAATGGCTTCCTCTTGATTAAAATCAAGCTGAACCCTGTTTAAATGATCTTGCTCGTGATTAACACTTCGGCTGGTCCCCCAAACTTCAATCTGCTGGGAGAGCAGGTAATCTTCCAAATGCCTACCTACAAAACCGTTAACGCCTGTAATCAAGGCTTTCATAGCTTAACCACCTTTAGTTGAGGCTTATTTTAGTCTGTTAAGATCACTATCCACCATCATCTTCACCAACTGTTCAAAACCGACTTCTAGTTCCCATCCGAGCTTACTCTTAGCTTTAGAACAGTCACCTAATAGCAGATCAACCTCAGCCGGTCTCACAAACTTCTGGTCAATAACCACATAATCTCTCCAGTTAAGACCGACATGACTAAAGGCAATCTCAACTAATTCTTCAACCGTGTGTGTTTCACCTGTTGAAATAACGTAATCTTCTGGTGTTTCCTGTTGAAGCATCAGCCACATTGCTTTAACATAATCTCCAGCAAATCCCCAGTCTCTTTTCGCATCTAGGTTCCCCATACGAAGCTCACTTTGAAGTCCCAACTTAATTCTAGCCACTGCGTCTGTAACCTTCCGCGTAACAAATTCAACACCACGACGAGGTGATTCATGATTAAAGAGAATACCTGAACAAGCAAACATATTGTAACTTTCTCTATAATTCACTGTAATCCAATGGCCGTATACCTTCGCCACACCATATGGGCTTCTTGGGTAGAACGGAGTTGTTTCTTTTTGAGGGGTTTCAACTACTTTACCAAACATTTCACTGCTAGAAGCTTGATAAAACCTAGCCTCTGGCTTTACAATTCGTACTGCTTCTAACATATTAGTTACTCCCATACCGGTTGCTTGTCCCGTGAGTACGGGTTGATCCCAAGAGGTTGCAACAAAGGATTGCGCCGCTAAGTTATACACTTCATCTGGATTAGATTTTTTCACTGCATTAATAAGAGATCCCTGATCTAACAAATCACCTTCGATAAATTCGATTTCATTTTTGATATGTTCAATGTTTTCAAGAATTGGAACGCTCGTTCTTCTTCGTAATCCATAAACTTTATATCCCTTGGAGAGCAGAAGCTCAGCCAAATATGATCCGTCTTGTCCAGTAATGCCTGTAATTAGCGCTTTTTTATTCATGATTTAATAATTCTCCTTTTTAAGTTCATTTAGTAATATATTCCAATTTAGTTTAGAGATACTGTTCCCTTTTTTGGTTTCTTAGTTCCTTTAGTAGCAACTTGACCTCCTGAGCTTTATCCTTTGTGCATATAAGAGTTACATCTTCTGTATCTACTATTATTAAGTCCTCAATTCCAAGCGTCGCAATTAACTTCCCATTGCTTTCAATAATGCATCGCTTAGTATCTAAATTCAGGATGTTACCTTTAATAACATTACCATCCTCATCAAGATCATTAATACGTTCAAGGGCTGTCCAGCTTCCGACATCATCCCAACCAAAAACACAAGGGATCATGTATATATTGCTAACCTTCTCCATAATCCCGTAATCAATAGATTGATCTGGCATTTTAGAAAACTCGCTTTTGATAGTTTCATCACGCTCTGGAAAGTCAAAAGTAGCCTTCATGGTCTCTAGAACATCATGCATATCAGGCATCAGTTCTTTAATATAATTCCGAATCACGCTAACTTTCCATACAAAAATGCCGCTATTCCAATAATAATTTCCAGACTTAAGATAAGATTGAGCTGTCTCAGTGTCAGGTTTCTCAACAAACTTACTAACTTTTATTATATCTAGATCATTTAATTGCGTGGATTCACCAGAACTTTCAATATAACCATATCCAGTTTCTGGGTAGGTAGGTTTAATACCTAGTGTAACAAGATTCGACCCCTCTTGAGCAACATCAACAGCAGTTTTGATAATTTTAATAAATCCTTCGTCATTCTCGATAATATGGTCGGATGGAATAACAACCATGGTACTGTCAGGGAATTTTTCCTCAATGACGATCGAAGCTAACCCAACACACGGTGCTGTATTTCGCCCCACTGGTTCAATAATGATATTGCTGTTTGGTAAATGCGGAATTTGTGCCTTTAAAAGTTCAGCGTATAACTCGTTGGTTACAATGAAAATTTGGCTGATATCTACGAGTTTCTCTAATCTATGTATAGATTGCTGAATCATCGATTTATTACCTGATATATTTAAAAATTGCTTTGGCAAATTAGTCCGACTCTTTGGCCAAAACCTTTCACCTTTTCCACCAGCCATAATTACACAGGTTATTGTCATTTCGCTCCCCCAAATTTCCAGAAGTTAATATATTCAAGTCTCTTTTGTATTAATGAGCCAATAGCTTTCGGAGAATAATATTCTTTGATAAAAGCCTCCCCTTTACTTGCAACCGAGTTATAGAAATCCGAGTTATTAACCAGGCGTTTCATATAATCACTTGCATGATCAATGTCCGGATCCGCCCAATGTTGATAGGCTTTATATGGACCATGATCATTCCCGACGTTAATAAGGCTATATCTAACTAAACACGAGTTAGTACTATTCATAAAGTCAATATTTGAAGACCAATTTGTCCCAATAACCGGCTTCCCGAGATACATGGCCTCTGCAAGCCCCAAGCCAAATCCTTCACTTCGATGCAGAGACACAAAGCAGTCTATAACTGAAAGCAAGGCATTTATATCATTTCGGCTAATTGTATCTTTAATCAAATAAATATTCTTATAATCACTAGTAAGTTCCAAAAGTTCGTCCAGTTCAGCTTTACCGCTATTATATGAGTTTACTTTCAGTACCAATCCAACTGATCGATCGTCAGGCTCAAAGGCTGCTTTAAACGCTTTTATCACGGCCTTAGGGTTTTTACGTTCTTGATAACTCTTAACATCATACATAGATAAAAACAGGAAGACTCCATCGGGCAGACCAAAGAACTCCCTATTACGAGCTTCATTTATACCAACCTGAATGGAGTGCGGCATTTTCACCACAGGGACTGGGCTTTTCAAAGCTATTGAATCTGCCACAAATGTAGAAGGAACCCAGATTTCATCAACAAGTTCAAAAGCCTCTAGCCATTCATCTGGAAAATCCGGTAACTCCCAATGCCAAAAACCGATATTATATCGATTTTGGAACAAGGAATTTCCATATTGAGCGTAGACCTCCATCATTTGTTCGGCATTAACATGAAATAAGTTAATGTTGTATTTAGGTTCTCCAATTTCCTTCGACAACCATGTAAGGTCAGACATTCTAGCACTATTCGTGCCCTTGAAATTAATAATTCCAAAAGGGATACCCGCGGAATCCATACTATTAGCAGCTATTCGACATGATTCTCCAATCCCCATCTCCGCACGTGAATAGCCCAGTAGATTAACACCCTTTTCCAGGTTATTGCCGTAACTTTGATCTTGACTCTTTTCTAGAGGATAAGCCTTCTTCAAAAGCGCCCTTTTCACTCTTTGCCTAAAGCCAGGAGATAACAAGCGAGTTATA
Organism: Paenibacillus sp. JZ16; assembly: GCF_015326965.1. Classification (NCBI taxonomy): domain Bacteria; kingdom Bacillati; phylum Bacillota; class Bacilli; order Caryophanales; family Paenibacillaceae; genus Paenibacillus; species Paenibacillus sp. JZ16. The sequence goes on from NZ_CP017659.1 coordinate 3,710,374, forward strand.
AGGGGCTTTGTTAATACTGCTAACTTATATGTAAATTGATATATTACTCTTTTAATATACAACACCACCGGATAACAAATATACGTAGAACAGGAATCTAGCCCCATTCCTCTCATTATGCTAGAATATTGTCGTATCTACAAGAAAAGGAGCTAATTACGTTGTCGAATCCAGTATACGGTAAAAAAGCCGCCACGTCGAGAAAAGGTGAGACGAGATCGGTTTTGTTTTGGGTGTTAATATCAGGAATAATTCTGTTTCTAGCATGGACGCCATTCCAGACGGCTCTATTTAACGGACAAATGTTAGTATTTGAGAAACCGATTTTCTGGGCAGCTATCTTGGCTTGTCTACTACTATTTCTCTGGATTGCTCATTCTTATAAAAGCATCCAATTAAAAGATCAAAAAGATTGGCTGGCCGTGGGTGTACTTTTACTCCCCCTAACTTACATACTCTCACTCATTAGCGCCGCCTCCCATGTTCTTGCCATGAATATGGTCATCATCAATTGTATCTACGCCATAATGTTTATCATCGGATTATATGTGTTACGCGAGAATTTGGGGAATCGAATGATTCAAATCACGATTATGACGGTTTCTTATCTGATCGTGGGATTCGGCTTACTCAACTGGTTTGGCCAAGGCAAGACAGCGGGCGCCATTGCGAAATGGTTTTCCAATACCGTTTTAAACGGCACGTATACCCATGCCGTCATGACTGACTCTAACGGTCTGCGTCTGACTTCGGTGTTCCAGTACGCGAATACTTATGCCGCTTTTCTCATGGCATTCCTTTTCGCGGCAGTCTTTTTCGTTACGACTTCTCGAAAATGGTACGGTCAAGCCTTTCATAGCTTCATGTTGGTACCCATCATCGTATCGCTGCTCTTGACGTTATCTCGGGGCGGTCTGGTGATGTTACCTGTTGTGTTTGTTTTGTTACTCCTATTCCTGAAGCCAGCTAAGCAATTATTGTGGATCCTATACTGCAGTATAGCAGGCGTGACTTCACTGATCATTTCCAAACCAGTAACAGAGTTAGGGTTGAAGTTAAATGAAGCCTTTAGCAGCACTGGTGCCCTTAAAGGCTGGGGTATTTTGCTTGGTGTTTCCGCTATTGTAGGAATTCTCGGATGGGTTATACAAAGTTTTATTGCTCCCAAACTTGAACGTTCTTTAGACAATTGGTCGGTTAAAAAAACCTCCAACTTATGGATTCCACTAGGTTCCGTTGCCATTGGAGGCTTGCTGATCTTCCTATTCATCGGTACCGGATTGAAAAATATACTACCGCAAAACATCAGCGTCCGACTCGAAAATATTAACTTTAATCAGCATAGTGTTCTGGAACGTTTTACATTCTATAAAGACGCCATGAAGGTGCTGGCTGACTATCCGATCATCGGAGCCGGAGGCGGAGCATGGGCTTCACTCTATGAGCAATATCAGAACAACCCATATACAAGCCGTCAAGCGCATAACTTCTTTTTGCAGTACTTGATCGAAGTTGGAATTGTCGGATTTGTGATATTCATGTCGTTTATCCTGTATATTTTCTACAAGTATATTCGCGGTTATATCAAAGGAAATGAAGGCGAACGTAATAGTCACTTCCTTTATCTGATCATCGTCCTTTCCATTTTGATTCATAGTATTTTGGACTTTAACATGAGTTATGTGTTCATGGGAATTCTAGTATTTCTGGGACTTGGCGGAATGGCAGCCGTAATGGATAATAAGCCAGTGAAAAAATGGAGCCTCAAAGATTCAACTGCCAGAGGTGCATTTAGTGCAATCGTCGGACTTTGCGGTATTCTTGTCATGATTACATCTATCCGGTATGTACAAGCTGCCGACTCTGGAATGGAAGCAGGCAGAATCGTTCAGGTCAGCTCTTCATTTGAGGAAATTAAGGCTCCCCTTGATAAAGACCTGAGCATACGCCCGAGCCATCCCGATTCAGTACTGTTAACCGCATCACTCTATCAGACTATATATAAGCAAAATCAAGATGAGAATTTTTATAGCGCATCTGTTGATCTACTAAATAAAGCGTTAGAAGCTGAACCATATAACAAATCTATGCTTAGTCGATTAATTGAAAGTTACGAAATGAAACAGCAACCGGAGCAAGCTTATGAAGTACTTATCAATAATGCCTATAAATTTAAATGGGACATTAGCTGGTCCGAACAGATTATCAATAAAGGTTATGATCTAGGGATGAAGGCACTTGGGGCTGGAGACGCAGCAACGAAAGACAAGTACTTCAAGCAAGCAACTGAAGCATTTGCCAAGGTTCAGACAGGTATTCAGCATTTGGCTACATTACCGGAAGGTCAATTGCAAGGGCGCTCATTTGAAAACACACCCGACATGATCCTCCATACAGGCAAAATGCACTTCATGATGAATCAACCAGAGCAAGCATCAGAAACTCTTAAGCTCGGCATACAAGAAGATCTCTCACAGACAACCCAACAGGAGATTGTGCGTTGGTATCTGGCAGCATTGCAAAAACAAAACTTGAGTGATGATGCCCTTATGGGGAAACTAACCCAAGTTGATCCGAATGCGAAGGACAATGTTCAACAACTTGCTAATCTTCAATTCTAATTAAAAAGGAGGCAGTTCGTGGTAGAAATCTTCTACCCAACTGCCCCTTTTTCTTATGTGTAACAAATCGCTTTTACCGAACTTTAGCCAAAACACCGCTTAAATATGCAAGTAAATCCTCTCTCAAATCTTCCCGCTGCAATGCATAATGAATACTGGTTTCAATAAAACCCAGCTTTTCTCCGACATCATGGCGCATCCCGTCAAAATGATACGCATAGATGGGGCGCCGATGAGCTAAGGTGGAGAGCGCATCGGTCAGTTGGATCTCCCCGTTCTTTCCAACCTCCTGATTCTCCAGCAAATCGAAGATTTCCGGCGGCAAAATATAGCGGCCCATGATGGCCAGATTGGAAGGCGCCTCGGCACGGGAGGGCTTCTCTACCAATCTTGATGTTTCATAGATTCGTTCTGATTTCTGAAGTCCATCTACGATCCCGTAACGATCCACTTCGTCCCAGGATACCGGCTGAACGCCTACAATGGCAGATTGGTAGGCATCATATACCTTCATCATCTGCTTGAGACATGGAGTCTCTGACTCTACAATGTCATCGCCTAGCAACACCGCAAAAGGCTCATCTCCAATGAACTTGCGTGCGCACCAAATGGCATGACCCAGCCCCTTAGGTTCCTTTTGACGGATATAATGGATATCTGCCATGTTGGAGGGCTTCCGCACTTCTTCGAGGAGGTTCCATTTCCCTTTCTCTGCTAGGTTATGTTCCAGCTCAAATGAAGAATCAAAATGATCCTCAATCGCCCGCTTCCCCTTACCCGTCACAATGATAATGTCCTCGATGCCGGAAGCGACCGCTTCCTCGATGATGTATTGTATGGTCGGCTTGTCCACAATGGGAAGCATCTCTTTCGGCATCGCTTTCGTGGCTGGCAGGAAACGCGTACCAAGTCCAGCGGCCGGTATGATCGCTTTACGAATGTTCATTTTATCTTCTCCAATCCAGTAAGTCTCCCATATTGATGACATTGTATCATGAGTCCGGCCAACCCATCGATAAAATCAGTTTTTATCAGATGCAGGCGGCATAGTGTCCGTGATTTTAGCCGCTTAGGCCGCGTTACCTTTCTCTTTACCTTATCGGTTTTGATGTGGCTTTTTCAAGGTGGGGCCGATAACTGGAAATGACGCCTCCCAGTTTTATCCATGGAAATAGCCAAGACTCCTCCGATATACTAGTACGAAACTTCGATGGACCAAAAAGCCAAAGGAGCTGGTTACTGATGAAAGAGAGAGACGCCTATTTCGATAACCTCAAATTCATACTGATCCTGTTGGTGGTCGTGGGGCATCTCATCGAGCCGTTTAACGGCGAAGCAGCAATGGGAGCGATTTATCAGTTCATTTACTCGTTTCATATGCCGCTGTTTATTTTTGCGGCCGGTTATTTTGCCAAATGCATTCAATCCCCCAAACAATACGTCGGCCTGCTGTCGGGACTGGTCGTACCGTATTTCATATTCGAGACGCTCTATACCCTGTTCGACTATTACATGCAAGGCTTGGATCGGCTCGATTTCACGTACTTTTACCCCAACTGGATCCTGTGGTTCCTGTTCAGCATGATGCTCTGGAAAATGCTTCTGCCGTACCTGCTGATGCTCAAATACCCGCTCGTCGTCTGTTTCGCGATGTCCATCATGCTCGGGTACTCGATCGATGTCGACTATTACGCGAGCATTTCGCGCACGCTGTACTTCCTGCCATTTTTTCTCATCGGATATGTTTTCAAAAAGGAATGGCTGGATGCCATCAAGGCTCGATCCTTCCAGCTACTATCGATTGCCCTGCTCGCTGGCGGATTTGTCTTGCTGTATATGCTATCGCCAATTCTGGATGCCAGCTGGTTCTACGGAGCAATGCCTTATCTGGAGTTCGGCTTGGACTCGTGGTATGCAGGCTTCTACCGAATGATCACCTACGCGTTCACCGTCATCATGGGACTATGCGTCCTCTCCCTCATTCCGGAGTCGGATACGCCCTTCACCGCCCGTGGGGTTAATACCATGTACGTCTTTTTGCTTCACGGGTTCATCGTCAAAACGATGCAGCATCTGAGCTGGTTTGAAGCGTTCCGGTCTACCGGAGGCAAGCTGCTGCTAATCCTGTTCGGCACCCTCTTGACTTGGCTGCTATCCTCGTCTTGGATCAAACGCGGCTTCGGTTGGATCGTCGAGCCGAACGTCGGGTTTCTATTCCATTATCGATCCAAGCACCGCCATGAACGCGCCGAAACGAAGCGTTCCGACGCAAAAAAGAGTGATGCCTAACTTGGCATCACTCCCTCTTATTCATTAAATCGCTCGATATATACGCAATACGCGTGCTGCTTCCTTACTTCACCAACTGCCCCCGCGTTACGCCAAGCTGGTTGGTCGCCTTCAGCTTCTTCCACACCTGGGTGCCGCTGATCTCGCCGCGCAGGGCGCGGTTGTAGAGATCGATGACCTCGTGGACTTGTTCCGGCGTTTCCTCGAGGAACTCCACGCGGTAGCTGGATACGCCTAGCTCCATGAAGTTGGCCAGGTATTCGGCGCCGGATTGCTCGATGGCGTTGTAGACGGTGTTACGGCAGCCTTCGTCGACCCGTACCGGGTGGGACATGCCGATCCGGTCCTGCAGGGACACGCGGCTCTCTTCGCACGGACGACCGCAGTTCGTGAAGTCCGTTCCTTCGCTGAGGAACGTACAGTACACGCAGTGCTCGGTATGGAACATCGGCAGATGCTGATGGATGACGATCTCCATCTTGGACGTGTCGGCCTTCCCAAGAAGATCCACCATCTGCTGGATGTTCAGATCATAGGAAGGCGTGACGGTGTCGCATCCGGCTTCGAGGAACAGGTCAACCGCCTTGTGGTTGGCAATGTTCAGGGAGAAGTCGCCGATCAACCGGGGATGCTTCGCCCCCGGGTTCTCCATCCGGTGGCGCAGGTAGAAATACAGCGCACCGGTGTTGCGCACCAGCACGGCGTCCGGCTGGAGGCGCAGGATGTTGTTGTGGTAGCCGTTCTCGCCCGGCATGTGAATGCGCGGCGTTGCCAGCGCAATCTGTTTGCCGGCTGCACGCACGGCTTCCACCGCTGCCGGGAACTGCTTGATGAATTCGAAGTCGGCGTAGATCATCTCGACGCCGGCCTCAAGCGCAGCCTCAACCTGCGGGAGGCTGCGGCACAGCGCGGTGAGCTTCGCTTCACCGCGGGCCACGGGCGCTGCGGGCACAGCCGCATCGCCATACACCGACACCGCCCGTTTCACGTACACGGGCGGCTTCGGCCGCTCGCCAGCGAGCAGCTCCACCGCACGGCGGCGGATGCTGTTGAGCTCGCGAATCGGCACGATGACGTCGCCGTACAGGTCGACGTCGAGTGCCTCGAGCTGGAACACCGTTCCGCCCAGGCGGCCAAGCTGCTCCTCCAGGATCTCCTGGCTGAGCGGCCGCTTCTGGGCTATCTCCAGTTCCAGCTCCGAATCCACTTGGACCGTCGTGCCCTTCTGCACATCGGTCCACCAGGTCGACAGCGGCTGTCCGGGACGGCCGCTGATACGCACATGTACCGGGAATACCCGGTACGGCTTCTCCGTCTCGTACGTCTGACGGAGGCGCTTATCCAGCGCCGGATCGTTGGTCTTCCAGATCCGGTCGCCGACATGCAGCTTGCGTAGGTCCACGTCACTCCGGCCGGGAACGATATCGACGATCCAGCCTTCCTGCGCTTCACCCTCCAGCTTGACGCCTTTGCGGCGAACGTCGTAGACGCGTCCACCTTCTTCTTTTTTCGTTGGGTCGCCGGCATCGAACACAATACCATCTCCACGCTTCAGCGGCGCATCCAGCTTGCAGACGACACCGTCACGCAGAATTTGCTCCACCCGGCCGAGGTACACACCGCGGCTTTTCGGGAACGTACCCTCGACCAGCTTTTTATTGTTCGTTCCATCCAGGAAGCCATGCGTGAAGCCGCGGGAGAAGCTCTGCTGCAGCTCGCGCACCTCTTCCTTGCTCGGTCTCGCATCTTCGCCGTCAAAATACCGGTCGATCGCCTTCCGATACTTGCTCACAACGTTAGCCACGTACTCTGGAGTCTTCAACCGGCCCTCAATCTTGAACGAGGTCACGCCCGCTTCAATCAGCTCCGGCATCAGATCGATCGCAGCCAGATCTTTCGGTGAGAGCAAGTAGGCGACGTCGCCCATTGGTTTCTGCTCGCCATCCACGATCAGATCGTACGGCAGACGACAAGCCTGCGCACACTCTCCGCGGTTGGCGGAGCGGCCGCCCCACATTTCGGAAGTCAGGCATTGGCCCGAATAGGACACGCACAACGCACCATGCACGAATACTTCCATTGGAAGCTTCGCCTGCTCCCCGATCTTCTGGATTTGCTTCAGATTGTTCTCGCGTCCCAATACGACACGTTCCATATTGAACGGCTTCGTGAACTCAACGGCCTCCGGCGACGTAATCGTCATTTGCGTAGAACCATGGATCGGGAAGTCCGGGGAAATCTCGCGAATCATTTTTACCAGACCCAAATCCTGTACAATCACCGCATCCACGCCTGCATCTACGCACGCATCGATCAGTTCCTTGGCATCCTCCAGTTCGTTCTCGAACACCAGAATATTGAAGGTCAGGAACCCCTTAACCCCATAACTGTGCAAGAAGGCCATAATCTCGGACAGCTCGTCCATCCGGAAATTGTTCGCCCGTGCGCGCGCATTAAATTTCTCGACCCCAAAAAAGATCGCGTCCGCCCCGTTCGCCACCGCGGCCCGCATGCAATCCCAATCCCCTGCCGGTGCCAGCAGCTCCACGTCTTCTCTTCGTAGTGCTTTCGTGTCCATCTATATCCTCCCAGGCCGGTTCAAGCCGGCGTGCTGTGTACTACTATTCTTTCATTGAAACCTGCAAGCCATACTCTATGTTCATAGAACAGGGCCTCCGACATCTATATCAATTGATTTTGTAAATGCTTCGAAAGCTTTTCAACTTATCTAGTTTACCAAAAGTCCGGCTTCTCTTCTACCTGCTAACTTGATTTCCACACTTTTGATAGTGTTGCCATAATCCGCATAGCACACTCGGTTTCGCTTGCCTGCGGTTCATTATCTAGTTTGGTGGGGACGCGGACGTTAAACTCCCTGTGATGATCTGACTCCCTGTTATCTTCATAGCCATAACATCTTTAAAAGAAAAATAAACAAGCCCTCCCATCGGAAGGCTTGCCTCACATCATCCTCAGCGACTGCTACTAGCAGATGATTATCCGTGCGGGGCTAGTGTTATCTCTTTTCTTTTGCATATGGAGATTACTTCCCCCTACCTTTATCAGGGAGCTGGGATACAGCATGTTGATATCCGTATCCGTCAGAACCTCCTTAACATCTCAGCGGTCGATAGCCATCCAAGCATGCCGCGAAGCACGCACCGTGCGCACGATGTACACAACGTTGGAACGAAATCGCCCCAACCGTCAACTGGTTCCTGGATTCCTTCATCACAGGTTTGCCAGTGCACGACCTGCCTTCAAGTTTGCCAGTACATCGTCCTGCACCATGCCCTCCTACTCTTACTCCGCACCCTCCAGCACAAAATCCATGCTCGCCAACCGCTTGCCGTTCACAACAATGTGAAGACGGTGATCACCCGAATAGAAACGACGCGTGGAGATCGGTTTAAATGACTGCTTCTTCTCCACCTTCCAGCTTCCCGGCGCATAGATCTTGTCCGAGCATTTATAACGTTTCGGCGCAAGCTTGCCGCTTGCCTTCATATAATCGATCTCATAATCGATGCGGAGCGCCATCGGATGGCCGGTTTCGTTGACCACCTGAAAAGCGAATTCCAGATCATCCCCCATTGCGATCACGGAACGCTTAATCCGCAGCTCGCGCACCTCAAGACCCTCCAGCTCTTCAAGCTCCTCATATCCGAAAATGGCCAGTGCCCGGATATCACCCTTCCGAAGGAGCGAACGCAGCGCATGCCGTACGATCCAATCCGTTAACGGATGTTTGCCATACCATTTGGCGGCGATCTCAAGCACAAGCTCCGGATGATCCTTGGAGATATCATTCAAGTGATTGGCAACGCTTTTTCTAACATATAAGGAAGGATCCTCTTTCAACTGCTCCAGGATCGGCAGCGCCGGACGCGGATCCTTAATCAGGGCCGGCAGCTGCGACGCCCAAGGCAGGCGTGGTCTGCAGCCTTCACTCGCCAACCGGCGCAAATGCTCGTCATCGGACTGTGCCCATGTCATCATCTGAGCCAGCATCCGTTCCTGATCCTGGATGATAAAGGGCCGAACCGCAAACTCCGCCGTGGAAGAATGCGTGAATACCGCCAAAGCCTCCATCGAGGTCTCCAGATCCTCCATCCCGTTCACCTCGACATAGTCAGGGAAGAACACATATTCCACGCCTCTAAAATGCGGGGCTACCTGTTTCAGAATCTGAACGGCTTCCGGGTAAGAAGCAGGCAGCGTGTCCGTTAAGGCCAGCGTAATATGCCGGATGCGCTGCTTGAACTCCTCTTGTCCCCAGGCTTCATTATGAATCAGCTCCATGAACCGGTTCGAATCGAATGCCGGATAAACCTCCTTCAACCGATCGGTCACTTGCTGGAACAACGTATTTGAATATAGATCCTTCAGCGTTTCTCTCATATAAGATCTCCCTAAAAAAATAATTTTTACGATATTGCATCCACGTCTTATGGAATCCTGAAAGCCCTTTATTTATGCGATAAGCCGGCGGTTCCAACCCATCTCCAAAAGAGCCGTCAACCGCTCCAACCCCATTCCCCGCCTCTTCCCAATCCAAAACATGTGGTGTAGGATGAAGTTGCACGCCTTTCGCTTTAGCGCGGCAGTCTGGTTCATTCCAGTTTGCCAAATTAGTGGGGCGTTTTGCTTTATCCATATCCTGCCTCCCGCTGCTGGGATGTCACAATGTATATATGAACAACTTTCTTATCTCTCAAGAAAAACGTCTATCGACGTACCTTCACAGATGACAGACCGCATGTAGAGGAAGTTTTTCTTTCGAGATAAGCGCAGCGCCTTCTCCAGGACGGTAAACCTACGGATTCTCCTGCAGGAACTCCTGCAGCTTCTCGGCGAACAAGGACTCAAGTCTCGAAGTTCATACTTTTGCTATCTCTAAAAATGTAATACATACATCATTATCCCATTTCAAAAGACAGGAGGCGAAGCTCGAAGGATTACAACAAATCGCACACCAGGAGATGAAGAAGACATGGAAAGCTGGAAAAAGAATTTATGGATACTATGGTTCGGCTCATTTATCGTTTCATCAAGCTTCTCGATGGTCATACCATTTCTCCCGCTTTTTCTGATTGAGCTCGGCGTTACCAAGCATACGGAAATGTGGTCGGGACTGCTGTTCAGTTCCGCTTTTTTTGCGGGCGCCTTGTCCTCTCCCTTCTGGGGAGCCGTCGGGGATAAATATGGACGCAAACCGATGATTATCCGCGCGGGGCTGGTGCTCTTTGTCATCTATATTCTGATGGCGTTCGTCACGAATGAGTATCAGGTGCTGATTCTCCGCCTGCTCCAAGGCCTTCTCTCCGGCTTTATCCCGGGTGCAATCGCCATTGTAGGCACCAATACCCCCGAGAAAAAGGTCGGCTACGCACTCTCCATGATGTCCACCGCAACCGCAACCGGCGGCATCATGGGCCCGATGATCGGAGGCACCCTGGCCTCCCTGTTCAGCAACCGAATGGCATTCGGATTGGCAGGGATGCTGTGCTTCGCAGCCACGCTGCTTGTCATTTTCTGGGTCAAGGAAGAGAAATTCGTACCCAGCAAAGAGCGCGTCTCCGTCATAAACACGTTTAAGGTCGCCGGACATAACAAGGCGCTGATGACCGTGCTCATGCTTACGGTGCTGACGCAGTTTTCCGTCATGACGATCGAGCCCGTACTGCCGCTGTATATCGCTCAAATCGGCGGCTCTTCATCACATACCTCGATGATTGCCGGCTTTGTGTTCTCCATCGTCGGGATCGCCAGCATCCTGTTTGCGGCCCGCTGGGGACGCTTATCTGACAAAATCGGATTCCAAAAGGTGCTGCTGATTGGTCTGCTCGCCGGCGGAATCGGATCGCTCGCTCAAATCCTGTTCAGCAACATTTGGGCATTCTCGGCCATCCGCTTTGCTTACGGCGCCTTCTTCTGTGCCGTATTCCCGGCACTCAACGGCCTTGTTGTCAAACATACGCCAAGCGAATTCCGCGGGCGGGCGTTCAGCCTCAACCAGACAGCCAACCAAATTGGCGGGATGGCCGGACCTCTCGCGGGCGGCATGATCAGCGGCATCTTTAACATTCATTCGGTATTCTTGATGACTGGTGTGTTAATGCTGATTACGACCGCCATTACTTATTGGACAATGCGGCCAACGCGACAGCAGCCTGTTGAAAAAGGATCGCTCTCTTCATAAAATCTCTTTACGATGCGCACGCGGGATGATTTCATATCTCGCGTGCGCATTTCATTACGGATTTAAATTGAATCATCGGGTGTGCTTATATAGTCCAACGTCGTTAACATAATCGCTCGATTGTCTATATACTCCATTACATAATTAATGTCATTGATATTTAATCCTGCTAATAACGGCTTCGCTTACGCATGATTACCTTTCACAGCAGCATTCTGCCTCGCTACACATCATTCAATTCATTGCTGCACCATTCACTTGTCACGAGCAATATGAAATCGGCGAATATTCCACTAGCGCGCACATCTTGCCTGCACGCCTATTCTCCTTCGCCACTTTACACATGCATATGACGGTCCGCTTCATCCCACGGCACCGCATATCCGCTTCCCTTCGCACAAAATATCGAAGAGGAGCTGTATTCCGGGTCCGCATTTTTATCGTATCCTTTACGTTCAATGACCTCGGCCTCGTTATGGCACCGGCCATATCCGCCGTAAACCAAGGATATCGCACCTCTTCCCTTCGTGTAGGCGGCTAATTCCATGCTGTAATTCATCATGGTCGATACGGGAGCCGATCCCGTGACCGTCACTTTGTTTCCCGCCGTTTCCGGCGGCTCGAAGCTTGCCTTCGCCTGGGTCAGATCCGACATCAACCGTCCGATATACTCGGCATCCACCTTTACCTTGAAGTGATAGTAAGGCTCTAGAAGCATATTGGCTGCCTTCTCCAGGCCTTGGCGTAACGCACGGTAGGTCGCTTCCCTGAAATCCCCGCCGTGCGTATGCTTGTTGTGCGCCCGCCCCTTCAGCAGGGTAATCTTGATGTCCGTGATAGGTGAGCCTGTAAGCAGCCCGTGATGATCCCTCTCGCCGACATGCTGGGCGACCAGATGCTGATAATTGACCGGGAGCACATCGGGATGACAAGCATTGGCGAACACGATGCCGCTGTTCCGCTCCCCAGGCTCCAGCCGGAGATGCACCTCCGCATAATGCTTCAACGGTTCAAAATGACCACAGCCTACGACGGCTTCCATTATGGTCTCTTTATATAGAATCTCCGGTTCACCGAAGGTGATCCGGTAACCGAACCGCTCGAGCACGATGCGTTCCAGCACTTCAAGCTGAATGATCCCCATCACATGGATATGGATCGCCTGAGCATGCTCATCCCACTGCACAGACAGGGAAGGATCCTCCGCATCCAGCAGACGGAATTCGCGCAGCATATCCTTGGGATGAATCGAGGAGTCGAATTGCACCTTCGACTTCAGTGTCGGTACAAGCTCATATACCGTCCGGCCACCACCCAGAGTCCCAAGCCCATCCCCTGCCACAGCTGAAGAAATACCCGTAACGACAAACAGATCACCCGCATGCACCTGATCGACATTCGTCACGCGCCCCCCATTGATCAAACGGATATGCGTCACCTTCTCCGTGATCGTCTCCGTTCCGGAGAAATAAGTCATTTCGTCGCGCACCCGCAGCGTTCCGGCCGTGGCCTTGATATAGGTTAACCTTGCGCCCTGTTCGTCATGGCGAATCTTATAAACCCTTCCGGCAAAATCAGCCCCGGGATCATAGTCCGTAACCGTCAGCAGATCCAGCTGCTGCAAGAAATGGGACACGCCCACGTTTTGCAGAGCTGATCCGCCGAAGCAGGGGAATAGCTGCCCTTTCCTAATCATCGCGGTCATCGTATCCAGCCACCGTGAAACCTCATATCCCTGTTCCATATATTGCTCCAGCAGCTTCTCGTCCCGCTCCGCGATAGCCTCAATGACCGAGGACTTCATTACGCCTTCGTGCAGCACATCCTCCTCTGTGATCATACAGACGTCTTCGGTAAGCTCACTCCGAATCTCTGCAAACACACGCGCCACATCCGCGCCTTCCCGGTCGATTTTATTAATAAACAAGAACGTAGGGACGCCATGTTTACGCAATAACTGCCATACCGTCTCCGTATGCCCTTCGACACCTTCCACGGCACTTATAACGACGACGGCGGCGTCCATGACTTGAATCGCCCGCTCCATCTCCGGCGAGAAGTCGACGTGACCCGGCGTATCGATTAAATAATAAGTGGATCCGTTAAAATGCATGGTGGCCTGATCGGCAAATACCGTGATGCCCCGTTCCCTTTCAATGTCATGTCGATCAAGAAAAGCACTCTGATGATCCACGCGGCCGCGCTCCTGAATCGTATCGGTCATATATAACAACTGCTCCGCCAACGTGGTTTTTCCTGCATCCACATGGGCGAACATGCCTATCGTTTTTTTCATCCGCTTATTCCCTCTTCTGTAAGCCGGTTTAATTACATATCCATTGCTCTCACAGATTTAATTTTACCATATCAGATCGCATGAACGGCACATATGTTCTATCATTTCGGATGAGAATCGCTCCTTTTCTCTATATGTGCGTGTTCAAAAGGTCGATTTTCAGCACCGAGAAGGTTTTGAACAACCTCTATAAACCAAAAATAGCTGCCTGCGGCACCCCTATGGATGCAGCAGGACAGCTATCCGCGTTATCAAAAATATGATTGCTCACTAAAATGTGATCTGCGTTTTATATTCCATCCTTCGGACTACTTCACCAGCTCGAACGAGGACAGCGCACGCTCCAAAGCGGCTTGCTGCATGTCCGTCGCATTGGCATCATTCAACGTCGTCGTAATCGTGTACGCGATATTTCCGCTTTCAAAGACGATCTCCTGGGTGGTAAAGCCAACGCCGTTCTTCACCTGATGCACCTTGAACGACACGGCAGGCACACCGGCAAACGTGATGTTATCCACGCCAAGTAATTTCACCGTCGTCCCTGAAGCCGTGCTGGCTTCATTATAATAACGCTTCAGGTTGCTGACGATGAAGTCTGCGGATGTATCCTTCTGTGCATTAATTTCAAACCCGCCTCCGGCAAATCCATATTCGACCGTTCCCTGCTCGAACTGATCATTCAGCGGTTCCCAGTATTTTGGAATGTCGATATGATAGCGGTACGTTTCGGAGTTTTTGCTCCGCATCTTGGTTTTATCGGTCAGGTAGCCTTCTTCGCCAATGCGGCCGAAGTTCTCAGGTACCACATCATAATCGATCTCGATCGATTCCAGCACCTTCTTCCAGTTGGCAGCCGTCTTCTCTTGACCATCCGGTACCGCATATTCCAGATAATAGCGGTAGCCGTTCTTCTGGATCATCACTTCATATTCCGTCACCCATTTATCTCCGAAGTTGTACCGAACCTCTTGAATCTGCCCTTTGACGCCCGAGATCTCCACCGGCGTAAGTCCCACGTATTCGTATGACTCTTGGACGAAGGATTCCGACAGCCAGTCTTTAAGACGCTGCCCCCAAGCTGCGAGCGTGCCATCAACCCCTGTCGGTACGGATGTCACCGAGACGGACAGATAACCTTCTCCTTCGCTGCCGTATAACATATCCTTATTGTTGATTTCCCAGCCTGCAGGAATGCCAAACCATATGCCGTATTCTTCATTTCCTGCTTCGCGGAGCCCACCTACGATGGAAGAGACGTCTTTTAATGATTTGTCTCCCGCCTGATAGGTCGTTCTGAAAGAACCCAGCAAGCTCGCGTGCTTGTCCATATCTTTATAGTGAACCGCTTCCGCATCGGCAAAATACAGCTCATAGACGCGGTCATTGGCATAATACTGCCGGCCTTCCCATAGGACGCCGTCGATATCGCGGAAAATGACTCTGGCATACGGCACAGCTCCGCTTGCGACCGTCTCTTGGTGAAGCACAACATCTCCGGAATCGCTCAGTTCTTTCAGGAGCCGTTCTAACAGATCGTCAGGACTCAGCTTTACTTTCTGGGAGGAGGCATGAACCTCAAGATAATAGCGGCCCGTAGCATCGTTGAAAGCAGCACCGCTCTCGTCGTCCGTTCCTCTCCCAACGATCATCCAGGAAGGATAATTCATACTCCATTCATAATAGCTATTTCCGATTCGAGTCTTCCCGGTCGTATTGTTGATCTCGCCCTCGTCATGCTTCTCTTCCTTATCCGTGACCATGAGGCTGATGGATAGCTTGCCTTGGGAGGAGCTTACCTTGGCTCCAATCCCCGCGGCAACCGGACGCAGCGGTACCATCAGCGTTCCGGACACCATCGTCGGTTCTGCCGGCAGCTGGACCTTTTTCCCGTCAATCCAGGCAGTCTTGTTGTCGATAACGAGCACAACCGTATGCGGTCCTTGCAGCAGTCGAACCCGGTTCTCGCCCTCCAGCTTGATCTCGCTGCCAAACGCTTTTTTAAACACGCCCAGCGGCACCATCAATACGCCCTGCTTCAGCTGCGGCTTGGCTATCGTATAGGAGGTGCCATTGACCGAAGCTGAGCTGCTGCCGCTTTGCACGGTCAGGATACGCTTCTCCGGCACAACGTCATCTCCCCATACGGGAAGGGATAATGACGTGAATAGCATCAAAGCCGATAAGGTTCCAGCTGTCATCTGCCGCAAACGCCGGCTTGACTTCGTTCTTTCTCTCTTCACCATCACTCGGCCTCCCCAGCGCTTGACGAAGCAGCTCGATTATCATCCTGGCTGAGCGTCAGTTTAACATTTACAATATCTCCATCCCGCTGCATCAGCAGCTGGACCTGCTGGCCTGGAATGAAGGGCTTTAACCGTTCGTTGATATCAACGACGGAATAGATGCGCTTTCCGTTAATTGCATATAACACGTCATCTTCTTGGATTCCAGCTTTTCGGGCTTGCTCGGACAGCACCTTCGTAACGGTCAATGGATCGTCTGAAGGCAGACCCACAATGGCGGACCAGCTTTCTTCCAGTTCCAACCCTAGGCCGGCTCTTCGAACCTCTCCATATTCCAATAAGTGATCCACAATATAATGGACCGTTTCCGCAGGAATGGAAAAGCCCATATTCTCGATGCCAACAGCGGCAAACTTCTTGCTGTTGATGCCAATGACCTCGCCTTTCAGATTGACGAGCGGCCCTCCGCTGTTACCCGGGTTAATGGCGGTATCGGTTTGAATCAGGCGATAAGAGCCGTCGACGCTCCGGTTCAGGCCGCTAACCACACCCACGGATGCCGAGTTTCGTAACGAGAAAGAGATTGGCGTACCAATGGCGACCACCGTTTCTCCAACCAGCGCATTTTGCGCGGATGCGGCAAATTTAGCCGGCTTCAGAGACTTGGCGTTTATTTTGACTAATGCAATATCACTCATAGGATCGCTGTATACGCCCTTGGCTTTATAGGATTTGCCGTCTGACGTCACGACCGTGATTCCGGTAAGCCCGTCCACTACATGAGCGTTGGTGACAATCCAGCCGTCTGACTTCCAGATCACCCCCGTACCGTGCGCCAGGTTGTATCTGTCATCCACTTCGCTGCTTCCTTGTGCGGCCTTTCCGATAATGCCAACAACCGATGGCGACATCCGGCTGATAACCTGAGGCACCGCATTTTGTTCATATGTATTCTTGGGTTTAGCGCTTGCTGCAGCCGCAATGTCTGTATGCATAACCGCATCGCCGCTTCCCGCCATAATGATGGCCCCCAGCAGTACAGCCGCCGATCGTTTTTGCCATTGTATATTCTTCAATTCGTTTGTTCCTCCCCCGGTTCCATCCTCTACCCAGCCAACCTGTACTCCTCAATTTATCATGTTTTTCCATTTGTAGCCATTGCTTCTAGACCTATTTCTTTTACGTTTTTCCTGCGGACCGTGTAACTTTTCCCCGAAGAAACAAAAAGACGCCTCCACACTGCGAACAGCGGACGGGCGTCTTGTTTGTATGTAACTCATTACATTCGTCATATGAAGCCGCTTTACATAAGGTGCCTAGGCCAACCTAATTGTTAAACCATCCTGTAATCATGGCATAGTCAGAGTACAAGAACACAAATAAGCTGACGAGACCGAAAGCGATTGCGAATTTATTTTTTTGGCGGGCCATCAACAAGCGAACCACACCAACAAAGATCAGAATCGTAAACAGGATCATGAAAATATCAAATGTCTTAAATGTCGCGCTCGCATCCGATGCTGCTGCAAGGATCATGAAACGTACCTCCTCGTGGGTTTCTTCTCGGGCAAATTTACATATCTTCTTCTATGTTATCCATGTGCCCGTCCAGATGCAAGCCCTCCGCCCCTAAAAATCAAAAAAAGTCATAGAATTTTCTCATTTTTAACCAAATTTTCAGATATTAGCATGACTTTCATCACGGCAGAGGTTAAATCAAGCTTGCGTTATGGATTCAG
Source organism: Paenibacillus sp. JZ16 (assembly GCF_015326965.1). NCBI lineage: Bacteria > Bacillati > Bacillota > Bacilli > Caryophanales > Paenibacillaceae > Paenibacillus > Paenibacillus sp. JZ16. Next base: position 3,727,764 of record NZ_CP017659.1, read on the forward strand.
GCATAGGCTGCTTCGTATATCCAAGTGACTGCGGTCAGGATCGAGAAAACGTTCACTCCTGTGATTCATACTCCTCAGGAGTCGATTCCTGCTCTACTGCCTCTTCCTCCTCCAAGTCTTCACTTGGCAATGCCACGGAAGGATCTGTGATCGTAATCCGATCCTCTGGGTCCTTCTTGACCTCCAGCGCAACCTCATTGGACGGTTCACTGCTTACATTCAATTCGTTTACAGCAACGACATGGATCGCATACTGGCCGGACGGACCTACTAACATATTGCGGTTCGGAATAAGATATGCACGGCTCACTAACGGTTCCTCATTCAAACGATACAGTACTCCGTCAGGTCCTATGTAGTATACATGATAGATTACGCCTTCCTGCACATCTGTCCAGGTTAAACCAATGGATTCATCTTCCTCATTTAGGATGGCCTGAAGACCGGATATTTTATTCGGACGGCTCGAAACTTCGTTAGAATAACCACTCTTGCCGAAACTGTTCACTGCCTCGACTACATAGTAGGCCGTCTCCTGAAAACGCACGTCGGATGTTGCGTAACTGCCTGACTTCACATTCGCTCCGTCTGACAATAATGTATAACCCGTCCCGGACTTCTCGCTGTAATAGATATTGTAGGTTTCCCCTTGTTTCGCTGTCCAGGTTAATTGAATCTGCCCCTTCTCATATCGGAACTTCAGATCCGTCGGAGCAGTTGGTGCCGTTGTCGGCAAATCCGGCTGAGATGCCAAGTTCTCTGTCCCCGCATGGGACTGTGCTGTTCCAGGAACGGAAGGAGTTGTGGATGTTGATCCCGATGATGAGGTTACGATACCATGGATGACCGGGTGAGCACTTTCTGGTGGTGTCTCTACCTCATCCTCCGAAGTATTGGAGACGATGTGCCCCACGGCTTTCAACCACTTCGCTGTAACCAAAGCTGCTTCTTCCTGGGTAACGATACCCTTGGGATTCCAAGCCTCGGTCACGGATTCCTGAAAGAGACCTAACTCCATGGCCAGTTCGATAGCTTCCTTAGCATAAGGGCTGAAGGAGCCCTTATATAACTCCAGCTGCTTGGCTTCCCCGTCCGAGTTTTCTTTATCAGTAATCCCTTGCAGAGCTCTTTGATACAGCACAGCCATATCCTGACGTGTCAGCGATTGTCCAAGTCCAAACCTACCGTTCCCTACCCCTTTCACCAGCCCTGCATGAACCGCACCTTCGATGGCGGAGAAAGCATAGTGATCGTTGGGTACATCCTTGAAGGTAGCGACTTCCGGACGTTCAGCCGTGCTAAGGTTTAGAGCTTTGACAATCATTATGACAAAATCCTGCCGGGTGATGGCCGCGTTCGAATGGAGATCCCCACTACCGTCACCGGGATGGAGTCCTTCCTCGGTTAACCGGAGAGTGGCTTCCTGTGCATCGAAGCGCCCCCTATCTGAGACGGGTACGGGTACAACATCATCTGCTTGAACGCTATCGGATGAGTTTATGTATAAAGCACTTGCTGCCAGAGCTATCAGAACGGAACAGGTGATCCTCTTCATACAATCCCTCCAATTTGTCGCAATCATCAAGATCATACCATATCCTGGAATGCGAAGATATTGGAGGATGATATGAAAATAAAAAAAGAGCCCCCGTTAATAAAACCAGGGACTCTGTTATTACGCTAACCTTGTTCATCTGCTGAAATATGAAATGCAATAAGCTGTGTACCCACAGTTCACTCCAGCATGGAGCAGATTCGTTTAAGATACTGCCAATTCATCCGGTCTCCCTAGCAGAAGCGAGGGAGCAGCTGTTAACGTGCCGCTTCCACCTTGTTCAATTCCTTAGTTCGCTTCGTATCGCGTTCCAGGATTGGCTTCAGGTACTTCCCTGTATAAGACTCGGGTACCTTCACCAAATCCTCAGGCGTTCCGGTAGCGATGATGGTACCACCGCCGCTGCCGCCCTCTGGACCCAGGTCGATCAGATAATCTGCTGTCTTGATGACATCGAGATTGTGCTCAATGACAAGGACGGATTCCCCGGATTCCACCAGACGATGAAGGACAACGAGCAGACGGTCGATATCGTCCACATGCAGGCCGGTGGTCGGTTCATCCAGAATATACATCGTTTTGCCCGTGCTGCGGCGGTACAGCTCGGAAGCCAGCTTCACGCGCTGGGCTTCACCACCGGACAGCGTGGTGGCAGGCTGACCCAAAGTAATATAACCCAGACCGACATCCATCAGCGTCTGCATCTTCCGGTGTATCTTCGGAATGTTCTGGAAGAAATCCGTTGCATTCTCAACGGTCATCTCCAGTACCTCAGCGATGTTCTTGCCTTTATATTTAACTTCCAGCGTTTCGCGGTTGTAGCGTTTGCCCTTGCACACTTCGCAAGGCACGTAGATATCCGGCAGGAAGTGCATCTCAATCTTGATGATACCGTCCCCGCGGCAGGCCTCACAGCGTCCGCCCTTCACGTTGAAGCTGAAGCGGCCCTTCTTGTATCCGCGAATCTTCGCTTCATTCGTCTGGGAATAGATATCCCGGATATCGTCGAAGACGCCCGTGTAGGTCGCCGGATTGGAGCGAGGCGTACGGCCAATCGGTGACTGGTCGATGTCAATAACCTTCTCGATATGCTCCAGACCCTTCATCTCGCGGTATTGCCCCGGACGGACTTTGGCTCTGTTCAAGTCACGAGCGAGCGTCTTGTACAGGATCTCGTTGACCAATGTAGACTTGCCTGAACCGGACACGCCGGTTACCGCCGTGAAGACGCCAATCGGAATTTTCACGTTGATATTCTTCAGATTGTTCTCTTTCGCGCCTTTAATCTCGAGCCAGCGTCCATCGGTCTTACGGCGCTTGCTGCTGACCGGAATGAACTTGCGGCCGCTCAGGTACTGGCCCGTCAGAGAGTTAGGGTCGTTCATAATCTCCTTCGGCGTTCCCTCCGCGATGACCTGGCCGCCATGAATGCCTGCGCCCGGGCCGATGTCGATGATATAATCTGCGGCCATCATCGTGTCCTCGTCATGCTCGACCACAATGAGCGTATTGCCCAGATTCCGCATATGCTCCAGCGTTGAAATCAGGCGATCATTATCCCGTTGATGCAGCCCGATGCTGGGCTCGTCCAGAATGTACAGCACGCCCATCAGGCTGGAGCCGATCTGCGTAGCTAACCGGATCCGCTGCGCTTCCCCGCCCGACAGCGTTCCCGCCGAACGGCTGAGTGTCAGGTAATCCAAGCCCACATTGACAAGGAAGCCCAAACGGCTGTGAATCTCCTTCAGAATGAGATTGGCAATCTGTTTTTCTTTCTCGCTAAGCTCCAGGTGATCGAAGAATTTCAGGGATTCTCCGATCGACAGGCTGGTCACATAAGCCATGTTACGATCATTGATCGTAACCGCCAGGCTTTCCTTCCGGAGACGATGACCTTTACAAACATCGCACGGCTTGCTGCTCATATAACCTTCGATGTATTCGCGAATCCCCTCGGAATTGGTATCGCGGTAGCGACGTTCCAGGTTCGGAATGATGCCTTCGAAGGTCACATGCGCTTCCTTGCGCTGACCGAAGTCATTCTCATAACGGAAGTGAACCTTCTCATTGCCTGTACCGTACAACAGTTTATTCATCTGTTCCTGGCTAAAGGTACTGACCGGCTTGTCCAGCGGAATGCCGAAATGTGCGCAGACCGATTTCAGAAACTGCGGATAATAAGTCGACGTGCCCCCGCTCCATGCAGCGAAGGCGCCTTCCTCTACGCTTTTGCTCGTATCCGGCACAAGCAGCTCCGGATCCACAATCATCTCGACGCCAAGTCCGTCACAATCCGGACAAGCGCCGAATGGAGTATTAAAGGAGAACATCCTCGGCGTCAGTTCTTCCATGCTGAAGCCGCAGATCGGGCAGGCAAAGTTGGAGCTGAACCGCAGCTCCTCCTGACCCATGATATCGACCAGAAGCTGGCCGCCTGACAGGTTCAGCGCGGTCTCGATCGAATCCGCCAGACGTGCCTCTATATCTTCCTTAACTACGATCCGGTCCACAACGACCTCAATCGTATGCTTTTTGTTCTTCTCCAGCTCGATACTTTCCGACAGATCGCGCAGCTCTCCGTCGACGCGCACCCGAACGAAGCCCTGTTTCGCAATATCGGCAAACAGATTCTTATGCTCGCCCTTGCGCCCGGAAATGACCGGCGCGAGAATTTGCAGTCTCGTCTTCTCGGGATACTGCATAATGCGGTCTACCATTTGCTCGACCGTCTGGGAGGTAATCTCCACGCCATGCTCCGGACAGTGCGGATGTCCCACCCGGGCAAACAGCAGACGCAGATAATCATAGATTTCCGTTACGGTACCTACCGTAGAGCGCGGGTTGCGGCTCGTCGTTTTCTGGTCAATCGATATCGCCGGCGATAGGCCTTCAATGGAATCGACATCCGGTTTCTCCATCTGCCCGAGGAACTGGCGTGCATAAGCGGACAAGGATTCCACGTAACGTCGCTGACCCTCGGCATAAATCGTATCGAATGCGAGAGAGGATTTGCCCGAGCCGCTAAGCCCCGTAAGAACGACGAACTTGTCACGCGGTATCGTGACGTCGATATTTTTCAGATTGTGTGCACGTGCGCCTTTGATCACAATATTTTCACTTGCCAAACGATATCATCTCCTACTCCATATGGCATGCATGTTGGTGCTTATATTTTCACAAAGAGAACGACCGCATAGGCCGTCCCCCCTGTCATTCATCTCTCCAAATTTATTCGGCTTGCAACTCCAGCAGCGCATCACGAAGCTCGGCCGCACGCTCGAATTGCAAGTTCTTCGCTGCTTCCTTCATTTCGGCCTCGAGACGCTGGATCAGTTTCTGACGATCCTTCTTCGACATCTTCTGTCCTTCGCCCACCAGATAATCCGCCTTGCCCTCCGCAACCTTCGTTGCTTCGATGACATCGCGGATCTTCTTGCGGATCGTTTGCGGCGTTATGCCGTGCTTCTCGTTGTAGGCAACCTGGATGCTGCGGCGGCGCTCGGTTTCCTTGATCGCTCGATCCATCGAGTCGGTGATCTTATCGCCGTACATGATAACTTTACCTTCCGAGTTCCGGGCTGCTCGGCCGATCGTCTGAATGAGCGAGCGATCCGAACGGAGGAAGCCTTCCTTGTCGGCATCGAGAATCGCTACCAAGGAAACCTCCGGAAGGTCAAGCCCCTCCCGTAGAAGGTTAATACCCACCAGCACGTGGAATGTACCAAGCCGCAGATCCCGTAGAATCTGCATCCGTTCCAGCGTCTTGATATCGGAGTGCATGTAACGAACCTTGATGCCGATTTCCTTCAGGTAATCGGTCAGATCCTCGGCCATTTTCTTCGTGAGGGTCGTCACGAGCACACGCTCGTCACGATCCACGCGGTCATGGATCTCGCTAATCAGGTCATCGATCTGCCCTTCAGTCGGACGCACATCGATGATCGGATCGAGCAGGCCTGTCGGCCGGATGATCTGTTCAACCATCGTATCGCAGTGCTCCATCTCATACGGTCCCGGCGTGGCCGACACATAGATGATCTGGTTCACTTTCTCCTCGAATTCCTCAAACTTTAGCGGCCGGTTATCCAGCGCGGACGGCAGGCGGAAGCCGTGATCGACCAGCACGGTTTTCCGTGCCCGGTCACCGTTGTACATCGCTCGGATTTGCGGGAGCGTAACATGCGATTCATCAATGACAAACAGCATATCGTCCGGGAAGTAGTCAAGGAGCGTATATGGCGTAGCCCCAGGCTCCCTGAAGGTCAGAGGGCCGGAATAGTTCTCGATGCCGGAGCAGAATCCGACTTCCTTCATCATCTCGATGTCGTAACGGGTACGCTGCTCCAGGCGCTGCGCTTCCAGCAGCTTGCCTTCGGAGCGCAGCAGCTCAAGGCGTTCTTCCAACTCGCGTTCGATGTTCACGATTGCTACCCGCATCGTCTCTTCACGGGTAACGAAGTGAGACGCCGGGAAGATGGCAATATGCTCGCGTTCTCCAACCAGCTCGCCCGTCAAGACGTCGATCTCCGTGATCCGCTCGATCTCGTCGCCGAACAGCTCGACGCGAACGGCATGCTCCCCCTTTGAGGCAGGAAAAATCTCGATAACATCCCCACGAACGCGGAAAGTGCCGCGAACGAAGTTGATATCGTTCCGCTGATACTGGATATCAACCAGCCTCGACAGAATCTCATTCCGCGGCTTCTCCATGCCTACCCGGAGCGACAGCAGCATTTCGCCGTACTCATGCGGCGAACCCAAGCCATATATGCAAGATACGCTCGCCACAATGATGACATCGCGCCGTTCAAACAGCGAGCTCGTTGCAGAGTGGCGGAGCTTATCAATTTCTTCATTGATGCTGGAGTCCTTCTCGATATACGTATCGGAGGAAGGGATATAAGCTTCCGGCTGATAGTAATCGTAATAACTCACGAAATAATCCACGGAGTTGTTCGGGAAGAATTCCTTAAACTCACTGGCCAGCTGTGCAGCCAGCGTCTTGTTATGTGCAATGACGAGTGTGGGACGGTTTACTTTGGCGATTGTCTGCGCGATCGTAAACGTCTTCCCCGTTCCTGTTGCACCTAGCAGCGTCTGATGTTTTTTCCCTTGGCGGAGTCCTTCGACCAACGCATCAATAGCCGTGGGCTGATCGCCCTGCGGCTGGAATTCAGACTGGATCTCAAAGGATTTGGTACTGACAACTAAATCGCTCATTGCCCTTCATCACCCTCATACTCTAAAATGAAATTCATGCTAAAAGATATGTCGAAACTTCCCGATGATATACTATGGGAAATTAGTGGTGTCTACGTAAGGAATAAGAATATTTGTTCCCGTCTCATTATACCCTTTACGTTTTTTTGATGCAAACAGTTTAATTAAATTTTAATAAGTTCCAGCACGAATGTTCCAAGCCTCAGCTTCCTTCCGTCCGGCTGCTCCGGAATCCATGTTGGACAAGCTTGAGGCGAACCGATGATTGTTAATTAACTTCCTTAAGGAGATGATACAGCGTTATGGATATTACGATTATTCTTGGCATTCTCGCCGGCTTGGCCGCGTTGATCGGAGGGTTTTTATGGGAAGGCGGGCATCTGAGCGGCCTGCTGCAAGGTGCGGCGGCGCTTATCGTATTCGGCGGCACCATCGCCGCCGTCATCGTCAGTTTCCCTGCTACCCGGCTCCGCACCATCCCGGCTGCGCTCAAGCTGGCCTTCGGCCGCAGCAACCGTTCGTCGGACGAGCTGATTGACGCCATCGTCGATATGTCGGTTACAGCCAGAAGAGACGGGGTGCTGGCGCTGGAGCGCATCTCGGCCGATCACGAGGACCCGTTCCTGCGGGAAGGCATGCAGATGGTCGTGGACGGCAACGACCCGGAAATGGTTCGTCAAATCCTGGAGCTCGATATCAATGCCGCCGAGCAGAAGCACGAAGGATATGCCAAAATTTTCGAGTCCGCCGGGGGATATGCTCCTACCATGGGGATCATCGGTACCGTCATGGGATTGATCCACGTGCTGGGCAGTCTGCAAGACCCAACCGGTCTCGGACCTTCGATCGCGGTCGCTTTTACCGCCACTTTATACGGCGTCGCGAGTGCCAATATTATCTTTTTGCCCATTGCGTCGAAGATTAAAGCACGTTCCGAAGAAGAAATTGCAAATATGGAGCTGCTGCTCGAAGGAATTATGGCTGTTCAGAACGGAGAGCACCCGCTGTTGGTTCGTAAAAAGCTAGCCTCCTTCGCTTCCGCAGGCACCACGGACATTCCGTCCTCAAGGGGGATCGCGCATGAGACAGCCGAATAGACGGCGCCGTCATCGCAAGCAGGCGGAAGGCGACCAGCGCGAACGCTGGATGATCACCTATGCCGACCTGATTACGCTGCTCCTGATCTTTTTTGTGGTGATGTATGCCATGAGCCGGCTCGATACGGAAAAATACAAACTCGTCACCCAATCCCTGCAGGCCACCTTCCAGAGCGGTGACAGCATCCTGGAGATGGGCTCCGGCATTACCGGCACAGCCGATACGGAGAACCATAAGAACCCTCCGCCGAAGCCTGCTGCCGAAGAGGAGGGCGGCCAAGAGAAAGATGCAGATACGGCGGCGGAGCCGCTAACCGAGCGGGAGCTCGCTTTCCGTGCCCAGGAGGAGGAGCTGGCGAACTTTATGGGGCTCATTCAGCAATACGTGAAGGACAACCAGCTCGAGGAAGATATCTTCATCGCGGACGAGCCGCAAGGGATTGCCATTACGCTGAGCGACCGCTTCCTGTTCGATGTCGGCAAAGCCGAGCTTAAACCCGGGGCCGCTCCGGTTCTGGGCAAATTAGCCAGCCTGTTCAGCGATTTAAACACCACGGTGAGCATCGAGGGGCATACGGACAATGTGCCAATCGGCCGCTACTCCAGTTACAAGGACAACTGGGAGCTCTCCGGTGCCCGGGCGATGTCGGTGCTGCGCTTCTTCCTCGACAACAGCAAGCTGGACCCGGAAGGCTTCCAATACGCAGGCTATGCCGATACAAGACCAGCCGCGGATAATGCGACTGCCGAAGGCAAGCAGAAGAATCGGCGGGTTGAAATTACCGTTCTACGACAGCTTAAGGAGTAGGAAGAGGCGTCATGCGGCTAAACCCGCTCCCCTGCCTTGCCTTAAGAAAACTTTTAACCCATCGTCACCTATAGTAAATAAGCGCCCGGCAGACTGAATGGACATGCATTCAGATCTGGCCGGGCGCTTTTGTTTTATCAAAAAATGATTCGATCACTGACAACGTTCCTAAGAGCCACGAGATATCCAGCATACTCGTTTATGCGCCGTGCCCAACTCCGCTCTCGCTTGGCCGCAGGATAGCAGAACCGACGGCGAGCAGAATGACCGCCATCAAGCCGAGAACAGCCAGAGGCAGTGCGATATCGGATAGCGTACCACCGGTGGCCGCTATCTCAACCGCTTCAATGGCCCATTTTTGCGGGATGAAGTTGGCGATTTTCTGCATGAACTCCGGCATGATGGCAAGCGGCCAGAAGCACCCGCCCAGCATGCAGGTCGGAGTGACGATCATGGAATTGATCATGGCCGCATTCTGCCCGTTCCGGATCAACCCGGCGACCGTACTTGCCACGCCTAACGATACCAGCATAAAGGCCGTCAGAATAAGGAAATGCAGTAATAACGGCACTCCGTAATCGTAACGGAGCACATACCGGCTCAGCACAAGCACGATGATCACCTGCAGCGAGCCGACCACCAAGCTGCCCAGAAAATTGCCTATAGCGATCTGATAGGCACGCACTGGTGCCGTGTACATGCGGGACAGCGTTCGCTGCCTGCGGTCATCGATCATCATCGAGACCACGCTGGAGATGAGGGTCATCATGAACATCAGGGTAAAACCCGTTACGTTGGATAGGCCTGGCTTGGCGTACAGATTCAAATCCGTGACCTCCGTATCCACCCGATTCATTGCGGACTGCTTGAGCACATCTTGCAGCATCAGCATTCGGTCAACATCCGGCTCCGAGGTTTCCCGGATCAAAGCAGCTGTGCCGCTCAGACGTGTGACCGCAGAGTCTGCCGTCATTCGTATCATCACCGAAGCCTCCGAGGTTGAGACCTCGTATATCTGAACCAGCGGCTGCTGTCCTTCAATCAACCCATCGCTGAAGCCCTCCGGTATATAAACGCCTACGGTACTTTTATTCTCCACCAAGTCTTCTCTCAGCGTATTCTCGGATTCGGACTCCTTGAGTACGTATTGGCCGCTGCGCTCCAGCTCATTCATCAGATACTGACCTGCCGGGCCTTCGTCTTCATTCACATATGAGACCAGGATGCTTGCAGCCGAGGTCTGCCCCAAGAGAAACACCGTCAAGGTAACGACCACGCAAGGAACCAGCAGGTAGACGATCCAGCCTCTTTTTCGCCCCAGCGTGCGCCGCACCATATGCCAGGCAATGGTTAGGCTATGCATGGTATCCCACCTTTCTGTACGTAATCATGGCTGCAGCTGACAGAGCTGCGGTAATCGCCGCCAGCATGCCGAGGCAGGTGACGATCAAATGCACGTCGCTGTTCAGCATCATACGCAGCATGCTCTGCATGGCCCAATGATTGACGGTGAAGGAAGCGATCTTTTGGAAAAATTCCACGGGAAGCGGCATGAATCCCCCGCTCACAAATGTCATGGCGATAATGATCGCCTGCATGAGCCCCCTGGCTCCTGCCGCCGTTGAGGAGACCAGGGTGATGAACGTGGCAATGGTCATGGACGATAATGTGATTAATACGCAGACCACGATAAGCAGCAGGGGGTGGGGCCCCCATTTCACGCCGTACAGCCACATGGAACCAAGTACGATGGCTGCTGCCTGTACAAGCGTGATCAGACTGCAGCCGATAATTTTACCGGCAAATACGGTTCCGGGGGTGACGGGTGCGCTTTGCAGGCGATACAGGGTCCGGCTTTCCCGCTCTCCCAGCAGACTGCTGCTTGCCATCAGACCCGAATACAAAAGAAACATAATCAGCATGGAGGCAGCGTAGTATTGGGCTGCTGAATACGTGGCTCCTTTCTCGCCCAGTTTCCCGATGGTTACGTTCGGTCCAGACGAGGTTTCCACAGGTGCTGCCGCTTGAGCCGCAAGAACTTTATCTCCGCCCATAACGATAACCTCAGCCTGTTTGTGATTGACATCTGCGATAAAGGTCTTAAAGATCGTGTCTGCCACCAGGTTGAGATTACGGTCTCTTCCGGGCAGCAATTCAAGCTTCACGGCCGCTCCCTGACCCATCCGTTCATCAAAGGAAGCGGGAACCACTACCGCGTAATCGACCTCGCCCCTGCGCAGCTTTCCTTCAACCTCTTCACGGCTGGCTGCCATCTCATGAACGAGAATTTCCTGGATCTCCGGCGAGCCGGTTAGAGCCTGAATACTCCCCGGCAGCTGGCCTCCATCTGCAGCACCCAACACAAACCCCACCCTGACCGATGACTGTTTAAATTCCTGATCATTGCCGAACCAGCCCGAGAGCGCGTTTCCCAATATAAAAATAAGGATGAGCGGCAGCAAAAACTGGTTGATCAGCACCGTTCGGCTGGTAGCCATCCGCTTCAGCTCAAACCAGGCGATAATCATCATATTCATCTTCGGTATTCCTCCTTCATGGATTCCTCTGCACGTGTCCCTTATGATCAATCGCGAAGCGTGCGCCCGGTCAGGCTGAGAAACAGCGTTTCAAGCCCCGGCTCCTCGCACTGCAAGGAGCGAAGCGTCGTACGGTGTTTACTGCAGATGAACAAAATATCCTGCAGCTCACCCTGAGCTGACGGTACATAAACTTCGATCTCGTTATCATTCTGCGTGACGCGCCGAACGCGCGGGTGAATGGTCAGCTCCTCCACCAGTTCCGGTGTGATCCCATCAGCAGTAAGCATGATTTTTTCCTCATGCGCAACGCGTGCCCGAAGCTCATGCTGCGTCCCGCAGGCGATAACATGACCTTGATCCATAATCGCCACCCGATCACTGATCGCGGCAACTTCCTCCATGTAATGACTTGTATAAATAACGGTAGAACCCATGCGGTTCAGCGTCTTCACGGATTCCAGGATATGATTCCGGGACTGCGGATCAATCCCTACCGTAGGCTCATCCATAATGATCAGCTTCGGACGGTGCGTGATCGAGCATGCAATATTCAATCTTCGTTTCATCCCTCCGGAGAAGGTGGACGGCTTTTCCTTCGCCCGATCTTGCAGGCCGACAAACTCCAGCGCTTCTTCCACTCGTTCCTTTAACAAAGGGCCGCGCAGTCCATATAATTTTGCAAAAAAAGCAACATTGTCCCAAGCCGACATCTCTTCGTACAGAGCCAGATCCTGCGGCACCAACCCGATTCTCCGCTTCACTTCCAGCGGCTGCTCTTCAATCGAGATGCCGTCCACCTTAATGCTGCCCTGATCCTTGGGAAGAAGTCCGCAGATCATATTGATGGACGTGCTTTTGCCCGCCCCGTTCGGTCCCAGAAGCCCAAAGATTTCCCCTTCGTTCACTTCCAGGTTCATATGATCCACCGACAGCTTGTTTCCATATCGTTTCACGACATCCTTCATCTGCAGAAAGACCGCCATCTTCACCATCTCCATTTCTCAAATCTCTCGTATCCATTCGTTGATTTTATTCTATCTGGAATCGCCGAATTTTTAAGGTAGAAGAAGTCACTTTATAGGGTGACGAAAGTCATCTCCTTACCGAAAACATCCATGTGATATAATGAAGCCAATGTTTTGAACGGTTTGATTTCACTAAGGAAAAGGGTTTGATCGCACGTGACATCCCCACTCACCTATCTAAGGTATGGCTTCATTCTCCTTCCGGCCGCCGCGGACATCTTTTTGCAGCAGCTCGATGATTACGGGGCATACATGGTGTACATATTGCTGTTTCTGGCGATTACGGTGCTAAGCCGCTTTTTGCCATCGCCTGCTTATCTGAAGGCAGCCGCTCTGCTGGAAATCCCACTATCTCTGTGGCTATGTCATCAATTCGGCTTCATGATGGTGTTCCTATCCATCTCCACCCTATGTGTCTATTTGCCCTTGTTCGAGCGACCAGGCAGGCAATGGGCGGCGTTCGGTCACCTTCTGCTGCTCAACATGGCTATTATCGATTACGATGCAATGCTGCTGACGACCGCCAATCTACTGTTTCTGTTCGTGGCGGTAACGTTCAACCACATCCATGAAATGAAGCAGAAGGAAGCGGATCATATTCAGTTATACGACGAGCTGAAAAGACTGCATTTCCAGCAGGACGAGGCCGCCAGACAATTGCTGCAATTCGCCCATCAGGTAGAGAGTGCGGCGCAGGCCGAGGAGCGCAACCGGATCTCCCGCCAGCTGCATGACGACATCGGCCACCGGCTGATTCGAGTTAAAATGATGATGGAAGCAGCCCTCCTCACCGTTCCGCATGATTCCGCGCGCGGCATGGATATGCTCCGTCAAATCCGTGACCAGCTGGGAGAGAGCATGGAGCAGATGCGAACGGCCGTGAAACAGATGAATCCGGCGCGGCGGATTACAGACGACTATTCCCTCGATCGGCTCCTGGAGGAGACAGGCAGACAGACCGGGATCGAGACAGAGCTAATATTGCAAGGAATTCCCTATCCGCTCTATCCCAGTCAACAGGTGGTGTTATACAAAAATGCCCGTGAAGCTATCACGAACGCCATCCGCCATGGCGAGGCTAAACGGGTCCAGATCATCCTGCATTACGGGGAACAGGACGTCCGGATGGAGGTTTCCAACGATGGTGCAGTCCAGGAGCCGGCTGGCGGCGAAGCTTCATCAAACCGTCAAGGTATCGGAATGAGCGGCATGCTCGAACGAACCCAAGTGGTGGGCGGGACGCTGGAGGTACGGAGAACCGTGCCTTTTACCGTCATCACCCGGCTGCCTGTCTACCGGAAGCGTGAGATTATGTAATATAACAAGACGCAGTATCTTATTTTATCGAAAAGGTCGTGGACATCCATGATATCTGTTTTAATTGTAGATGATGATCCGTTCATTCGGGAAAGCTTGAAATTGCTGGTGGGGATGGATCCGGATATCGAAGTATCAGCTGTCGCAGAGCACGGAGAGGAAGCGTTGGCTTTGTTGGAGGAGGGACTTCCTGTCGATGTCGTGCTCATGGACATTCGCATGCCGGTATGCGACGGCGTAGAGGGATCGCGGCGGATTTGTGAACGTCACTCGGATGTGCGAGTGCTTATGCTGACCACCTTCGATGATGATGAATATATTGTCGAAGCTCTGCGGAACGGGGCCAGCGGTTATCTGCTGAAGAACATTCCGCCGGACCGGATCATCCAGGGGATTAAAACCGTGCATGACGGAAACATGCTGATTCATCCCGATATCGCACGCAAGCTGTCCGGCATGCTTCGTCCAACGGCGCAGCCCGCCCCTAAATCCGCTGAGCTGGAACAATTCGGGCTGACCCCGACCGAGAAGAAGGTCGTCGTCCTTATTGCGGAGGGCCTGTCCAATAAGGAAATTGCCGGACAGCTTTATTTAAGTGAAGGTACCGTCAAAAACTATGTCACCGAAATCTTGGGAAAGCTCAATCTTCGGGACCGCACGCAAATCGCCATTTTTTATTTAAAAAAAGTGCAGGGCTAACTCCATATACAGCATTTTGCAACCAAAAAAGCGGGTCACTGTCCGATATAGGACAAAGGCCCGCTTTCCAGTATCATGATGAATGGAAACCTGTTTCTTCGGAGCCGCCGGTCGTTGCATTGCCGGAAGAACCCCGCTTGCTGCGAATATGAAGTTTATTCGCCAGCAGCGTGATCAAGCTTACCGGCTTCAATCTCACCGCTATGCCATCTCTCGGATCAGGCGCCACGATAGCTCCCAGCTGATGATGATCCCCCGCGTAAATCGCACGCTGCAGGAACTTGCTCTCCCCTTGATGATTCTGAACCTCCAGCTTACAGAAGGCCGAATTCTGACGAAGGGCGCTATGCAGCTGTTCCTTGCTATGGATCAGTTTACCGTTCACCTTCAGAATCGTCTCTCCAGCCAGAATGCCTAGTTCGCTTGCCGGACTATTCGGAAGCACCGCGAGGACGCGTAATCCACGAATCGGATGAACAAAGATCGGACTGCGCTGCTGCTCTTCATAACGGCTGTACCACACCAAGCCTTCGTGCAGCAATAATGCCGCTAATGCAGCCACGATAGTAAGCGGTGTCCACCACTCGGCAAGCAGGCTCAATGCCAGCACAATCGCTCCGTAGAATATGAGCCGCTTCGATGTGATTCCTGCCTTCTCCTGTGGAAGCATGCTCTGCGTCATTTCCCCGAAGCCAATTACGACCGGGAGCGCCATCATCGTAAAGCCTGCGCTCCAGGCATCACCGCCGAAGAATGGCGTCCAGGGCAGCACGCTGCCTCCGCTTACCGCCGGAACAAGCAGGAACAAGGGCAAGGGCCAGAAACTCTGCATATGATAGCCGCCAACGAGCTTGCCACGCTTCCCCTCAAGGAACAGCGGTGTAGCAAAACCCGAACCCTGTATCCTGACAAGTAAGGCTTCGGCAAAATGCAGGACGGCGGATAAAGCCAGCAGCGCGGGAATGTCCAATCCAACAATCGTTGTGGTTACTTGACTGATCCACCCATCCGGCTGCCAATTCGGAAACCAGCTTAATCCAAACTGAATGATTCCAAGAAGGCCGATGGAATAGGCAAAGCATAAGTACCGGATATGAAACAGCATCAGGATCAGGGAAGTCACCCATATGCATATAATGGCTTCCAGGCTTAAGGATATCCCGAGGAAGGCCACAACGACGGACACGCCGATTCCTGCCAGCAGCCCGCCTAGAAACGTTCGCCATGTCTGCAACCCCCAGGAATGCAGCTTCACATGGAACAGCTTGCGCTCCACCAGCACCTGCCTTCGGTAAAACAGCATCACAAACAAAATCGAAATATAATAAAAGGGCTGCGTCAGCAGTTGTATGCCTGCATCTATCCCATACATAAGCAGTTGTTTCAATGTCTCCAACAGCTTGCCACGCTCCTTTCAGCTTCAAGACGCTTCAAAGCTTATACTTTCTGATATCTTAAAAGAAAAAAAGAAGGCTAACGTTCAGCCTTCTTACTTGTTCGACGCCTGAGCGGCGATTTCCTTCCGAACCTCGGCAATTCCGCGATTCATTTGATTATCCTCTTTCGGATCCTGAATCTTCTCGATCAATGCGGCTTCCAACGCCTCGGCTGTGGCGCCGTTAAGAATACCGTCCGCTTTCAGCTTGTGCTTGCTCTGGAAGCTCTTGATCGCCTTCTCCGTGTTCCGGTCGAAATAGCCATCGGTACGCCCAGTCTTATAGCCAACGGCTTCAAGCATGATCTGCGCGTTCTTCACATCCGTGCTATTGGTGTCGTACGTATAGGTTTTCTTCTTATCGATTGGTGCAACGGTAAAGTATTCCGGCTGTGACACCTGAATATCCGGCTCAATTCCCTTCTCATGGATCCAGGTACCGTTTGGTGTCAACCATTTGGCAATCGTAACTTTGAGCAGGCTTCCATCGCCAAATTGCTTATCGAAGCTCGTTTGCACGGTTCCTTTACCGAAGGAATGCTCACCCATCAAGGTAGCTCCCGCCGACTGCTGCAGCGCGCCCGCCAAAATTTCGGAAGCGCTGGCGCTGCCCTTGTTCATCAGCACCGTAATCGGATAGGATTTCGCCTCACCGTTCGACGGATGCTTCTCCCGCTTCTTATTCTTATCCTCTACCTGAACGATCAACTCGCCTTTAGGTACGAACTGCTCTGCAATGTCAATGACAACGGACAGCACGCCGCCTGGATTGTTCCGGACGTCGATCAGCAGTCCCTTCATGCCCTGGCTTTCCAGTTTCTCGAGTTCTTCCTTAAAGCGTTCGCCTGTGTTCAGCGAGAATTGGGAGATCTCAATAACGCCGATTCCGCCCTTCTCCATCCGTGCCGATACGGTTTCCAGATCGACGTCATCACGAACGATAACATACTCGATCGGCTGTTCGGAGCCAGCACGCTTGATCTGAAGGACGGCCTTGGAGCCCTTCGGACCGCGAATCTTGTTGACGGCCGCGTTCAGCTCAAGGCCCTGCAAGGATTCGCCATTGACTGAAAGGATGGTGTCCTTCGCCCGAATGCCGGCTTTATCCGCAGGAGATCCCTTGATCGGAGACACAACGACCACACTGCCATCTACAGAGGACACCTCCGCGCCAATCCCCGAGAAGGAGCCCTCGATGCTCTCTTCAAACTGGGCTGCCGTTTCTTTTCCCATATAGTTGGAATATGGATCTTCCAGCGCTTCCATCATCCCGTTGATGGCGCCGTCGATCAGTTTCGACCGATCGATATCCTTGTAATAATTGCTTTCGATGAGGTCAATTGCTGTCCCCAGTTTTTTCGCTTCAGACTGCTCCAGTCCATTCCTGTTCGCTATACTGGCCAGCAGCCCCTCACCATCTCCAGTCTGGCTGGGAGCGGGCAGCTGGGTCAAAGCCATCGTTAACAGCACGCCGCATAGCATGGCAGCTATGACCAGAAAGACAGCCGTTCGTTTTTTCAGCAAGTACTTCACCGCCTTTGTACGTTTCAACTGCTACACACACGGGGAATCCCGTCCACCTAGTATATGATTGGCTTGCCGGGAATATTTATACAGCGGTCTGAAGGTTATATGGTATAAGTCATGAAATTCTGTTACAGATAAGGCGAAGGATTCACCGGCGATCCATTGACCCGAACCTCAAAATGAAGATGCGGTCCTGTGCTCTGACCCGTGGAGCCTACTTCGGCAATCTTCTGCCCTCTGGACACCTTATCGCCTTCGCTGACTTTAATGCCGCCGTTGCGGATATGTCCATACAATGTCCATACGCCGCCCCCATGATCAACAATAACACAGTTTCCGTAACCGCTCCACCATTCGGCCAAGATCACCGTGCCGCTCTCGGCTGCACGGATCTCCGTCCCTTGCGGAGCCGCAAAATCCTGGCCCGTATGCATCTTGCCAACCTCACCCGTTACCGGATGGACTCGCGGCCCATAACCGGAAGACAGTCTGGCTCCGGAGACCGGAAGGGCGAATGGTCCGCCGTTACCTGTATATCCGTCGCCGCCGCTACTACCGCCGAGGGTGGTCGCCTTGGCTCTTTTCGCCGCAGCCGCTCTTTTTGCCGCAGCCGCTTTGGCAGCCGCTGCTTTACGGGCAGCTTCCTCGGCCGCAAGCTTATTCTTTTCCTTCTGCAGATCCGAACGTTTGCTTGCCAGGGCAACCAGCATTCTATCCTGCTCTTCGGTCAAGATTTCCGCATCCTCAATTTCCTGATCATACTGGGCCAGTAGTACGCGCTTCTCCTGTTCCTTCTCGTTCAAGATGCTCTTACGGTCCTCCATTTGGCCATACAGGTCCTTGGCGGTTGCATACTGTCCTTCAAGTTCCTTCTTCTTGTCAATGACCAGCAGCTTGTCCTGCTTATGCTCCACCAGCAAATCCTGGTCCTGGTTAACGATCGTCTTCAAGGAATCCGCACGCTCAATAAAATCGCTGAAGCTGGTCGAGGAGAGCAGCACATCCAGATACGATACTTGCCCATCCATATAGATGAGGCGAATTCGGGATTCCAACAGCTTCTCACGGGAGCCGATACGCTCCTCCGCCGCTTCAAGTTCCTTGGTCGTTTTTCTTAGCAGATCCTCTGTCTCCTCGATCTTCATGGAGATTTTGGTCAATTCATTGCTGACGATGCTGATCTGCTCCATCACATATTTCAGATTCTTCGTTGTTTTCTTCTTGTAATGCTGAGCTTCTTGTTTATTTTCCGCTGCTTTGTTCTTCTGCGCCCGAGCTTTCTTGACCTGCTCCTGAAGCACTCTCAGCTCTCGATCTACATCGGCTGAAGTCTTCTTCTCGGCTTGTCCGACGGTCGGTTGGATCATAACAGTGGCCAGTAATAAGGCTGCTACTCCTGCGGCGATCTTCTTCAAGTTTCGCTCCCCATCCTTTACCTTGTTTTATACTTTCAAAAATTTACGTATCGACATGGTGCTTCCCCAGATGCCAATGACAATGCCCAGCCCAACAACAATGGTGCCGATCGGCAGCCACAAATCGCCTAGAGGGATTAAACTTTGGGCTAACGTCAAATCCGTTTGCGATGCGGCGTACAGGCGGTTGTAGCCTACAAACAATAGCGTGACCGTCACAATGGAGCCCATCAGGCCGATCATGGCGCCCTCCACGAAGAACGGCCAGCGAATGAAGTTGTTGGTCGCGCCGACAAGCTTCATAATGCCGATCTCGCGGCGACGGGCCAAAATCGTAACCCGAATGGTGTTCGAGATCAAGAACATGGACATCAAGCCGAGTCCCGCTACGAAAATAAAGCCGATATTCCGTACCGTCTTCGTAATCTTGAACAGGGTTTCTACCGTGCCTTCCCCATACTTGACACGCAGGATCGGCTCCTCCGTATACTTCTTGTTCAGGGCCGTAATCTTGTCGGCAACAAAACCGACCGTGGTCGGTTCAATAACGGAAACTTCGAATGCATCCGGTAGGGGATTCTGGTCCGCCTCGCTGAAGCCTTCCACCCATTCGGAGCCCAGGCTTTCCTCAAGCTCCTTCATGCCCTCTTCCTTGGACACGAACTTGATGGCGCTGACCTCCGGCATGGCCTCGAGTTCACCCTTAATGGTCTCGCGCAGCTTCTCATCCACGTTGAGATTTAAGTACGTATTGATTTGCACATTGCTATCTGCTTTATCGGCTAAAGCGTTCACATTCATGACTAACAGCATGAAAACGCCGAGTATAAACAAAGACACCACGATGGAAGTGACGGATGCGACCGACATCCATCCGTTCCGGAAAACGCTCTTCGCCCCTTCCCGCAAGTGCCGCAAGAAGGTTCTAAAATTCATACCCGTAATCTCCTCTCTGCTGGTCACGAACGATTTGTCCGTGCTCAATCGCAAGAACGCGTTTGCGCATGGTGTTCACGATATCCCTGTTGTGGGTAGCCATTACGATGGTGGTTCCCCTGAAATTGATCTCATCCAGCAGCTGCATGATGCCCCACGAGGTTTCCGGATCCAGATTACCTGTAGGCTCGTCCGCAATAATGACGGCGGGGTTGTTCACAATCGCTCTGGCGATTGCGATCCGCTGCTGCTCCCCGCCGGAGAGCTGGGAAGGTTCGCGGTTCGCCTTGGCTTTCAGACCCACAAGCTCCAGCACCTCCATGACCCGTCTCTTGATGAGACGCGGCGGCGCTTCAATAACCTCCATGGCAAAAGCTACATTTTCGTAAGCAGTCAGCTTGGGCAGCAGACGATAGTCTTGAAAAATAACCCCGATATTTCGGCGAACATAGGGGATTTTGCGCTGTTGCAGCTTCCCGATATTAAATCCGTTAACGGAAATTTGACCCTTGGTAGGAACTTCTTCTCTATAGATAAGTTTCATAAACGTCGATTTGCCCGCACCTGATGGTCCGACAACATAGACGAATTCATTTCGATTGATTTTGACGGAAACTCCCTGAAGCGCATGAGCGCCGTTCGGATAGGTCTTCCATACGTCCTGCATTTCGATCACTTCATCACTTCCCAATCCTTAATTAGCCATTATACTTTCGACAGTTTCCATCGAATTCCTTTAAAATCCATGAAAAATCCTCACGACATCGTCTATTGTAACAAATTTGTTACCTTTTGAGTACCCGAAAGTTTAAGCCCACCGTGACATATACATGAACAAGTGCATGAACTGCGGCCAATACGAAGTTAAGAAGGTGGTTTCGAATGAAAAAAATTCATCTTGGTCTCATCATTGTCATCAGTTTCGGTCTTCTCCTCTCCGTCGGCTTCGGTCTATTGACGATGTACGTGAACCAGAAGGAACTCCCGAAGGGGGTTGTTCTCTCCGGTTGGCAGGTAGGCGGTAAACCATCAGACGAGGTGCTGTCAGAGCTGGATCAACGGCTGCAGGCGATGACAGCGCTGAAGGTGGAGCTGCAATCGGACGCGCTTAAGGGACACACGGAAAGCTTCACTCTCCGAGAGGCCGGGGTTCAATTCAACGCAGCCGATTTTCAGGAGGCTATCGCCAGGTTGTCCGAAGGATCACTATGGGATCAAGTTCTATACCGGCGTAACTTTCAGCTGGAATGGCATATATCCACGGACTGGGATCGTGATGTGTTAAAAGAGAGGCTGAGCGAAGAGTGGCAAAAGGAACGCTTCGGGGAACCCGTCAATGCGGTGCGGAGCATATCCGAAGATGATGTTGTCCGGTACACTCCGGAGAAAACGGCATACCGTATTGATTGGCCCGCATTCTATGAAGGGTTCAGCGCTGTGCTTCCGAATGAGTCTCACTTCACCGAGCCGAATCCCGATAAGATCATTACGGTTTCGCTGCCTCTCATCCGTCAAAAGCCCCCCGTTACCGTAAAATCGCTGCAGGATGAAGGGATTGAGCGCAAAATCGTTGAATTCTCCACCAGTCTCGGATCCAGCGGGCCTGGACGCGTTCATAACGTGACCGCTGCTGCCAAATCCGTAGACGGCATGATTCTGAAGCCCGGCGATGAATTCAATTATGCTCATATTATTGATACCGCGAAAAAGGAATACGGTTTTGAAGAAGCTCCTGTCATCGTGAACGGCAAGCTGGTCCCCGGCATCGGCGGCGGAATCTGCCAGGTATCCAGCACGGTGTATCATGCCGCCCTACTGATCGGACTGGAGATCACCGAAAGGCGGAATCATTCCCTTCCGGTCAGCTACCTGCCCAAGGGGCAGGATGCCACCTTCGCGGAAGGGGCGATCAATTTCCGTTTCCGAAACAACACAGGCAAGCATCTGCTTATTTTATCGGAAGTATCGCACGGTAATTTAACGTTGAAGATGTTTGGCACCTTCCCGGAAAACACGGAATATGAGCTTGTGTCCACCACCGTTGAAACCTTGCCGTCACCAGAGAAGGTCATTCACAATAACTCGCTGCCGCCAGGACTCAAGCAGGTGGTTCAGAACGGGAAGCCAGGCTATGTGGTTGAAACCTACCGAACCAAGAAAGTAAACGGCAAGGTTGTAGAGAAGGTTAAAATATCCAAGGATACCTATCGCCCCCAGAACAGCATCGTTGCCATCAATCCGACAAGCGAGGTCCAACTGCCGGAAGCGAATGACACACCGAAAGAGGAAGTGATTGAGGACGGTATCAGCGCACCCTAAACCTGGAGATAGCATTGAAAACATCGACGTCTACTCTATCGGTTCCGTTCTGCGGCGAAAGCCCTTGAGGATTTCCCATTGGTCATACCGAACATAGTAGAAACATGGAACAGCCCGGATTCGCGAATAGAACCGCGAATCCGGGCTGTTTGCCTTGCCGCTATTTAGTGTAAGACATCGATTTTATAAAAGGTCCCGACTTCTGCCATGGCATCTGCGCTGAAGGCCTCGGTATATTCCACCTGTTCGGCCTAAGGCCTGAACGCGGGGATGGTTTCCAGCCTTAAAACCGCCTGGACGCTCTGACCTCGGCTTCCGGATGCTGTGACAGTTCATCTCTGTACTCCACTTGCCGAATCTCGCAACCTTTGCCTAGGATCACCCGATTACCGCGGACGATATCAGCTTCGACATACTCGAGATCAAGGACGTCGCCTTCAATAATACGCGCCTCCAGGTGCGTTCCCCTTAAAGACAAGGACAGCATTTCCCAGAGCCGCTTCCCTTTTTTGCGAATCGTGATCCGGTCTCCAACGATTTCCTGTGCAAGGCAGCGACCCAATACTCGGATATCCGCTGTTCCAACATGCAGGCGGCCATCGATCTTAAAGCCTCCCTGGAACGTGGCGGATTCACTCCGCACATCACCATGGCTTCTCAAGTTTCCGGTAACCTCAAGCTTCTTCGATTCGGAATCTCCGTGAACGCTGCAATGCCCCCCGATGTAGATGGATCTGCTGCGCAATCCTTCTTTCAAGCTCAGGCTGCCGGCAACATTCAGCTCCTCAGACTCCACGGCCCCCTTAATGGTTCCCGAACCGTTCACGCGAATCGTACGCGCAGCGACGGCGCCATTGACGCTCATCGTTCCATTGCCTATCAATTCCCGGCACTCCAGATCTCCATTTATTTGCCCGGCACCGTCAATGCGTACCTTGTCGTATTGGCCGCCGCTTGAACTTCCGGTGCCCGTAATCTTCAGATCGGATAGCTTGTCGTCACGTGGTATCATGAGTATCCTCCATATCACAAAGTAATCACTATCTATATCTAAACTGCTTCATCACAACAATTACCTTAAATAAAAGTCCATCCTCCACCAGGGTGGAGCCATAATCTCCCTCTAAGATACCACAACCCCGCTAATCATAGAACAGCCCGATGGCTGAACTTCGCCTCGGTCTCAAGACCGAGATGAAGTATACAGCTTATCCTATCCATTTCGATTCCGGCCCGAGCCGCCTTTATATCCCCGAGGATTGTGATATGATTTAAATAGACTCGTCTTTTCGATCTCACATTTACAAAAGTGAAAGGGGATACATAACATGGCTCTTATGCAATGTCACTTCTACTCGGAGGTACTCGGTCTCAGCACGTCCATGACCGTTATTCTCCCTCAGCAAACCTCTTCGCAGATCGGTATGACCAATCATGCCAAAAAAGGGCTGCATCCGACGCTCTTCCTGCTGCACGGCCTGTCCGACGACGATTCCATCTGGCTTCGCAGAACCTCCATCGAACGCTATGTGGCCGAGATGGGTATTGCCGTCGTTATGCCGCAGGTGCACCGCAGCTTCTATACGGACATGGAATACGGCGGCAAATACTGGACCTTCATCAGCCAGGAGCTGCCGGCCATTGCCCGTTCCTTCTTCCCGTTATCCCACGCGAGAGAAGATAACTTCGTCGCTGGCTTGTCCATGGGCGGGTACGGGGCATTCAAGCTGGCCCTTCGCTGTCCCGAAGCCTTTGCCGCAGCTGCCAGTTTGTCGGGCGCGCTCGATATGGCGGGTCATGTCCGGAGGAATGAGGCCTTGTTTGAACATCAATTAGTCTACGGAGATCAAGATATTACCGGCACCGACAACGACCTGCTGTGGCTGCTTCAGGAAGTCGATCGATCAGAGGGGCCTAAGCCGCTGCTTTATCAATGCTGCGGAACCGAAGACTTCCTCTATGAAGACAATCAAGCGTTCCGCAAGGCCTGCGAAGAAACCTCCCTCGATCTCACCTATCTGGAAGGCCCAGGCGGCCATGATTGGGGATATTGGGATACTCACATTCAGGATGTGCTGAAGTGGCTTCCGTTGAAAGCCTGATGAATCCAGATATGCATGCCCATCCTACGGGCAGCAGTTGTCCCGCTGTTCGGTTTATCCGCATGCAATGGAGGACACCGCCCCTGCGATTCGTTCATACTTTTTTGATATCTTAAAAAAGGTGGATCGGCAAATGTAGCGTTTGCCGGTCCACCTCTATTTTTTCACGCTTGCGATTTCTGTATCGTTACTCTACATTCCCTTGACGGAGACCCAGCCATTCTTCCGTAACCTGAAGCGTCCGCACGCTGCGGTCAATGGCCGCCTTCACTTGCTCGGTTGCCGTGCCGCCGTAAACGTTACGCGCATTGACTACCGTCTCGGGTTGAAGCACACCATAAATGGAGTCGTCGAACAGCTCCGAGAACTGCTTGAACTCATCCAGCGTCAGGTCCAGCAGATACTTGTTGTTCTGGATGCAGTACAATACGGTCTTGCCGATCACTTCATGCGCTTGACGGAAAGGAAGCCCTTTGCCAACCAGGAAGTCCGCGATGTCGGTTGCGTTGGAGAAGTCGGTATTCACCGCTTCACGCATGCGGCCTTTGTTGACCTTCATCGTGGCAATCATCGGAGCAAACAGCTGCAATGCGCCTTCCAGTGTAGCCACCGTATCGAACATGCCCTCTTTATCTTCCTGCATATCCTTGTTATAAGCAAGCGGCAGCGACTTCAGCACGGTGAGCAGACCCATCAGGTTGCCATATACACGACCGGTTTTGCCGCGGACCAGCTCTGGTACATCCGGATTCTTCTTCTGCGGCATTATGCTGCTGCCCGTACAGAACGCATCATCCAGCTCGATGAAGTTGAACTCTGTGCTGCTCCAGAGCACCAGCTCCTCGCTCAAGCGGGACAAGTGCATCATGATGATGGAAGCATCCGAGAGGAATTCCAGAATGAAGTCGCGGTCGCTGACCGCATCCAGACTGTTCTCGTAAACGCCGTCAAACCCAAGCTGCTCCGCCACGAAATGGCGGTCGATCGGGAACGTCGTCCCCGCTAGCGCGCCTGCCCGAGCGGCAACACATTAATGCGCTTATAGCTGTCGATCAGACGGTCGATATCCCGCTGGAACATGGACACGTAAGCCATCAGATGATGCGCAAACAGAATCGGCTGAGCACGCTGCAGATGCGTATACCCCGGAATAATTGTGTCCAGGTTATCCTTGGCTTGCCCGATTAATGCGGTTTGCAGCTCATGCAGCATGCCGGTCAGCGCCACCACGCGGTTACGCAAATACAGATGCATATCCGTAGCCACTTGATCGTTACGGCTGCGTCCTGTGTGGAGCTTGCCGCCGACAGGTCCGATTTCCTCGATCAGATTCTTCTCGATGTTCATATGGATATCCTCATCCGAAACGGAGAACTCGATGCTGCCCTCACGGATGCGCTCCAGCACCTTGTTCAAGCCAGCCTTGATCGTCTCCACGTCTTCGGCCGGCACGATGCCGCATTTGCCCAGCATGGACACATGCGCAAGGCTTCCCTGGATATCCTCCTCAGCCAGCTGCTTATCAAAACCGATGGATGCCGTATATTCCTCTACCAATGCGTTGGTCTGCTTCGTAAAGCGTCCGCCCCATAACTTGCTCACAACACTTGCCCCTCTCTGTTTAAGGCAGAGGGCCGCTTCCCGCTTAAGAAGTCCCATTGATCCCGGTTACGCGAGAATCAACGGAGCTCCCTTGCATGAAAACGGCCTTCAGCCTGTTCATTATTGTAAACTTATTGATTCTGGTTCACGCCGGTTGCCACTTTCAAACGCAGTGCGTTCAAGCGGATAAAGCCGGTCGCATCGCCCTGATCATAAGCTTGCGTTGGATCGGCTTCCATCGTAGCAATATCCGGGTTGTACAGACTAACCGGACTCTTTACGCCTGCGCCGATAATGTTGCCTTTATACAGCTTCACGCGCACCGTACCGGATACGTTCTTCTGGCTCTCGGTTACCAGGGCCTGCAGTGCCAGACGTTCCGGCGCAAACCAGAAACCGTTATAAACCAAGGTGCTGTAACGGGTAATCAGGCTGTCGCGCAGGTTCATCACTTCGCGGTCCATCGTGATGGATTCCATTTTGCGATGAGCGGTGAACAGGATCGTTCCACCCGGCGTCTCGTAGACACCGCGGCTCTTCATGCCTACGAAACGGTTCTCCACCATATCCACGCGACCGATGCCGTGCTTGCCGCCCAGCTCGTTCAGCTTCTCCATCACTTGCAGCGGGCTCATCGTTTCGCCGTTCAGCGCAACAACATTCCCTTGCTCAAACGTAAGCTCGAGGTATTCCGCCTCGTCCGGCGCATCCTCAGGCGATACGCTGAGCAGGTACATATCCTTGCTGTCCTCTGCGCTAGCATCGAACCAAGGATCCTCCAGCACGCCGCTCTCATAACTGATATGGAGCAGGTTGCGGTCCATGGAGTAGGATTTCGCCGCGGATGCCGTTACCGGAATGCCATGGGCTTCCGCGTAAGCGATCATCTCTGCGCGACCCGGGAAGGAGTTACGGAACTCCTCGATGCGCCAAGGCGCGATTACTTCTATGTCCGGTGCCAAGCCGGCTACGCCCAGCTCAAAACGAACCTGGTCGTTCCCTTTGCCCGTAGCGCCGTGCGCAATCGCCGTCGCGCCTTCGGCACGAGCGATATCCACCATGCGCTTGGCAATCAACGGACGCGCGATGCTGGTCCCGAGCAGGTACTGCCCTTCGTACATAGCACCCGCCTGGAACATCGGATAGATGAAATCCGTTGCAAATTCGTCGCGCAGATCATCGATGTATACTTTGGAGGCGCCGGTCGCCAGCGCTTTTTCCTCAAGTCCGTCCAGCTCTTCCTTCTGGCCGATATCGGCCGTGAAAGCAATGATCTCCGCATCGTAAGTTTCTTTCAGCCATTTCAGAATAACGGACGTATCCAGGCCACCGGAATACGCCAGCACGATTTTTTGTTTTGCCATCGTTAAACTCCCTCTCTTTGTTACTATCAACCCTGTCGTTCATTATACTAAAGATAACGTCCATTGACGCATTTTCATAGAGAATGTTCGCTTGCCATCAACGGCATTATGCCATCAAAGCAACCATCAAAGCCTTCTGGGCATGGAGACGGTTCTCGGCCTGATCAAAAATGACGGAATTGGCACCGTCGATCACGCCTTCACTGACCTCTTCGCCGCGGTGGGCCGGGAGGCAATGCAGGAACAAGTAATCCGGCTTCGCCGCCTTCACAAGTTCCTCATTCACCTGGTAGTCCGCAAACGCAGCCTCCCGCTGTGCCTGCTCCTCTTCAAAGCCCATGCTTGCCCATACATCCGTATAGATCACGTCCGCATCCTTCGCGGCTTCGATCGGGTCTTGCGTAATCGTAATTTTGCCACCCGTTTGCGCCGCGATTTCCTCGCTCAGCTTCACGATGCTGGCATCCGCCTCATAGCCCTTCGGACTGGCTACGGCCACATGCATGCCCATCTTGGCACCGCCAATCAGGAGCGAATGCGCCATGTTGTTGCCATCGCCGATAAAGGCCATTTTGAGACCTTTCAATTTGCCTTTGTGCTCCAGCACCGTCTGCAAATCGGCCAGCACCTGACATGGATGCGCCATGTCACTCAGGCCGTTGATAACCGGAATGGAGGCATATTTCGCCAGGTTGACCACGTTATCGTGCCCGAAGGTACGGATCATCAAGCCGTCCAAATAACGGGACATCACCTGCGCCGTATCGCTGATCGGCTCGCCGCGTCCGAGCTGAATATCGTTTTTACTTAAAAAGAGTGCATGTCCGCCCAGCTGGAACATCCCAGCCTCGAATGAAACCCGCGTCCGCGTGGACGACTTCTCAAAAATCAATCCGATCGTCTTGCCTTTCAGCGGCTGATAGACTTCGCCGTTCTTCTGCTTGCGCTTGATCTCAATTGCCGAATCGAGCAAGAACTGAATCTCTTCCGTCGAGTATTCGTCCAGCTCGATCATATCCCGCCCTTTCAGGCTTAATTCCTTCACTTGTCCGCTAGTGGCCATATTCTCCAGTCCTCCTTAACCATGCTGTTATTGTCCAAAATGCTGCAACACGATTCTTCTATGCTTGGCTAACCGCCGTATGCTCATGTATAAGTTCCGTAACAATCGATACCGCCTGGTCGATCTCTTCTTTAGTGACGTACAGATTCGGAAGCAGCCGGATCACATTCGGTCCTGCCGTTACGAACAGCAGCCCGCGGCTCTGCCCTTTCAGCACCAGCTCGCCAACCGGCTCAACGCATTCGATGCCGATCAGCAGACCTTTACCCCGGATCGCCTTCACAAAGGGATGACTGCCGAGGCTCTCATTCAGCTTCGTCATCAAATATTCTCCGGCTTCGGCCGCACGCTGCGGCACATTGTCCTCCAGCATCGTTTCGATAGTGGCCTGGATAACGGCGCTCGCAATCGGTGTGCCGCCAAACGTTGTCGCATGGCTTCCTGCCGTGAAGGCTTCGCGCAAGTAAGCTTTACCCAGCATCGCGCCGACCGGGAACCCGGAGCCGAGCCCTTTGGCCACGGTAAAGATATCCGGCTCAATGCCGTAATGCTCATGCGCAAACAGCTTCCCGGTCCGGCCCATGCCCGTCTGCACCTCGTCCACGATCAGCAGCAGTCCATGCTTCTTGCACAGCTCGGTGACGGCTTGAAGGAACTCCGGCTCTACCGGATGCACACCGCCCTCCGCCTGCACCATTTCGATCATGATCGCAGCGGTGTTGTCGTTAACAGCCGCTTCCAGTGCCGGAAGGTCATGCAGCGGAACGCTTTTGAAGCCTGCCGGAAGCGGAAGGAACCCTTCCTTTACCTTATCCTGGCCGGTGGCCGTCAGCGTAGCCAGCGTCCGTCCGTGGAAGGACTGCGTAAACGTAATGACCTCGTAGCGCCCCGTTCCCTTCACCTTCTGATGGTAGCGGCGCGCCAGCTTAATGGCCGCTTCGTTCGCTTCCGCCCCGCTGTTGCAGAAGAAAACCGCATCCGCGCAGGTGTTCGCTGTCAGCAGCTCGGCTGCTTTTTCCTGACCCGGAATGTGGAACAGGTTCGAGACATGCCACAATTCATCCAGCTGGGACTTCAGCTTCTCTTTCACTTTTATCGGGGCATGGCCGAGATTCGTTACCGCCAGGCCTGCCATAAAATCAAGATATTTGTTGCCTTGAGCGTCCCATAACCAGCTTCCTTCCCCTTTGACCAGGGCGATTGGATATCTGGCGTACGTCTGGAACAACGAGCTTTCATTCGCTGCTTTAACACCGCCTGCTGCTGTTTCTTTTCCCATAACCTTCACACACTCCTTTGCATTTGGCATAGCTTCGTGCTTCACGTTTGAACCGTCGTACGATATGAACATCCATTAAGCTTAACCAGCACTGCGCATGTGGATTGTTCTTCCGATCGCTGTTGCCCCCAGATTGTTATTGAAATGGTTGCAGCGGTTAAAATCCGGGGGCAAAGGCGACCGCGCTGCTTCTCCAGAACAATTCCACCTACTCCGTTGAAGCCGCTCTGTCTATAATCTCTAATCTCAATTTACATCCTCACGATGCGCGTACCCAGCACTTCTCCGCCAAGCACGCGGCTCAGTACATTCGGCTCGCTTCCGTCCACGATGACAACCTCGCTCACCTTGCCGTGAATGCAGCTGATGGCCGCTCTGACCTTCGGTATCATGCCGCCGTAGATTTCGCCTGTCCCGATCATATCCTCGATCTCCTGAACCGTCACGGTTGGAAGCACCCGCTTCTCGCCGCCCGATCCTTTCATAATTCCAGGTACGTCAGTGACAACGATCATCCGGTTTACGCCCAGATGAGAAGCCACGGCACCCGCCGCCGTATCGGCATTGATATTGTAGCGCTGACCGGATTGATCCACCCCAATCGGCGCAACCACCGGCATGTATCCCATCTCCAGCACGCCGCTCAGGATGGATGACTTCACAAACGTAACGTCGCCGACCCAGCCGACCTCCGCGTGGTTCGTCACCGGTTTGGCCTCGATCAGCCCGCCGTCCGAGCCGGATAAACCGATGGCAGAGCCGCCTACGCTTTGAATCCGTCGTACGATCTGCTTATTGATGGTGCCCGCAAGTACCATCTCCACAACGTCCAGCACATCCTCCGTCGTCTTGCGCAGCCCGTTCACGAACTCGGTCTCGATGCCAAGCTTCTCCAGATTGCCGGAGATCGCGGGTCCGCCACCATGAACGATAACGGGGTTAACTCCCTTTTGCTGCAGATTCTTCAAATCCTCGAAGAAGCTGTCAGGAAGGGCCGCGAGCGTGCTGCCGCCGCATTTCATCACGAACGTATCCGCACCTGATGTTTGACCCGGCAGCGTAACCTTTTGATCGATCGTGCTCTTCATATCCGTCTCCTCCGTCCTACTGAATGTTTGATTATCTAAGTACGATAAGCCGCATTAATGCGGACATAATCATAAGTTAAATCACAGCCCCAGGCCGTAGCCGAGCCATTTCCGATATGCAGCTTCACGTCAATATCCACGGTGTCTCCCTGAAGGTAAACCAGAGCTGCATCTTCGTCAAAAGCAACGGGTCTTGACTGCTCCAGCACCGAAATCGGGCCTATGGCAATATCGACCGTCTCCGGATTAACCGGACGGCCCGCACGGCCGACAGCCGCAATAATGCGTCCCCAGTTGGCATCTGCGCCGAATACGGCGGATTTGACCAGGCTGGAGCCAATGATCGTCTTGGCAATCGCTTGCGCGTCATCATCGCTTTCAGCACCGTCCACGCGAACCTCGATCAGGCGGGAAGCTCCCTCTCCGTCACGCGCGATCGCCTTCGCCAGCTGCTGGCAAACATAATGGAAGCCAGCTGCGAATGCATCCCAATCCGGGTGCTCCGGCGAAAGCATGTCGTGCCCCGCCATGCCGCTAGCCATCGCAACCAGCATATCGTTGGTGCTCGTATCGCCATCCACCGTAATCATATTAAAGGTCAGATTGGTCGTTTCGCGCAGCAGCAGCTGCAACGCTTCCTGACCAATGACCGCATCTGTCGTCATAAATCCGAGCATGGTCGCCATGTTCGGATGAATCATCCCCGACCCCTTCGCTGTTCCGGCGATAGTCACCTTCGTACCGTTAACTTGAACGGTCACGCAGGCTTCCTTTTTCACGAGATCGGTTGTCAAAATCGCTTGGCTGAAGCTCTCAGCCCCTTCGCTTCCGCCGCTAAGTCGTGCAGGCAGGCCAGCAATCCCTGAGGAAACGCGGTCCATCTTCAGCAGTTCCCCGATGACTCCCGTTGAGGCGACGGCCACATCGTTCTCGTCCAGGCCGAATTGCGCAGCCGTATTGGCACGCATCGTGTAAGCATCCTCTTCACCCTGCTTACCCGTACAGGCATTGGCATTCCCGCTGTTCACGACAATCGCGCGAAGCTTGCCGTCCTGCAGGCTTTCACGCGTTACCTTCAGCGGTGCCGCTTGAAACAGATTCGTCGTATATACAGCTGCCGCCACGGCAGGCACGTCACATACAATGACACCCAGATCGTTACGGTCGGTCTTCTTAAGTCCACAGTGGAGTCCGGCAGCCTTGAAGCCTTGCGGCGTTACGATGCTGCCCCCATCAATAATCGCAAACATATTCTCTCCCATGTCTGTATCCCCAGCCGCTTACGGATAAATCGGCGTAAACGTAAGTCCGAGGCTCTCCTCCCATCCCATCATCAAATTCAGGTTCTGGATTGCCTGACCGGCCGCACCCTTCACCACGTTGTCAATGACCGATATAATGGTCACTCTGTTCGTACGCGCATCTACCGCGAATCCGATGTCGCAGTAATTGGACCCGCTGACTTCTTTTGTCCCAGGCCATACGCCCAAGTCCCGGATTCTCACAAACTTGCGATCCTTGAAATACTGGCGATACAGTTCAATAAAATCCTCTTCCGTGTATGGACCATTCAGCGTGGCATACATGGTGGTCATGATTCCCCTCGTCATCGGCACCAAATGGGTGGTAAAGGTAACGGTAATCGGTTCGCCCGCCACCTGAGTCAATACCTGCTCAACCTCGGGAATATGCTGGTGTTTATTCACCTTATAGGCTTTGAAGTTCTCATTGATCTCGGCATAATGCGTCATCAAACTCGTTCCCCGGCCTGCACCGGATACGCCGGATTTGGCATCGATAATAAGGGAAGAGGCATCAATCCATCCCGCGCTGATGGCCGGAATCAGCCCGAGCAGCGTCGCTGTCGGATAGCAGCCCGGATTGGAGATGAAATCGACATCGCGGACCTCTTCGCCAAACACTTCGCATAGACCGTATACGGCTTTCTCCAATAGTTCCGCACTCGGAGCCGTATGCTTATACCACTGTTCATACACTGCCCCGTCTTTTAAGCGAAAATCTCCCGACAGATCAATGACCTTCAGGCCTGCATCCAGCAGCTCCGGCACCAGCTTGGCACTGACGCCCGAAGGCGTGGCCGCGAACACCAGGTCTGCCACCTCAGCGATTTCCGCCGGGTTAACGCCATCCAGGTTCTGGGTCATGATATTTGTCAAATGCGGAAAACCGTCCGATATCGGTACGCCTGCAGTTGAAGACGAGATTACCGATGTAATCTCAACGCGCGGGTGTGCTTGCAGCAGCCGGATCAGTTCCACGCCACCGTAGCCGGTAGATCCTACAATAGCTACTTTTACTATGTTTGTGTCCGTCATTTCTCCTCATCCCTCTCCCCAAGGAACAGCTGAAGGACCTTATGCAAGGTCCCATTCATCCATCCTTCATCTCTACGTCATACTCATCCGTTTCCTTATCCGATCGATCACGCTGCCGCTGATGCTATCCTCATCATATGATGGGTTATCAAAAACCACGCGTGTCTACTGGTGCTTCTTGATATCATTTTTACTTCAAGAAGCAGTCAAGCTGGTAATGGTCTTCTTCGGAGTTTTTGTCTCCTGCGTTAGCACACGCTTTATTCCTAGGTATTCATTGACTTTATCCGTCTCATAAATATGTATTATTATACGACTGTATTCATATAAATACAATGGATTATTCAAATTTGATCCCATTGCACATGAATTCCAATCGCCTTACAATGCTAAAGAGTTTCATATTCTTCTTTTAGAATGGAGTATAATTTGAGGTCCCAATGCCGTCCTTTGGTCTTAATCCCCTTCCTCAACGTCCCCTCATAGGACATGCCGACCTTCTCCATCACACGCTGAGAGCCGATATTCCCTTCTATGCAACGCGCTTGGATGCGCACAAGATCCATTTCACCAAAACCGAGTTTCAGTAGAGCAGAAGCAGCTTCCGTCATGAGACCTTGTCCCCAACAATCCCGCGCGAGTACATATCCAATCTCGGCGCTCTGCTGTTCGGGCTTCCACCATACGAAATCCACCGTCCCGACCAGACGTCCGCTTTCCTTCAGCTCGATTCCCCAAGGGGCAATATCATGCTTGGCATACTGGACAAGTATAAACTGGATGAATTTCTTACTGTCGTTGATCGAGCGGTGAGTTTCCCATGTTACGTACTTGGCAACCTCATCATCAGAGGCATAGGCATACATCTGGTCCGCATCCTGCATCGATATTCTGCGAAGTCTCAGGCGTTCGGTTTCCAGCACCGGCAAATTAGCAAAGATCCGTTCGATTTCCATAATCTCCTACCCCCTGAACAATATTAGATACCATTATATGCTCTTTGCTAGAAAAATAAAGGAAAATTCAAGGCATATCGGCTTGGCTCCCACCGGACAGTAGATCCCAATCGGAAAAACGACTATCGACGCACTTCACAGAGGACAGACCACGTTTAGAGGAAGCTTTGCTTGCAACTCAACGAACGGTTCAGCTTCGCTGAAAACTTATACATTCTATAGTCCACAAAAAAAAGAGACGGTGATATACACCGCCTCTCCGAGTGCCGAGAACCTCTCGACACAGCTTTTATTGTTTTACGCCTTAATATTGCGGAAGCCCTCACCCAATACCTCATGGGCATTGCTAATGATGACAAACGCATTCGGGTCCACCGATTGTACCACCGTCTTCAGACGTGGAATTTCACTCTGTCCGACCACAACCATCAGAACCGTCCGGTGTTCACCCGTATAGCCTCCCTCTGCGGTCAGCTTGGTTAATCCACGGTCGAGGTCCTCGAGGATGGCCTTGGTTATAGGCTCCGTATGATCGGATATAATGTAAGCCACCTTGGTGAAGCTAAAGCCCAGCTCAATCGCATCAATCACTTTGCCTGTCACGTACAGTCCAATGAGTGCGTACAACGCCTGCTCCAGCGACAGCACGAGGGCTGCCGAAGAGATCACAATCGCATCCAAGAGCACGACGCAAAGGGAGAAGCTGAGGCCGCTGTATTTTTGCAGGAGCTGAGCCACGATGGTCAATCCACCGGTTGAACCCCTGCCGCGATAGACCAGCCCCATGCCGATCCCGACGCCGATCCCGCCATAGATGGAAGCCAAGAGGGGATTGGAGGTTGGAATCGGCCAGTCCTTGGTCAAAAATACGAACAATGGCAAAACCACGCTTCCCAAAAGGGAACGAATGCCATAGTCACGTCCTAGCAGCCAGAAGCCGAGCACAAACAAGGGGATATTGAGCGCCCACTGCGTAAAGGCCGGTTCAATGCCGAGCCATGCTTGCGCAAGAACCGACAATCCGGACACACCGCCTGAGGCGATGTGGTTGGGCAAGAAAAACAGATTAAATGACAGCGCCATAATAAAGGAGCCGATGATGATAAAAACGGTGTCCACCGTCTGTCGAAGGGGACCGTTGATCGGAATCAGGGGTTCTCTTTTTCTTTTGTTAATCGATGGATTGCCAGCGGATTGCGCCATAGTTCTTCAAATCTCTCCTCAACGTCCTACTCGACTTCCTGCTTGATCTGGCTGCGCAGATATCCATCGATAAAAGCATCCAGATCCCCGTCCATGACGGCTCCTATATTTCCGGTCTCCACCTGTGTACGATGGTCTTTCACCATGCTGTACGGATGGAAAACATACGAGCGGATCTGGCTGCCCCATGCGATGTCGGACTGCTCGCCGCGGATTTCCGCCAATTCCTTCTGCTGCTCTTCAATCTTGCGCTCGTAGAGCTTGGAACGAAGCATGGTCATCGCACGCTCACGGTTCTTAATCTGGGACCGTTCATTCTGACAGGTTACGACCACACCCGTTGGCAAGTGAGTGATCCGTACGGCCGAGTCCGTCGTATTGATATGCTGACCACCGGCACCGCTCGCACGGTAAGTATCAATCTTCAGGTCCTCCGTGCGGATGTCCAGTTCAATCTCATCGTTAATCTCCGGAACGACGTCACAGGACACAAATGAGGTATGGCGACGGCCGGAAGAATCGAACGGGGAGATCCGAACCAGGCGATGCACGCCTTTTTCGGCCTTCAAATACCCATAAGCATTGTA
This sequence comes from Paenibacillus sp. JZ16, assembly GCF_015326965.1. Taxonomy (NCBI): domain Bacteria; kingdom Bacillati; phylum Bacillota; class Bacilli; order Caryophanales; family Paenibacillaceae; genus Paenibacillus; species Paenibacillus sp. JZ16. The sequence goes on from NZ_CP017659.1 coordinate 3,763,237, forward strand.
GCCCTTAATGAGCAGCGTCACGCTCTTGATCCCCGCTTCGTCCCCAGGCAAATAATCCAGCGTCTCTACCTTGAAGCCGCGTTTCTCCGCCCAACGCGTATACATGCGATGCAGCATTTGGCCCCAGTCCTGCGACTCGGTACCCCCCGCGCCCGGATGCAGCTCAAGGATGGCATTCATTTTATCGTAAGGCTGGTTCAACAGCAGTTGGAGTTCAAACTCTTCCACACGCCCAACCAGGTCCTTGATCGTCTCTCCAATTTCTCCCGCAAGAGAGTCATCGCCTTCTTCATCCGCCAGCTCGATCATCACGACGGCATCGTCGTAATCCGCTTGCAGCTTCAGATATTGATCAACGGATGACTTCACGGCATTCATCTCGGCAATGAGCGCCTGCGCTTTCTCATTGTCTTCCCAGAAATCCGGGGCCGCCATCTTCTCTTCAAAGTTCTCAATCATCTCCTGCTTTAAATCTAAGTCAAAGAGACCCCCTAAGATTGGTTAGTTTCTTGCTAATTTCACGCAGGTCCTGCTTCACACTTGGATCGATCATGAGTCCTCGTCCTTTCTTATCTTCATGTAATAATTTCAGTATACCCTCTCCTGTATGAAAAACGTTCCATTTCAAGAGAAAATCCATGTCACATCGCTTCACAACAGGTTTCGCTGTTTATTCAGATAAACTCCCTTAAGCGCAACAGTGATTCCGGATCACGGTGGAATAGACCACAATCACCCGGTTCATCTGCCGCTCTTAAGGGAGTTGAAAAGTTCGCGCCCATATTCTGGACGGGCTTATAAGAATCACCGAATTCGTCGGTTTTAGCGAAACTGAACAAATTCGATCATCGCAAGAAAATGATCCTCTACACGCGATCCGACTGCTGTAAAAGCGTGTCGATGGATGCTTTTCTTATATTATATTCATCGCCAATAGGCCGTATCGCTTATGCGTTCTGTCCATGGCAGTGCTTATATTTCTTGCCGCTGCCGCAAGGGCATGCATCATTCCGGCCAATCTGTTCAGCCACTTGGACCGGACGCTTCTCGGCAGGTTCGCTGCTGCTGTTCGTGGAGACTTTGTTCTCGTCCACAACGGCTTGACGCTCCTGATTCGTCGCGATTTGGGCCTTCATGATGTACGTCGCCACTTCTTCCTGGATCGTCGCGATCATGGCATTAAACATTTCGAAGCCTTCGAATTGGTATTCGCGAAGCGGATCGGTACCGCCGTAAGCACGAAGGTGAATACCTTGACGCAATTGGTCCATTGCATCGATATGATCCATCCACTTACTGTCTACCGCACGCAGCACGATAACCTTCTCGAACTCGCGAACCATTTCTTCGCCGATGGCTTGCTCACGCTCTTCGTACTTCTTCATCACGCGATCGAAGATGTACTCGGTAAGCTCTTCTGCTTCTTTACCCCACAGATCTTCGCGGGTAACGGCACCCTCGTCCAGCAGCTTGCTGTTGACGTAGTCTGCCACTTCTTGCAGTTCCCAGTTCTCCGGAATGTCATCGCTGCAGTGAGCCTGAACGACACGATCAATGACCGGCTTAATCATCTCTACAACGATTTGCTTAATGTCTTGGGACTCCAAGATCTCGCGGCGCTGTTTGTAGATGATCTCACGCTGCTGGTTCATGACGTCATCATATTGGAGAACGACTTTACGCATGTCGAAGTTGTTGCCTTCTACCCGCTTCTGCGCGGATTCAACCGCACGGGTAATCATTTTGCTCTCAATCGGCTGGTCTTCTTCAAAACCAAGGCGCTCCATCATGTTCAGCACGTTGTCCGTACCAAAACGTTTCATCAGCTCATCGCCGAGGGACAGATAGAACTGAGTCGACCCCGGGTCACCCTGACGACCGGCACGACCGCGCAGCTGGTTATCGATCCGGCGCGATTCGTGACGTTCCGTACCGATAATGTGAAGTCCGCCAATATCCTGTACGCCTTCACCAAGCAAAATATCCGTACCGCGTCCAGCCATATTCGTCGCGATCGTTACCGATCCCGGCTGACCGGCGCGGGAAATGATTTCCGCTTCCTCCGCATGGTACTTCGCATTCAGAACTTTATGCTGGACGCCTTTGCGCTTCAGCATTTCCGATAAACGCTCGGAGTTCTCGATGGAAACCGTACCCACCAGAATCGGCTGGTTCTTTTTGTGACGCTCCACGATCTCAGCTACAACCGCCTTAAACTTGCCCTCTTCGCTCTTATAAACCACATCCGGCATGTCGATACGCTGATTTGGTTTGTTCGTAGGAATTTGCAGCACTTCAAGACCATAAATCTTCTTGAATTCTTCTTCCTCGGTTTTCGCCGTACCGGTCATACCTGCCAGCTTGCGATACATCCGGAAGTAGTTCTGGAAGGTGATGGTTGCAAGGGTCATACTCTCGTTCTGAACCTCGATGCCTTCCTTCGCTTCAATCGCCTGGTGGAGTCCGTCGCTGTAGCGGCGTCCAGCCATCAGACGTCCCGTAAATTCATCAACGATGACCACTTCATCGTCGGTAACAACGTAATCCACATCGCGGCGCATGATCACGTTCGCTTTCAGCGCTTGTACAATGTGGTGGTTCAAGGTTACGTGGTTATGGTCATACAGGTTGTCGATGCCGAAGGAACGCTCCGCCAGCGCTACGCCTTTTTCAGTTAAGGCCACGGATTTGACTTTAATGTCTACCGTATAATCCTCTTCCGCAGTCAGACGCTTCACGAAACGGTCAGCGGCAAAGTACAGCTCGGTCGATTTCTGAGCTTGACCTGAGATGATGAGCGGCGTACGCGCTTCGTCAACCAGGATGGAGTCCACTTCATCAATGATACAGAAATAGAGTGGGCGCTGAACCATCTGCTCTTTGTAGAGGACCATGTTATCCCGCAGATAGTCAAAGCCGAACTCATTGTTCGTTCCGTACGTAATATCGCAAGCATATGCCTGCTGTTTATCCGGGTGTTCCATGCCGCTCAGGTTAACCCCGACCGTCATTCCCAGGAAATTATATATTTGCGCCATCTCTTGGCTGTCACGCTGCGCCAGATAATCATTGACCGTTACAACGTGAACACCTTTGCCAAGCAGGGCATTTAAGTAAACCGGCAGCGTACCTACAAGGGTCTTACCTTCACCGGTCTTCATCTCTGCAATTCTGCCTTCGTGGAGGGCCATTCCTCCGATCAGCTGCACGTCATAGTGACGCTTGCCGAGTGTCCGTCTGGAAGCTTCACGAACTGTCGCAAACGCTTCAGGAAGCAATTCCTCCAGCGTCTCACCTTTCTCGATCCGCGCACGGAACTCTTCGGTTTTGGATTGCAGCTGCTCATCGGAGAGCTTCTCAAAATCCGGTTCCAGTTTGTTGATTACATCGACCGTCTTCATGAGACGTTTGACATCACGCTCGTTGGTGTCGCCGAATATCTTTTTGACAAGTCCTAGCATGGTTAACCCCTTTCGTGCAAAACAAGTGATAGAATCAACTTCATTAAATGCCAAAGGGTTAAATGATGAAATCGATTCATTGATTCCTTATGATGGTCCCATTTCATGCAGGCTAAAAAGCCCGTCCCATAAAATGAGGGTTTGCATAAATTGTAACAGTTTGTAAGGGATGCCGCAACAATATGTGCTATCACAAGAGATGTCTGTTACGTGAAGCCCTTACTCTATGAGACGCGGGAAGGCTCAAAAAAGTTGCGTGGAGCATTTACCCAGTCATAACCAATGGAAGTATATTCATTTCATAAATGAAACTCTACATCTAAGTGGGTGCCAAATATTCATCTCTCATTGTCCGAAAACAACAAAGACTCCGCCCTAGAACTATCGCTGAATCGTGGCTAACCGAACGTTAATCCTCTTATATAGGAAGTCCTTAAGACGTTGTACCTGAAGCTGTTAAAGAAACGGCCCCGAAGTCCCCTAAGAGCCACCTCATTGAAAAAATGATTGCACTATTCAGCACACTCCGATGGGCTTACCATCATATGCCAGCGTCTTTACGATGCCTATCGCATCGAAAACGTATATATCCAAATAAAGAGCCCCACCCGCTTACACGGATGAAGGCTCATCTTACATTTCAATTTCATTTCAACGTTTAAAATTTAAAATTCGATCAGGTCCAACTGCCTCTACATTCCGTTTGGAATGCCGTTTAAAAACTTAGTCCCGCTCGATCAATCCGTACTTGCCGTCATCACGCTTGTAAACGACATTTACTTCTTGTGTGTCAATGTTGGAAAATACGAAGAAATTATGGCCTACCATGTTCATCTGCAGGATCGCTTCTTCCACGTCCATCGGCTTCATGGTAAAACGTTTCGTACGGACAACTTCGTAATTGTCCTCGTCATACTCGACTTGCTCTGCATCCATCTGACTGGTTGCCGCTGCTCCGTTCGCCGCAATAAGCGTCTTCAGTCCGCCCTCTTGCTTGATCTTACGGTTCAGCTTGGTTTTGTGCTTGCGAATCTGACGTTCCAACTTGTCCACAACAGCGTCAATGGAAGCGTACATATCGTCGCTTCGGTCTTCCGCACGCAGTACCACGCCTGTGAGCGGAATGGTCACTTCCACTGTGTGCAATCCTCGAATGACATTCAGTGTGACATATCCTTCGGAGGTGGGGGGTGCATCAAAATACTTATCTAGCCTGCTGAGTTTCTTGTCAACATAGTCTTTCAAAGCATCGGTCACTTCAATTTGTTGACCTCGGATAGTGAATTGCATTGGGCACTCCTCCTTTGCACCTTCATTATAGCATTTTGTTAAGGCTATGTAAAAAGTCAGAATTGTGAATTTTAGCACAATATTTTAAAGGGGTCGGCGCACAGAAAAAAGACTCCGGACGAACCGGAGTCTTGGGCTAGCGAATCTCGAACTGTTAATCATCTATACCGTTTATGTAGGTCGGCTGTGCCGGGATGATTATAATTTGATTACGTTAGCTGCTTGCGGGCCACGAGCGCCTTCAACGATCTCGAATTCTACGGATTGTCCTTCTTCCAGAGTCTTGAAGCCCTCGGATTGGATCGCGGAGAAATGCACGAATACGTCGCCGCCGTCCTCAGTCTCGATGAAGCCATAACCTTTCTCTGCGTTGAACCATTTCACTTTACCTTGCATGCACTAACATTCCCTTCATTGTCAAATAAAGTGTGACACTAATTGTCCACATTTCCGACTATAGCACCCGACTTATCCAGTGTCAATTACCAAGGAAAAGGTTTTCTTTTGCAAAAAAACCGAAAAAATGTCGACTTGGCTTCAGGCCTGAGCTGGCGGGCAAAAATAGTTTGCGGACAAAATAGATTTAGGGTTATTTACCCGGTAAAAAATATAATGAACCAAGTTCTTCAGAAAAATACCTGTCCAAATTATACAAAAACGTAGTGAAAGGATCCTCATTAAGCTAAATTAAAGTTATGTCAAAAAATGCTCTTGGCAGCGCCTACGGCACCTCCAAGAGCATAAATACTATAGATACATTCCGTCTTAATGGGCACCCGGATCATAGGGTGGGGTTTCCGGTACAATTGTCCCCGTATCATAAGAATTCACTTCAAACGTAATAATCTTATCATAGAATACATAATCCTTACGATTTACAAACGGCCCTTTATTATTATTGTATTTATTGATACCATACATAGCTGTTCCAACGCCGTTGGCACGTTCTTCATACCAGTTAATGAAGGCATTCACCTCCGTCATGGATAAGTCGTACTCTCTATCGATGCCATTTAAAAGGATAAGACGAAGCAAGGCCCGCTCTCCTTCTTGACCATCACCAGGACCGGGAGGATTTACTGCCTTCGGTGTAGCGGAAGCTTCATTTGAATCGCCACTTTCACCTGCTGCAGTAACCGCGGTAACAATATAATAATATGTAGTGCCATTCATAACATTGCTATCTGTGTAACTGTAAGTATTGCCTGTTACGGTTCCAATTACAGCATACGGTCCGCCAGATACCGTGGCTCGCTTTACATTAAAGCTTGTGGCGGCATTGTTAGAACTGCTGCTCCAATGTAAAACAACGTTTTTATTACCGGCAGTAGCAACTAAATTAAATGGTGCCTCTGGAGGCAATTCCCCGCCTTTCCCAAACACATTCCATTCGTAAACTCTTGAATTGGCTCCCGTGTATTTTAAAACAACTGTCGATACATCTGGTACGGGGGCTGGTAGCGTCTCTACAGCATCATTGGTAGATAGTTCGTATCTTTGCAGCAGGTTATTGTTTACATCATAAAATTCAACCGCTACTGGATTAGTATACTTTGCAACGACGCCAGAAACCTCAACCGGGGAAGGGAAAGTATACCACACAAATTCCCCATTGCTCATGACCTTAGTAGTAGATATATTGTTGTCCGTCAGTTCTCGTGCAATTCCTGTCGGACTGGATATCGATTTGCCTACTTGCAAAGTAACCCAATCAAGCAAACCTCCCGTGTACTTCGTTGCTTCAATTTTGATACTCTTCTCAGGTGAGTTGCTGCTTTCCCCTGCCTGATTCACCGCAGAAACTACATAATAATATGTCGTTCCATTGGTTACGGTGTTATCAGAAAAAGAGGTTCCTTTAACATTCGCAATCACTGCATAAGGACCACCTGGAGAAGTAGCACGCTTAACATTGTACGACTCTGCTCCATTTGCCGTCCATTCCAGTTTAGCTACCTGATCACCGCCTTGAATCCAGGTAATCGCTGTTGGCAACGGAGCCGTTAATGGAGCCGCAAACACATTCCATTCGTAAACTCTCGAATTAGCTCCCGTATATTTCAGCGCAACTGTCGATACACCTTGTACCGGAGCCGGAAGCGTCTGAACTCCATCATTGCTTAATAGTTCATATCTTTGCAGTAAGTTATTATTTACATCATAAAACTCAACCGCTACTGGATTAGTATATTTGGCAATGACCGCAGAAATCTCAACTGGGGCAGGGAAAGTATGCCACACAAATTCCCCATTGCTTATGACCTTTGTAGTAGATATATTGTTATCCGTCAGTTCTCGTGTATTTCCTGTCGGATTGGATATCGATTTGCCTACTTGCAAAGTAACCCAATCAAGCAAACCTCCCGTGTACTTCGTTGCTTCAATTTTGATACTCTTCTCAGGCGAGTTGCTGCTTTCTCCCGCCTGATTAACAGCGGAAACTACATAATAATATGTCGTTCCATTTGTTACGGTGTTATCGGAATATGAGGTTCCTTTAACATTCGCAATCGTGGCATAAGGTCCACCTGGAGAAGTAGCACGTTTAACATTGTACGATTCTGCTCCATTTGCCGTCCATTCCAGTTTCGCTACTTGATCACCGCCTTGAATCCAGGTAATCGCTGTTGGCAACGGAGCCGTTAATGGAGCCGCAAACACATTCCATTCGTAAACTCTCGAATTAGCTCCCGTATATTTCAACGCAACTGATGAAACATTTTGTACCGGGGCCGGAAGCGTTTGAACTCCATCACTGCTTAATATTTCATATCTTTGTAGTAAGTTATTATTTACATCATAAAACTCAACAGCTACTGGGCTACTATATCTTGCAATGACCGCGGAAATCTCCACAGGAGAAGTAAAAGTGTACCAAGCAAGACTTCCGTTAGCCAGAACTACTGAGGTCGATGGATCATCGTCTGTCAACTGTGTAGCTATAGAGGATGATTGTCCTACGGAAGATCCAATTTGTACCGTCTCTCCATCCAGTAGCCCACCAGTATACTGAGTTGCTGCTTCGACTACTGCGGGATTGATAAATGCTAAACTTAAAAACAGAGATAGAATAAGGAATAAATTGCTAGTTTTCTTCAATTTTTATCCTCCTATAGTATTATATTGGTTCTTTTATACTATTAATCTAGCACTTTAATCCATTTTTGTCTATGTATATATTCCTAGTTTCGAGGATTATTTTATTATGACTTCTATCTTTTATTGCTAAAGGACTTGATTGAAATTCCAGAAGTGTACAAGATTAAAATCAATACTTAAGTTTCGACAAAAAAGACCCCCGGAGATCCGGAGTCTTCGACACAAGTTTTTGAATTGTTTAAACATCCATTCAGTTTTTATGCTGGTCGGCTATTTATAATTTGTCTATTGCGAATCACGAGTGCCTTCAACAAATCTCGAATTCTAGGGATTGTACTTTTTTCAGAGTTTTTGAAGCCTATTAGATCGAAGAAATGTTCGAATCCTCCTCGGTCTCAACTAAGACATAACCTTCTCTGCGTAAAAAAGTGTTATATTATATCCCTCATCCCGACCCACTCCCAAAAAAGATTTTCTTGCAAAACACCTGAAAATTGTCGTCTTTGCTTCTTTTACGAACGCAAATATTAAATGAGGCAGTGACTATTTTAGACTTCTTTTGTATTCTTTAGCAGGATTACCGAATACAATCCTTTCGGCATCAATATCATTAAGAACATTAGAACCCATCCCTACAAAAGCATAATCTTCTATTCGAACACGTTCCCTTACTGTCGAATTCAGCCCTATAAATACACCATTAGCCACATTAATAAATGATCCTAAGCATGTAGATGCAGCAATAAAGTTGTTACTTTCTAAATTAGTATCGTGTTCCACTACAACATTCGAATTGATAATATTAAAATCTCCTAATGTTACATTGGCTTGTACAGAACTATGTGATAACACCACATTTCCAAAGCCCATCTTGCAGCTTTTAGAAATATAAGAGTTAGGATGTATAAAATTACAAAACTTCTCACGAGGAATATCATAACTCTTCAGCAATTGAACTCTCTCTCTCATTTTATCAGGATTATATAGAGCGTATAGAAATCCAATATCTGAATAATGGCTATACATAGCATTTAAATCTCTTGTTTTACACAATATAGGATGGCCATTAATATTTTCACCAAAGGCAGGATCATCAAACGCATAACCCAAAAATTCTGCTTTTGCTCCGTAGGACCGATGAGCATCTACAATTTGTTCCGCAATATTAACCGCGGTGCCTTTTCCTCCAATAACTATTATTTTCATGAGTTCCTCTCCCATTAAATAACTACTTGAATAATTCATACTTAAGCAGCAATTCACTTATTTCGCTTTTTGAATTAAACATTAGAACATCTATAATTGAAAGATTAGATACAAACTCATCATTGTTAAATTGTGGATATCTGATGCCGTTAGTTTTAAGGAAGCTAAGTTGGATACCATTTATATCAAACTGATTTTTCGAATATAAATTAGTTCCACCAATTGGATTTATATAATGGTCTCCCTTTAGTAAACTAACTATATCAATAATGGCATCTTCTCCTTTAAGACTAGGATCTCTATTGATTTCAGACGAGAGTAGCAAAGGAGTCTTAATATCAAGATGCTTACATATTTTAGAAATATGATTGGAAATAAATTCAGAAATATTTTGAGTATTGAACTGAAATATATCAGTAATCAAATTCATTGTATCTTTAAAATAAGGCGCTTTTGAATAAAAATACTCTAAACTTTTCAATAATTTCTTACTTTCATTATCAAACTCCTCCGAGAACTTTCTTTCATTAATATTTAAGGTTGAAGAATCTTTTTTTAAGCTCATTGTAAAGAGGAATGGTTGATCCTTATTTAGTAATCTATTCCGGTTGATCCATCCTCTATTTATATATTGAACATCATCATATATGACAAACAAATCTGAACAATTAATTAGTTGAAAATAACCGATATATGGAAATAAATATGGTTGCATTATCCCTACCTTCATTTCACCAACGCCTCTTTCACTGTTTGAATAATTCTTCGCTGGTCATTAATATCAAGGGAATCGTACAATGGAAGACAAAGTATCCTGCTTGAAACTGAATTAGAGACAGGCATGAATCTCGACTCTACATAATCCAACCTATCTAAGGAAGGGTGAAAATATCTTCTTGGAATAATACCCTTAAGGGATAGTTGCTCTCTGACAAGCAACAGTGATTGTTCGTCTTCTAATATAATAGGAAAGTAACTAAAGTTATTTGAGCAATTAAGGTTTTGTTTTTGTAGCTTCACCAGTGGATCAAATTGAAAAGCAGCCTCATATGCCCTGAACAATTTCTCGCGTTTCTCATTAATTTTTTCTATATCATCTAATACGCAAAGCCCCATAGCCGCTTGAAACTCATTCATTTTTGCATTTATGCCAAGATAGCGCACTCTGTCTGGGCCATCTATTCCAAAGTCAATCATTTTTCGAGCCTTCACATATAAATCCCTATCCTTAATAATTAAAGCCCCACCTTCAATAGTATGAAATAACTTAGTAGCATGAAAGCTTAGTATAGAGATGTCTCCAAAGTTTAGGATGCTTTGATTTTTATACCTAACTCCAAAAGCATGAGCAGCGTCATATACCACTTTTAAGTTGTATTCTTTAGCAATTGCCTCGACTTCATTTATGTCGCAACCATTTCCAAAAACATGCACGGGAACTATCGCTGTTGTTGAATCAGTTATATTTCTTTCAATTTCATCAGGGTTAATATTCAAAGTTTCTTCATCTATATCAGTAAATACTGGTTTTAAATCTTCCCACACTAAACTACTTGTAGTAGCGACAAAAGAAAAAGGAGTTGTAATAACTTCTCCTTGTAATCCCAATAATTTATAAGCAACGGATAAAGCTAAGGTGCCGTTAGAGACAAGCAGAATGTTCTCTACTCCTAAATATGAGGCTAATCGCCTCTCTAATTCTAATAGTAATTCGCCGTTATTGGTTAATCTCTCCGAACGGAAGATTTGAGAAACATAGTGATTAAACTTTTCCTCATCAGGCAGATAAGGTTTTGTAACAAATATCATCGAGTTTTTCCTTCTTTACTTAGTAGGATTAGACCATTGCAGGTTAGAGACAATAGAATCAAACGCAAAGTTATATTGGTCCGCTATAGCTAGTAACAATTCCAGTGCATATTTCCTGTTACTTGGCCAAATGTACGTTAGCCTCCAACGTATATAATTAAATATTCTAATTTGCAACCAAAGCTCTAAATCTTCTACATTCATTCCTTTTGCCAATGCAAATGTATATAGTCTTTCAAATTCCTCAACGGTAGAAAAATCTCGATCACTTGGCATATTATTTGATAAATTCTCGCCATGTACTCTGTAAACTCCGACATGGTTTTCGATAAATGCTACATCACCAAGTAACATCAATTTTAAATATAGAAAAGTATCCTGACTGTACACTTCTTCTAAAAGACACCCCATACGAATTGCATCATCCTTACGAAACATCGATGTGAGTGTGCTCGGAATTGGTGGATATTTTACTTTTTGATAATTCAAAAAGTAATCGAGACCATCAACCCTGCTTTCTATATTTAAATTGGTTCCGTTAAAACCTTGTGGGGACTGCGTATTCATAATTTTTACATTAGCAAACACGAGTGAGATATCTTGATTAGATTCTAATATTGCTACTGCTTTACTAATATAGTCTGTTTGTGTTAAATAATCATCGTGATTAATAAATAATACATATTTTGCTTGAGCGTATTTGTATAATAATTGCTGAGAATTTATGCTCGAACCAAGGTTCACCTTGTTTTGAACGTAACGCACTCTTGAATCGTCTTTATATTCACTCATCACTTCAAAGGTGCCATCTGTGGAGCAATCATCTGCAATGATGATTTCTAAATTAGAAAAATCCTGCGCCAATACACTATCTATCGCTTCTTTCAAATATTCCTTCATGTTATACGTTGGAATTAGAACGCTAACAATTGGGGTAGTCTTGTTATCTAAACATTCCTTCTCTTCTAACGGGATTTCTTTACCCTTACTCGATAGTTTAACAATTACATCGTTAATTTGTACTATTAGCTCCTCAGAAGCATTTTTTTTTGCATTCTGATAACAATGTAAAGCTCCAACTAAGTCTCCCTTAATTTCATGAAAATATCCGAAGTTAAACCAAAGGTCTGGGTTATCTTTATCTAAAGTAAGTCCCATTCGTAATGCTTGCTCAGCACGATTCATATTACCTTCCATAATTGCAACTACTGATTCAACCGAATAGATTTCAATATTTCTAGGATCTAATCTCCTATATTCTCTAATAAGATGATTTGCATCATCAAAGCGACCATCTTCTAAGAGGTTCTCAATATCATTTTTAAATTGATTGTAATAATCACTAATTACATTTACCATGTATAATGATGTCCCTTCCATTTAATACTTTAATTTGAATGTAATATAGATGCATTATTTATACTTTCATATCCTTTACAAGCACAGACACATGTGCCAGTGAATAGTAATTATTCAACTTAAGCTCTTCAAGAACAGATTTGATGTAACGATTATTATGTTCCATAACCTTTGCGTAAGATTGAACAACTCGAATAACTAGTTCATCATCTAATGATTTGTGTTTACCTGATACTCCTACTAAATGAATCTTCAATAAAGCGTACAACGTCGCAATAATAACGAATTCATCAAATAAAGAGCTATTCCTACCATCACTGCTTGGAAACAACAAATTATATACCAAATTCACTACATAGTTTTCCAAAATATATTCCTTAGTTTGCATATAAGGAAAATAATAATCATTGAAGTTAGTTTTATAACATTCTTTAAACGAATCGAAATTTGAATTTTCATCCACTTGATTAAAACCCTCGATCATTTCTTTCATTGTTATTAAATACCTGTCGCTTTCTATCCCTAATTTTGTTCTGTATTTGATAAGCTCAAAAAGAACTTGTAGTTGAACATCTAAGTTAGTATTTAAGTTACAGATAGAAGCTAGAAAATTGGAATCCTTTAGGTTCGCTTGATATAATTCTATTATCTGCGGTATTTTACTCTCATTCGCATTATTTATTTCTGTTTGCAGAGCATTAATAAACATGCCCAACACCAACATGCGGTCCCCTAAGCTTATTTGGCGTGATTGCAAGATCTCGATTGCAAGCATACGAACTGGCCAGAAATAACTTTTTATTCCGTTAGATGATTCCGAATCTTGGTATCTATATAGTGGCCACACTGGATTTATCTCAAAATCAAGTGACTCAAATTCAATTCCATTAGGTTGTAATAATGCAAGTCTGGCGACCTCGGGACACGAAACTCTAGCTGAAAGTTCTAAATTATCATCAACCTTATTAAGATTCCTTGGGTAACTTTGGCAAGTTACAGACAACGCTTCTTCTCCAAGCTCTTTTTGGATCTGACACCATTTATCCTCTGTTAACATGGAACAACAGCCATTACTGCCCATAATAAATCGTGCATACAGTTCGTCACTTTTTATATCACTTGTCTTTATTCGTTTAACATTATCTTTTAACTTTGTACGTAACTCATTATCATTTAATTTTTGATATTTTTTATATGTTTTTTTATCGATAGTAACAGTCCACCCTGAACAACAAGTATCCGCACATTCCCCCCTATACATTTAAAATCCTTCATATACTTAGGAATTAATGTTCCCTGAAGCATGTTTAATCTCCCCTTTTCTCCAAATACGTTAATACTATTATTCATTAGTTATCAGTTGCAATCTATCCATCGCTGGTTTATAGTTTTCCAAGCTGCTTTCTTGATAAGCAGCAATAGCCCCTTTTTTATCTCCAGTTAATTCTTTGAAAATCCCTAGATTATAGAATGCCTTATAAGATCCAACCCCAGAAACTGTCTCGTATTTTCTTGAATCCGGTTCACCTAGAGCAATACACGCTTCAAAAATTCCAGGTATTAAATCAATATGATTAACTGACTTCATTTTTGTTAAGGTACATCCATACAAAAAATATAGATCCGTGTAATCAGGGTATCTATCTATCGCTGAATAAAGCAACGCAAGTAATGTCTCGAATTTGGAATTTTCTAGTAATGTCCATCCATACGTTTGGATGATGGTACTATGAAAAATTTCATTACCATTAGCAGACCTATACGCTTTATTCAAGTAATGTTCTGCTTTGTCATGTTCACCATTAACTGAATATGTCCTACCTATTTGAAAGTTCAAGTAAGAATCTTCTGGTTTATCTCGTAGTTCAGAAAATAACAATTCTAAATTCCTTTGGATCTTATTATTTCGAGCAACTCTTTCTTTAGAGTAACCATCATGCATAACTTTCAATTCAGTATCGAAATATGATAGTGATCTATTTTTAGAGTGTATTTGTTCGTGTACAGCACCTTCAAAAAAAATGTCGGTACTGTTACTGAACAATCTGGCTGCCGATGATCTTGTTGTTTCATTATCCTCCGTTTGATTAATTATGCTTAATCTTCCAATCATACTATTATTCTCTACTATAAAATTATAGCTTCGTTGCAATAATTCTTGTTGATCAGCCACAAGTATTTCATCTGCATCTATCATTAATATAACTGGTTTGCTGGCAATCCTTATGAGTTCGTTACGAACCATAGAAAAGCTATTATTCCAGGAAGTTTGTTCTACAATAACCTTTTTGCATTTGGCAATCTCTACTGTTTTATCAGTAGAGCCGGTATCTAGAACAATTACTTCTTCTACGTAAGGACTGATCGAATCAATACATTGGGCAATAACGTTTTCTTCATTTTTTGTCATAATACAAGCGGATATTGGCTGCTTCATTAAGTGAATCTCCTATGGATAAATAATAAAAACAGGTGCCTAAATGGCTTAGACACCTGTTTGGGAGCCTTATTGATACGTAAACCCTTGTGTTATTATTATAAATTGACCATCAGGATTAATGACTTTAACATCTACCGGGCCTGTCTTGGAACTAATAGGTAATCTAAACCTTAATTGCTTACTACTTAAAAAAGAAGTCAGTACTGGAGTTGAATTGTCCACTGACACTTTAGCACCTTCAACAAAGTTATCTCCGTTAACATACACAAACATATTACTGTCTTTTAATCCAGTATTTGGAGTGATAGAAGTCACTATAGGCGCTGGCTTCATTGGTTTGGGTTCAAATGTTATTCCTTCAGCAAGAGTTATAGATTGGCCATCAGGATTAACCAATCTAACCGATACAGTTTCAGGGTTAGACCAAATCGGCACTCTAAAACGTATCTGCTTATCACTTAAATAACTTACTGTAACTTCTTTATCTGCAATAAATGCTTTTACACCGTATTGCAAATTATTACCATCAAGTAAAACTAATTCTGCTGAGTCCAACACCATATGATTCGGTGTTAATTTCGTGATTACTGGCGGAGGAGGAAGAATAAATTCCAAGCTACTTGTAGTAAGCTGCCCATCCGGATTTGTCACTGATACTTCAATGGTTTCTGCTTTTGGCCATGATGGTACACGAACGCGAAGTTGTTTATCAGATAAGAACGATGCCGAGATGGTCTGATTACCAAATTTGACGACTGATTGAGCATTGAAATTCTCACCATTTATATAAACAAATTCTCCTCCAGTAAGAACGGCCTTATTTGGACTAAGCTCTGTGATTTGAGGTGCTGGCCCAAGTGCTGGAGGAGTAAAAGTAAACGTAGACTCACCCTCCAATCCATCTGGATTAATGACTTTAAGAACAACCGCTTCTGGTGCCGTCCATAAAGGAGCCCTCACCCTTAATTGACTATTGCTTAGAAATGAAACTGTTACCTCAGTACCACCAAAATACACCTTTGCCCCTTGTTTAAAATGATTACCATTAATGAAGACAAAGTACCCACCTGTCATCTCACCAGAGTCAGGAGACAACGACAAAATTGCAGGGGCTGGATCTGGAGCTGGGTTTGTAAAGTGAAGGGATTGATTTAATACATGACTCTGGCCATCGGGATTCATTACTTTAACATCAACAGTCTCCTCTTGGCTCCATGTTGGTGCTCTAAAGCGAAGCTGCTGAGGACTGAGAAAAGATACAGACGAAAGTTTGAAATCATTCAGCCATACACTTGCACCATTCTGGAAGTTTTCACCTTCGATAAATATAAACTCGTCACTCGTTCTCACCATTTCATTTGGTGTTATTTTTAGAATTTTAGGTTCTGGTAGTGGCGGTGGAGCGAGATATTCATAAGCATCACTTAATATGACTTCTCGTTGGTAATTATCAACGATTTTTAAATCTACTTTACCAGCTTCTAATGCCTTAGGAGCCCTAATAGAAAGCTGTTCATTCGATATAAATGAATGGATAATTTTGGTATTATCAATGTATACTGATAAAGTATTACTAAATTCTTTACCGTTTATATAAATCATATTTCCACCTTCAAGCGGACCGCTCGTTGGCGATATAGAACTCACTTCGAATACTGGTGGTAGCTTATAAGTATAGGCCTGCTCCAACTTTGACAACTTACCATCAGGATTTTTAACAGTTATATCAACAGTTTCTTCAGTCGTCCATTGTGGTGATCTAACCCTCAAATGATTTTTATCTAGGTAGCTTGGCGAAATTTCTTTATCCTTAAACAGTACCTTTGACTCGGGCAGAAAATTCTGGCCTTCTATTACAATAAGATCTCCGCCAGTTACCAATCCTTCATTTGGACTGATCTTCTCAATTATTGGTGCCGGATATTCATAGTTAAATCCTTTTTCTAATGTTGCAATTTGTCCATCAGGATTCATAACAACAACATTGACTGCCTCCGCTCTACTCCAAACTGGTGTTGAAACTTTCAACTCCGTTGAGGAGACATATTCAGCTTGTAATGTATATGAATTGAATTTAACTACTGCACCATCTCTAAAATGATCACCTGTTATCAAAACACTGTCGCCACCAGTAATTAATCCAGATGAAGGGGTTATATCATGAATGACTGGACCTTCCAAATATTCATAAGCATTTGGCATCACTGTCTCAGTTCCATCAGGATTAACTACTTGGACATCAACTTTTCCAGGCTCTGATGAACTAGGTGCGATAATTGAAATAAGCGTAGAGGTGGTACTTTTTACAACTGCTTCGTTTTCTCCAAGCTTGACCTTCGCACCTTGCATGAAATATTTACCTGATATTTTTATTTCATTGCCACCACCGATAGGGCCTATTTTAGGATTAAGGTCAGTAATTTCAGGAATAGCAAAGTATCTATATGTAGTAGTTGCAAACTGTCCATCTTTATTTGTAACTTTTACATCAGTTATACCTTGCACCCCTGGTGGTGTTGTAATAATAATTTGGGTTGAATCTATAAACTGAACCGAAGTAGCATCTTTCGTTCCGAAAGTGACCTTAGGATTATCAAGGAAGTTTTCTCCATTTATAGCTACTGTTTCTCCCCCATTAATTAATCCATTATCCTCTACGATTGAGCTGATTATAGGAGCAGGATACGACACTTTTATCACAGGGTGGCTCACATTAAAATGATGTGGTGCTCCTGTATAATCTTTATAAGTAACGTTAATTTCTTCTGCACCAACAGATATCGAGCCGGTTGCTGCTCCTGATTTATGGCGAATTTTATAGTGTAAAGATAATTTCTCTTCCTTAAGCTCATTAAACTTCCATTCAAGTTTATTCCCAATTACTGTTGGCTGTGGAATATTGTCCTGATAAGAATTTGGTACTATCTCAAATTCTGGGCTCACAGTGTCAGTGATAATAACATCATAAGCACTAGCCACGCCAATTTCATCAACTATAGCTTGATAGATTTCAGCCAATCCCACAGACCCTAAGACAAAATGATGGTGATGAGCAGTCGTAGCCATTTCCTTCATTAACTGGTTTGGAGCGCTAGTCGCGGGATTTTCATTAGCTTTTAAAAGAGCAATTGTATAAAAAACTACTGATTCACCTTTAGCGGAATTGGCTTGTTCCAGTGCTTTAAGACGTGCATTTTCTACTGGAGCGGGTTCAGTAGCTTCGCCATCCGTAAGCAATAATATAACAGGCTGAGCTTCACTTCTATGATTCCTCAATAGCTCACGAGACTTTTCAATTGCGCTTTGAGTATTTGTTCCCCCACTGGCCTGAATACCATTTATATAGTTTTTCAACTCGTCTGGATTATTTGAAAGTTCTTTGTATTTCACATTACTCGAGAAATCAACAACACCAACACGATGCTTGGTGAAATCCACTAGATCAATAAAGCCTTTAGCGGCAGCTTTAGCGTTAGCCATCTTATCCTCACCATTGTTGTTACTCGGTAGCATACTTCCCGATCTATCAATAATTAAGATAATATCATTAGGCTTTACGAAATTCACATCTCCAGATCCTGATACATTCAATTCAACATCTGCTTCTTCACCAATTAAGATCTCGGATGGTGACACCCTTTTTTCTACGCTTACAGCTTCAGTATTAGCTGCTGCAGCATTGGGTTGAAGGGGAAGCTGACTTATAATGATAAAACAGGCTAATATAGAAATTAATACTTTTAATATAGCCTTATGCATTAACTTAACCTCCTAATTACTTTTTGTAATCCAAGAAAAAAGCATCTACACCATCATAGCTAGATACTTTTCCGTATTGATTCGAAACATGCTTTTTTTTATTAAAATTAAGAAATTGTTCCCCTAAGTTCGATTTCTCTAATAGAATCATACTTATGATTTGTTCATGCAACAGTGTTAACTCATGTAACTTCCATTTTTCTTCTTCTGCTATACCCAGTTTTAAGTGGTCATATAGTTGATCAATATCTTCAGCTCTAGCCTCATAACTTTCAAAAGTGCGCTCATTCAATATTTCTTTATACATCACTAAAAGACGGCTTATAGTTGGTGAAGTTCCCGGAATATCAAACATTATTGCTACCTCTATCTGATTTAAGAAGCATCAAGGCTTCTTTCCAGGTTTCCAATAACCCTTTAGCAAAGTCCAAAGTTCCATCAAGTTGACTAACATCTTTATTAATGATGAATTGAGCAATCTGATTGTTATAGAATAAATACAACTGCTTGAGATTTTGAGAAATATCATATTGTAAATCCAGTGTAATGATCAGTTCATTAAAAATATCTCTGACTTTATATAAGACCTCATTCATCAATTGGTATTCGCCTTGGGAGTATAACTGTCTTGCTTTTAGTAATGACTTCACTATTTCCTGATACAGAAGTAAAGTCAATTCTCCCGGGCTTGCTGTCTCCACTTGAACTTTTAGATATTGAAGGTGTTGAGCATTTTGCATGTTAATCTCTCCATAAGTCATTCTATTAGTGAACTTAAAAAATTCGGGATATTATCAACCCAATTGGGAAGCCAACCATGATCCTTGACTGTTCAGCTTCTGTAGAGCCTTCTCCATGGCTGTGAATTTCTTGTAATATCTTGTTTCAATGTCTTCTAGTTTCCTCTGCCATTCTGATTCTCTAGTTCCCAACTCCTTCAATTGCTTGCCTAGAACACTGTCATCTAGTGCTTCAACGGAACCCGAACCAATTTTCTTTGTGAATTTTGCAAGTTGAGTGTTTACTGCTTCATATACTCGTTCAGCAAACCCGAGTTCTTGTCTCCTCTTATTCGCATTTTCCGGCGTGTCAGTACCTGTATCAGAAGGTGTCGTAAATAACTGTACTACTTCGTCAAATCGGTTATTTAGTGCATCAGATAACTTGTTTTCATCAAGTTCCAACTTCCCATTCTCTCGATAATCTGACTTAACAGTGATACCGATTTGAGAAAGAAGTTTCAACTGATTGGGGTCTGATGTAGCTAAAGGTAAATTCAAGGCTGATCTTAGAGACGAGAGGGTGTCTGTGAGCAAACTATCTCTGTATAATGTTCCTTCTCTAGCTTTTTTTCCCACAACTCAATCTCTTTATCAGTCATGCTGCTTTTCTCTTCTGTAGTGAGTGGTTGATATGACCGGTTTTTTTTGGTACTAGATGCACTAGAGAATAAATCAACAATTTCGTTATACTTCTCAACAAAATTCTTGACTTTATCTGTAACTGCACTTCGATCGGCGACAGCGTTTATAGTTACATCACCTGTCCCTCGAAGATTAACCTGAACACCATTAATAGTTATATTATTTGAGCTGGATTTAATTATTTCACTTCCATTTACAGTAAATTCAGCATCTTCCCCTGTAACGGACAACTTGGCAGGGTCTAAATTAAAAACATCAGCTAAAGCATTAGTAGTTCCTGTCGAAGTAATATTAATCTTAGAGGAACCACCTGAAGTAGTTGAGCTTAGATACAACACACCAGTAGTTTGGTCTAGACTCGCTTTAACTCCTGTGAGTTTTGAAGAATTATTAATATCCTTTACTATCGATTCCATTGTAGAGACACCAGGAGTAATCTTAATATTTGTTGAACCAGAAGCACCTGTTATAGTGACAGAACCATCTGCATTTACTGGTTCTGTAGGTGATCCAGTGACTCCTCTTCCAACAATAGACGCAGATGTAGCCAAGTTTTTGACTGAAACTTGACTAAAACTAGGGTTAGAACCTCCTGATATTACCTCCAAGATATTGGTATTAGAAGATGATGCTTTGACACTCTCAAAGTTTGATTCCAGCCTTAAATCGCTAACTGCTTTCCTAAGATTAAGTAATGCAGTGTTCATTGATCGATAATCTTCACGTTGCCACACTGTAAATTGTTTCTGCTTTAAAATATTATCTAATGGCAAACGCTCAGCTCTCATTAAATCTTTAATTAAACTATCCGTATCTAAGGCACCGCTGAATCCTGTCAACCTAATAGGCCCGTTAATTCCAGCCATTTCACTACCCCTCCCTACATTTTCTCATCCAAAAACACTCCTACTTGTACGCACATGTTATACATGATATCAAGCATCTTCTCTTTTGGTATTTCCCTTATCACTTCTTCTGTCTCATCAGCTACAACAAGTACCATGATAGTCTTTGTTTTCTCATGTAACTTCACTTGAATATGGGTACCAGACTCGACAAGTTTCTTATTTATCTTATCAGTCAATTCATTTACGGTATGGTCACCTTTATTTTTGTTAGTTTCTGTCTCTTTTCTAAAAGACGTATTGGAGGAGAGATTTTCTTTCAGCCCTGATATAAGATTCGTAGGCGAAGTGCTTTGATCAACCCTCACTTATTTACCTCCTAGCACTAAAAGAAATGTTATAAAAAAAGGCCGGCCGGTTCCCCGGCCGGCCTATGTCCAAAATTAACGCAGTAATTGCAATACGCCCTGTGGTTGTTGATTTGCCTGTGCCAACATCGCAGTAGCTGCTTGTTGGAGAATGTTGTTTTTAGTAAACTCACTCATTTCCTTAGCCATATCTACGTCACGAATACGGGACTCAGCAGCTTGAAGGTTTTCTGAAGTGGTTCCCAAGTTATTTATTGTGTGCTCAAGACGATTTTGAACAGCACCAAGATCGGAGCGAGCGCCAGATACTGTATTGATAGCATCCTGAACAGCTTTCAAGTTGTCTGAAGCATTCGCATGAGTTTGACCATCAACTGTGATATCTTTCAAGGATGCTCCGTCAACCAAGAGTGTAGCAGCCTTCATGTTTTGCAAAGTAAGGTCAATGGTTTCGCCTTTATTAGCACCAACTTGGAATTTAACCGTTGCTGTAGAACCATCAAGAAGCTTTTTAGTGTTAAATTGCGTCTGGTTAGCAATTGCATCAATCTGAGCACTTAATTGATCAACTTCAGCTTTAATTTTAGCTGTATCCGTTGTAGTCAACACTTCGTTAGCTGCTTGTGTAAACAGTTCACCCATACGCTGCAGCATGGAATGAGTTTCGTTCAGTGCACCCTCAGCCGTTTGGATCAGGGAGATACCGTCCAAAGCATTCTTCGAAGCTTGCTCCAAACCACGGATTTGGTTACGCATTTTCTCGGAGATTGCAAGACCAGCAGCATCGTCAGCTGCACGGTTGATGCGGTAGCCGGAAGACAGCTTTTCAAGGGATTTACCTTGTTGAGTGTTGTTGAAAGACAATTGACGCTGTGTGTTGTAAGAACTGATATTGTGGTTAATACGCATGATAAAATTCCTCCTTGGAATGTGTTGGTGATTAGCATCCTTGCTTCACCCTATTGTGATCGGGACATGGCGTTCGGCCGTTACTGCCATGCCTTTCGACCCATATTATATTTATCGGAAACTTCACTCTATTGTTTATAGCAGAATATCAATTTCTAAATAAAAATTTATTTCTTCTCTTTTGGAATGACACCCTGCAATATATTTTGTATATCATCATTGAATTCAACTGCATTTTGATTCTGCTGCTTGATAGCTTCATAAATTTCTTCACGATATATAGTTACATTCCCAGGAGCTTCAATACCAATTCTGACCTGATCACCATTTACCTCAATAACAGAAAGAACAATGTTATCATTAATCATAATTTTCTGTCCCTTATTTCTTGACAGAATCAGCATTAATTTCAGCCCCCTTCTTCTCTCTTAACAAAGGCTGCTGTGTCGTATACCCCCCATGATCTAAGACAATCTGTGCAGCGCTATTGTTGGACTTATTGATGACAACAGGCGCCTTTAAATTGCAGGATATGTCATCTGCAGACCGGACCGTAACGATAACCATGATCGATATATCAGATTCATTAGTAATGGCTAATGCCTCAAGCCAATGCGGTTCCAAATGAAATTCATATTGAGGAAAAAAAACAAAGGGGTCAGTAACAATAAAACTCAGATCTTCATTTTCCGCAGACTGCAAGAACTCAAAGGGACTCGCCTTCTCCTCTGATTGAAGCAAAATATATTTCTGAAAATCTCCGAAACCCAATATCGGACTCTCAAATACGATCATTTGGTTGCTATCTATCTCTATTTTGCCGAATCTTTTTGTATTTACAATCATAGGTTACTCCTCCTTCGTTAAAAACAATAGCTATAATGAAACAAGTTTCATTATAGCTATTGTATATCTACAACTAGACAACTGCATCAAGCTGTTTACCTGTTGCCGACATAAATATAAAATTTTGATTGATTAAATATGGGTTAACCTTGCCGGGATAATAATCAACTACTGGTTTATGGATCTCGGGATTAAAGCTAACTCCACCTGGAATATAGTTAGTTTTCACCTGACCAGGAATATAAGTAATGTCTACATTATCATATCCAGGATCACCGGTTAGCTCGACCCTTGGACGTTCCTTGAACACGTTATTCCTCGCAATTTCTGCAAATACATTGCCACCTTCATGAGTTGCCATCATTTGATCACCATTCCGGGCTATATCCGCAATATTTTGCATTGAAATCTGTAATGAAGATTGTGCTATTCTATCGGTAGCTTCTTCAAAGCGAGCCTTCCCTAGAGCCGACCACGCCTTGCGTGAATCAATCTCCAATGTTCCCTTAGCTTGCTCCACCTCTAGTATGGCATTCTTCTGGGTCATATTTATGGATGATCTAGGCTGCTCTATACTCTGTTGGCCCTTCGTTGATTGAAGGCCAATCTGTGAATATCCTTGCTGAATTTGTATTCGGGGGATATTCATGCTGCATACCCTCCTTTATCTTAGGAAATCCAACAGACTCGGACGAATAATTCTAGCCATAGTATCTAAAGAAGCCTGATAAACACTCTCGGAAGTCTTGAGATCTATAATAACTTTTGAGATATCTGCGTCTTCCACTTTTGATTGTAAATCCATGTAGTTTAAATTAAGATCTCCAAGCCTGCTAAGCGTAAACTCCAGACGGTTTTGTTTACCGCCCATCTCCGCTTGGGCAGTAATTGTCGTCTCGAGATTCTTCTGCAGTGAAGGTATGGCACTTTGAATACCTGCTGTATCATCAGCAAGCAGTGCCTTCTTAAGATTATCTACCACAGCAAATATGCCCGAAGTGTCTCCATATGCTCCAAACACTTGCTCTCCTAAAGTGTTCACAGACACTGTGATTCCAGCACCTACTTGATACCTTACTTCGCCATCATCCAAAGCATATGAGGTTTGGGTTGGATCCTCAGGGAATGGCTTTTCATCGGTTCTCTCACCATTAAAAATATACTTCCCTTTGAATTGCGAATTGCCGAGAGAAACCAACTGCTGGAATAACTGATCCACCTCAGCGGCAATATTTTCCCTAGCATCCTTTGGTACCGTATCCGTTCCGCCCTGCACCGCCAGCTCCGAAAGCTTTTGGATAATCTGTGTAACTTCGGTCATGACCGTATCCCCATACTTTAGCCACGCATCCGCATCATCCGCATTTTGCTCAAACTGCGTTGTAGCAGTGATTTGACCACGGTATTGGAGAGCACTGGCTACACCCACCGGATCGTCGGAAGGACGATTAATCCGGCGCTGGGTCATCATTTGCTCCTGATATTTATCCAGTCTGCGATAGTTGCCTTGTAAGCCGCTCATCATGGAGCTAGTCATCATGGATTGGGTTATGCGCATGATTTATTCCTCCTATCTGCCGACGACGCCGGTGCCGTTGATTAATTTATCCAACATTTCGTCAATCGTAGTGACAACACGTGATGAGGCGCTGTAAGCATGCTGGAAGCGGATCAGATCCGACATCTCTTCATCAAGGGATACACTGCTAATCGATAGACGGAGTGTATCTGCATGCTCCACCAACAACGTGCCGTTCTCCACCATCTTATTGGCATTGCTGCTGTCCGTACCCAATTTGGAGATAACTGACTGCAGATACCCTTCAAAATTCGTGATGTCCGTTACTGAACCATTGTTGTTATTCGGATTAAAATTAAACGTACGTTCTGACAATTGCGCAATCAGAAGCGCCATGCCACCATTACCTTTCAAAACGACCTCGGAGGTCGTACCATTCGGATCCGTCTTCATTTCGGTCCGCAGGGAAGCGCCAATGTTCTTCAGATCAGCTTGGATCGTCTGGCTTAATCTCATATTTCCAGCGGTAATTGGCCCGCCGTTAGCAGATACAAAGAAGTCGCCACCGGTTGTGGCCGGCTCATTAAGGGTATAACCCAACTTATGTAATCCGTTGAGGCCATCAACCGTATGCTTCGCATCCTGAGCAAGCTTGCGAGGATTATTTGCATCCATAACAGCATTCGGAATGTTCACGCCTGGCGGAAGAATCGTTCCAGCCGGCAGGGTCACTTCTACTTTGCCTGTAGCCAGTGTGTTGGCCATAATGTTCAGCTGGGTGATATATCCTTGAACATGCACATCACGGGAGGTCACATAACCAGCGATCTCCCCGCCGGTCAATGTCCCGGCAATCGCGTTCGTAATCGGTGTGGACGTCATATCGTCAACCACGACCTGGTTGCCAAACGTCACTTGATAAACGTCACCTGTCTCCGTTACATTCACATTCCCGAGTAATGATAACTGATCAACGAGCAAATCCCGCTTATCCCGCAGATCGTTTGCGTTATCGCCAAGACCCTCGATCCGCTTAATACTCTGCGTCAATTCCGCCACTTGCTCAATATAGTTGTTAGCTTCCGCTACCTTGGTGTCGATGCGGGAAGTCAAGTTATTACTGAGGGTATCCAATTGGGAGTAAATATGGTTAAACGTCTCCGTCAATGCGATCGCTTTCTGCTGGACCGCCATACGGGCGGATAAGTCGGTGTCGCTTGGATTCTTACTGAGCGTCTGCCATGCCGTCCAGAACTCAGCAATGCTTGCACTCAAGCTGCTGTCCGAAGGCTCGTTAAAAATCCCCTCAATATTCGAAAGCGTCTCTTGCTGAACGCTCCATGTCGACAAATTCGTGTTCTGATTTCGGTATTCGATATCCAATAGAAAGTCACGTACCCGCTGAATGCTCTCCGCTTCTACGCCCATTCCAAGTTGACCAGCGGCTTGGGATCGCTGCATTCCTGGAAATGCAATCGGATTCGATGCAACCAGGCGGGTAGTCTGACGAGAGTAACCTGGCGTATTGGCGTTCGTAACGTTATGACCAGCTGTGTTAATTGCAGCTTGCTGGGCAATCAAGCCCCTCTTTCCGATTTCGAGCAAATGAAATGTGGATCTCATCTACATTTTCCTTTCTGCTTATGCCCTGGTATCAAACATGCTTCGGCCCTTGCCGGCAGGATTCTGATGCTTCGGATGCTGATAGAGCAAATCATCCTCCGGACGACTAACTAACAAATTCAAACTGTAATCAATGAACGCTAGGGATTGCTCAATGAGCTCTCGGTTAATCTCATTCAGCTCTTTGAGTTCCATGAGCCTGTCCATTAATTGCTGCTGCACATCTTGCAGCTCAGTTTTTTCCTCCGGGTTAAATACAAGACGAGTCATCTCAGTAACCGTCAGCTGAAGCTGGGAGCGGATGCCCTTCTCACGCAAAAAATCATCTGCGGCACCTTGACGCAGCGCTTCCGTTTCCGCCACCTGCTTCAGCAGGCGGTTCTCCTTGGTCATGACCGCTGTAAGACGTTCCACATCATTATCCAGAATGGCTTGCCTTTTATCTTTCCCTGCCTCTATGAGCTGCTGATGCAGCTCATCCTGACGCTTCATATAATCGATTATGGACCTAGCACTCACTTGGACTCACCTGATTTATTGTAGGATTGAAAATACGGGAGCAATTTGTCTGCCAAACGATCAACTGGCACTTCATATGTGCCGTTGGTTACAGCTTCCTTCAAACGCTGAATTTTCTCCGCGCGTTCCGGATCCTGTACTTTACTCTGTGCACTCAGTTCCATCGCCTCCGGGGAGATTGATACTTCATCCTTGCGGCGTTTATTCTTATCGATATGCTGCATCTCCCGAGATTCAATATTCCGTTGATACGAATTGATGCCGTTCACACGTCCCGATTCGTTAATCTTCACGCCCTATTCACCTCACTTAAAATAAAAGACCGATAAGCTTTACTAAGTTTATCGGCCGGATATGAAACATTGTTAATAGTTCAAAAGTTAGTATTTGCGCAGTTTATCGACTGCACTGTAAGTCTCTCTGTCTTTGCGGGACCCAGGCTGATTTTCCTGGTCGCCAGCAGCCGCCTGTCTTAGCTCCCTCGTTAATCGCGTCCGGCAGGACTCGCACATATTGCTCTCGCGAATCAACGTTCCGCATACTTCGCAAGGATACGCCAGGTTCGGCGCGTTCGCAATCGAGATCCGGCCTTCCTTGATAAACTTCGTAATCTGCCGCACGGATACTTCCGTAGCCTCAGATACCTCATGGATGGTTGCGCCTTTTTGCTCACGCAGGAAGGTTGCGCATTTCTCGTATTCCTTCTCAATCACTTTCATGCATTCAGGACACAATTCCCGAATATTCACCGTATATAACTTGCCGCACCGAGGGCAATTCCCCAGATTCATGCTCAACAACCTCCATGCCACATAGAACCTTTGATACCCCTAGATTACATTATCTTAGGCCATACGTCTATCATTCGGTAACAGAATCCACACATTTTTCCTATTTTAATCATTTACGAACGAGCCCAGGTTAAACTATAGATCTCGACGGGCATTTCCATAAGGGATTCGCATCTCCGCAAAACCTGCGCACAAGCATTAATCGTACTTCCCGTTGTATAGATATCATCAATCAAAAGAATACGAAATGGTCCTTTGAACAGAGATGCTCCCACTTCAGAACGAGTATGCTCTGCGGCCTGATTTCTTATGGACAAAAGCATATCGGGTCCATCCTGCAGTGCACCGAAAACACCCTCCATATCCTTCAACCGATCCATCCGGTTTTTGAAGCTCTGTTTGTCCGTGTGACGTCTACGTTCCAACATCCGTACATAAGGCACCTTAATTCTAAGCGCAAGCCCCTGTGCGAGTACCTCCGCTTGATTGAAGCCCCTCTCCTGAAGCCTTTCCCCACTGACCGGAACCGAAGTGACGGCATGTACACTCCATGGTATGTTCCTAGAATCCCGTAATCCCTTATTTCCCAAATGGATGTTTGCTTCCCGATGGAGCATTGCGTATGCCCGTTGCATCATCTCTGTCAAAAGAGGAGCATAACGTTCATTCCCCCTATATTTGTACTGCGCCAACCACTCTCTCATCTGCGTATCGTAGGTTACCGCACTTCGGTTCAAAACAAAGCTTCGATCGTTCATTCCTAAACGAGTACAGTCGGGACAGCCGATTCCTCTCCCGCAACGCCAACATTTAGGTTTCATAATCCAGGGGATTTTCCGATAACAGGCACGGCATATGCCCGGAAGTTCCCGAGTGAAGGAACCTGTTTTTCCACAAGCGAGACAGGTTTCGTCAATCGGTTTGAGCAAACGATGCATATGCCCGATTAGATGGCTAAAGACGTTTGAAATCAATTATGCTCCTTCCTTTCTAAGAGAGCTAGAATAAAGAATGATAGACATCACTCAACGGGTAAAAAGACTACAAAACAACAACGCGAATATATTGTCATCACTATTCCGGGACCGCCGATATCAGCTCAGTAGATTTTTTTCACTATAGAGTTGGAAACTTAAAGGACTCCCGAGATTCAATATTCATGCGCTACAAACTCATGTCCGCTCAATCCCCTAGTCATTCACCAGTTCCTGAACAGACCGTAAATACCCTCCCTTACGGGCAATTCTGTTCATCGCTTTGATTTGCCGGACTGCCGAGCTTTGGCTCCGAGTCCATTGGGGCGCAGCAAAAACCACCCGTCCTGCCGGATCATCCTTGGATCGGCCCGCGCGGCCAGCCATTTGAATCAATGCAGCTTCGTCAAAAAGCTCACTGTCCGCATCCAAAATGAACACGTCACTCTTCGGAACCGTTACCCCGCGCTCGAGTATGGTCGTTGTCACGAGCAAGCGAATCTCCCTGTTACGAAAGGCCATCACTTTGCTTGCCCGTTCCGAATCAATGGATGAAGTCCCTTCAATCGGCATGTTGGCGATCGTCTTGCAAAGCAGCTCCAGAATTGGAGCAATATGCTTGATCCGGGAAACGAACAGGAACACTTGAGCACCACGGGAAAGAGATGCGCTCAGACTGCGAATCAGGAGTGGGGGAAGCTTTTTTTCTTGTAGACAACGGTTCACCGCAAACATTTTCAGCTTCTGAGGAACGGGTAACGGATGACCATGGAAGCGTGCGGGAACTTTCGCGTGTGGCAATCTGCCTGCAGCCGCCTCACGCTGTAATGGCGTTGGCGGAGTTGCTGATAGGTAGATATACTTCCCTCCTATTTTGCAAGCGCCTTTGGCAGCGTAATCCAGCATTGGATCATTATGATACGGGAAGGCATCAATCTCGTCGATCACCACCAGGTCAAAAGCTCCCCTGAAACGCAGCAGCTGATGCGTTGTTGCCAGCGTGATGCTCCCCCGCTTCCAACGGTCCGGACTCCCACCATATAACGTGACCACCGTCTTCGCGGGAAAAGCCTTGGATAAACGTGGCGCCAACTCCAGCACCACGTCCCGTCTTGGCGCGGCAAGCAGCACGCGCCCACCCGCATCCAGAATCGACTGCAGCAGCGGAAAGATCATCTCGGTCTTTCCGGCACCGGTCACCGCCCAGATGAGAAACCGGGCAGACCCCGCGGAGCCCCCTGCGGGCGGCTCCGCCAAAAACCGCAGCGCAGCGCCAGCGGCGGCGCTCTGCGCTGCGCTAAGCCCCCACCGGCCCAAGGCCGCGGTGGGGGAACCCCCGGCCGTGCCCCGCACGGCCGATCCTGCTGCGCCATGCAGCAGCAGGGCACAGGCGCGGCTGCGCCCCATCGCGAGGCAGGCCTCGCAATAGGCGCAAGCCGCCGAGCCGCACGCGGCGCATGCCGTGCGGCTTCGGGCCTCGCTGCCGCATCGTCGGCAGCGGGGGCCATGGCCCGGCGGCGCAGCCAGCCGGGCGCACCCTGCGGGGCGGGCTGTGCCAGCCCCGCTTCCAATCGCAGGCGACCCAGCAGGACGCCAAGCTGGGCGGCAGTGCGCCAGTCGCCGGTATCCCCGGCGACCTCCACCAACAAAGCCTCGACCTCGCCGGCAAGCAAGGCTCGTCCTGCCATGCACTGAATCAGCAGCTCTGCCTGCTGCATCAACAAAGCCCAATCCTCTACCACGTTCCTCTTTTCGATAAAGGAATTTATATACGATCCGTCCAACAGCTGAATCTCCGTCAACAAAACACTCCATTGCGATCTGCTTCCTTCAGGCTCTTGGAGTAAAAACGAACTTAAGCTCTGGTACAAATACTTTTGCCAATCCGATTTCCCCCACTGATCCATGTCATGGTTGGATCGAAATCTCTCTTGAATATAAACGGCCCATCCTAGTGGAATTTGTATTGATAACAGTACTAATGAGCGTGGGCTGGCTTTCTCATCCGTCGATCTTTTCATTCCATACCACCATTGAAGATCCACCCGCATATCCAGCGAGAGACAACACTTCCATTTCTCTAATGTTCGAATGGCATATACGGCAATCCGCATGAAATCAACTCCAATATCGAGACATATAAATTACATTATGAAGCAGATCCTTCTCACGATGCCCTATGTTGAAATCTGTCACCTCCTTCTTTTAGCTGCCTTATTCCCAATTCTCCTAGTCGGGTACACGTAGCGCTACGAGGGACAGTCAATCACATGGAACCAAGATCGGAGTTGAGTGTAGGAGGTTCAGTAAGGTTCAGCCATAGACAAAATAAGAACAAACACGCTTGGATGTGGGAAAGCCGCTCCTCTCCCCAGAAAAACAAAAAACACACCCCTCGCTTACGCTAGGAGTGTGCTTCACGCCTTTAACAATATGAATACGAACCTGGTAACCAAAACAACTTGCAGATGTTTATCCCTGTACATATGGAATTCGAACAGCCTCCATCGGGATTCTTAGATCGATCCGTATCACTTCTTCTTCATTCGGATCGGCATCCACTTCCCGTGATGCCGAATCATCGGACCTCCAAGTCCCATATACCAGCTCAATTCCGGACAAATGAGTCAATCTCTGGACAATCTTCAGTGTATCATCGTACGACTGATCATCAAGGACGGTGACACGCACGCGCGTCCCGCTCAGCAGGGCATACCATGAAAGGGCTCTCAAATACCATTCCACCTGCCGCTCATGGTTGGACGTGATCAGCACATAATGCCTGCACCGCCCCGTGCCTTCACCGGCTCTTCTGAGTTGACGGGCATGCATAATATGAATCAGAGCAACAGCAATCCCGTACACCGCGAGTATCCACAGCAATTGGGCAACCATGAGACTCACCTCCTTCTCTTATCAACAATATATGCTGATCAGGAGGGGACGGTGACAGTTAAGAAACCAGGGCCCACACGGAACTTGATGGGAACGGCTCAACACCATAAGAGAACAACTATCGAGGCGTACCTTCACAGAAGACAGATTGCCTTTTGAAGTATGTCTAATTGCGATATCAAAAAGACCATTCATCGAAATTTACACTTTCTGATATCTTAGGATGAATAACTATGTAATGACCTTCACGGAAAGCTGACCTCGCTGAATAAGTACTTTCTTATCTTTATCAAGGTTTGTTCAGCTTCAGCGGAAACTTATAAACTCCATATCATAACAAAAAGGAACCGCCCTTGGCAGTTCCCTCCCTATGTAAGACGCGTCCGTGCATTCGGATCGGCGATTACAACGTCACCCAGCCATATTTGATCGAGTTGATAACCGCTTGCGTACGGTCGTCCACTTCCATCTTCTGCAAAATGCTGCTGACGTGGTTTTTTACAGTTTTCTCACTAATGAACAGGTACTCCCCTATCATCTTGTTGCTCTTGCCTTCAGCCATTAGTCTAAGCACTTCCGCTTCGCGCCTTGTCAATGGGTTATTCTCGCCTGCCACGAACTTGACTCCAGCTTCACGCGAACCGCTCTCAGCCATAGCGCCTGCTTCGTTTACATAAGTCATCCGGCGGAGCTGTTGAATAAGCTTGCCCGTAACTTTCGGATGGATAAATGCATATCCCTCATGTACCGAACGAATCGCATTAATCAGTGACTCGGCTTCCATATCCTTCAGGAGGTAACCGTTTGCTCCCTTACGGAGCGTTTCAAACACATAACTCTCGTCGTCATGAATCGACAGAATGATAACTTTGATCTCAGGAAACATTTCACGTAGTTTCTCAGTTGCTTGAACGCCATTTTCGGTAGGCATGTTGATATCCATCAGCACGATATCCGGCTTCACTTCATTACAGAACTCAAGTACTTGAATTCCATCGCCGCATTCTCCGATTACGTCAATGTCGTCCTCCATATTCAGTATACGCTTCAGACCCTCCCTAAATAGCTGGTGGTCATCCGCTAATAATACTTTTATAATCGTGTTCTCTTTTTCCAAATGTTCCATCCGATTACTCCTTTCTCTTTTCTACGTTCGTCGGGATATGAATCACGATCTTGGTTCCTTGATTCTCAGCTGAATCGATCTCCATTCTCCCTTCGAGCAGCTCAACCCTCTCCCGCATGCCAATTAACCCAAAGTGGTCCTTGCTTTTCTGCTCCAGCAAATCGACATTGAATCCCAGGCCATTGTCCTGTACAACGATTTTGACCAATTGCGCCTGGTACGTGATTTCAACAAGCACATAAGTCGGGTAAGCATGTTTTGCAGCATTCGAAAGTGCTTCCTGCACCAACCGGTAGATGGCAGCCTCCATCGCAGAAGAGAGACGATGCTCTTTTCCCCGTGTCTCGAAGATCGTGCGGATTTTCGATTTCTCTTCATAATCATGCACGTATTTACGCAGTGTGGGGATTAATCCTAGATCATCGAGTGCCATTGGACGCAGATTAAAAATGACTTTTCGCATTTCCTCCAAGCTCGATCGAACCTGGCCCTTCAAATCTACTATTTCGTCCTGCACCATCTTAAATTCCTGCTTTGCGAGCATTCTTTCTACAATTTCCGTCCTAAGAACCAGATTCGCCAGCAATTGTGCAGGTCCATCATGAATCTCTCTGGAGATGCGTTTCCGTTCCTCTTCCTGCGCCAAAATAATTTTGAGACCAATGACCTGTCTGTTTTTCGCAGATTCGATGATTCGGGATACCTGCCCCAGCTCCCCGGACAAGTATTCCAATACCACGCCCATCTGAGATCCGATCGATTCTGCACGCTCCACGGAGCTCTCGACATTACGAACCCGCTTCTGCAGCTCATCTCGTCTTGCCTTCAGATACATTTCCTTCTCCCGGTAGATCATGAGGTCAAGCTGAAGCTGCGTCGCTTTCTCATACGCCTGCTTGATGTCCTCTTCCTTGTACCGGACAAAATCCCGGCTGACCTCGGTCAGCCGGATCCGGGAACGGCGGTAGTTCAGCTCCAGCTGATCTACCTTCTCTAAGGTTTCCGTCGTTTCTTTTAATGTCCGCTGCAGTTCATGATTGAGAGACGCGAGCTCCTGCCGCGACGCCTCCAATATTTCGAACATTTGGTATTTGCTGTCCTCCATCACTTTGATGGCATTTTTTATGACACGGTCGATGGCATCGGCTTGATAATCCACGCACTCTACTCCATTTCTAACGTTTCATATACATATCATACCATATCACGATTCGATCGTAACGGTCTTCGTGTTCTTGTCCCATTTTACTTTAAGGCCTAATTGCTCGGAAACGAGACGAAGAGGGACCAAAGTCCTACCACCTTGAACCATTGGTGCTACAGCCGCCGAACTGCGCTTACCATTTAGAATGAATTCCTTCTTACCGACCGTCAGTTCCATGAGCATGCCGCCCCTCAGGACACCCACACGCTGAGCGGATTGGTTCCAGGTTGCTTGCCCGCCAAACGCGTCGAGCACATGCTTAATCGGAACGTAAGTCGTTCCATTCTTCAAGATTGGTGCCGAATCAATTGCCACTTTCGAACCATTCAGCATAAGCGATTTTTGCCCAATGGTCATGACCGCTTTGCCTGTTGGAAGACCTTCATTCCCGGATAGGGACGGCATCGTAAAGCGGATATCGTCAAAAGATACAGCTCCTGTCAATGCGCGCTCATCCTGGCCTTCTTCCACGTTCACCACATACAACCGCTTCATCTGTGCCGGGAATGCAACGTTATGTCCGCTGAGATCGATGCTCAGTGTTTTCCAGCCGCTCCAATCAATTGCTTTTGCCAAGTCGACGTACACGGTTTTCCCATTATTGTCCTTGAGCTCGGCACGCAGCCAGTTCAGGCTGTTATCTCCCTCCACATCGATGGTCATGGCCGTTGCCTGTGCAGGGATCACTTTGCCAGTTGCGCCATTCAACTCGGCGTAAGCGTACATTTTTTGCCCTAATCCGCCTGTCATATCATAGGTCAAGTTCAAGACTTTAGATGATGCTTTTGCTCCGCTGCCATTTTTGATCGCTGCAGCCCCGGTAACTGCCAGTACATTGGTCGTGAACTTCACCGGGTAATTCACATTCTCGAAGTTCTCCCATGTGCTCTCGCCCGCTGCCGATAAAATAACGACCGTGCTAAAGCCGTCATAGCGTGCGATGGCATAACCGACTTTCGTATTGCTGTTCACGGAGGATACGGTCAGGCGGCCGTCTTTTACGCTGCCTTTAAATCCGATAAACTCCCATTTCAGCGCACTGCTTGGAACTTCCAAGCTTTGTCCATTGCCTGTTACGGCCGTCACCGGCACGGAAACGCTCGTTCCAGCCTGCAGCGGTGCGCTTGATACGCCGGTAGTCAATGCAACAAGATCATCCGCGCCCAGCACCTTGACTTGCATCGTAGCTTTCGTGCTGCCGCTTACTGCCGTCAGTGTTGAGGTACCCGGCTTTGTCGCTTTAACGCTTTGTCCGTTGACCGCTAAATTGCCGTTGCTGGACTTCCAAGTCGGTTTAATCGAACCTGCCTCAATTGGATTATAGTAAGTATCATAGCCCTTCAGTTCATACGTGCCGATCTGGCCGATCAGGAGCGTGTTGCTTCCGCTTACTTTTAAGCCCTTCAAGCTGCCCTGAGGTGCCGTTGAGAACACGCCGAGTGCGTTAACAATGCTGCGCTGCGTGGTGCCGTATTCCGTATTGAAGGTCAGCTGCGTGTTCATCTCGGCAAGTGGACGGTTTACCATCGTTGTCGATCCTCCACCGTCCAGGTTCATTCCCTTCCATACTCCAACCTTCGTCATGAAATCCTGAAGCTGCTGCAGCGTCATGCCTTTGCTGTTATCGTTGCTCTCTGTGGCAATCAGGTAAGCGTAACGACCGTCTTTGGAGTAACCTACGGCTGTTCGTGCCCTGCTTCCTCCAATCGAATTCACGTTTCGCGAGAATGAAGTGGCCTTGCCGTTATCCACCAGAATCGTATGGCCGCCAATCATCATTTGGAGTGTAGTTGGGTCCAGTTCTTTGCCTGATTTTTTGGACACCAAAGCATAATCGGCTTCCAGCCTCTGTCCAACTGCCAGATTTTGTTTCACGAATTCTGCCGCAGCCCCATGGGTTCGCAAAATGTAGCTTCCCTCCGGTATCGCTGTTTGCAATCCTGCCATTACTGAAATATCGGTTATGACCCCATCCGTTACCATAACCTCCGTTGGGGTTGTCGAGCTGTTCTTAGGACGCTCAA
This sequence comes from Paenibacillus sp. JZ16, assembly GCF_015326965.1. Taxonomy (NCBI): domain Bacteria; kingdom Bacillati; phylum Bacillota; class Bacilli; order Caryophanales; family Paenibacillaceae; genus Paenibacillus; species Paenibacillus sp. JZ16. The sequence continues at coordinate 3,798,727 of NZ_CP017659.1, forward strand.
TAGCCTTCCATGCGCTGGTGTAGATATAAGCTGAATTCGCATGGCTATACGTTGATCCGGTCCCCTCAGGAGCATAAGATGTTTTGTTCATGCCCGCGAGTGGGAATGAGGCGCCATTCTCAGCTGTAATACTCCCCGAGAATGCAAACTCATCCAGAATTGGCGTTCCATCGTTCGTTACTCCAAAAGCATACATGCCTTTCAGTTCCGACGGGGTTGACATCAACTGACCGTTTGATACTTGAGCACCCATCGGAGCCCCTTCGCTGCCGGTATTAAAAAAGTCACCGTTAATAGCAGCAACCGCTCCGTTCTCCTTAGCCATTCCGCCCGTGCTTTGTCTCGTTGTAAATTGATTCCCTTGGCCTGTCATGACATCCAGTTTCACGTACTTGTTGTTCAAGTCCACCCGAATGACATTAGCCAGCGATTTTGCGCCAGTACTGTTGATATACTGATATTTCATTAAAACCGCACCGGAAGTAATGATTTCCTCACCAAGCTGCTTAGCCGATGTTGATGCCGCATAAGCTACCGAGGATGTTGATAGATTCCCTATCACTGGTATTCCGCTGCCCAACACAGGACCCACCCAGATGGCCCCTGCCAATGTAATAATCAACCATTTCTTGCCTACACCAGATGTTGTAGACTTCAGTGTTTTCCCCTGACTAACCATGTAATCGTAACTCTCCCATCTCTCGTTCAACACGGATGCCGAACATATAAAGTCTCTAATTAATAGACTTCATTTTTGCGGAAAAGTTACGAATTTGTTATAAAAAAAACACTTTCGCGTATCGTACACCAAGTCTTGCTAGATTTGTACCGGAATTTTTTAGGAGTCCATGTAAATCAATCCTGTGTTATTATATTATTATGTAAAAGTAACTAGTTTGTCATAAATTATATTCCTGTTTTTCCATTTATTTAATGAAAATGCTGATAACCACGATAGGTCATCAGCTTTTATAATTATTTCATTTTTGTCATATTCTTTGTTTCAGCTGCGTTGAATCTCTACTCATAATTAGAAAAAGAAGCAAAAAAGACATGCACCGATTTTTTTCAGAAGAAAAATTAAATCAGCACATGCCTAAATTTTATATCTGTTACATATCTTAAAATTACCTTAGTTTACGCCAGCTTGTTCTTTCAACGCTTCCGCTTTGTCCACGCGCTCCCAAGGAAGATCGAGATCCGTACGTCCAAAATGTCCGTAAGCAGCGGTTTGTTTGTAGATCGGACGACGAAGATCCAGCATGCGAATGATTCCAGCCGGACGCAGGTCGAAGTTGTTACGCACAAGCTCAACCAGCTTCTCTTCGCTCACTTTACCTGTTCCGTAAGTATCTACACTAATCGACACTGGGTTAGCGACACCAATAGCGTAAGCCAATTGAATTTCGCACTTGTCCGCAAGTCCTGCAGCAACCAGGTTTTTAGCCACGTAGCGAGCCGCGTAAGCAGCGGAACGGTCAACCTTTGTAGGATCCTTACCGGAAAATGCACCGCCGCCATGACGAGCGTAGCCGCCATAGGTGTCCACGATGATTTTGCGGCCTGTCAGACCAGCGTCCCCTTGTGGTCCACCGATTACGAAACGGCCGGTTGGGTTAATGAAATATTTAGTTTCTGCATCCAGCAATTCAGCCGGTACGACAGGAAGAATAACTTGTTCTTTAATATCCTTCTGGATTTGCTCCAGCGTTGCTTCTTCGGCATGTTGAGTCGATACTACGATCGTATCCACGCGAACTGGCGTATTGCCGTCATACTCAACCGTTACCTGGGTTTTACCGTCCGGACGCAGGTATTCCAGCGTACCGTTTTTACGAACCTCGGACAAACGACGAGCGATACGGTGAGACAATGCAATCGGAAGAGGCATCAGTTCTGGGGTCTCGTTCGTTGCAAAACCAAACATCAGACCTTGGTCGCCAGCACCGATGTTCTCAGTTTCCTTGTCCACTTGGGAAGGATCACGATTCTCCAGTGCAGCGTTTACCCCTTGTGCAATATCGGCAGATTGCTCATTCAGCGATGTCAACACCGCACATGTATTGGAATCAAAACCGTATTTTGCACGGGTATACCCGATTTCCTTCACGGTATTGCGTACGATGGATGGAATATCCACGTATTCAGATTTAGTGCTAATTTCACCAATGACCAAAACAAGACCAGTCGCAACGGAAACTTCACAAGCTACGCGTGCGTTCGGATCGTTAGCCAAAAAAGCATCGAGTACCGCATCAGAAATCTGGTCACAGATTTTATCCGGATGTCCTTCAGTTACGGACTCAGATGTAAATAAACGTCGCCCTGTTAAAGACATGAGATCAACCTCCCATATGAATAGTATGTGATATATCAAGAGGTCCTACACAAAAAATGAACCTTTTCCGACAGGAAAAGGTTTGAAATGTACAATCCTCAACATGCATATTAACTTATTTGTTACCAGGTGTCAATCCAGTAAGTAAGCTGTTTTTCAAGGATTTTCTTGGGTTTTTCAATCATTTTAATCAAGAATAAGTTCCACTCGTAACTGAAAAACGACTACAGCCTATCGAAGAGACTTTGTTCAGCGTTTCGAACCAAACGTTTAGTGATCTCTCCACCAACGGATCCGTTCTCACGGGATGTTAGATGTCCCCATCCAGGACGACGGCTGGCAGATCCACCTCCGATGGTTCCTAACTCGGAACCAAATTCCGTATCGGCTCCATTGGAACCGCTACCATATCCCACGGGTAATCCAAACTCTGCTGCAATTTCGTATTTCATTTGCTTCAGCATTTCACGACTCTCAGGTACCACTTGACGGTTACGACTGCTGCGTGCCATGAAAATACACCTCCTGTATTGGTTTTTACAGAAGTATTATTTGTCGATTTCAAGGCACTCACACGTATAAAACGTTGTCACAACTGGCAATAATTATAAGAGGAATAAGCCGGACAAAAGTCCTCGCCACCACTCGAGGATGAAGAGATATCAGCAGATGTCTAACGCACCTTAGTTGCCGATCATTACTTAATGGTGTAGCCGCCGCGCACCATGACAATCAAATTGCTTGTCTGTCCTTCTTTCACCTGAATACCCCGACCTTCACGCGGGAAGGAAAGCAAATGGTTCTTGGGCGCTGTTTCACCGTTTAACAGGTCTTTACCATCGGTAAGGTCTGCAACGCCGCTAGAGACTTCTGTGTAGATCACAGCATTACCTGAACGCACGATGAACTCCGTTCCTGCGTCGGCAATTAGAATCTTACCTGGTTTCAGCGCAACATTCTTAACTTCATCAACACCTTGGGATGGCTCCGTTGGTTTTGCAGGATTCGTTGGGTTTGTAGCTCCTCCACCACCATTCAGCGCTTGCTGAATTTGTTGGTCAACATAGCTTTTAGTGACAACCGGGTCGTCGGTGGTGCCTGGGGTGGTGCCGGCACCGGTTGCGGTGTTGCTGTAGGTTGCACCAATCCATATACCAGCGCCAATCGTCAGCGCCGCCAAGCCAACCTTCAAATAAGAATTCATGTAATCTGTTCCTCCTAAAGTTACCTATAATATTTAACTATAAAGAAAACACTCGAACTGAACAACCCTGCTTGGGAATGTTAAGGATTGTTTTCTTTGGAGAATTAAAAAAACACACCGGAGAACATATTGTCCCCGGTGTGTCAAAGCTTAGATGCTAAGCTTTATTTTAGCTAGTCGATTTTAGTACTTAATAGTACCTTTTAAAACAACTGTTGTTCCGTTTTCCAGAACAACACTAGCATTCAGAAGTCCACCATTAATAGTATCTTCTTTACCGACTACTACTTTGAAAGAATTTCCGTCAGCAGCTAATTCGGCATCATAGGAAGCTGTTCCTTTATTAGTGCCAATCGCAACTTTACCGTCAACGATGCTTTTTAGAGTCTTATTTACATTAACAGTCAGAGTAGAAGTCGCTGTCTCGTAAGTTGTTGATGTAACGTTTACTGGATCAACAGCTGGTGCAGTAGGTGCATTTACTGTAAACTCATCCGATTCAAGTGCTTTAGTAGTTGAACCTTGAGCTACAATGTACTGAGCATCCTTGCGAACTTTTACAGAAATCGGAGGATTATCTTGAATCAGTTTAGCATCAGTAAGTGTGATTACCACGCTGCCCGCAGTATCATTAGCATAACTAGTTGTATAGCTAGTTACAGGAATGATTGGATTGTTATCCTTTGAAAGATCTCTAAGAATGAAGTCATTTTTCAAATCTGCAACGGAAGGAGTTACAGAGTCAACATATGTTGTAAATGTAACTGTAAACGAGTTACCCACTCTATTCGAAACTTTGCTCACTTTAGGAGCAACAACATTTTGAACTGTCATTACAGCGTTGCCAGACAAGTTAAGCTTGTTGTTAGAATAAGTTTGGATGGAGTTGTTAGCAAACAAGGTGATTGTTGCTCCAGTATACTCGCTGCTTGTTTTCAGTGTTACTTTGTTTCCATCTACTTTTACTTCCGATGGATAGGAACCATCGACAGTGAAGTCACTAACTGAAGCATGAGCAATTACATTAGTGAATTCAAGTTCGAAAGTCTTAGCATCCTTTTGTTTTGCTGCAGTCCAAGTCAATTGGTTTTTAGCTTGAAGCAATGGTTCGTTAATCCAAGCTACGTTTTGACCAGTTTTGGATTTAAGACCAGATGCCAATACTTTTTTAACAGTACCATTCTCACCAAATGTCACTCTAGTTCCGTTAATGAACTCTGGGAACTGAAGAACAACCGATTTACCATCATTTACTGCAGAAGGTACAACTTCGGTTGGCAGAGCGATCTGTTGCACATCGCCACCGTTCTTTTGGAACTCGATGTAGTAGTTAGCTTTGGTCTGGATAGAATTAATGTCCATTTCTTTGCCAAAGTGCAAAGCAAGCTTACGGGTTGCGTCATTCCAGTCATAGTTAGAGAATTTAGTCAAATTAGCATTATCAGCAGCTACGAATGTACCATTGTATTCAACCATAGTGTTTTGCAGTGCAGTTCTATCTTTTACATCTTTAATCTTCAGATCATAAGTGCCTTCAAGAGTGCTGAAGAAGCTAACGTAGAAGATTTTGTTCGATGCATCAGCAGCCACTACAGTGTTCACAGGAATAACGTCGCTACCTTTTTTAACAGTGAAGTATTTTTTGTCAGCAGCATCTACTGCTTTGTCGAAACGAACAGTCAGTGTATCTTTTCTGTCAACGCCAAATGTAGTTTCAATTACACGTGGTTGTACCAGATCAATACTTGCTGTAACTTTATGTTCCTTCACAGGGTTCGCGTTACCAGAGTAGTCTTTAACCTCTACGAACAGGTTAGTTTCATATCCTGGCAGACGATTTGCAGTAAAGTCAACTTCATACACGTTTGCAGCGATTTGAGTTGCTTTACCTTTTTTCTTGCTGTCGCCAGACTTCCAGTAGAAACTATCTTCTGTTACAGAAGCCGGATCGATTTCTTCATCGAATGTTACTGTTACTTTTTCCAGAGTAGCGGAAATTTCAGTAACCTTCGGACCTTCAGTATCAACTGCAACTGTGAATTCTTTGGTGTCAGCCAAAGATTTCAATCCTGCATAGTCTTCAACGAGGGAAGTTGTCAGCTTATGAGCGCCAACAGAGATTCCACCTGTGTAGTCTCTCAGGATAACTTCTCTTTGGTTAGGGCCTTGTGTTACAGTGCCGCTAAATGTTTTGTCATCCAGTTGGAAGTTGCTGCTGGATGGAGCGATAACTGGCTCGGAGAAAGTTACCTTGATCACTTTAGTTCCGAGAGCCTTCACTTCAGTTACTGTTGGCAGCGTGTTGTCGGACGATGCGAATGATACTTCACCTTGTGGGATTGTAGCACCTTGATCGCCTTTAACATTCTTCACAACAATCTTGTATGTTGTTCCTTGTACGAATTTGCTGGATTCGTTCAACAGGATGCGTGCAGTTTTGCCATCTTCCAATACAGTTATGGATTTGATTCCTTTAGAGTTGGAATCGATGACATAGTTGTTTTTGTCAGTAGCAGACGCTTTGTCAACTTTACCGTCGAATACAACGTCAACTTCTTTCAAGTTCGTGGAAGTTGCGGATTCAACTTTAGTTGCAGATGTTACTACCCAAGTTACACTTTCAGTGTACTCGTAGTTGTTATGTGTAAATTTCACTTCAGTTGCAGTGTTAGCTTTCAGAGGAGTTTCCAGTTCAACTTTCACGCTCTCGTTGTTAGCAAGTTTGAAAGTTACAACTTTACCGCTCTCAGTTACATCATAAGAAACCACTTTTGGTTTTTGTTGCGACAAGTAGATTGTGTAAGCAACTTCAACCAATTGGGAACGGGAAGCGTTAGCTTTAGGGTTAGCTTTAGCATCTACCAAACCAGCGTTGATTGCCGCTTGCACATAACCTTTAGCCCAGTCAGAAGCGTTGTTGTTTGTTTCTGTTGGGATATCAAGTTTTTGAGCAACAACGAGAACTTTCGCCATTTCTTGAACGGTGATTTTACCGTTGAAGTCGAAGATCATTTTCGTTGTGTTTTTACCTTCCATGATGCCTGCAGCGTATACTGCTTCTACATAAGGAGCTGGCCATTTGTCAGCTTTGTAGTTTTTGTCTTTGAAAGACGCTTTGCCTTGGATTGGCTCAAGACCCATGATGCCTACCAAAACTTTCGCGAACTCAGCGCGAGTCATTTCTTTGTCAAGACCAGCAGTTCCATCTGGATAGCCAGTGAAGATACCTTTTTCTTTCAGTACATCAAATTTCTGTTGTGTGTTAAGCGCATCGTCACCGAATGCAACAGAAGCAAACATGGAGAATGCCATTGCTGTAGACAGTGCTACGGATAAAATTTTCTTCATAACCTTTTTTTCTCCTCCTTGAATCATCACTTGATTGTTTTCTTTAATTTGGTAGCTCTTATCACTCATTGTCCTGCACCTCCTTTCCCGAGTTGAGCATAAATCATAAATGATGTCTGTGACGATATCACAGAATCTTGTTAACGAGAGAACACTACAAACTAGAATAGATTCCTAATCCTACCTAGGTATTATACAACGAGTCCCATACTCCGTAAAGAACATTTTTCTAATTAATAGACAATCTTCTTGCATCGGATAATCTTGGGTTCCTCATTGGGTTCTACATTATAAACGTTTGATTTCTCAAAAAGTTGCGGTAGTTGCAAAGTTTTTTTAAAAATATTTTTGAAATCATTTTAGATTCGCATAACATTGGGTTCATTACATATTGCGACAACAAAAAAAGACGCCCTATGGGCGCCCTTTGTAGAATCCTAGCGAATCTTCATAGCAAGCTGGATAATGCGTGCACGCATCTCCGGATTGCTATGCAGCGTTTCGTACATCAGATCAATTTCCGCTTTATTCGTACGATATGTTTTGTCATGTTTTATTGTTGTATGAGACCACTGGATCAACGCATTCTCTGCCGCTGTCATTTCGTTAAATGAATCATGAAAGCCTGTCTCAACAACGAGTCCCTCCATGACTTCCTGAGTTATCTCATCATGAGCGGCACGAGCCAGCTCAATCTTCTTCTCCATCACTTTGGCCTTTTCCTCGAACTTGGTCTTCGCCTTCATGTAGTCGAGCTGCGCTTTTGATAATATCGGCTTCATAAATTCATCTTCACCCTCTAAAAATAGTATGTGCTTCCGCTATTGTAGCGTATTCTACATGAAATTACAAAACAATAGATATTGGTAAACGGTTTCCTGGCCTCTGATAACACCCATAAGATCTTGCTAATTATGCCATAAATAACCTTATCCATTAAAAACCGCGCATGAAAAAACGAGAGCACTGCCAATAGAAATTGGGCATCTGCTCTCGTTCCTTTTTCCCTACAGTTTCTTCTTATTTATATGGCCTACAGCATTTTGAGTTTGCCCATCATGCGTTTCACGATCGTCGCCGTATCTGCACGATTCAGCACGGCATCCGGATTGAAGTTATACGTTGGTTTCTTCTCGCCTTCTTTCAAGCTATTCGCAACACCAGTGATGATACCGGCCTTACTTACAGCAAGAATGGCTGGGTAAGAATAATTCGATTTGATTTTGCCGACATCTTCGAACTGCTTCTGAAGTGCTGCTTTATCTTTTTCAATTTCACCCATCTTCAGATTGAGCGCACGTGCAATCATGTTTGCCGCTTCTTCACGAGTCAGTTCCATATTAGGAGCAAAGCTTCGTGGCGCAATGCCGCGAATGATCCCTTTTCTAGCCGCTGTCTCAATGTAACGATAATCCCACTGCATGCTGTTGACTACACTTTCTTGATAGATGTCATCAAACGTCAGCTTGTTCTTATCGGTATCATAATCCAACGGAATATCGAGCAGCTTCACTATAATAGTAGCTAATTCACCGCGAGTCATTGGATCATACACGCCGAATGCATCCGTCTTGGATGCCTTCATGTATCCTCTTGCCAGCATCAATTCAATATCGTTACGGGCTGTCTTATGCGAAATCGCATCGGAGTAGCTATAACGCAAGGATTTAACTGCGTAATACCCAAATCCCTTAAATGGTGCCGTAACAGTTTTCTTCTTGGCGTCTACTTTCCCGCCGATGTTGATCCAAGTTCCTTGGGAAGGGTTATACCACCAAATACCCAGGTTGCTGGAAGCTGAGTTCACCAGTGCGGAATCATATTTCAAGGTTATCGTACCTTTTTGAGACAATTCCATCCAGTTCTGCGGAATCAAGCGTTGATGAAATTCGTTTCCTTTTGCGTAAGGATGAGCTGCTGCCTTTACGTTAAAGTCCTCAATGTTGCTGCTGTATGCATTAAGCGAACCCGCATCCAGCCAGTAAAGAGGCGATGAGTAGCCGTAATGGGCTGCCGGAGTGAAACGGAACGCATTGTTGTTATCCCCTGGAATGAGGGACAAACGTCCATCCATTTCCACACCGTTCTCGATTTCACCAATTCGATTGTAAGCCTTAACGGTCCGCCCATCGATCTGGTTGGCAATACCAAACAGGATGTCATGCTCACCAAGCAGATTGATCGTAGGCACTTCTGCATTCGGACTTGATTTAGCCTGTTGAAGCACCGTGCCTTTCGGCAAGGACAGGGACAAATCACCCTTAAATACTTTAACCTTACCTGACTTCGAAATATTCGTTTTAAACTGAGAGCCTTCGGTTGCATCATCCGTGTACGTTACAACGAATTGCCCGCTTGTCTTTTTGGTGCCTTGTTCGATCGTAAACTTGATGGTGTTTTTGCCATTTTTCAGGTTCTTGACTTCAAGACGGAATATGTCGCTGATCTCGGATTTCACCATTGGCGTTTTGCCAATCAGAATGGAGTCCGCGCCTTCAGCCTTGATGCTTACCTCTACAAAGTTCTGTTTCAAAACACCTTCGTTAGGAAGTCTAGGAGAAAGAACTTCATAAGGCGCACGCTCACGCGTAATTTCAATGGTATCTGTAGTCGTAACCGACTGATAACGAGAACCGATGCTGATTGCCTGCAATCCTACCTCTGGAAGCGCGAGTTCTTTAAATACAACGCGGGCCGAGCTGGAGTTGGCTCCATTGACAATGGAATAGTACAGGCTGTGATCCGCTTGATTAATGGCATCCAATTGCGTCTTCAGTGCACCGCCAGAGAGCGTCCAGGTTGCTGTGTTGTCTTTTGTAAAGACTGCAAAGATGGATGGCGTAGGATGACTAAGGTTCACCGTAATTTCATCCGTGTATTCCACCTCAAAGCGAAGACCCAGAGCCTTTTCATATGTGTTATATGCGTTCTCGGCCGTTTCTCTGAACAATCCATCCGGATCGGATTCTGTTGCGGAACCAACCGGGAATGGAATCATGTTTTTGATAACCGAACGCGTATCGCTAAAATAAAGCAGAGTCAGCTTCGTCGAGATTTTCCCGCTCTTGTCAGCGACCACCAACGTATTCGGACCTGGAATCAGCTGCAGAAATGCAGCATCAGTAAAGCTGAACTCGCCATTGCCGTTAACGGACAAATCACGAGTATTACCATTCAAGGAAATCGTAAGTCCGGATGTTCCCGTGTAGTTCACAATCCGACCCGTCACTTGGTTGAAATCTGTACTATTCTTAAACACCTGATTGTTATACAAATGATAAATATCAATATAAGTGGAGGACAGGAACGTTACCGGGATCACCTTCGTATCGGAGACGCCCGATGCATTGCTGACCTTGATGATCAGATTTTGTTGTCCTGAAGGCAAATTCGTGATTTTGAAAACCGTGTTACCATTATAGGTAAGTTTCTGGGCAATCGTGCCGCCGCCCTTGCTCGATTCAATCTCAACATCACCTGCGTTCACTTGTTCCACCATTAAGTAGATCGGCAATTCGTTCAGGACCGTATCGTTACCGCTTGGAAAAATGGACTGGGAGGTAGCCGATACCGTTCCCCCGCTCTCTGTTACACCGTATAGTTGATACACCTGCTTGATTGTAGGTGCATTGACATCGCGATAAGTAAAAGGATTTTTCACATCGAAACCAGTGGTAGTGTCCTTAGTGTAAACAAAATACTCCCCGCTTTGTGTAATGCTGACCGAGCCAGTGGTTGTAAAAGGATACATCAAGCTGTTACCCAGGATGCTTGCTGCTCCTACGGTTGCCTGCGAGCTCATGATTGGCACCGTGGATCCTGTCGGAAACACAGATACTTCAAGAGTTGGCGGCACCGCTGGCGTACCAGCCGGAGGAGCATCCATGATAACATAACCGGAGATGACGCCGTTCACATTACCGGTTACAACGGTCTGCCCATCGATCTTGGTGTTACCGATCTGCAGTTGATTGACCGTCAAGGAGCCTGTCGGATGATAGACAACCTGTCTATTGATGGTCTGGGTTTTCGATTCCGAGTTCACGACGATCACCAGATCGTTGACACCCTTCTGCAATTGGATCCCTGCGGAGTAAAACGTATCGCCGCCGCCCGGATACATGGCCATGCCGTTAACCGTCACGCCTTTGGAGCCATTGGTTGCTTTTACCGAGATACTAACCGTCTGCGTGGTAACGACAACCGGCTTGGAAGCATTCTCTTCCAGCACACGTCCATCACTGAGTGCTACTTCATAAACAGCCGGTACATCGGAGAACTTGACATAAGCTGTGGCACTCATCTGCTGACCTTGCGTGCTCATACCCGACACGATGATTTTGTTCACGCCCTGATTCAATTGGACATTCAGGAATTGGAACGTATTCGCTGCTTCGTCCAGAATCGGCTTGACACCTGTTCCGCCCGTGGTTGTGTCATCGAAGCGTTTAATCTCATATGAGATGGTATTCGGATTAATGCCGTTATAGGTACCCGAAACCGTAATCGAGCTCCGGTTCTCCGGCGTTGGAGAATTCGGATCCGTACTTAGATTGGAAAAGTGAAAATACAAGGCTCCATTTGCAGCAGAAGCCGGTAATGCCGGAATTAGGGAAAAGAACATAGCAATGGCCAATAACAGGCTTGCTATTGTACGGAAATTTTTCTTCAACGGTTGTGCCTCCTTGATCATTCGGACGTTGGCGTCCGTTTTGGGTGTTACATCGTTCACTGGGTCCCCTCGCTTTCACTGACAGATTGATTCTAGCGCATAGTTCATATATCGGAAGCGAGTGTCCTATTATTTAGCAAAAACCACAAAAAAGCCTCACCCTTTTTGGGTGAGGCTGGCATGTCCGATCCGGACACATCATGAAAAAGAATAAGTTCTACTTCGTGCGGCTTTCGGGATTTGCCTTCATTCGCATCCGATTGATCAGACCCAGAATCGGCCGTTTGGTCTTGCCGACCAGTCCGATAATTTCCGCACCGATCTGCATGAAACACATCATGACGCAGATCACGACGAAGGTGACCCAGTTGGCTTCATACATGGCAGCCGAAGATTGAATGACTGCCAGTACGCCGAAAAAGGCGGCAATCACGTAAATAATCAACACCGTCTGACGGTGACTGAATCCAAGCTCGCGCAGACAATGATGCAGATGTCCCTTGTCCGGAGCGAAGATCGGTTTCTTCTGGATTTTACGACGGATGATAGCGAAAAACGTATCAGACAACGGAACACCGATAATAATCAGCGGCGTAATGAAGGATACAATCGCAATCTGTTTAAATCCAAGCAAGGACAGCATGGCCAAACAAAATCCAAGGAATAACGAGCCCGTATCCCCCATGAAAATCTTGGCCGGATGGAAGTTGAAGAACAGGAACCCGATAATGCTGCCGAGCAGCAGCAGGCATAGCAAGGCAACGGTGGTGTTGCCCATCAAGACGGCCATGACCAGAATCGTGCCGATCGCAATGCCGGAAACACCGGCTGCAAGTCCATCCAGTCCGTCAATGAGATTAATCGCGTTGGTTACGCCGACAATCCAGAAGATTGTCAGTGGAATCGATACCCAGCTCTCCAGCATGGAGTACCGATCCTGGAACGGTATATTTACAAAGTCCACGGTAATATTAAATCCGAATACAACTACGCAAGCAGCTGCAATTTGAGCCAGAAACTTCACTTTGGCCGAAAGTTCAAATCGATCATCCAAGGCTCCGATCAATACGATCATGGAACCGCCGATCAGAAATGCCTTCATAAAGTTGGCATCGCGAGGCGACAGGCTATCCGGAAGAAAAGGAAGAACTGCAATCAGTCCAAGTATAAAAGCCAGATAAATGCCGAGTCCCCCGAGTCGGGGCATGATCCGGGTATGAACCTTGCGGGCATTAGGAACGTCAACGGCACCAATCTTAACCGCAAACTTCTTCACAAGCGGCGTTAAGAGCAGGGCGAGCGTCAGCGATACGATAAACCCGATGATGTATATCATTAACATGTAATCATTCGACCCCCAATAAAAGTCTACCGGTTGAATTATACTCCCTTCGGGTCCAAAAACCAATACCAATTTCCGGTGAAATCCCGGATTTCCCCCACAGAAATGAGCCGTTTAGCTCGATTTCGTTACGTTTTCTTTCTCGCGCAGCACTTTCACTACGAATTTCGGCAGCGCAAGCATTCTTTTGTAACGGGTGGGCTCCTTCAGAAGGCGGTAAAACCATTCGAGACGAAGCTTTTGGAATACTTTCGGCGCCCGCTTCAGTTTGCCGGAGATAATATCGAAAGATCCCCCGACTCCCATAACAACCGGAACTTGAAGCGCTTGTTTATGCTGCGCAATCCAAGGCTCTTGATTGTCCGCACCACGGGCGACAAACAAAATATCCGGTGAAGCTGCCCGAATCTGCTCAATGACGGCAGCATCTTCATCAGGTCCAAAAAAACCGTCCCGGTAGCCGCATATAATCGCAGCCGGATATTGCATTTGTAACCTTTCGGCAGCTTCCTGAATCACTTCGGCAGTAGTTCCCAGCAGAAAGAACTTCCATCTATAGGTTTCCCCTACCTTCAACAATTCATGTAACAGCTCAAAGCCGGTGACGCGCCCCTCCAGCGGTTCGCCGCCCACACTGGCGGCCCAGACGATCCCCGTCCCATCCGGAACGATGATTTCGGCACTTTGCATCATCTGTTTATATTCCGGTTGGTTGACGGCCGTCATCACCATGATCGGATTCGCCGTTATGACATGGTGGGGCTGCCTTGACTGAACAGCCTCGGTCAGGAATTTCACCGTATCTTTCATACTAAGCTTGGAAAAAGGAATCTCGAACACCGATACGGTAGGAAATGGATAGGTCTGTTTCATGTTTATCATCCTCTATGGCGTAAATATTGGGCAATGTGGCGTGCAGGCAGCGCAGCCTCTTGTTTCAATACGGATATCTGCTCGCCGTGCTCCGCCTTCCATGCCGCTGCATCGTCTAACAGCTTCAGCATCTGATCCTTTAACGCATCTGCGTCAAGTGATTCACTGCTTCCTGCAGGTTTGCTGCCCAGCCGCTTCAAAAAGTGATTGATTTTCGGATCATAGGAAATTCCGAGCAACGGCACACGCTGATTCGCTGCATAGATCAGGCTATGCAGACGCATGCCCAGTATCATATCACAACGACTAACCTCTCGCAGCATGTCCTGCGGCTGCTTCTCATCACGATAGAAACTGATAATCGAACCATTCTTGGAAATATCGCCAATGCCGCTAGCAATAAACTGCGAAGCCTCAAGATCATCCGGCTGATGAAAAGGGAGAAAGCGAAGATGTACCGGACGATGTGCGGCTAATGCCTTTAAACCTTCCGCAACAGCCTTCAGCTCTTTGCGTTCCGGATGCCAATATCGAACCGAAATACCGATAACCGGCAGAGATCCTTCCCCTTCCGTTTCGCGATTGGATAATGAGGACTGCACTAAAGGTTCTTCGAATGATTCACAATGTTCTTCTATAGAAGAAACTGATGCGGCATCGTTCTCTTCTAACCCCGATCCCGGGTTGAAATCAAGCTGAACATCCTCCCCCTCTGGCAGCGGCAAGCCCATCACCGGATCGGGTACGACGTGAATGGCTTCCCCTGATATTCCCATCGACTGAAGCAGTTCACCTGACTGAATGTCACGCACCGAGATGTAGGTGCATTTTCGGAAGATCGAGCGAATCATCGGATAAAACAGCTTACGGTTAACCGGACCTACGCCCTGCGCATAAATAAACGTCGGTTTACCAAGCCACTGCGCGATCTTGAGGACGCCCAGATAATACGGGATCGTCTTTGGGCTGGTAGCGTCCTGCAGCAAGCTTCCTCCACCGCTGATCAAACCGTCGCTGTCCTTGATTGCCTGTCGAACTTCTCCCAGCTTCATCCGGTGTATGGACTTTACCCCATAGGCAGCCGAAGTCCAATCCGGGTCAATGGAAAGTACCACGGGGTTGATATCAACTCCCGCAGCCTTTCCTTCCTGTTCCAGGGCGGTCAGGATGGATTTCAGGACCGCTTCGTCACCGCTATTGCTAAATCCGTAGTATCCGGAAATGACTATTGTCTTAGAAGTGGAGACCATCGTTTCCAGATCCTTTCTGCCACTTGCCATACCAATATCGCGATCAATCCGATAATCAAGCCGAGTCCAAGACCCAGTACAACGCGAATGGCCGAAATATAGAGTGGCGTGTGAATATGCGTGAATGTTCCGACCATCGACAGCTGCCCCATTACACCGATAATGAGCAGATAAACGGCATGACGGTATTTAAATGACAGGAACACGCCGAGTACCATCATTGGATGGGCAAGCAAGAACTCCTTATTACGCGGACGTACGCCAAACGTATTTTCCAGGAATGTACGGAATGCCATTTCGATCGACGACACAGAGCCTGCATTACCTGTACGAGTGAGATAGTACCAACCGACAATAGCCACAATACCGGCTGCGATAACCCATGTCAGCGAGATCGGTGCTTTAAGCAGTTTCAGAATAGAGCTATAAGTAGATCCCCCTCGGTACAGAACCACGTAGATTGCAATGAGTCCTATCGGCGCTGCAGCCAGCAAGCTCACGCCGCGGAACTGATCCAGAACGAGCATATAGGTCACATTATTCAATAACGCAACAACGATCGGTACGGCTGCAAGCGACAAGATCGTGGTCTTTATCAATAGTACGATCGAATGGGTGACTCTTCTGCCAGAACTCATGTCCGGTATGCTCTGCTGCGTTTCATTGACTTTGCGAATCGCCAGAATGACGGCAACCGTTGGAGCACTGATCGCCGCAAATAAAGCCAAGGCCTGTTCAAGCAAGGTCGGCTTCAGAAAATACAATCCGGCACTGCCCAAAAGCCCGATCAGGAAAGCGGCAATCGTAAGGAACGGAATGTAATAGGAAATCATGAGCGAAATCAGAGCTATGGCTCCGACGACAGCCCCAAGCTTGAAGTAACGCTGCAAGGAAGAGTCGGTCACCTTAAACGGCTCTGCAGGACCCATGGTGAAGCCATTGTCCTCGATCTGCTTAATGGCCTGACCTGTACCTGTCAAACTGTCAATCAAATTATCCAGCGGGTGAGTAACGGATGCCTTGGTCATATCTCGGCTCGGCTCCGCGTTTAAATAGAACATTCGAATGTTACGATCTTTGGAAGCCAGAGCAAAACGGTCTCCAATAACCTCAGGCTCCAGATTAGCATCCCGCTCGCTTAAGGAATAAATACGGGTTACGTTGTAATCTGTTAAATAAGCAAGTTTCGTAAATCCTTTTTGAGGACGCTTGATATTCTCAATCGCCACGAGGCCGATGCCATGTTGGTTCAAAAGCTCGCCAAAGGAATCCAAGCTTTTCATGTCTGCATCATCATTGAAGCCTCTTGCGGAATCACCTTCAAACAAAATTCGTTTTACGCCGTTGTCCGCGAAGTACGCCATCAGCTTCTCCATATAGGCCTGGTCATACGGAAGACTGTCCGACAGACGCGGTACAATATTAAAGCCCTTCTCTCGCAGCATGCTTATGGTAATAGGGTCTGGAGACAGCGGCTTAATCACCGCGTTGGAACGCGGAGTTTCCAGCACCAACCCATCCACTCCACGATCGAACTGCCAGGATCTTACCGGAATACCCAATCTCGTGTAGGTTTCTTCGATAATGGGTTTAATTAAAGTCGCGCTTTCCTCGTTCAGGAATGAAACATACGTAAAATTCTCGTTCGGGGAGATCGTCGTACCTGTCAGATCAGCGACCTGCTGCCCGTCATATACCGATATTCGCCGCGATTTCACCAGCTCGTCCAGCGTGCTTTCATAAAGCGCCATACTGATTACGCCGGCTTCTTTCAGGCGATCCAGCTGCTCAGATACAAAATCCTGCGGCTTGGATTGATACGCCGCGACATCCAACAAATCCCGATAATCAAACACCAGCTCTACATTCTTTGATGTTGATTCTGTTTGCAGTCGGTCATAACCTACCGGCAGGGCCGCTGCAACGCCAAGAACAACCAGAATCCACAGCCACTTGCGGGCTGCTGTGTTCCAGCGTTTCCAATTCTGAACCACGAAAGTACCTCCTCATTGAACCTATGGAAATTTACGATGGAGGGCAACAGCTCTTAGGGGCCTTGCAGCAACCATCGTAAATTCCCTTCGTTCTCTTCTCTCATTCAATGTATTTATGTTTAAGCGTCTACCCGGGCCATGACTGGAGCCGAGAGCGATAGAATTTTGCGATTCGCATCGGCGAGGGATTCGCCGCGCACGGCAAAATACACTTTGATCTTCGGTTCGGTACCGGAAGGTCTCAGGCAGAACCAAGATCCGTCATCAAGCAGATACTTTAACACATTTTCCTTCGGCAACCCGTCCAGGCCTTCGGCATAATCAAGCACCTGCTTAACCGGCACGCCTCCGACTTCCCCTGGCGGATTATCGCGCCAATCGGACATCTTCGCTTGAATCTGGGCGACGCCATCCTTACCCTTGAGCGTCCGGGATTCCAGTGTCTCGAGGAAATAACCGAACTGCTCATACAGCTCCTGCAGGACATCGTACAGTGTCTTGCCTTGTCCTTTATAATAAGCGGCTGCTTCGCATATGAGCATCGAGGCCAATACGGCATCCTTGTCGCGGGCATAATTGCCAGCCAAATAGCCGTAACTCTCCTCATAACCAAACAGATACGTATGGCTGCCGGACTCCTCGAACTGGGTCATTTTCTCACCAATGTATTTGAAGCCTGTCAATGTATTAAAGACGGTGGCACCATAATACTCGGCAATCGCCGCCCCCATCTCACTCGTTACGATCGTCTTGATAACCGCACCATGATCAGGCAGCTTACCCGCTTCCTTCAATTGCCCCAGCAAATAGTGGATCATAATCGCGCCGGATTGATTGCCTGTCAGCACGACGTATTCGCCCTGGCTATTCTTCACGACAGCCCCCATACGATCCGCATCGGGATCCGTCCCGATCAAAATGTCAGCTCCCACTTTCTCGCCCAGCTTCATCGCGAGGGTAAAAGCTTCCCGCTCCTCCGGATTCGGGGATTTGACGGTGGAGAAGTTAGCATCCGGCTCGGCTTGCTCCGGAACAACATGAATATGCTTAAAGCCAATGCTCTTAAGCACGCGCTCTACGGGTGCTTGCCCTGTTCCATGTAACGGCGTGAATACGATATGGATATCTTCGCCCAGCTTGGATTTGATAAGATCCCGGTTCACGCTGACACTCGCCACCGTATCCGCAAAAGCCTGGTCCTCCGCTTCGCCCAGCCAAACCAGCAGGCCTTGAGCCTCTGCATCCGCTTGAGACAGCCTCTTAACCGCAGAGAAGGAATCCACCTCCTGTATCCGGGCAATCACGTTCTCTGCTTCGTCCGGTACCAGCTGGCCGCCTTCACGGTTGTACACCTTATAACCGTTGTATTCCGGCGGATTATGGCTTGCCGTGATGACAATCCCTCCGGTAGCACCCAAGTGACGCACGCTGAATGACAATTGCGGCGTTGATCGCAAGGATGGATACAGCTTCGCTACAATCCCGTTTCCGGCCAAAACCAAAGCAGCCTCTAACGCAAATTCCGGCGAGAAATGCCGGGAGTCATGGGCAATGACAACAGAAGGCTTGCCCTCCGCGGTGCCGTGAGCCTCCAATATATACTGTGCAAAGCCTTGCGTTGCGCGGCCTACCGTATATTTATTAATCCGGTTGCTGCCTGCACCGATAACACCGCGCAGACCGCCCGTGCCAAATTCCAGATCACGATAAAACCGTTCCTCCAGCTCTTTGGTGTCGTGCTCGAGTGAACGCAGTTCCTGTTTCGTCTCCTCATCTACATAAGGATCATTCAACCAACGTTGTACCGTATCGATTGTTCTCTGACTCATCTCTGACATGAAAAAAAGTCTCCCTTCCTCATCCAAACAAGAATAGTCTGATAATTACTCCTTATCCGCAAGAGCAAACATTATCTCTCCCTCGGCAACTACACGTCCATCCACTGTAGCGGTTGCTTTCCCTTTACCGATCATGCCCTTCAAACGAATGATCTCGACTTCCAGCCGCAGCGTATCACCCGGTACCACTTGCCCGCGGAAACGGAAACCGTCAATGCCCGCCAAAAAGCCCAGCTTTCCCCGGTTGCTCTCTACATTAAGAATCGCGACAGCACCGACCTGCGCCAAAGCTTCCACAATAAGGACTCCCGGCATAACAGCATATTCAGGGAAATGGCCGACAAAAAAAGGCTCATTGATCGTCACGTTCTTGATGCCGACCGCTCGTTTGCCGTCCTCAATCTCCACAATTTTATCGACCAGCAAAAACGGGGGGCGATGGGGAATAATTTCTTGAATCTGTTTGATGTTCAACATAGTATTAAAATCCTCCTTATGTACGTACCCGCCAAGCATAGCGTTTGAAAAGGGTTGTTCGTTCCATTTGCTGCCGCTGTGCCGCTTTCTCAAGCTGCGGGAGGTATTATTACGGCTGTATCATGCTTTCTCTTGAGGTTTTCTTAACGAATTTCAGATCATGTGCATAAAAAGAAGGATCTGCGGAAAAAATGATGGATATCCTTCACCGCTGCAGAAGTGAAGGTTTTAGATAAGGGGCTTTCTCCCATCGGACACTTGTGTACGAGGAGAGGGCCCTTTTACAAGTTTTTTGGGGTCCCCGCAAAGTATTTGGAATAAGCATCGCAGCATAGGCTCCACTTTGTGGGGTTATTTTATATACATCCGTCCATTGTCATGAAATGACAAAGTTAATACGCAAGTCCCATCCCATTATACCGTTTAACCCCAAAAAAAGAAAACTCCCTTAAAGGGAGTTTGGCATCTTATCTCAAGACATTGTGTTCACCTTGACCTCTCGTCACGGTGCAAAAATTAAATCAAAAACATGCTTCCATGTGCCCCATTCAAACACTTCACCGAGCTCCTGATCGCCGAGAACAACATATCCGAAGACCATGCCTCCGAATAATGCCAATACGAGCAATACAGGAATCATGATACGGACAGCGATTTTCCATCCGGATGTCTTGGATCGTTTTTTGGCGTTTGATTCACTCATGATGCCCACCTACCCTCGCATTGTGTTGGCAAGGTTCATCATGGTATCGCTTGAACTAAGCGCACGTGCCGTCAGCTGGTAGGCCCGCTGAACTTCCATCATTTTAGTCATTTCATCGGTCAAATTGACATTCGATTGTTCAATAAATCCGGAAAGCACCTTCGATTTCGGAGGCTCGCCCGGAGCCGACGGTGTTAAATCGAACACATCGCCTTCCGTCAATCCGCTTCCTACGACGAACAGGTTATCGCCAACAGCGACCAAGCCCTCCGGACGCTCAAGCTCAACCAGCTTCAAGGTTGCATAAGGAGCCGTTCGACCCGTTGGGGTCTCCACGATAATCTGCCCTTTCTGGTTAATGGCAACTTTCCCCTTGGCCGGAAGCGAGATTGGATTATTGTTCACGTCAAGTACAGGATAGCCTTGTGAATTGACCAGCAGCAGGTTGTTTGGGTTCCGGGCATCCGGAGATACATGAAATCCGCCTTCGCGGGTATATCCAATCGCGCCATCTCCCTGAACGGCAAACATGGCTTGTCCATCAATCATCAGATCGAGCGGATTACCGGTTTCCTTCATGGCCCCCTGCTCCATGTTCTGCACGACGGAAGATAGTCTCATGCCATACCCGAGTGTATAGCCAAGCGGTGTCGCGCGGCCCGTCCGGTCGAAATCCTTGTGATGCCGCTGAACCTGCGTCAGCACATCTTCAAAGGATCCCTCCTTTTTCTTATAACCAGCCGTATTGACGTTTGCTATATTGTCCGCAATGACATCCAATCGCTGTTGGAGGGCATTCATCGACACCATGGCGCTAATCATCGAGTTGTTCATCACTTACCTCCCGTGGGCTCACATTTTCATACAGCAGTTGTGCTGCCTGCCTACTTACAAACACAGCTTAGACTCGGCCGATCTCATTGACCGCCTTCTCCAGCGTTCTGTCGTAATACTGAACGATTTTTTGGTTTGTTTCATACGCGCGCAGCGCAGCTGTCAATTCAACCATCGATTGCGTCGGATCCACGTTGGACCCCTCGATGAATCCCTGGCGGATGACTCCGTTATCACCGGGTGCCATAAAACGCACTTCCCCGTCCGGATCGGCCATACGGAACACGCCATGACCTTCACGAATCAGTCCATGAGGCTCGCTCACGATGCTGACTCCGAGAATGATGCCTGTCCCATTGCCTTCTGCGTCCATGATTTCTCCTTGCTCATTCACTGTAAAGTTACTCGCCGAGCCTGTCAATACAATCGGTCTGTTATTGTTATCCAGTACCTGATAGCCGCTCTCGCTCAAGAGGCTGCCATTCGGGCTAACCCGGAAGCTGCCGTTACGGGTATAACGGGTATCCCCATTCTCATTCTGAACCGTAAAAAATCCTTCCGGCCGGTAGATCACCTCGCCGTTCTCATCCACGTATCTGCCGGAAGCATCAAATGGATAAGGTTGGCCCGTTGCCGGATTCTGTACTGTAAATGAGGATACCAACGCAAAGTCTGTTGACTTGCCCGTTTCACGGAGCGCGCCTTCCGTATAAAGCGATATGCTCTCCTCAGCGTAAACACCCGTGTTGAACTTACCCAGCTTCCGCCCCGCATTCGTCGAATCATTGCCGCCGATCATGGAGACAAGAACTTCAGGGAACGAACGCTGTACGCTGTTGGTTGCCTTGTAGCCTGTCGTGTTGACGTTAGCGATGTTCTGCGTCACCGTATTATGTCGCTGCTCCTGAGTCATCATCCCCGAAGCGGCTGTATATAGACCTCTTAACAATGAAGGCACTTCCCTTCCAAAATAGATGCGTGAATGGCCGCTGCGCTGACCGATTGTATCTCCAATCGCTGCTGTTCAGCATGACCATTGTATAAATTGCAGACCTATGTAGCTGCATCGTATGGATACAGATTGATAATCCAATATCACGTTTCTATTATCTATATCGGAAGGTTAGAACTTTTTCTTTACGACCTTGTCCAAATTATCCAGCATAATTCCCGTTCCCTTAACCACACAATGCATCGGATCCTCCGCAACAAGCACCGGCACCCGCAGCTCGTCCGTTAACAGCTCGTCCAAACCATGAAGCAATGCGCCACCGCCGGTCAATATGACGCCGCGATCGATAATGTCCGCTGACAGCTCCGGCGGGGTCCGCTCCAAAACGGATTTGGCTGCGAGTACGATCGATGACACCGGATCCCACAGAGCTTCCTGCACCTCTGCCGAAGACACCGTTACGGTAAACGGCAGTCCCGATACCATATCGCGTCCGCGAATATCCATCTCAGCTTGTCTACCGCCTGGACGAACCGTTCCGATCGCTACCTTCAAATCTTCTGCCGTCCGTTCCCCGATCAGCAATTTATATTTATGCTTCACATACTTCGTGATCGCCTCGTCGAACTTGTCCCCCGCCATTTTAATCGAAGAAGCGGTGACCACATCGCCCATGGACAGGACGGCCACATCTGTGGTGCCGCCCCCGATGTCCACAACCATGTTACCGCTCGGCTGGAAAATATCCATCCCTGCGCCAATTGCCGCTGCCTTCGGTTCTTCTTCAAGGAACACATCCCTTGCGCCGCTGCGCTCAGCCGCTTCCCGGATCGCCTTCTGCTCTACCGAAGTAATGTTGGTCGGTGCACAGATGAGGATTCGGGGCCGGCTGTGCCAACTGCGCGCGCCCACGCGATCAATAAAGTACTTCAGCATCGCTTCCGTAATTTCGAAGTCGGCGATGACCCCGTCCCTCAGCGGGCGGATCGCCGTAATGTTGCCGGGAGTGCGCCCGACCATGCGCCGTGCTTCCTCACCGACGGCAAGGACTCGTTTGGTGTCGGTCTCAATAGTGACAACGGAAGGTTCGTCTAACACTACCCCCTTCCCCTTTACGTGAATGAGCACGTTCGCCGTTCCGAGATCGATTCCAATATCCTTGCTCAACATCATGAAAAGCCCCCAAAGTGTTATTTTATGGTAAAAGAGTCTGTTCGCTGTACCGAACCATCCTTCGACATAATCTAGCAATCGATGATGATCTTCGGCAAAACAGGTCCCATATTTCGATCCTATACCAGCTTTTAACATATCATACTTTAGGGGAGGGATTCAACGTCAATCTAGTGACCTAAGCCCTAAAAATCAGGATTTCGCCGTGGCCACCGGTTCGCGGTTGCTGCCGGTTTTTTTGTACTTGATCTTGGTAGCTTCTCCGCCTCTCAGATGGCGGATGGATTTGTGGTATTCGAGAATGTGCTTCACCTGATCCGCCAGGTCCGGGTTGATCTCCGGCAGACGTTCGGTTAAGTCCTTATGCACCGTGCTCTTCGACACGCCAAATTCTTTGGCTATAGTTCGAACCGTATGCCTCGTTTCCACGATACAGCGTCCGATCTTAATGGTCCGCTCTTTGATGTAATCGTGCACGCTCCCGCCTCCCTACTGTGTGGATAGTTTGGTACATTATATGAGGGGCATGACGGGATATTCTCGGTTTCAAGGGGTGACAAGCTTACTTGGACCCATTTATTTTCTGGACATGCCCGTGACGGACAAGTCTAAAATGTCCAAAAAACAAGGCCCGGCAAGGGTTGGACTTGCCGTCCAAAACCGCAACAAAAAAAAGACAGGATCACAAGATCCTGCCCTCTTCAAGTGCGCGGTGGGCGCATGGCTACAAAGAAATGAAATTATTTTTGCGGAAGCACGCTCACAGGGTTGACCAGTTTCCCGCCCTCGTACACTTCGAAGTGCACATGGTTGCCGAGATCCTTCTCAAGCTCACTGCGCCCGGCAGTCGCGATGGAATCGCCCTGCTTCACTTCAGCGCCTTCCTTCACTTTCACTTCGTTCAAGCTTTGGTACACGGTTTTCGTGTCACCGGACGTAATTTCCACAACGTTGCCGTTAACCGGATGATTCTCGACCCGGGTCACTTTACCTGTCAGTGCGGCACGAACTTCAAACATCGTGTCATCCGCAGCAGCCAAGTCGATTCCCATATTCGGCGTAAAGGTGTCATTATACTGCACCATCGCCTCTTGATGCGAATCCGGGTTCGTCTCGTCAAAGTAAGGCTTGACGATACTTACCGCCACGTCGTCGGCTACAGGCCAGATCATCGATTGCGCGTTGGCCGTCACTTCTACAGCTTCTCCGTCATTGCCTTCGGTTGCAGCAGGCTTCTCCGAGCCTTGAACTGAATCCGATACGGTTGTTGCTTCCTCTTGTGGGTTCAGCGTCTTTTGGCTGGCGTCCTGGTAGACCCACACGAGGGTTAGTATAATTGCCGCTGCTGCTAAGTATGCTGCCGGGAACACCCACCGTTTGGATAATGCTTTCTTCCACGAAGATGACGGTACCGCCGAATCTCCTTGCACAGTTTTAGGAGTTTCTTCGTGGGGTTTACTATTTTTGTTCTGTTCATTCATTTGCAATCACCTCAGTAACCATTGTTACCGGGGGCAACTCTTTTATACGTTATCTAACTATTATTTTTTTGAGAGGTTGTTCAAAAAGTCGTCTTTTGATCACGAAGTGAATCAAGAAGTAGTTCGGCATCGAATCTTGAATTCAGCCGGGCCTTCCAGTGCTCACGTACCCAAAACGTACGCTCCGCTCCTCAGGCCCTAGCTTCATTCACCCTTCTCGGTGCTGAAAATCCGACCTTTTGAATTTCCACTTAAAGAGAGAAGATTTGAAGTTTTGTCAAAAGAAATATTCGTATAGTAGTGCGCCAGAATCTCTTTCGCTTCATATCCTTCTCGGGCCATGCCCTCGGCCCCGTATTGGCTCATGCCCACGCCGTGACCGTTGCCGTAGGTCGTTATCTCAATCTCGCCGTCTTTCATATGAAGGGTGAATTGGCTCGAACGAAGCCCCAGCTTCTCTCTCACCTCGCGACCGGTGAACTTCTTGCCGCCGACCCGTACGCTCTCAATTCGATGACCTTGCGTATACGAGAGTACTTTCAAAAAAGAAGCTCCCCCATCCCCGCCTGCCGATACCGGTACGGCTCCATCCGCCAGACCAAGCTTTCCTATGAATTCCGAGCGGGGCATCGTGATCGTTGTCTTGTACTTCGGTGAAATCTGTTTATCCCATGGACTCTCCACACTGCGCAGGTAGGGAATCTCGTTCTTCCAATAATCCTCTGAATTTTCGGTATAACCGTTACTGGTGGAGAAAAAAGAAGCGGTAATCGGCTGACCCTCATACGTCATCACCACTCCTGCCGTTTCCTTTACCGCTCGCTGGAGCTTCGCCAGCTCGGCTTCCTTCCCGAGCCGCTGCCATTCCTTCGTCAGTTCGTCTTGGGCGATGTAAGCCTGGTGGCTGACCGTATCGGTCACCACGGCCTTGCCGTCCGGCACGCCGCTGCGGTCGCCGGAGGCCAGCCGCTGCACGATATAAGTCCGCGCCGCGATGGCCTGGGCCTTGAGTGCCTCCAGCTGGAACTCGGCCGGCATCTCGGCGGCCAGAACGCCGACGAGATATTGTTCCAGCGGCAGTTCCTCCACGGTATCCGTCTTGGTTACGTAGACGGATACCGTGGGCTCTTCCGCCGCCTGCGGCTCGGCGGAAGGCAGCGGGGCAGGCCCCGGCGGAAGCGGCTCTGGTGCGTTGTTGCCGGGGGCAACCACCAGCAGAGGCAGCGCCAGCGCCAAGGCCAGCAGCACCGCCACCGCCCAGACGGCAGGGTGCACCCGCACCCGCCGCCTTCCGGCGGCCGGGCGCCGCGAGGCAAAGCCGCGGCGCCCCCAGCGCGCAGGCCGCACACGGAACGTGCGGCCGCCGCGCGGCACGCGGCCCGCTGCCGCTGGCGCCAAGCGCTGCGGCTCGGCCGCGGAATGCGGGCCCTGCGGCATCGCCGCTGGCCCGCCGGGGGCTGGCGCGGCGCCGTGCGCAGGCGCGCCAGCGGGGCTTCCGGGCGGCGGCGTATGTGCCGCCCGCGTGCTGTGGCCGGACTGGCCGAAGGCGTCCGGCGCTCTCCCCGGGCCGCGGTGCCCGCGCGGCCCTTCCTGTATATCCTTTTTATCCGGATTAGAATCATGGCTATGTGCTTCAGTCGATCCGGCTTTCTTCTCAAGTTCTCCTGGAAAGTCCCACTTCAATACGGGAGCAGCCGATCCCTCGGATGGTACCCGGTATGATTGAGAATTCCCTTCCTTCAAATCGTCTCTTGAATCAATCGCTCTTTTTTTTCCTGCAGAATTCACATTCACCCGAACCTTTGAATCTTTCATTGCACTTCCCTCCTGTGCCTTTTCCCCTGGTATATACTCTTGTACATGTTCCTGCACGCTCTACTTATACTTATGAGACACGCGCATTTGATAGAACTATTCTAAGAGAAAGGACAAAGTCACATGGATGAAGAACCCAGTCACTGACTGCAAGCAAGCTGGCAAAGAGTCTCCCAGTCAACCGGAAACTCAACATAAGAGAATGAATGATAGCCTATGGTGATGCATTACAAAAAGAAGGAGCTTCGCCCTTATCGGCAAAGCTCCTTCTCCTATACTCTATTGTGGTCTATCCTGAGTCGCCAGATCCATCCTGTTGTTTACACCCAGGTAGGTTGAACTTTGAAAACTTTTGCGTCTTCTGTTTCGCCTGCCACTTTTTTCGAAACCTTCTCCGAGCTCTGGTCCTCCGTTGAAATACGCCAGATATCCGCGCCAAGTCCAGACAGCTTTTCCGCTAAATGAACATAACCGCGATCAATATGCTGTACGCCGCCAACTTCGGTAGTCCCTTCCGAGACGAGCCCGGCTAATATCAAGGCAGCCCCTGCACGCAGATCCGTTGCGGTTACTTTGGCTCCTTTAAGCTTAGCTCCGCCCGTAACGATCGCAGAACGTCCCTCAACCTTGATCTCCGCATTCATCAGCTGGAATTCATCCACATGCATAAAGCGGTTCTCAAATACCGTTTCCGTAACAACACTTGTACCCTCGGAAACCAGCAAAAGCGCCATCATCTGGGACTGCATATCCGTTGGGAAGCCAGGATAAGGCAAGGTTTTCACATCAACCGACTTTAATGGTTTGTCAGCGATAACACGAATCCCATTTTCGTCCGGTTCAATGGTAATCCCCATCTCTTCCATCTTGGAAATAACCGGTCCAAGGTGGTCCGCAATGGCTCCTTCCACATATACATCCCCGCCCGTGATCGCAGCTGCAGCCATGAAGGTGCCTGCTTCAATCCGGTCAGGAATCACGTTATGCTTGACGCCATGCATCTGCTCAACGCCCTCGATCCGAATCACACCCGTGCCCGCACCGCGAACTTTGGCACCCATCGCATTCAGGTAATTCGCTAAATCGACAATTTCCGGCTCTTTCGCCGCATTTTCGATTACCGTGATTCCTTCAGCCAATGTAGCAGCCATCATAATATTTTCAGTAGCACCTACGCTGGCAACGTCCAAATAGACCTTCGCCCCACGCAATCTGCCATTGCTTTTAGCTTCAATATATCCTTGTCCGAGGCTGATCTCTGCCCCGAGAGCTTCAAATCCCTTTAGGTGTTGGTCAATGGGTCTTGTGCCGATAGCACATCCCCGGGAAGCGAAATCCGGGTTCGTCCACAACGTGCCAATAAAGGCCCCATGACCAGAAAAGACGCCCGCATCTTCCGCACCCATTCATAAGGCGCTTCACATGTCGTTATGTGCTCTGCATTCACACGTATCACTTCATCCTGATATGTAATGCCCGCACCAAGCGACTCCAATACTTTACTGATTGTAATTACATCGTCAAGAGGAGGCGCGTCAATAATAACACTTTCCCCAACTTCCCCTAGTAGAGAGGCAGCGATGATCGGAAGAACTGAATTTTTTGCTCCGCTGACTTTGACGCTTCCGGTCAGTCTTTTGCCACCGCGGACGATAAATTTGCTCATCATGGTTTCCCTCCGCGTCCATAATTTTCCTGATTGCGTGTGTTAGTGATTAGTTGTTGCTAATTCCCTAACTTTCATCTTAACATTAGAGATTTCCGCTAAACAAGCGATTTTCGAACTATTTATGACATCTGATTCGGTGTCCACATCAGGTTTCAGAAATCCATGATGCCACCTTATGAAGCATCTGTTATCCGCAGTATGGACCTACGAAAGGTACCATGACCGACCAGCACTTGTCAATGCATAACAATTACCGGGTGAACATTATAGTCCGGAAGTCATACCGTCCGCCCGATCAATTTCTTATTTTAAGTGTTAACATAATAAAATGCGTTTATTCGACATCTTCTCTCCAAGCAACCTAACAGAGATATAACCATTCATGCCGCAATTAAAACAGACGAGTAAAATATCGCCAAACACATAACCATCATGCAACAAATGTTTGATTACTAGCTGCAGCACCTCGTGTTATGTATGACGCTCATTCTCTGCGTTAAAACATATATCGGATCATTTGACTCCATGTAATATAGTCAATTAGGAATTCAGCCACGAATCGTCCAAGCACCACCGCCAGCAGCAAATGCAGCAGCTTTCCCTGCGGCCCTTTTGGATGACGGACAATCAAATCCAGCTTCAGTTGTTGTAATGCCCACCAAGCCAGTGCGATACAGATCAGCGAAATGACAATAGACAACAACCCGTTAACACCTACAGCACTGATTGAATTAGATAAATCCTGGTTCATACTCCCTCCTCCTTCATAAATTATCCTGCCCTTTCAGGACCGACTCTTCTATAATACTTGGCTGGAGGCTAAGAATCCAGCACTTTCTATACGACATTTCCTCGGAAATAATAAAGTTTATCGACAACTTCCCAAAACGATCATGTATGCGCTATTAGATGAAGTCTAAATTTCCATTTATTACACTTGAAAAATACATCCAGTAGCCAGAATCATAGTATAGTTTTATATCTCGAACTTCTATTTATACCGATGATATAACAAAAAAATGCCCAGTCTTTGAAAATAATAAGGTTCACAGACCAGGTATAGCTGAATAGGGGCACGAAAGATGAATATTTATGCATCAAATAAATCTATGCCTCTGGTCCTTTCTATGAGTAATCGATGCCTGTGGACCCAGTAATGCCACCAATCAAAGTTGTATATCATCAGCCCCATTGTCCCAATAGAATATCCACCCTATATGTGATTTAGGATGTGAGATAGACATATAAGATCCCCTCCTTCTCCTTTTAATGCCGGGTAATACACCTTAAATCGAGCACTTTCATAACAAATATGGGTTTTCAACTCCTAGAATAGAGCACAAAAAAAGACAGCTTGGCTGTATCATTACAGCAAGCTGTCTTCGTTCACCTTATTAGTTCCGCGTCACTTTAATCCGGTTCATCGCTCTTTGCAGAGCCATTTCGGCGCGACGATGGTCGACTTCATCTTGTCTTCCCTTCGCATTCAGGCGGGTCTCAGCTCTTTCCTTCGCGGCTTCCGCACGCTCCAAATCGATTTCTTCCGCTTTCTCTGCGCTTTCCGCCAGGATGACAATCTTATCTTTACGGACTTCGACAAAACCGCCTTGTACCGCAAACGGGGTTCTCTGGTTGCCAATCTTCACATAAACTGGCGCTATCTGAAGCGGCGTAACGAAGGAAATATGACCTGGCAAAATACCCAGCTCTCCCTCGACCCCACGCACCGTAACACTGTTCACCTGCTCAGAGTAGACCAGGCGGTCCGGCGTTACGATTTCCAACAAAATGGTGCTCACTTCCATCCCTCCTCACCGTTTTCCGCAGAAAACTCGCGCAGCAGACCTCACAGTCTCACTAGAAGCACTGTTCCGGTCTGCCGATCACGGAGCGTCAGCTTACAATGTTTTTGCTTTTTCAACTGCCTCTTCAATCGTACCTACGAACAGGAAAGCCGCTTCCGGAAGGTGGTCATGCTTGCCTTCCAAGATCTCTTTAAAGCTGCGTACAGTTTCTTTAACCGGTACATATTTACCCGGGATGCCGTTAAACTGCTCGGCAACGTGGAAAGCTTGGGAAAGGAAACGTTGAACACGACGAGCACGTCCAACAATCGCTTTATCTTCCTCGCTCAGCTCATCCATACCGAGAATCGCGATGATATCTTGAAGCTCGTTATAGCGAGCCAAAATTTTCTTAACGCCTTGAGCAACATTATAGTGCTCTTCGCCCACGATTTCCGGAGCCAAGATACGGGAACTGGATGCAAGCGGATCTACCGCAGGATAGATACCCATCTCGGAAATTTTACGCTCCAGGTTTGTCGTTGCGTCCAAGTGAGCAAACGTTGTAGCCGGAGCCGGATCCGTATAGTCATCCGCCGGTACATAGATAGCCTGGATGGATGTAACGGAACCTTTTTTGGTAGAGGTAATCCGCTCCTGCAAGCGTCCCATTTCGGATGCCAGCGTTGGCTGGTAACCTACCGCGGAAGGCATACGACCCAGAAGGGCGGATACTTCGGAACCCGCTTGAGTAAAGCGGAAGATGTTATCGATAAAGAGAAGTACGTCTTTACCTTCTTGATCACGGAAATATTCCGCCATCGTCAAACCAGTCAATGCTACGCGAAGACGGGCACCCGGAGGCTCGTTCATTTGACCGAATACCATCGCGGTTTTGTTGATAACACCGGAATCACTCATCTCGTGGTAAAGGTCATTACCTTCACGAGTACGCTCACCTACGCCGGCAAATACGGAAATACCGCCGTGTTCTTGGGCGATGTTGTTGATCAATTCCTGGATCGCAACGGTTTTACCTACGCCGGCACCACCAAAGAGACCGATCTTACCGCCTTTTTGGTATGGAGCAAGCAAGTCGATGACTTTAATACCCGTTTCAAGCATTTCTGCTTGCGTAGAAAGCTCATCATAAGCAGGAGCTTCACGGTGGATCGGGTTATTAATTTCGGATACTACGGCACCTGCATTATCGATCGGCTCACCCAATACGTTAAATACACGGCCAAGTGTAGCGGAACCTACAGGGACCGTAATCGGTCTGCCCAAATCCACGGCTTCGATACCGCGAACGAGACCATCCGTGGATGACATCGCGATACAACGAACCAGATTATCACCCAAATGATTGGATACTTCCAAAGTCAAATCAATCGAGCGGCCGCCTTCCAGCGTAGCTTCAATCTTGACAGCATTAAAAATCTCGGGAAGATGACCGCGCTCAAATTCAATGTCAACTACAGCACCTGTAATGCTGACAACGCGTCCTTTTTTCATTGATTCGTTTTCCCTCCTACCCGCTCACCTCTAGCGGTGAACGATGATCGTAAAAGCGGCTTATTCATGACATGGCCGCATATCCGTTAAATACTAAGTTAAGAATTCGGACCGTGCATTATTGCTGAGCGTTTGCTCCGCCCACAATCTCGGAAATTTCCTGCGTAATGGCAGCCTGACGAGCACGGTTGTAAGTAAGGTTCAACTCGTTGATCATCTTGCTTGCATTCTTCGTTGCAGCTCCCATAGCAGTCATCTTCGCACCCAGCTCACTTGCCTTCGCATTCAGCATCGCACTGAAAATCAATGTTTCCGCATATTTCGGAAGCAGTACCTCAAGCACGCCTTCAGGGGACGGTTCATACTCATAACCCGTCAGGTTCTCGGCGCTGCCGATGTTCTCCATGGGCAGAAGCTTGGAGATCTCCTGGAGCTGAGTCAAAGCATTCACGAATTGGTTGTAACACACGTATAACTCATCAATCTGACCCAGCTCGTATTGATGAACCGCCGCGTTAGCGATGGTCTTAATGTCTGCATAGGTCGGACTATCGGATAAATCGGTGAGTTCCTCAACAACCGGAAGTTCACGACGGCGGAAGTAATCCCGTCCTTTACGTCCGATTACAAACAGGCAATACTCATCCTTGGACTGATGGCGTTCTGCGATGAAGTTCGATACTTTTCGCAAAATGTTGGAGTTTGATGCACCAGCAAGACCGCGGTCGGAAGTGATCACCAGATAACCGGTTTTTTTCACTTCACGTTTTTCCAGCATCGGATGGCTGATTCCCTTGGTTCCAGCAGCAATGCTACCAACCACTTCTTTCAGCTTCTCGGAGTATGGAAGTGCGGAGGTTGCCTTCTCCTGAGCTCTTCTCAGCTTGGCGGCAGCAACCATTTCCATCGCCTTGGTGATCTGCCTTGTGTTCTGAACACTCTTGATCTGCCGCTTAATATCACGTAATCCTCTTGCCATGTTTTCACCACCTTAAAGCTTTGGCGAAGCCAAAGCTAACTTCGTAAGCAAACACCTAGCTTTGGCGAAGCCAAAGCTAACTTCGTAAGCAACAGCTTAGCTTTGGCGAAGCCAAAGCTAACTTCGTACGCGTAGACTAAGCTTTGGCTAGGACCAAAGCCGTACCTTTTGTAAAAAATCACTTTGGTCACAGCCAAAGCTACATTCCATATGATGAAAGAGGATGCCGGGCTTACCCCGGCTCCCCTCCTATTACTTACCTGAGGAGCTTAAACCGAAGCGGCAAAGCCCTTCTTAAATTGATCGATTGCCGCTTTCAATGCGTTTTCGTTATCGGACGTCAGATCCTTCGTATCCGTAATGGATTGAAGAATTTCCGGTTTATTGCTTCCAATAAACGCAAGGAATTCGCTCTCGAAACGACGAACATCAGTAACCTCGATATCATCGATATATCCTTTAACGGCTGCGTACAAGCTAACCACCTGTTGTTCAACGGACAACGGCTGGTTTACACCCTGTTTCAGGATTTCCATCAATCTTGCACCACGGTTCAAACGAGCCAAGGTTGATTTATCCAGATCGGATCCGAACTGGGAGAACGCCTGGAGCTCACGATATTGCGCAAGATCCAGCTTCATGCCGCCTGCAACCTTTTTCATCGCTTTGATCTGCGCGGAACCACCGACACGGGATACCGAAATACCGACGTTAATCGCTGGACGCTGACCGGAGTAGAACAACTCAGACTCCAGGAAGATCTGTCCATCCGTAATCGAAATTACGTTGGTTGGAATGTATGCAGATACGTCAGAAGCCTGTGTTTCAATAAATGGCAGCGCGGTTAATGAACCACCACCAAGCTCATCGTTGAGCTTCGCTGCACGTTCCAGCAAACGGGAGTGCAGGTAGAAAACGTCACCCGGATAAGCTTCCCGACCCGGAGGACGACGGAGGAGCAAGGACAACTCACGGTATGCTGCTGCTTGTTTCGACAAGTCATCATAGATGATAAGTGCATGCTCGCCCTTGTACATGAAGTACTCACCCATTGCGCAGCCTGCGTATGGAGCGATGTACTGCAGTGGAGCCGGCTCAGAAGCCGAAGCCGTAACAACAATCGTGTACTCCAGTGCGCCATGACGGCGAAGCGTTTCAACAACCTGTGCTACAGTGGATTGTTTTTGCCCAATGGCTACATAGATACATTTAACGCCGCTACCTTTTTGGTTCAGGATCGTATCGATCGCAACGGTGGTTTTACCCGTTTGGCGGTCACCGATGATCAGCTCGCGCTGTCCGCGGCCGATAGGTACCATCGCGTCGATCGCTTTAATACCTGTCTGCATAGGCTCATGTACGGATTTACGGTCGATAACGCCTGGTGCGCTGCTCTCAACTGGACGGTAGGCAGCCGCTTCGATCGGGCCTTTGCCGTCAAGCGGTTGACCCAGCGGATTGACAACGCGTCCTAGCAGAGCTTCACCTACAGGAACCTCCATAATACGTCCTGTGCGCTTAACCTGATCGCCTTCCTTGATTTCAGAGTAAGGTCCCAGGATAACGACACCGACATTGCTCTCTTCAAGGTTCAGCGCCAGACCGAACACGCCGTTCTGGAACTCCAAAAGTTCCCCGGACATCGCGTTCTCCAGGCCGTACACGCGAGCAATACCGTCACTTACTTGAATTACCGTACCTACTTCAGAGACAGTGATATCGGATTTATATTCTTCAATTTGACTTTTGATTAAAGTACTGATTTCTTCAGGTCTGATACTCAACGTTTTCACCCCTATCTACTATGCTCGTCTATTAAAAGACTTTTCAAGACGTTCCAGCTTCCCGGCAAGGCTTCCGTCATAAAGCTTGTCGCCAATGACAACTTTCAGGCCGCCGAGCAAACTCTCGTCCACAACATTGGTCACCCGGATATTCTGATGTGCTAACTGTCCGAATTCCGAAGCTACCTGTTCTTTTTCCTGATCGCTAAGCGGGTAGGTGGAGTACACAGTGGCGTCCGCCAATCCTAAGCTCGCACCTTGTATCTTCACATAACTGTTCAGCAGTTCAGCGAACATTTCTGTACGCCCTCTGTCGAGAAGCAATTCGATCGTGTTCAATACAGGCTGCGATACCTTCCCTGCCAACGCCTGGCTGATTACGTTCATCTTCACGGACTGGGGAATATTCGGCGTGGAGATGAATTTCTGAATGTCGGCATCGCCTTCAATGGCATGCACAACAGCGCGCAATTCCTCTTCCACTTCCAGACCCTTCTGCTGCTGAGCCGCCACTTCGAACAGCGCCCGCGCATACCGCTTGGCTGCTACTGTATTTTGGCTCATGGTCTGCCTCCTACCTCTTTAAGGTATTGATCCACCAGTTCTTCTTGAGCTTTATCATTCTTTACTTCCCGTTCAATCAGCTTGGTAGCGATCTTCACGGAAACACTGCCGATTTCATTGCGAAGCTCTTCGACAGCTTTCTTCTTCTCATTCTCGATATCACGAACCGCCTCGGATTTCAGGCGAACCGCCTCTTCCTTAGCCTGTTCCATAATTTGCTCTGCTTGTTTGTTGCTAGTTTGTCTGGAACGCTCGATGATTTCGTGAGCATCTTGACGCGCTTGCTCCAGTGCCTTCTTCTGTTCTTCTACATAAGCAGTTGCCTGCTGACGGGTCTGTGCCGCTTCGTTCATCTGGCTCATTACCAGCTCACGACGCTGCTCCATGATGCCGAACAATTTGCTGAAAGCAAACTTCTGAAGCAAAAAGTAAAGAATAAGAAACGCAAGAATAGTGATTACCATATTTTCCCATAGAATTGTCATTGAGGTCACTCCTTTCCATCAACACGAAGTGCGGTGCCTAACAAAACGAAGGCGCGGATGGCATCGGCCCTCCCCGCCAAACCGTTGTATTGTTATTAAGAGAACATGATCAAGAACGCGATTACAGTAGCCGCCAAAGGAATAACCTCTACGATACCAACACCGATAAACATCGTTGTTTGCAATTGACCACGTGCTTCCGGTTGACGAGCGATAGACTCAACTGTTCTGCTTACGATCATACCGTTACCCAAACCTGCGCCAAGGGCGCCCAGACCTACTGCAATAGCTGCTGCCAAAAATTCCATTGTTAAATATCCTCCTTAAAATTGTTTCAAAATTGAAATTTGGTGAAACTATAGAAAATATCTCTTTCGAAAAACACCGCTGTTACGGCGGATTCGTCCGAGTTGATCAATGCTCTTCGTGAATCGTAGTTTGCGAGATGTATACCATTGTCAAAATCGTAAAGATAAACGCCTGCAA
The DNA here is from genome assembly GCF_015326965.1 of Paenibacillus sp. JZ16. Taxonomy (NCBI): domain Bacteria; kingdom Bacillati; phylum Bacillota; class Bacilli; order Caryophanales; family Paenibacillaceae; genus Paenibacillus; species Paenibacillus sp. JZ16. Next base: position 3,834,287 of record NZ_CP017659.1, read on the forward strand.
TGCACCAATGAAAATACTGAAACCTTGCCATGCGGCCATGAACGGAATGCCCCAGAAGCCGGTTTTCAGAATCACCGTGATCAGTACCTCACCGGCAAAAATGTTGGCATAAAGCCGGATTGCCAGAGCGATAGGTTTTGCCAGGTTCTCAATGATATTGAGTGGCAAGAAGATCGGGAACGGTTCGATGTAATGCTTCAGGTAATGCTTGCGATTCAGCTTCAAGCCCAGGTAGTTCATGAGCACGAACACAACGATCGCAAGACCGGCCGTAACGGAAATGTCCGCTGTTGGCGACTTCCACCACAATACGTGGGCGTAGTGGCCATGTTCAAGTCCGAGCGTAGCCAGAATTGGCTGACCAAAGACTTCGAAGTTCTCCGGCAAGTCGGTGATAATTGAGAACGGCAGGCCCAGCAAGTTCGCTACAAAGATGAACAGGATCAGAGTAAGCCCCAATGATATGTAAGCTTTCCCTTTCTTCAGATCCATCGCACTAGCTACGACGCCTTGCACAAATTCCACTACCCATTCCATGAAGTTTTGCAGTTTGGAAGGGTTTTCGACAGATAGATTACGTACCGCCAGTCGACATAATACGAACACCACCACGCAGGTGACGAGAAGCATTAATACCGCCGAAAGGTCAATATTCAATCCGCCAAGTTTGATAATCGGTGAATCATGCATAAAATTGTTTTCACCCCTTTCCAAGTTAGCGCTGATCAATGATTGTTTCTCAAACTGAACACAATGCTGACAGGAATGGTCAACAATTGGGGTATGAACAGACCGGCAATTGCACCGCCGAGGGATACCTGTTCGAGTTTTACGGCGAAGATCACAATCAGAAGCCCGATGCACAATCTCGTAATGAAGCCAAAATTGTACTTTTTCGGTTCTGGATCGACAGCCAATTGCGCCAGCTTCTGCACTTTCATGGAGAGGAAGCGAACATTAAACAATCCCGCCGCCGTGCCCATGATCAGCCCCATAAAAACCGGGCGAAATTCCGGATAGAGAGCCCATCCGAGAAACAAGGCAGACAATAAGAGTAAGGATACTCTAAATACAGCGTTCACAATGGAAGTCAAATCATTCACGCCTGCGCCCCCAAAAACTTTTTAATGAGAAGAGCGATATTCAAAATCCCTACAAAGAGCCCCGAAAGCGTACCAATGGCAAGCCACACTCTGGGCCCGTCCAAATGATTCATGAGCCATCGCCCGGTAAAAAAACCGATGAGAATGTAAGCGGCAAGCAAACCGCCCGCCCCGCTAATGTATAGCGCTATCAACCAAGGGTTATCTTGACTTTTCGGATTTTTCATATGAACCTCTAATCCCAACTCATTTTACTGAATATAACAAGAGTTTGTCAATGAATCGATTTGATGGATTTACCGTGTAAAATCGGCGTTTTGAGCAGTCTAAATTGCGCAAAACGCCGCGGTAACCGTACAGTTCAACTGTATGCTGTCCCCTTGCCCATCAGAATACGGTAAACTATACCTTTGTGAACATTCTGTGAAATTCTTCTGGACGCTCTTTTCGGATGCCAAAATGGTGCAAAATCGCATTGACAATACGCTGTGAAGCTTGTCCATCGCCATACGGATTAGCAGCCTTGCTCATCTTTTCGTAGAGCTCCTGATCGGTCAGAAGAACCTTAATGCGTTCATACACATTTTCCTCCTGGGTGCCTACCAGCTCCAGGGTACCGGCCTCAATGCCCTCCGGACGTTCGGTCGTATCCCGAAGCACCAGCGTCGGCACGCCGAATGACGGAGCTTCCTCCTGCATGCCGCCGGAATCCGTAATGATGAAATGCGTATGGGTGTAAATATTGTTCATATCCACGACATCCAGCGGATCAATTAGCTTGATGCGCGGGTGATCTCCCAGAATGCGATGAGCCGGCTCTTTAACAGCTGGGCTTGGATGTACAGGATATACGATGGCAATATCCTCAAATTCATCGGCAATGCGCTTTACCGCTTCAAATATTTGACGATGCGGCTCCCCTTGGGATTCGCGGCGGTGTGCCGTCATCAGGATCAAGCGTTTGCCCTTCGCCCAGTCCAGAACCGGATGGGTATAACCTTCGCGCACCGTGTACTGGAATACATCCGTAGCCGTGTTACCCGTTACATAAATGCGGGAATCCGGCTTGTTCTCCTTGCGGAGATTCTCGGCGGACCAGTCCGTCGGCGCAAAGTGAAGATCAGCAAGCACGCCGGTCAGCTGACGGTTCATCTCTTCCGGATAAGGATTCAGCTTGTTCCATGTGCGCAGACCCGCTTCCACATGGCCGACTTGAATCTGCTGCAGAAAGGCTGCATAGCTGGCCAGGAACGTTGTCAGCGTATCGCCGTGCACCAATACAATATCGGGCTTGGCTTCACGCAGAACAGGCTCAAGACCCTCCAGGACGCGCACGGTGATCTCGTTGAGCGTCTGACGGTCCTTCATGACATCCAAATCATAATCCGGAACAATCTTGAACACATCCAGCACCTGATCCAGCATTTGCCGATGCTGCGCAGTAACACAAACGACCGATTCGATATGCTCAGGGTGACGTTGAAGCTCTAGAATTAGCGGCGCCATCTTGATGGCTTCGGGGCGGACCCCAAATATCGTCATCACTTTCACTTTTGACATGTTTGAAAATACCCCTCTTTGCTTGTTTTCAAATATTCAAGACGTACGAGTGACTGGCTTGGCTCTTATTTCGTGCCGTACAGCCGATCCCCTGCATCACCAAGGCCCGGTACGATGTAACCATGGTCGTTAAGACCCTCATCGAGAGCAGCAACATAAATGTCCACGTCCGGATGGGCATCATGGACAGCCTTCACACCTTCCGGTGCAGCCACGAGGTTCATCATCTTGATCTGGGTACAGCCGCGTTTCTTCAGCACGTCGATCGCAGCGATAGCGGATCCGCCCGTCGCGAGCATCGGATCAATGACGATCAATTCCCGTTCCGTCACATCGGTTGGAAGCTTCGTATAATATTCAACAGGCTGAAGCGTTTCGGGGTCACGGAACAATCCGACATGCCCTACCTTTGCCGCTGGGAGCAGCTTCACAACGCCGTCCAGCATGCCCAGACCGGCGCGCAGGATCGGAACCAAGCCGAGCATGCGGCCGGAAATGACTTTCCCTTGGGTTTCGGCTACCGGCGTCTGAACGGATATCGATTCAAGAGGAACCTCCCGCGTAATTTCATAAGCCATCAAAGTCGCGACTTCGTCTACCAATTCGCGAAAGTCTTTTGTGTTAGTCCGCATATCGCGGATAAATGTAAGTTTGTGTTGAATCAACGGGTGATCACAAATCACCAATTTTCCCATGTCTGGTCCCTCCGGTTTGAGTACAAATGTTATTTCAATATGGGCGTAAATATTTGTGAGCTCCATAAATCCTGTCTATTATATCATTCCCTCTAGTCAATTGACACCTGCACGAGTCATGTTTTATTCCATGAGTTTTTGACCTTATAACGGAATCGGATCTTCTTCTGCCCTGAACCTAGGTTTTCCATTCTCGCCTATATTGATGCTAACCGCGAAAGGACCTGACTGGGAAAATGAGAGCATAGCAATCTGGCCAGAATGTTCATAGCTCCTAAAAGGACCCCACCTGCATCAGGCGGGGTCCTTATATCATAGGCTTCTTACGCGAAGGAAACTGTGATTAATATTTCATTTCAGCATAGAGAGGATATTGATCGGTAAGCTCAGCCACCAAACGGCCTGCTTTTTCGAGCGTTGCCTCGTCTTTCGGCTGCTTCAATGTCATGGCGATAATTTTCGCGATGTTCACCATCGCTTGCTCATCCATACCGCGGGAAGTAACCGCAGGGGTACCAATACGGATACCGCTCGTTACGAACGGGCTGGTCGGATCAAACGGGATGGCATTCTTGTTCACGGTAATCCCGATCGAGTCCAAAACCTTCTCCGCGTCTTTGCCGGTGATGTCCAGATTACGAGTATCCACTAGCATCAGGTGGTTATCGGTTCCGCCGGAAACGATGTTCAGGCCTTCCTCGATCAGGGTATCGGCCAGCACTTTCGCGTTCTTCACGACATTCTCTGCATACGTCTTGAAAGACGGATCCAAGGCTTCGCCAAGCGCAACGGCTTTGGAAGCAATCACATGCATGAGCGGGCCGCCTTGGGAGCCGGGGAATACCGCTTTATCGATCGCTTGCGCCCAAGCCTTTTTGCACAGAATCATACCGCCGCGAGGTCCGCGAAGCGTCTTATGCGTCGTGGTCGTTACAAAATGGGCATGCGGAACCGGATTCGGATGAAGACCTGCCGCAACGAGTCCTGCAATATGAGCCATATCGACCATGAACAACGCGCCTACGTCATTGGCGATGGCAGCCAGCTTTTCAAAATCAATAATGCGAGGATAGGCACTTGCACCCGCCACGATCAGACGAGGGCGATGCTTGAATGCCGCTTTGCGGACTTCGTCGTAATCGATAAGGAACGTGTCTTCTTGCACGCCGTAGGCAACGAAATTGTACAGAAGGCCGGAAGCGTTAACCGGGCTTCCGTGAGTCAAATGGCCGCCATGGGCCAGGTTCATGCCGAGCACGGTATCTCCAGGCTTCAAGGCCGCCAAATATACCGCCATGTTCGCTTGGGCACCGGAGTGCGGCTGAACGTTGGCATGCTCGGCTCCGAACAATTCTTTGGCGCGGTCACGGGCGATATCTTCCACGATATCCACACGCTCACAGCCACCGTAATAGCGTTTGCCAGGGTAGCCTTCCGCATATTTATTCGTCAGCACCGTCCCCATTGCTTCCATAACCGCTTCGCTGACAATATTCTCAGAAGCAATCAGCTCAATGTTGCTGCGTTGACGCTTCAGCTCCAAATCCATCGCTTCCAATACAGCCGGGTCACTCTTCCGCAAATGTTCCATCATGTTCATATCCTCCCATAATCCATCGTTATTTTTTCTTGCAAACTTAAAACTACAAGTTGTCATCATTGAAAAAGCGAGTTCTCATTCGAATCAATCGCACAGCGTGGAATCATCCCTCTGCTCGAGTCGGTACACCGCACGTTCTCCGCCGATCAGCTTGGGGCGGGTATAAGCCGCAGTTACGCGCGCCTCCCCGATATAACGCTCGGTCGGCCGGAATGGAACCGCCACTCTCCGCAAATGCATGCCGATCAGCGTCTCGCCGATATCGACACCCGCATGGGCTTCAATCGATTCCGCAAGGCAGGGCTCCTTCATGCTGCGGTAAACTGCAGAAGCCATCGACCCGCCCGCACCCGGAATGGGAACTGCCGCCACTTCCGTCAAGCCCAGCCGCTCGAGCAGCTCGCGTTCCATGACAAGCGCACGGTTCAGATGCTCACAGCATTGATAGGCCACCGCGAAACCGAATTCCGCTTGAACCGCGGCAATGCCCTGGAGAAGCTGCTGCGCCGTTTCAAGAGCGCCGCCCGTACCGATTCGGCGTCCAACCACTTCACTGGTGCTGGCTCCGATGACCAGCACTTTACCCGGGCCTAAATCGGCCGCTTCGGCCAGTTCGCGGACAATACGCGCTGTCTGTTCGTTCAAGGAAACCTTGGAGATATCCGTCATGTCACAGTCCTCCCGATGATTTTTTCACAGAAGATGCTTCAATCCCATATCACGATAGCCGCAGCTGCATTACGCGTTCACTTATCGCGATTCATTCTTCAGGTAACGCTCCTCGATGGCCTTGATCTTGTTCACGCGGCCGACATGGCGCTCGCCATGACTGAAATCCGTCGTCAGCCATGCGCTGACGATTTCGGCAGCAAGTCCGGGACCGACGACACGCTCACCCAGCGCAATCACGTTGCTGTCGTTATGCTCGCGCGTCGCTTTAGCTGAGAACACATCATGTGTCAGCGCGCAGCGAATGCCCGGCACCTTGTTGGCCGCAATGCTCATGCCGATCCCCGTACCGCAGATCAGAATGCCGCGGTCCGCTTCACCCGAGACGACCTTCTCGCACACCGGAAGGGCATAATCGGGATAATCCACGGAGTCGGAACAGCCGCAGCCCAGATCCTCTACCTCGTGTCCAAGACCCCGAATGACTCCCACGATTTCCTCTTTCAGACGAATGCCGGCATGATCCGTACCCAATGCAATTTTCATCTATGAAAAACCCCCTCGTATGTTCGCTTTTGCGTTTTAGCTTGTTTCATTATAACCCAAATCGGGCGCAAAAGACGAAAAAAGAGCAGTCGGCGCACGTATTGTGCTCCAAATGCTCTTTGCCCAGGCGACCGGCCGTATATTCCGATGCTCCATCGTGGTTTCATCCACTTCGTCGCCAGTTACACCGGATCATTTGTTTTTCACCTTCATCTTAAAGCAATACCATGCGAAAGGCAAGTGGCTTTTTAGCCCAATGGCAGGCTTTATATCTCTAAAAGCTAGACTTAGTTATGCCGATCCGCTTCCAGCTTGTCCAAAAGACGGAACAACGCCGTCCGTATCTCTGCGGCCGTGGCTTCATATTCCTCCCGCGAGCCTCCGAAAGGATCGGAGATATCGAAGCTCGGGATGCGCTGACGCAGCTCGATCAGACGCTCCCGGTCACGGTCGCTGACATCGTGGCCCAGAGATCTGGCCAGCTCAAGCGCTGCATACAGACTATCCTGCTCCCGCAGATCGTCCAGCACCCGGCGGTCATCCTCAACAAACTCTTTCAGCGTGTGCATCTTGTCTGCGGCGTGCGGGAACTGCCTTATAGCATACTGCTTATGCGACTGGGTCAGCGTCAGAATCAGATCCGCCCATTCCACCAGGTTCGCGGTCAACGGCTTGGACACCAAGCGTTCCTGGATATCCTGGTCTCGCAGGATGGATTCCGCATGATGGGACACCGGCATTCCGTCCACGGCCGAGACGCCGGCGGACTTCGTTTCCAGCGGAATGCCCCGTTGTTTGGCAAGCTTTCTCAGCATGCCTTCCGCCATTGGACTGCGGCAGGTATTTCCCGTGCAGACAAACAGTATATTTTTCACGGTCCGTTCCTCCCGTTCGTAGGTTCTTTGGGGCTATTGTAACAAATATTGCGTCAAAAAATAAACATGGTGCCAAAGATAACCAAAATCAGTCCGCCCAGCATTTCACCGTACTCCCCCAGCTTATTGCTTACCTGACGGCCAAGCAGCAAACCGAGAATGGACAGCAAACCGCCCACGACCCCGAAGGAAATTACGATTAACAGCACATCATCCACAAACATTCCGAGCGAAACGCCTACCGAGAAGGAGTCGATGCTGACGCTAAGCGAAAACAGCAGCATGCCTAAAAATGCGGTAGGATGTATTCGCTGCCCTTCTCCGCCCCGCAGGGCGTTATACATCATATGCCCGCCCAATAAAAGCAGCAGCCCGCCGGCAGCAAGCCCTGTGACGTGGCCCAGTAACATGCCAACGTAGCGGCCGGCAAATAAGCCCAGCAGCGGCATCAACATGTGAAACAACGCGATCATGAAGCTGATGCCCAGCATATGGCCTAAGCGCATACCGCCTCTCATTCCAACTCCGATTCCAAGCGAAAATGCGTCTAGCCCGAGTGCAACCGCCATCAGCAGAATCGCCGCAAGCTGTCCCGATTGGACAGACTCCTCCAGCATGCCCATTCCCCCAAGTCCCATGGTCTTGTACACCATATGCGGACAAGGGGTAAATGATGCCAACAGCGTTCATGCGGCTGCTTTAATTCACGTCGATGATGTGGTGTCCCGCGGCCTTCAGCAGCCGGTTCATGACGGCTGCTCCGAGGCCCTGCTCCGGGCACGCTTCGGCCAGGATGAAGGTTGCGCCTTCGTCATCGAACCGGCGCAGGCCGGCGTACAGCCGGCGGGCCGCTTCCTCCGGCGCGGCCAGGCTGCCGAGCGAGACGGCAACGTCCGCGCGGTAGTGACCGATGTGCTCGTCGAACGACAGCACGCCGGTCACCTCCCCGCGCCGGGCAGCCGCCTCAAGCTCGGCCGCGATGCGTGCCGAAACGGCGTCGGCACGCGGGCCCTGCACCACGCACATCGCACCCTTCGGTGCGTAGTGCGTGTACTTCATGCCCGGCGAGCGCGGCGCCGGGCTCTCCGCCTCCCCGGCGGCGCGATGCAGCGCCGGGTCCATGCGCACGCTTGCCGCAACGGCGGCAAGCTGCTCGGCCGTGACGCCGCCCGGGCGGAGCACCGTGACGGCGCCGTCTTCGCCGACTTGCACCACCGTCGACTCGACGCCCACCCCGGCAGGGCCGCCGTCGAGGACGCCGTCGATCGCCCCGGCCAAATCCTCCAGGACATGGCTGGCCAGCGTCGGGCTTGGCCGACCGGAACGGTTCGCGCTCGGCGCAGCCAGCGGACGCCCGGCCGCGCTGATCAAGGCCAGCGCCACGTTGTGATCCGGCATCCGCACGGCAACGGTATCGAGCCCCGCCGTCACACGAGGGGATACGGCACCCGGTTTAACGGGCAGCACCAGCGATAGCGGCCCAGGCCAGAACCTTGCCATCAAGGCCCTTTCCGTCTCATTCACATAACGGACCAAACCGTCAAGCTGAGTAAGCTCCGAAATATGCACGATCAATGGATTGTCCGACGGCCGGCCCTTCGCGGCAAACACACTCTCGACCGCTTCCGTATTACCGGCGTCTGCGCCAAGCCCGTAGACCGTTTCCGTCGGAAAGGCCACCGTTCCGCCCCGCTCGAGCACCTGCCCCGCTTCCTGCAGCGCCAGCTTCGCCTCCTTCTCCAAACTCAAGCTCTCCCTGGACAGCGAGTTCGATACATGCCACACCTGGGTTGAATTTGCAGCAGCCTGGCGGAAGCCGTTATCCCGCTGCTGGCTAGGTTCCATGCCATTCCCGTTCTGTTCCATTCCTATCCCAAACTTTCTGTATATGATATATATAAACTCCAACGCGAGTGTTGCCTATGCCCCAAAATAAAAAGCGCTTTTCGTTCTTCAGTCCCGTGCCGGTTCCCATTCAAACCAGTCGCGCCAAAGAGAAAGCACTCTTCTACTTCAAAGTTTATCATACCCGATCAGGATTGAAAATCGACTCGCTTATAATCCTAGAACAAGCTTACCACCCAGTTCCAAATGCCAAGGAACATATCCCACAAGAAGAAGCGGACCTCCGGTTCACTGTCGCCTGCATTCTTCGGAACTTCCTCTTGGGAAGCCTCGCCGGCCTCTGCTGAAACCGTTTGGATACCTGCGTCAACAGGCTGCGCCGCCGCATCCCCGCTGCCACCATCGATGAAACAAAGGGGCGGGAACAAGACGCACCACCAGTTCTGCCCTTGACCTTCGCCTAACGTAATCCGCAGCGCATCGTAATCGCCGGCCGGATAAACCGTGCCCCCGTATAACTTCGTCGGGAACGGCACAACACCAAGCTCTACGGTGTAACTGTACGTAATCCCTCTTTTCTTCAACTCTTCACTCACCAATTGGCGGATTTCCGGAAGATGCTGCCGGGTTAATTCTTTGGCGTCTTCCAGGCTTTGCGGGTTCTCCAGCTGCAGGACCCAGAGCTGCATTTGCTCAACGACCGAATCACGAATCTCTCTTTTGACCAGCTGATCGGACGGGCTATCGGAATTCGCCAGTATGCGAAGTCGTATCGATTCCTGAGGGATCGGACCGCCAACAACGGAAGCATCAATCTGCTGTCCTTCCCAAGCCATGATGACCATAAACATACAGGATAAGAGCACAACCATTTTCTTCACGATAATACGGAGGGTTTCACTAACATTTTTCATCTCGGACAACCGCCTCTCTATGAACGAAACTCTATGATGCTATCAGTATGTCCGCAGGCAAAAGATATAAACGTTGAATCTAGCAATTTCGATAATAAATCATAGATTGGTGCAGCATGAACCAAAAAAAGATGCGATCCCCAGTCGGAATCGCATCTTCGTTAAGATCGGTTATTCAGTTCGTCTCCGTGATTATTGAGCTTCCCGCAAAGAAAAGTTTACGCCTGCTTAGAAGCCGCCGGACGATAGGCATGCGGATCCGGCATATCTTCCTCCACTTCCTGGCCATGCAGCTTGACGCTCATGGCTACTCCCAGACTGGCCATGCTGATCACAAGGGAAGTTCCCCCGTAACTGATAAAGGGCAGCGTAATCCCTGTCAGCGGCATTAAACCGATAAACATGCCGATGTTCTCGAAGATCTGATATAGGAACATGGCCACGATCCCTATAATGAGAAACGGCCCCGCACGCTCCCGGGATTCCAGGGAGATCAGGATCAGCCGATGGATCAAGATGAAATATAACAGAAGCAGAATAGAAGATCCGATAAACCCGAATTCCTCGGCAATCTGCACAAATATGGAATCAGAGTACGCATAAGGCACCCTGCCCGACTGGATCGACGAGCCTTGCATGTAACCCTCGCCGCTCATGCCGCCCGAAGCGATGGCAAGCTTCGCATTCGTTGTATGATAGCTGGCCTTGGCGGTCGCCTTCTCCGGATACAGCCACGGATCAATCCGTTCCACCCAGTGCGGCTTCAGTATTTTCGATTCCAGCAGTTCATCATGATAATGAATATAGGCCTGAGCGCCGCCGAAGGCCACGCCTGCCACAAGCGCAAGCCCAATGAGCGCATGGGAGAACTTGACGTTTCCGATCCAGAGCAGCCCCAGCAAAATAACGACATAACTGAGCGCGTTACCCAAATCATTCTGGGCCATGACGAGCACAAAAGGCACGAATGCCAAGAGTCCGATCGGAACAACGTCCTTCCAGAAGGACAGCAGCGGTTTGTTTTTGCGCACCAATACAAAAGAAAGGAAAATAATCAGGATCAGCTTGAACAATTCAGCAGGCTGTATACTTAAACTGCCAATGTAAATCCAGCCTTGGGCGCCGTTAATATCCTTACCGATAAACATAACGAGGACCAACACGGCCAATCCGCCCAGGTAAATATATTTAGCATATTTAATCAACAACCGGTAATCCAGCAGGCTTATGCCAAAAAAAGCAATAAAGCCGACAATGTAAAAGGCAACCATGCGGAGATGAGAGCCCTCAAATTTGGTGTCAACGGTTGTGCTGTATATCGACGTAATGCTGATACCCATCATCAAAACCAGTACGAAAACAATAACGTAATCCATCTTCTTAAATTTTTGAAGCATGCTTTATGGTCCCCCTGTGCCCGGAGCTGATCGCCCCCGGTTTGCCTATACAGGCATATAACGATTATTCGAAAAGAAAGTTTGACGCTGCTTATCATTGCTATAGATGATATCCGTTAAAAAAGCCTAAAGGCAGCCTGCAATGGAGCGCGTTTCAAGGAGTATGCCTGCTGCCCCTAATGAATTATTCTAAAAGATTTCCTCCTCTAATACAATTCACGGGCCCTGCCTGTAGTTACCAACAAAAAATACAAAAGAGATGCTGCTTTCAATAGCATCTCTCTGATTCTACATTCCAATAAATCGAATCAAGCCTGTTTGGGCGGAGCGGAACGGTACGTTTGAGGATTGGGCATATCCTCCTCCACTTCCTGCCCATGCAGCTTCACACTCATGACGACCCCGAGACACGCCATGTTAATGATGAGCGAGGTTCCGCCATAACTGATGAAGGGCAGCGTAATCCCGGTCAAAGGCATTAATCCAATAAACATGCCGATATTCTCAAAGATTTGATACAGCAGCATGGCAACGATACCGATGATTAAAAACGGGCCTGCTCTGTCCCGACTTTCCAATGATATCAAAATCATCCTGTGAATGAGTATGAAATATAACAACAACAAAACGGAAGAACCGATGAAGCCATATTCCTCTGCAATTTGCACAAAAATCGAATCCGAATACGTATAAGGCACACGTGAGGATTGTACGGAGCTCCCCTGCAAGTACCCTTCCCCGCTCATACCGCCGGAAGCAATGGCCAGCTTGGCGTTGTTCGTATGATAACTCGCCTTTGCGGTAGCTTTTTCGGGTACCAGCCATGGATCGATCCGTTCCATCCAATGACCGCGGCTCTCCATGATTTTCGATTCTTTAATTTCATCATGATAGTGGATGTAGGCCTGGGCTCCACCAAATGCAATCCCTGCTACAAGCAGCAGTCCGATAAGAGCGTGCGAGAACTTCACATTACCGATCCATAACAGCCCAAGCAAGATGACAATATAACTTAGTCCATTACCCAAGTCATTCTGCACCATGACAACGGCAAACGGAATAAACGTCAAAAGCCCAATCGGTACGATGTCCCGCCAAAAAGACAACTTCGCTTTGTTCTTACGGATAAGAAGATAGGTGATAAATATGATCAGCACCAGCTTAAACAACTCCGCAGGTTGAAAATCAACGATACCGAGATTAATCCAGCCCGTGGCATTATTTTTGGTCTGGCCGATGAAGGAAGGCAGCAAAAGGGTTAATAACCCTCCGATGTATATGTGCAGTGCGTATTTATTCCATAAACGATAATCAATCAAGCTGAGCCCGAAAAAGGCTGCGAATCCGAGGATATAAAATATCGCCATCTTGATATGGTGTTTTTCGAATCCGGTTGTGTCGAGCGTGGCACTATATATCGATGTAATACTGACAACCATTAGCATCAACAGTACAAAAACGATAACAAAATCAATCTTCTTGAATTTCTGAAGCATGCTTTGGTCCCCCTGTGCCCGGAGCTGTAAACACTGATTTGCCGATTGAGGCCATGTAACGATCTGAACGACAACACCCCATTTAATCGGCTCAGCCCATCATCTATTTTAAAAGATATTCATCCAGAACACAATTAACGGGATATTCCCAAGACATGCCTGTCAATGCCCGCCAAATCCGGCACCGTGACGATTTCCTTCCAGTGCCCTGCACTCCGTAAAAGCTCTGCCACATCCCCGGCTTGGCCCATGCCCAGCTCAAAGGCAATCAGCCGCGGCGGCGCTGACAGCAAGGGCAGCTGCTCCATCATGATCCGGTACGGATTCAAACCGTCCGGCCCGCCATCCAGTGCCGTTCGCGGCTCATAGTCGCGGACTTCGGGCTGAAGCCCCTCAATATCCTCCGCCGGAATGTAAGGCGGGTTGGAGACGAGGATGTCCGGCGCCATGCCGGCGAACGGCTCCAGCAGGTTCCCCTGCCGGAACTCGACATCGGCATTCAGATGCTTCGCATTACGCGCAGCAACCTCTAGCGCATCAGGCGAAATATCACTCGCCAGCAAATCCCACGCCGCCTCCTGTAATGCCAACGTAATGGCAATGGCCCCGCTGCCGGTACCGATGTCTATGGCCTTTAACCTTTTTGACCGCGGAGTGAGCTCCCGTCCATACTTCAGCACCGCTTCCACGAGCAGTTCCGTTTCCGGACGCGGAATGAGAACCGCCGGCGTAACTTCAAACGGCCGGCCGTAGAACTCCTGCTCGCCGATAATATACTGCGCAGGGACGCCCTGCGCCTTGCGATTAATGACGTCCTCCAAGGCGTGGCGGCGATCCGCCGGAAACGGCTCCGCGAGCGCCATATAATATGAGGTTCCCGACAATTCCAGCACATGCTCCAGCAGCAGCTGCGCATTCCGCTGCGGCTCCATTACCCGCATGGCGTCTAAAAAAGAAGAAGCCTCCACAAAGGCTTCTCTTATGCTGCGCTGCGGCGTCAATTCAAATCTCGTCCGCTTCAAAGCGTTATACTCCTTTTTCCATCGCTTCAGCCTGCTCCGCAAGGGTCAGCGCCGAAACGATCTCTTCAATCTCCCCGTTCATCACTTGATCCAGCTTGTGAACGGTAAGTCCGATCCGATGATCGGTTACACGGCTTTGCGGGAAGTTGTACGTACGGATACGCTCACTGCGGTCACCTGTACCTACTTTGCTCTTCCGCTCACCGGCATACTTCGCTTCTTCCTCTTGGCGCATCATATCAAAGATACGGGCCCGAAGCACCTGCAGCGCCTTCTCCTTATTGGAGTTTTGCGATTTGCCGTCTTGGCACGTAGCCACGATCCCCGTCGGGATGTGCGTTACGCGTACCGCCGACTTGGTGGTGTTAACGGACTGACCGCCTGCACCACTGGAGCAGAAGGTATCTACGCGGATGTCCTTGTCATGGATTTCGATGTCCACTTCTTCCGCCTCCGGCATAACCGCCACGGTGGAGGTGGAGGTATGGATACGCCCGCCGGATTCCGTTGCCGGAATACGCTGAACACGGTGCGCGCCGCTCTCGAATTTCATTTTGCTGTATGCGCCGCGGCCATTGATCATGAAGATCACTTCCTTGAAGCCGCCCAGATCGTTCGTGTTGACGTCCATCAGTTCAACCTTCCAGCCTTGAGTATCCGCATAACGGGTATACATCCGGTACAGGTCGGAAGCAAACAGCGCCGCCTCGTCGCCGCCGGCAGCGCCGCGAATCTCGATGATCACGTTCTTGTCATCGTTCGGGTCCTTCGGCAGCAGCAAGATCCGAATCTTCTCCGCCAGCTCTTGCTCGCGCTGGGTAAGCTCCTCGATCTCCATTTTCACCATTTCGCGCATTTCGTCATCCAACTTTTCGCCCTGCATGGTTTTGGCAGCTTCGAGCTCTTCAATTACATTTTTATATTCAACATAAGCCTCATAAGCAGGCTGTAAATCGGATTGTTCTTTGGAATAATCCCTGAGCTTCTTGGAGTCATTAGCGACATCGGGATCGCACAACAGCTCACTTAACTTCTCGTAACGGTCCGCAAGGGATTGTAATCGGTCCAACAAAGGAATTCACCTCTCTAAGATATATTCCTGAAGATATGCCTTTTTGCACTCCATTTCGCATCACAATGAAGTGTAAACGACTTTTTATTTTACCATGAAACGACGCATTTGACTAGCAGGCAGTTGACCGCACGGAAAGGTTCTCCCCTTCAAAAAAACCACGGTCCCATGCACAAAGTGACATGGAGCCATGGCCTTTGAATACTTCAATTCCTACACATTGAAACGGAAGTGCATCACATCGCCGTCATTCACAACGTACTCTTTGCCTTCCAGGCGAAGCTGTCCGCGTTCCTTCGCGCCGTTCATCGATCCGGCTGCAACGAGGTCATCGTAAGCTACAACCTCTGCACGAATGAAGCCGCGTTCGAAGTCGGTATGAATCACGCCTGCCGCTTGCGGAGCTTTCGTTCCTTTACGGATCGTCCAGGCACGCACTTCCTGCACGCCTGCCGTAAAGTAAGTGTACAATCCCAGCAGACTGTAAGCAGCCTTGATGAGACGGTTCAAACCGGATTCTTCCAGACCCAGCTCCTCAAGGAACATCGCTTTGTCCTCGCCTTCAAGCTCGGCAATTTCGGCTTCAACCTTCGCGCTGATCGGAACCACGATCGCGTTCTCCGCAGCCGCGAAATCACGAACCTGCTGTACATAAGGGTTGCTGTCGGCTTCCGCAACGCCGTCTTCGCTCAGGTTAGCCGCGTATAGCACCGGCTTCAATGTCAGCAAGTGCAAATCGCGAACAATCAGCTTCTCATCATCGCTCAGCTCCACGCTGCGTGCCGGTTGATCGTTATAAAGAGCTTCCTTCAGGCGCTCCAGCAGCTCTACTTCCTGAGCATACTGCTTGTTGCCGCCCTTCATGTTCTTCTTCGCGCGGTCAATCCGCTTCTCCACGCTGTCGAGATCCGCAAGGATCAGCTCCAAATTAATCGTCTGGATATCGCTGACCGGGTTCACTTTACCGTCAACGTGGGTAATGTTCTCGTCTTCAAAGCAGCGAACAACATGAACGATGGCATCCACTTCACGAATATGGGCAAGAAACTTGTTCCCAAGACCTTCCCCTTTGCTCGCCCCGCGGACCAAGCCCGCGATGTCCACGAATTCAAAAGCGGTTGGTACCGTTTTGTTCGGTTGAACCAGCTCGGTCAGCTTGTCGAGGCGCTCATCCGGCACTTCCACAACACCGACGTTTGGATCAATCGTACAGAACGGATAGTTGGCCGATTCGGCGCCCGCTTGCGTGATCGCATTAAACAATGTTGATTTGCCGACGTTTGGCAAACCGACGATTCCTGCTTTTAAAGCCATTTATGTGACAACTCCTTATCAGGTTTACTTCTATATTTGTAAGTATTACACAACTTCGGTTCTTACCGCCGAAGCTACTAATCGTAAGCTAAACAATCTTATTAATTATAGCAGATACCCGATAGACTTCAACACGAATATACTGCCATCGCTTTAAAGTAGATCCCGCCAATCACCCCGGCCATTCAAACGCGAATCAGCCGTTGGGTTGACTTCAGCGCATCGATATTCCCCGCGCCGATTCCGAACATCGCCGTCCGCAGCTCCAACTCCACCTGGGCAAGCCGCTGATCCAGCGCTTCCACCGATTCGACGGCCGATCCCAGGAGTCCACGCCCGAAGCCTGCCAGATCGGCGCCAAGCGAGAGCGCTTTAGCGGCATCAACGCCGCTTTGCAGCCCGCCGCTGCCGATAAGCGCACAGGTTGGCGCAGCTTCACGCACCTCCACGATGCATTCCGCGGTAGGATTGCCCCACCCGGCGAAAGCTTCAGCCGCAGCGCGGCGAACCGGATCCGGGCTGCGGAATTTTTCAACCTGGCTCCATGAGGTACCGCCCGCACCAGCCACGTCGATGAAGGCCGCCCCGATATTCAGCAGATTCCGCGCCGTTTCACCATCGATGCCCCATCCGACTTCTTTAATGCCGACCGGTACCGAAAGCGTACGGCACAGATCCTCAATTCGCTTAAGCAAACGGCCAAACCGTGTATTTCCTTCCGGCTGAAACACCTCTTGAAGTCCGTTTAAATGAAGAACCAGCATGTCCGCCCCCGCGATATCCACCGCCCGCTGACAATCGTCAAGGCCAAAGCCATAGTTCAGCTGCACCGCTCCAAGGTTGGCGATAACCGGCACGCTTGGCGCACTCTCCCTGACACGGAAAGTGGGAGCAAGCTCCTCCTTCTCCACCGCTGCCCGCACGGAGCCTACCCCAAGTGCCCAGCCGCGCCGCTGCGCGGCTTCAGCCAGACGTCTATTGATCTCTCCCGTGGCCTTGCTTCCCCCAGTCATGGAGCTGATCAGAAATGGGGTTCGTACGGAAAAACCAAGAAATGCAGTGTCCAGCTTAATATCTTCAAAGTCGATTTCCGGCAGTGCGGAGTGACGGAAACGGTAACGTTCAAAACCGGTGGTTACCCCTACGGAGCCAACTTCTTCATTCAGGCATAAGCGTACATGCTCTATTTTTCGTTCGCCCGTAGGCACTTCCGGCACCAGCCTGCCCTCGGGTCTTTCCAAACCTCTGCCTGAAATGGTTTCAGCTGGTTGACCCGCGGTCTCTTTATGTTCTGAATTCATCCCGTGCCTCCTTATCCACTTCGCTTATCCTTTAGATAAGCCATATATAAGCATATCATTGGCATCAGGTTATCCCGCCTGCATGATATGCACATCATCCATTAGCAAAAATATAAACGACTCGGTCTTGACCCATTCTACCGCATGTTTTGAAAAAACAAACCCGAATATCATTCTACCCCGGCTTCCTAGGATCAACTCCGTCTCCATATCTCACACTTGCTGAATTGCAGAAACGAAGAGTGCGTCAGAACGGGACTTTCATGTTAATTAACGGTATACAACAGCGCTAGGAGGATGGGCTATCTTGGGTTTTCGCCATTTCATTCATAACCGCAATTCAGAAAATCTACCTACAACCGATCCAGGCACGCTGCTCGCGTCAGGGAAACCGAATACCAAAAGCTCCCGAACGCGAACAACGATTTTCATCTGCCTTGTCCTTCTTATTCTATGGCTCATCGGCGTGATGATCTATCAGACTCATAAGCCACTACCGAAAGGGATCTCCTATGAAAGCCCGCTGTACCAGAGCGACGTTAAAATGTGGACCGACCTGACCTACCCCGGACCGGATGGTCAACCGGTACATGATCGCGAAATCGGACCGCGCATCGGTCAAATTATCGACGAATCCCGAAAATTCCTGGTTATCGATATGTTTCTGTTCAACGGCTACGCTCATAAAGATCAGGATTACCCCAAAGTTAGCAAAGAACTTGCCCATCGCCTTGTTGCCCATAAGAAGAAATATCCCGATATGGATATCTTCTTTATTTCCGATGAAGTGAATACCGGGTATGGCTCCTATTCGCTGCCGGAATTCGAGGCGATGGAGGCTGCCGGCATTCATGTAATCATGACCGATGTCGACCGGCTGCGAGACTCCACGCCCGCCTATTCTGCCGTATGGCGCACATTCTTCCAATGGTTTGGCCAGTCGGGCACGGGGACACTCCCCAATCTGATGGCCAACGAAGCACCCGATATTACGGTGCGCTCCTATCTGAAGCTGCTGAACGTGAAGGCCAATCACCGTAAAGTCGTCATCAGCGAGAACACCGCGCTGGTCACATCTGCCAACATCCATGACGCCAGCGCGTTCCACTCGAACATCGCCTTCGAAACGAGCGGGGACATCATCGGGGATATGCTTGCAGCCGAGCAAGCCGCCGTTAACCTTACAAGCCCGATCAAACTGCCGGAGTATGAGCCGTGCTCAAAGCCACCTCTGCAGCCTTCAGGTCAAGCTAACGATGTCGATGTTCGTTATTTGACGGAAGGGAAAATTTATAAATATGTTCTGGAGGCCATCGAGCAATCACAGCCCGGGGATACGCTCTGGATGGGGATGTTCTATCTGGCTGACAGCAAAGTCATGGACCAGCTTCTAAAAGCTTCGGACCGCGGTGTTGATATACGCCTCATCCTGGATCCGAACCAGAACGCCTTCGGCCGGGATAAGATCGGCATCCCCAACCGTCCGGCTGCGGCCGAGCTCATCAAGAAATCCAAAGGGAACATCTCCATCCGCTGGTACAACACCGGTACGGAGCAGTATCATACCAAGCTCATGTACATTGCCAAACCGACGGGAAAATCCGTCATTACCGGCGGGTCGACCAATTTTACCCAGCGGAATCTGGCCGATCTCAACCTGGAAAACAACTTGTGGATAGCCGCGCCTAAAGATCATCCGCTTACCCGGGATCTGGACCGTTACTTTCATCGAATATGGTTCAACGAAGGCGCAGCCTTTAGCCTCGAAGCCGAGGCTTACCAAGGAGAAACGACATGGATGAAGAACATCCTGTTTAAACTGCAAAAATGGCTGGGCTTCACAACCTTTTAACAGTTCCTTCAATAGTATGTATGTACTCGTATGAAGGCGGTCTAGGCCTGAATGGCCAACCTCCGCTTGGCCTACAGCAGAGGTGACATCAGTCGGGCGGCCGACTCCAGCAGCCGGGTCATGATTCTCTTTTTACGGGTATGGTTGCGATCGTACAGGAGGGCGGATTCCAGATCCTGCTCGAAATCGGATACCAGCCTGCCAACACTTTCCGTATGAACGAGTAAAGCGTTAACCTCAAAATTAAGGTGGAAGCTCCGCATGTCCATGTTAGCCGTGCCAATGGTTGCAACCTCGCCGTCAACGATCAGCAGCTTCGAGTGCATGAACCCTTTTTCATATTCATATACCCTTACCCCGGCGTCCAGCAGATCCGGAAAATAGGAATGGGAAGCCAGAAAGGGCAGCCATTTGTCCGGCTTCGAAGGAAACAGAATCCGTACATCAAGACCGGACAGGGCAGCAACCCTGAGCGCGGTGAATATGTCTTCATCCGGTATAAAATACGGCGTAGCCAGCCATACCGACTTGCGAGCCGACACAATCATGGAGAAGAAAATGTTCTTCAGGGCTCTTCGCTCATTGTCCGGTCCGCTTGCGATAATCTGAACGGCACCGGCACGACTCTCCAGTAAATCCGGTGAATAATAGATCGGCTCACTCGGCTGCTCTCCCGTCATGTACTGCCAATCCTGCAGAAAGACAACCTGGAGCGTTCTGACGGCCTCTCCGCGAACAAGCATATGGGTATCACGCCAGAAACCGAATGCCTTGCTGCGGCTTAAATACTCATCCCCTACATTCAATCCCCCAACGAATCCGACACTCCCGTCAATCACAACGATTTTGCGATGATTGCGGTAATTTACACGGCTCGTGAAGAAAATCGTCTTTGGACTGCCGAATACGGCGACCTGTACACCCGCATCCCTCATCTCCTGCAAAAAGGAAGGCGGCAGCTGCAAGCTGCCAACGGCGTCCACCATAAACCGAACGGCAACCCCCTCTCTCGCCTTCCGAATTAATATTTCCTGGATCTGCGTTCCGATCGCATCCGGACGGTAAATGTAATATTCCATATGAATGTGATGCGCCGCTTGCTCCAGCTCCGTTATCAAGGCTGCAAATGTCTCCTCCCCGTCGGTCAGCACCTTGGTATCGCTCGAGAAGGAAATCGGCGTGCGTGCCAGGCGGGTAGACAGCTGAAGGAGCTGCTGCACTTCGGGCTTAAAGCAGGAAATGTCCGGGGTGTTCTTGCGGAGCACTTCGCTGGTGTATACCAGAACGTCCTTACGTGCCTTTTTGTCGTATTTCCTTCGCTTGAAATAGTTCTGTCCAAACAAAAAATAAAACACAAGCCCCACGATAGGGACTAACGCCAAGAGCAGAATCCAGGCCATCGTGCTGGTGGGATGACGGTTCTCCATAAAAATCATGAAACCGATGGATACTACGGTTAGCGTGGAGAATATCCCGATAATGGTCCCGGTCGTCTTCCCGAAATAATCCAGGCCAAAATAATAAAACGCGAACAAAAGCGCGGTAATCAATACAGCCTGTATTCCCTTTCTCATATCGTATACCCCTTGTTCTTCATCGTTAATGTCTCTATGTATGTACGATGCTGGTCACACCATATTCTACATGATCTCCCCCAGGAACTAAAGACTGTTCTCCGCGAGCTGACAAGGGACCGACGCCCCAAAATAAAATATTGACAATGGTAACGCCATTTGTTAAAAATATAACTAACGACCGTTAGTTAGGAGGAGTGTTATGAGTGCCGCCGATATTAAGCAATCCGCCCTTGCCCACTTTGCCAAAAACGGTTACGAAGGGGCATCGCTAAAACATATTGCAGACGACTGCGGGATCAAAAAACCGTCGATTTACGCCCATTTTTCGAGTAAGAACGATTTGTTTCTGCAGGTGCTTCAGGACGTATTCCAGCGTCAAGAGGAGTCGATGGTGGCCTATTTTCTAAACCATGCCGATTGGCCGCTGGAGCAGCAGCTGCACGGATTTCTTGAAAGCCGTCTCCAAGCCTATCGTCTGGATGATGAAGTGCGGTTCTTCATGCGAATGGCCTTCTTTCCGCCAAGTACGCTGTATGACGAAGTGATGGCGATGGTGTATCCGCTGCTGGATCAACAGGAGCAGAACTTGTCGAGGCTGCTTGCCGCGGGCTGTCCGGAGCATGGACGTATCATCCGTCATCCGCGCAATGCGGCGATTGCCTTTATGACCTTGGTGGATGGAATCCATCTGGAAACCGTGTACGGCGGGGAAGAACGGGCCATGAGACGTCTTGCAGCTGCTTGGCCAGTGTATTGGTTAGGGGTAACAAAGCAACGATATAACCACAAGAGTTAATGTCTCCTAATTTACGCATAATAAAGAGACTTAAGGAGAATAGGAACAGGAATCGGTAACCGTGAGGGGTTACTGTTGTTTTCATAAAAGGAGTGAACCATCATAATGAATCGCAACTGGATTTTTGTGCTGCTTGGTGGATTGGTTGAAATCATATGGGTGATGGGTTTGAAGCATTCCTCCAACATCTGGGAATGGATTGGAACCATAGCCGCCATTGCAGTCAGCTTCTATCTTATTATCGAGGCAGCCAAACGGCTGCCGGTCGGAACGGTGTATGCCGTATTCACGGGAATCGGTACAGCCGGAACGGTCGCGTCGGAGATGCTGTTCTTCGGTGAACCGTTTAAACTGGTCAAGGTGCTTCTGATCTGTGTGCTGCTGGCAGGCGTCATTGGCCTTAAGCTGGTTACGGCTGATCATGCGGAACCGGAGGTGAGCAAGTAATGGCTTGGATTGCACTTGTGTTTGCAGGATTGTTCGAAATCGGCGGCGTCATCGGCATCAAAGGCGTGTCGGAGCGCAAGGGATGGCAATATGTACTGATTTTGGCCTTATCTTTTGCCGCCAGCTTCTCCCTCCTCTCCTACGCCATGACCGTACTGCCTATGGGTACCGCTTATGCCATCTGGACGGGAATCGGGACGGTGGGCGGCGCCATCACAGGGATGCTCCTGTTCGGTGAACCGAAGGAATGGCGGCGCGTGCTCTTTATCGCCATGATCCTGTGCTCGGCTGTCGGTCTGAAATTGATCAGTTAATTACTTTTGTAAAATTTCATAAGTTTTCAGAACCTAACGTAAAGGACGACCGTAGTAAAGTTGAAACGGTCGTTCTTTTTCATATATAATAACTCTTGACCTTATGGTCAATCCAAGAACCGCAAAGTTCTCAAGTGAGGTGAGCTATTGATTGGCTGATAAAACGGCAGAAAAACGACAGCAAATTCTCATCACTGCGATGCAGCTGTTTTCCGCGAAGGGCTCTTCGGATACCTCCATGCAGGAAATCGCCGAAGTATGCGGGATGTCGAAAGGCAGCCTCTATCTTCATTTCAAGTCCAAAGAGGAACTGGAAAAGAGCATTTACGAGCATATCGCAAGCCGGATTAAGGATGAGATTCTCCGGGTCGACCACGATCCGCTTCTCGGACCCAAGGAGCAGCTGCGCAAGCAGACGGAAGTGCTTTTGATCCATTTTCTGGAGATCCGGGAATTTCTTCTGAAGCAGTTCCATGATCAGATGCCGGGGAAACCGCCTTTTGACAAGGAAAACATGCGACAGGAAATGCTGGCTGCATTGCAGTGGTTTAACAATAAGCTGAAATCCATTTATGGACCCGAAGTAGAGCCATACACATTGGAAATCGGCATGTTTATGGGCAGTATGCTGGGTTCGTATATCCACTTCCTGTTCATGCCCGGGTTCCATTTGAATGTGGGAATCACCGCTGATCACCAGATTCAGCTGCTCGATGATATTGTGGACAGTATTCTGCGCAGACGGCCCGAGCCCCTGATCCCAATGGAGGCGGTGGGGCAATTGGGCCAATTATGCCAAACCGACATTCGCACAACTCGTCACCCGCTCATCGTCATTAAGGCGATGAAGAATGAACTAAAGAAGATTCAGGTAGAGACGGATGTCCGGGAAGATGCAATGGAGTCGCTCCATATTATGGAGAAGGAACTGCTTGCCATCCAGCCCAGCCGAGCCGTTCTGAAAGGAATGCTTGCTAACTTGGAAGGGATCGAGGACCTTGAAGCATTGTATAAGGAGCTCAAGGGCAACATCATTACTGTGCTGGAAAGCTATCTTACACCAGGTGGAATTATGCAGGAAAGTTAGTTTTAGTTAGAGACATAGAGTTTTGGAGAGGAGAGAGAATCGCCTAATGAAAGGAATTATCAATTTCTCGCTGCGCAACAAGTTTGCGATCTGGCTGCTGACCATCATCGTCAGCTTCGGTGGGTTATACAGCGGACTGACGATGAAACAAGAAACCATTCCGGATATTAACGTCCCGTTCTTAAGTGTCACCGCGATCTATCCGGGCGCCGCTCCTGAAGGGGTTGTGGAGGATGTTACCAAACCGCTCGAGACGAGACTTCGCAATATCGACGGCGTCAAGACCGTAACCTCCACTTCCATGGAGAATGCAGCCAATGTCATGGTTGAGTTTGATTATGGTAGTGATCTGGACAACGCTACGGCTGCTGTTCGTGAAGCCATTAACGAGGTAAAGCTGCCCGACGACGCTCAGAAACCTACCATATCCAAATTCAGCATGAGCTCCATGCCGGTTGTCTCCCTAAGTATTGCGAACAAAGACAACATGGCATTGGATGAATTGACACGCATCACAGAGAATGACATCGTTCCGGAGCTGGAGGATTTGGACGGCGTTGCTTCCATCCAGGTAGCCGGACAATTCGTGAACGAGGTACAGCTTAAGTTTAATCAGGACAAACTGAACGAGCTTGGCTTGACGGAGGATACCGTTAAAGGTATCGTGCAGGGTTCCGCGCTGTACGTTCCGCTCGGCATGTTCGAAATGGACAAATCCCAGAAGGCCGTGGCTATTGATGGCGGCATTATCGGCATTGACGATCTGAAAAATATCGCTATTCCGGTTGTTCCGGGCGGCGGCGGTGCAGCTGCCGGAGCCGGCGCTCCGAATGCCGGGGCAGGTCAACAACCATCGCAGCAGCCTTCCGGTGACGCAGCTGGGGCAGGCCAACAAGGCGCTCCTGGATCCGGTGCAGCTGCAGGCGGAACAAGCGGTGCTCCTGCCGTTCCAACCGGCATTCCAACCGTAAAACTCAGCGAGATTGCCAAAATTGAAGTTATTGGAACCTCGGAATCCATCTCCCGCACCAACGGGAAGGAATCGATCGGTATCCAAATCGTGAAAGCCAACGACGCCAATACGGTGGACGTTGTCAATCAGGTGAAAGACAAGGCAGAGGAATTGAGAGGCCTCTATCCTGGCATGGATCTGACGATCATGCTGGACCAAGGCAAGCCGATTGAAGACTCTGTTCATACGATGCTCTCCAAGGCATTATTCGGCGCATTGTTCGCCGTTCTGATCATAATGGTCTTCCTGCGCAACATCCGTTCGACAATTATATCGATTATTTCGATCCCATTGTCCTTGCTGATTGCTGTGCTCTGTCTGAGACAAATGGATATCACCCTGAATATGATGTCACTCGGTGCCATGACCGTTGCCATCGGCCGGGTTGTCGATGACTCGATCGTCGTTATCGAGAATATCTACCGGCGCATGTCCCTCTCGACCGAGAAATTAACGGGCCGTGAGCTCATCAGCGCCGCTACACGCGAAATGTTTGTACCGATCATGTCCTCCACTATCGTAACCATCGCGGTATTCCTGCCGCTTACCCTGGTCAGCGGTATGGTCGGAGAGCTGTTCATGCCATTTGCATTGACGATGGTCTTCGCACTGCTCGCTTCCCTGGTCGTAGCGATCACGCTCGTGCCCGCTATGGCGCACAGCCTGTTCCGCAAAGGCTTGAAGAACAAACATGATCATGCGGAGAAACCGGGCGCAATGGCCCGCGGGTATCGTTCCATTCTGAAATGGACGCTGAATCACAAAGCCATTACATTCCTGGCAGCCATCGCGTTGTTGGCAGGAAGCTTGTTCCTGACGAAGTACCTTGGCGTTAGCTTCATTCCGGAACAGGAAGACAAATATGCCATGGTGACTTATTCTCCTGAGCCCGGCGTCATGCTGGAGGATGTGGAGGAACGCGCATTAAAAGCGGAGAAATTGATTCTGGATCAACCTGGAGTCGAAACGATGCAGTACTCCATCGGCGGAAGCAATCCGCTTGGTATGGGATCAGCGAATTCCGGATTGTTCTATATTATGTATGACCCGGACACGAAAAACTTCGAAGATGTTAAAAAAGCCCTTGTCGAGGATCTTGCCAAGGAAGTACCGGACGGTACTTGGTCCAATATGGACATGGCAGCCGGCGGCTTTGGCGGCGGCCAGTTAACGGTTAACGTCTTTGGCGATTCTCTGGAGCAGATCAAGCCGGTAGCTGATCAAATTGCAGAGCTTGCCAACAAGGATACAGCCACTTTCGAGAATGCAGAAACCAGCTTGTCCGAAGCGTTCGAGCAGTATACGCTGGTTGCTGACCAAGAGAAGCTGAGCTCCCTTGGCCTGACCGCAGGACAATTGGCAATGAAGCTGTCTCCCGTACGGGAACGTCCGGTCTTGACCGAAGTCAAAATTGAGGACAAGACTTACAATGTTTACATTGAAACGGACAGCAAGACCTATAAGAGCATCAAAGAAATCGAGAACGAAACCGTCACCTCTCCACTCGGTATCGAAGTGCCGATCAAGGACGTGGCCAAGGTGGAAAAAGGAACGACTCCTGACTCTATTATGCGCATCGACGGGAAAATGGTTGTGACCGTCACAGCCGATATCCTGTCCAGCGATGTTGGGTCGGCCTCCACTAACCTGGAGACTGAAGTGAACAAGCTTGAGCTTCCAGACGGCGTATCCGTCCAGTTCGGAGGCGTTACCGAGCAAATCAACGAAACCTTCGGACAGCTTGGACTCGCCATGCTGGCAGCCATTGCGATTGTATACTTTGTGCTTGTGGTTACATTCGGTGGCGGTCTCGCACCGTTCGCCATCCTGTTCTCGCTGCCGTTCATTGTCATCGGAGCCATTATCGGTTTGCTTGTTACAGGCGAGACACTGAACGTGTCTGCACTCATGGGCGTACTCATGCTGATCGGTATCGTCGTGACCAATGCGATTGTATTGATCGACCGCGTGATCCATATGGAACGCGAAGGCATGAGCACCCGCGAAGCCCTGCTTGAAGCCGGCGCTACCCGTCTTCGTCCAATTCTTATGACGGCACTCGCAACGATCGGCGCTCTCCTGCCACTCGTATTCGGTTGGGAGAACAGCGCAGGCATCATTTCGAAAGGACTTGGCATCACGGTTATCGGCGGTCTGATCAGCTCGACGCTGCTCACACTCGTGGTGGTACCTATCGTGTACGAGTTCCTGATGAAGTTCAGCAAAAAAAGAATCGAAGATTAATTAGAACATCAAAGCCCCGGCTTCCTACATTAGGAGGCTGGGGCTTTTTTTGATGACTATGATATGGTCCTGGCTCGCTAATGTACCAGCACAGCTTCCCTGGAATGCTTCCACGTCTTCAGCATGTTCAGATCCTGTGCGAGGAACTCCTCGAGCAGACTGAATACCGACTGATAAAGCGGGCTTTCCGTGGAGCCTTTTAGATCCTTGCAGAGGGATGGCACCCATGACAACAGATGCTCCTCCAGAAACTTCTCTTGAACCTCCATCAATTGCAGCATGCTATGTTCACAATACGTATTGTTCAGCATACGGTCATGAAGCAGTGTCATAAATTCCAGTTCAATGGCTATATGATCGTCCGCTTCCCCGTGCAGTTTATTAAAGGCAACACCGACGGATGCATAACAATCGGCTAAATCCTGAGCGCATCCATCCTTCGTGTAATGAGACTTTGCCGCTTGACGCTGTTTGGACTGCTGAAGCAATCGGCGGTATTCCGCCCCTTCGTATTCGCAAATCCGAACCAATTCCTCAGGTGAGCGTCCACATAAATAGGTCATCAGGTCCGTACCGGCCTTCGAACACTCCGCAGCCTTGCTTATTCCGCTTCCGCGGCTCCATTCCGCAATCATAGACAAGCTGGGCCAATTGCCCAAAAAATCGATGAGCAGCTCGTAGACCGTACCCCGGTTTTCAAGCCATCTGTGACAGACGTCAGGCACCTCCAAAGTTTGAACAGGTGATATCGCCATATCGAACCTCCTATTGGTAACCTTTCTTGTTGGATGTGATATCCTTGACAGTATATCTTAGATGAACGTCTAATGAAAGCAGTTTGAAATGATTTCCGAAAATTTCGGAAAAATCAGGAAACTTTCGGAAATCTAGAATGTCACTACTCGCTTTCAAGGGGAGAAAGCTTTTGTCCACAGCTTCAATATACTGGATCCCGAAAGCGTTTTCTGTGATACTTCTCACAAATCCTTGAACTTATCCACGCAGCTTGTCCGGCTGACATGACCCTTACAATGCATTGACTCCCGTTCGGGGAATGGCTACAATGTGACCATGCATGCTATAAAGGGGGATTTCCATGATCGAACCGCTTAAAGATTCTTTCGGTCGGGTCCATGATTATATTCGTATCTCGGTGACAGATCGATGCAATCTTCGTTGTGTCTATTGTATGCCGGAAGAAGGGATGGAATTCCAACCTCCCGATCAGATTATGAGTTATGAAGAGATCGCAGCGATCATGCGCGTCCTTGCCCCAATGGGTGTCTCCAAAGTACGCCTTACCGGCGGCGAGCCGCTGGTACGCAAGGATCTGGAATCCTTGGTCCATATGATTGCTTCCATTGAAGGAATTCAAGATATATCCCTGACTACCAACGGGATCATGCTCCCCTCCAAAGCTCACCTGCTTAAGGAAGCCGGACTTACCCGAATCAACATCAGTCTGGATTCGCTTCATGAGGATCGCTACGCGCGCATTACGCGCGGCGGTCAAGTGCGTAAAGTGCTGGAAGGCATTGAAGCCGCATATGAAGCCGGCCTGGATCCCATCAAACTAAACATGGTGTTAATGAAGGGCTTCAACGAAGACGAAATTCGCGACTTTATCGCGCTGACGCTCGATCGTCCCCTACATGTCCGCTTTATTGAATACATGCCGATCGGGCAAGCGTCCGATGCCTGGCGAGATTCGTATCTGCCGCTCAGCCGGGTATCCGAAGTGTGCCAGGAGGCGGGTTGGACCATTCAGGAAGAGCAGGGGCCATCCGGCAACGGACCTTCACGAAATATGAAGGTGGTTGGAGCTACAGGAACCTTCGGTCTGATCCATCCGGTCAGCGATCATTTCTGCGATTCCTGCAACCGCCTCAGACTGACGGCTGACGGCCACATCAAGGCTTGCCTGTACTGGTCCGACGAATTTAACGTGCGCCGCGTCGTCGATGATCCTTCCGCGGTGGCAAACCTGTTCCGCAAAGCGCTGGGTTCCAAACCGTTGAATCATGAAATGGCGCTCGCGCTCGAGAAAAAAATGCAAAGCCATACCCCAACCGTCCGGCGTATGTCACAGATCGGCGGATAAACCGTCGGCTGTGCGTATAATAGCCGAAGGCAGTCATATGGTTGATATTAAAATCCCCGCCAAGCATTTAGCTGGCGGGGTTTTTTTTATGATGAATACCGTTTCGTCGTGCTTTTGCACACCTTTATTCAGCTATAGAAATCTACTATCTATCCTCAGGCAAGTCCGCATTCATCAGGCCGCCTGCTGCCTCGTATTCCCCAGGCGTGTTCATATTAAATAAAATTTTGCGCGGATCAAGACCCGTAATTGCCTCTAATTGCTCCTCGTGCACGAAGACGGCATTCAGCTCCTGCACCCACTCCACCATGCGAAGTTGTCCCTTGTTCAGCCTGCGTTCAAGGCCTTCTACGATTTCTTTGCGATATGCCGCAAGCAGCGGATGCACCCTGCCTTCTACAACAGGAATTACAGCATCGGCGGTGAGCTGCTGATTCGCCAGATACAGCAATCCCCGAAGGAAACGCTCATGGATATGGGGCATGTCGCACGCAGCGACCATATTCCATGTGCTTTGGGATGACTTGAGCGCTGCATGAAGACCCGCCATCGGGCCTTGCCCGACATAACGGTCGGGAATGCATTCCAATCCGAGAAATTGATAAGACTCGGGGTATTGGTGGATAGGATGACGCGGCCGCTAACCCCGTCAAGCGCCTGGACCGTTCGCTCGATCAAACTCATTCCCTGCATGGGCAGAAGCGCCTTGTTTCTTCCCATTCTCCGGGAGGCCCCGCCTGCAAGTACGATACCCGTCACCTGATCCGGCGAAAAGCCGACATCTATGGGTTGACCGCTCATATATTCTACCAGCCTTTCTTACACGTTGTAAAAAAACTTGATTCAGTTTATAGGTTAATAACCAGAATAATGGAAAATCATTTAAAAGTTGGTTTGTATCCCTTTTCAATGCGTGATACATTGAAAGGGAAAGCGGCTATTTTTTCGATGCCGCGATTGTGGATTGTATTCGGTTTGAAAGGAATGACCTACTTGCGGAATATGGACAACGCCCAACCTTCGCTGATATCGCTCAAGCTGTTCAACTTCTTCATTTACGGAACCATGGTCATCTTCACCGGTTTCTTCCAGTTATATTTGCAAGACATCGGCATGAGCAAAATTGAAATCGGCAGCCTGATGGCGATCGCGCCATTTGTGTCCATCTTCGCCAATCCGTTCTGGGGGTTCTGGGGTGATCGGGCGGCAAACATCAAGCGGATACTGCTGATCATGATGACCGGTACGCTGCTGCTGGTTCAGCTTGTATTTCAAGCGAATACCTATGCAATGATATACATGACAATGATTTTCTTTTATTTCTTCCAGACTCCGATGTTCTCGCAGACAAATTCGCTGATTCTAACCTATATTGAGGGGACGCAGCAAAAGTTCGGCTCCTTCCGGCTATGGGGCTCGCTCGGATGGGCGCTGACGGCCATCGCTGCAGGGCCTGTCATCGATCGGCTCGGGTCAGGGCGCATCGCCATCGTGTTCTCGATTATGCTGCTGGTGGCGGCCGTGTTCATGTTTACGCTGCCCTCTATCCAGAAGACGACAGCATCGGCATCGGTCAGCCTTAGAGGACTCGGTAGACTGTTTCTGAACTCCTATTTTGTCTGTTTTATCCTGTTAGGCATTATGGTATCCATCCCGAACACAGCTAATAACACTTTTATGTCCCTGTACATCCTGGAGCTTGGTGGTACCAAGCAGATGGTAGGCCTTGCGATCTTCTTCTCGTCGATATTCGAAGTGGTGATCTTCATTCTGTTTGACCGCTTCCTGAAACGAAAAATCAATGTCTTGGTCGGCTGCCTAACGATTGTCAGCCTGCTCTTCGCCCTCCGCTGGCTGCTGATGGCGGAAGCCAACAGCGCGCTGGAGGTGGCCTTCATCCAGCTCCTGCACTGCGTAACCTTCGGCGGCTATTTCTATGTCGGCGTGCAGCTGACGATGCTGTTTGTACCAACGCCGTATCGCGCTTCCGGACAAGCGATCTATACCTTAAGCTGGAGCGGCATATCCGGCGTCATCGGCGGTCTTGCCGGCGGCTGGATGTTCCAGAACTTCGGGGCGCAGATCATGTACTTCACCGGCACGATGCTTGCCATTGTGGGTGCCATCGGTTTTGGCTGGATGTGGTACAACCTTCGCAAGCACGGGTATCAGCCACTGCATCCGGACGATCTCGATAGCGACGAGATGGAGGAATACGCTGCGAGTTAGACCGTGGTCCTGTACCAAGCCGTTCACTAAGATGGTATTATCGTAAATATAACAAGACTCGAATGAATCCTGTAACGGAATCTTCGAGTCTTGTTTACGTTATAGAGCACAGGAGACTTCTTAAACGCGCCTATACCATTATCTTGATTTAGTTCTTCGGAAGCTGGAACGAGCTCTTCAGGGAGACCACGCGGTTAAATACCGGACGTCCTGGCTGCGAATACTTCGAGTCGACGTTGAAATATCCATGGCGGAAGAACTGGAACTTGTCCTGCGGCGCAGCATCCTTCATATTCGGTTCCACGAATCCCTGCACGATTTGCAGCGAGTTCGGGTTGATGTCGTCCAGGAAGGACTTCTCGGCAGTTGCTTCTTCCGCCTCGCCTGCAACCTCCTGCACCAATTCGGCTTCTTCCTCTTCGTCCTTGAACAGCGGTTCGAACAGGCGGAATTCAGCAGGTACGGCCTGCGTGGCTTCCACCCAGTGAATCGTTCCCTTCACCTTGCGTCCGGTAAAGCCGCTGCCGCTCTTCGTCTCCGGATCATACGTGCAGTGGATCTCGACGACCTTGCCGTTCTCGTCTTTAATGACGTCATTACACTTGATGAAGTACGCATGCTTCAAACGGACCTCGTTGCCGGGGAACAAGCGGAAATATTTGTTCGGAGGATCTTCCATGAAATCTTCCTGCTCAATATAAATCTCGCGCGAGAACGGAATCTGGCGAATCCCCATCTCCGGATTCTCCGTGTTGTTCTCGGCGTCCAGCCATTCGATCTGACCTTCAGGGTAATTCGTAATGACCACCTTCAGCGGGTCCAGCACAGCCATCGTACGCGGCGCCTTCAGCTTCAGGTCCTCACGGATAAAGTGTTCCATCACTTGACGGTCCACCGTTCCGTACGCCTTCGAAATTCCCGTCTCAAACACGAAGTTGCGAATGGCTTCAGGCGTATACCCCAAGCGGCGAAGTCCGGAGATCGTCGGCATGCGCGGATCATCCCAGCCGTCCACCACATTCTCGTCGACGAGCTGCTTCAGTTTACGCTTGCTCGTAACCGTCTGCGCCACGTTCAGACGTCCGAATTCGTACTGATGCGGCGTGCTGTCCATCTCGCATTCGGCCACAACCCAATCATAGAACGGTCGTTGATCCTCAAACTCCAGGGAGCACAGGGAATGCGTAACCCCTTCAATGGCATCCTCCAGCGGATGGGCAAAAGCGTACATCGGATAAATGCACCACTTGTCGCCTGTATTATGATGATGCGCGTGAGAGATCCGGTAGATGACCGGATCCCGCAGATTAATATTCGGCGAAGCCATGTCGATCTTGGCGCGCAGCACGCGTTCTCCGTTGGCGAATTCCCCTTTGCGCATCCGCTCGAACAGATCCAGATTCTCTTCCACGCTGCGATCCCGGTATGGACTATTATGCCCTGGCTCGGTCAGGGTTCCGCGCGTTTCGCGGATTTGGTCGGCGGATTGGTCATCCACATAAGCTTTCCCTTTCTTAATCAGCAACACGGCACGATTGTACATCTCTTCAAAATAATCGGACGCGTACCGCAGCTCTTCCCAATCGAATCCGAGCCACTTCACGTCCTCCTTAATGGAGTTAACATACTCAATGTCTTCCTTCACCGGGTTCGTATCATCGAACCGCAAGTGCGTCCGTCCGCCGAATTCATCGGCCAGTGTGAAATTGATCCATATGGCCTTGGCATGTCCAATATGCAAGTAGCCGTTCGGCTCCGGCGGAAAGCGGGTAACGATTTCCTTGACTTTACCGGACTTCAGGTCTTCGGTAATAACATTTTTTATGAAATTGGAGGGGGTTCCCCGATGGTTCTCCACGTTGATCAACCTTTCGTCCTGTAATTTCTGTCTATCTCCTGTATAAACGTGTTTCCCTTAAATATACCTGTAATGCCGCGATTGTTCAAGGAATTCGGCACCTCCGTGCCGCAAGTCGCCAGCTTGCGATGAGGATTCGGCAAGCAGTCTGCTCCCAGCATCTTAACCCGCACACAGAAGATTCTCCCACAACCGAAAATGCCGGCGAAAATCGTTTTGACGGGGGCTGGTCAATAGGGTAGCATGGAGAGAAAAACAGCTATGAAGGAGGCCTGCAATCATCTTATGAAACCTACCAAATTCCCTAAAGAACAACGCGAACAGCTGATTGGACTGGTTCAGGAATACTTTGAGACCGAGCGCGGCGAAACCCTCGGCCATCTAGCCGCAGAGGGTGTTCTTGATTTTTTCACGGAGACCTTAGGGCCTCATCTATACAATCAAGCGCTCAGCGACTGCAGAACGGTTGTTAGTCAGCGTATGATTTCCCTTGAAGAGGATATTTACGCATTGGAACAAAAAGTGAAGCGGACTCGTTAAAGTTACATACACTTCACGAGAGAACAAAGGAGATACCTTATGTTTGGATACACATTAGACGACCATGTTGAATTGCGCCCGCTTGCCATAGAGCATGCACGGGCGATGTTCGAGATTACCGATCGTTCCCGGGACCGCCTGCGCAAGTGGCTTCCGTGGGTGGATGCCGTCACCGAGGTCAACGATACCGTCAATTATATCAAAGGCGCCATGAAGCAAGCGGCCGAGAACGGCGGCTTCTCGGCCGGCATCTGGGTCCGCGAGGAGCTGGCAGGCACCATCTCGTTTCATGAGATCGATTGGAACAACCGCTCGGTCAGTATCGGATACTGGCTGGATCAGCATTTCACGGGGCAAGGCCTGATGACAAGCGCATGCCGCGCGTTCACGGATCACGCGCTGATGCGCATGGGCCTGAATCGGGTGGAGATCCGCTGTGCAACGGCTAACCATCGCAGCCGGGCCATTCCGGAACGGCTGGGGTTTGTGCTGGAGGGAGTCATAAGGGAAGCCGAGAAGCTGCCCCAAGGCTATGTTAACCACGCGGTCTACGGCATGATTCAGAGCGAATGGAAGCGGATGAGGTAACCTCTATATCCGGAACAAAACCGGCTTGAATCCTACGATAAGGACGCAAGCCGGTTTTGTTGTCTGTATGTGTTCTAGAATATAGGCTGACCTTGGCTTAGAAGCCTGGCAAGAACCATCGTCTCACTCCTGATTCTCCCGCAGGGTCTCCAGCCACTTGCCGAACTGCGACTTCAGGCTGGCTGACAGCACATCGATCTCCAGCATGCGGGACAATCCGCGTTCATCCTTCCGTCCATCCTTCATTATGCGAAGCACGTCCTGCACCGTTATGCCGGAAGCATGGGACTCAAGCTGAGTGACCGCGGAATCGGCACGGACATCCCCTTCCTCCAGGACTCGAAAGTAAAACCCGCTGTAGCCCGTATTCAATACTCTTGCCGGCATATCTTTCACGCCATGCTTTTGCGACAGCTTAAAGCAGGGATATCGGGGCTGGCTGACCTGTACCACCGCGTCGCCTATCCGGTATACATCCCCGATGCAGACCCGATCCTCCAGCATCCCCCGCAGCGTCAGGTTTTCGCCAAAGGCAGCATACGCCATCTGTTTGCCCAAGGAGTGTTCCCAATAAGGATAATGCTCGAAGGGGTACGCGCACACCGCCTTATCCACGCCGCCGTGATTGACGAGATCGGCCTGACCATCCCCCTCGAAATTCAATGAACTTAGGAACAAGGGACCCTCCACAGGCTGCTTATAGATTCCCGTGGACAGGTCCTTTCCCTGGTAATCAACCGTTACAGGCTTTCCCACATTCAGCGATACAATGCCCATAGTCATGGAAAATAACCTCCGCCTTCTTTTCTTTTCATCTACTATATGCAATAGCGTATGCCCTTGTCCAGAAGCCGTTTTAAGTGGCGGGCCAAATAACATAAGGCCAACCAGAAAACCCTGGTTGGCCTTGACATATGAAACAGC
This sequence comes from Paenibacillus sp. JZ16, assembly GCF_015326965.1. Lineage (NCBI taxonomy): Bacteria > Bacillati > Bacillota > Bacilli > Caryophanales > Paenibacillaceae > Paenibacillus > Paenibacillus sp. JZ16. The sequence goes on from NZ_CP017659.1 coordinate 3,869,265, forward strand.
CCGGCAAGCTGCCGGACTGTTCAACCCTATGACCTTCATCTCTCTGCCGCTCGGTAAACGGCCTAGAGGGATATCATGATGTGATCCATCATGATAAGAAGCAGCACATTAAGATATCATCGACGTAACGTCCATCCACATAAAACTCCTGAATCAGCCTGCCCTCTTCCTGAAACCCGCAGTTCCTGTAAAAAGCGAATGCGCCAGGATTGCTGGACAGCACCCGCAGCCTCAGCTTCGAAATGCCCTCCGCACGCGCCATATCCTTCACGGCATCGATCAGCCGCTGCCCGATGCCCTGCCGTTGATAGGCAGGGTGAACCGCGATGTTCAGCTCCAGCACATGACGATTACTGTGAAGGCTTGTGGGCGACCGGAATCCGATGTAACCGCACAGTTCCCCCTCATGCAAGGCCACGAGCTGTGTGCCTGGCGGACAATGCAGAAGATAATGATCTCTTGAGTTCCACTCCAATGGGGCAGGGGCCGTATTGCGATCCCATACCAGTTCGTCGAGTTCCATGAGTGCAGCAGCATCCTTCATCTCGGAGAACCGGATGGTCAATGTCTCTTGACCGGTCTTCATCGCCATCCCTCGCTTTGATAACCATTCCCTCTATTATATCAGACCGGTTTGCTTCTTGCAGACGAGTTTCACGGGGTCAAGAATTATTGTTCATGAATAGAGGCGTAAATATCCACGACGCAATCGGTGCCACCCTCTCCGGCCAATCGTTTGAAATCCGCACCTGCAATACGAACGCCGCCTGTGCGATATCGGTTCCGGATCGCATCTGCTGCTACATCCTGCCCGTTAATCGTAATGCGGGTCCCCTCGGAACGATCCACGTGATAAATGAACGTTACCGCCATCCCCGCGTAGTTAAATTGGAACTCCAGGCCATCCAGCGTCTTCGGCAGGACCGGATCAATCACCAGGTCTCCTCCCGCTTCGCGAATGCCAAGCGCATTAGATATCAATTGATTCATGTAGATCCCCGGACCACTGGAATAAATCCGCCATCCGCCTTTGACAGGTACGCTTCCGCTGCGCAGCGCATCAAACGATTCCTGCGCTTCATAGCGCGTGTTGAACTTTCCGTCCGAGCTGCTGAAATACGCGTTGCTCTGACGCAGCTCCGCATTCGGCACAACTTCGGCAATGCCGATCGGATTGATGCGCTCAAGCCCGCTCCACACCTCGCTGCTCTTGCCGAGCTTGGCCATCGCCTCTACATAACGGATGTGCGCATGCACATATTGAAGGCCAACCTCCCGGCCAAAATTCGCCGCCTGCTCCGCCCGCTTAAAGTGCGTGCTGACACCGCCGGCATATACGGCTGGACGGTTCATCAATCTAACGCCGTCCGGACAGAACAGCTGCTCACGGATAATCTCATAATGGCTTGCTGCCTGCTCCGGCGTCAACAGCTCGCTGATCATGCTGCGCGTCATCGGAAGCAGCCGGTACTGGATTCCCGTTTCCTGATCGGACGGATGCAGCAGGAATTTGCTCTGCTCTTTGCTCTCCATATAGACAAAGCCGGGAATAACTTCAGAATTCAAAATATACGTATTGAAATCCCGCTGAATTCCTTCCGCGAGATCCCCCATGGCATCGGACATCGCTTGGTCCACAGGCTCCATGACCTGGGAGAACTGTTTCAAGGTCTGATAGGTCAAAGCCACCGTCCAGCTGCTGACCATGAACTGCTTCAGCTGCGCGTTAGCCGGCTGAAGCGTATCATCCCAATCCCCGTCTCCATAAGAAGACAGATAGGTATCATGAAGGAAGTGATTTTGAATATAGGCCATTTGCTTCTTCACATGCTCAAGCACGGTGTACGTCTGCTCCGTGAAATCGAAGCTGTGCTTTCTCGTGTATGGAACGGCAGACTCCAGTATGCTGTAATCGTTAGTGACCGCCAAATAATCGCCCAGCACCTTAAGCGGCCATACGATAATGTCGCCGTGGCTCTCTTCCTGCTGGATATGGGCGTACTTATCAAACATGAACCACTGCGGCCAATTTCCGTCATCCTCATACTGGTGGGAGTACACTTCAAGCAGGATATCGCGTACCTGCTCGTATTTATGCGTAGCCATGAAATATTCAACAGGACCTTGGCATACATCGCGTGTTCCCCACGCTGCGCCGCCATATTGTTCCAGGCCGTGCGGTACCGAATAGTGAACGAGCATATTATGCGTATACCACCAGGCCAGCGCATTCACCTTGAACAAGCCGCCTTCCTGTCCATTCTTCAGGCTCAGATGGAACCCGTTCATGACAGACGCGTAGAACGAGCGGTAGCTTGCAATCTCTTCATCGGCTACCCGCGCCGCAAGCGGAGCGTTCGCTGCATCAAGGCTGCCTTGTACCGTCATGGTCCATTCCACACTCTCACCAAGCTCAAGTACTGTCAAGGAGGCACTGTCAGGCGCGATGTTGCTTGCCAGACAAGTTTCGTCCGTCACCTGCACATCGGCTCCCGTCACCCCAAGGCGATAATGCAAATCCTTATACACGGAAGCGCTGAGCGAAGCCGAATCGGCACGGAACGTAATGATGCCGTCTTCCTGAACCCTATGATACGGGACTTCATATTCGTTCACATCCATCGTGACCTGCATGGTGACCAAATAACGGTACGCTCTTCCGCTCTCGGAACGGACTTGGAGCGTAACCTCCGGTGCCGCGGCAGACGTGAAGTTCGTAATGATCAGCATGTCGCTTTCGGTCTTATAGTACCACCGTACATAGTTAAAGCCGATCTCGAACACGGACGGCATCGTCAAGAGGCGATATTCCCCGTCCATCTCGACATATATCCGCTGTCCGGATGTCTTAGGCACGTTTAGTGCATTACGAGCATGACTCATCATTTTGTTAAAATTCGTGTTCCCCGTCACCAGCTGGGAATTAAACACGCCATACATGTAGGAGGTTGTCGTAATGACAGGGCTGCCCAGCTTCACATTGTTGCCGCTCATCAAGATATGCCCGTGCGGACGCTCCACGCGAAGCTCCTTCTCCTTCAAAACGATATGCTCATAGGTATCCGTGAAGAACGAGAGCAGCTCCTCCCCGTCACGCTCTTCTTGGCGGCGTACAGGATACAAAGCGTTCAATTCGTCTGCCGTCAGCGGCAATGTGCGAAGAGGTTCCCCGAAGCGCTTGGATCGCTCCGACCGAGGCAGCTGTTGGCCCGTCTCCGTCAACCGGCTCGCTGCAAACTGTTGCCACGCAGCCTGAAGCTCATCCTGGAATTCAAGCGACGTAACTGCTTCCGGATGATCCTCTTTAAACATGCCGTAAAATACGAACCGAGCCGTGCCATTCAGCGCAACGCGAGGGGACTGCAGAGCCGTATAGGCAAACTCATATTGATACACCTCATTCGGCAGACTCTCCTTGGATAAAGCCACCGCCTGATTCGTTTCTTTATAGGAAAGGCCGAAGAACTGAAAGCCATCCGTTGCATACCCGACTGCAGAAGTCATCGCCCCCTGTTGAAGATACGGGAATTTGCCTCCCTGCGGCTGATTTTGACGTGAGCACACGACATACCCCAGATCTTCCTGCCGGAACACAGCATGGTCAATGTACTGGGACAAATAGGCCTCATTGTTACGAACGGCACCAGGTTGGGCGATGCCGATATCCTGTCCATACACGACGTCGGCTTGAATTCCTTCCCCCCGGAGCTCGACGTCCCAGAACCACGCGCCGGTATCCGTTGGGGTAAACAAAACCTTATAACCTACTCCCTTGACGCTGCCTTCCCACATCATCCGGTTATCCGCGTGAGTGACCACGCTGTTGGAGTGTACTCCGAGCATAGGAACGGCCTGAATGCCGCTCTCAGTATGGATTCTCAGAAACAAATTGTTAAGGGAGCCGTCAATCGAATTGGAGAGCAGCTGATTGATCATCGTCGTGCCGTAAGTGGCTTGATAAAGATCACCGCTAGGCAAAAAGGAAAACGTCAAATCTCCCGCCTGGAGTACAATCTTCGCATCGTTCATTACATGATTGGCTGTCACAAGTTTCACTTCCTATTCTGCATAAATGATGTTAGTCGAGTTATTTCCGAAGCCGAAAACGTCTTGTCTCCGTATCCCGGCTATTCTTTCCAACCATAATGTCGAACTCGCCCGCATCGCTGGTGAAAGACAGATCCGAGTGGTGATAGCGCAGCTGTTCTTCGGTCAGCGTAAACGTGATTTCCTGTCGTTCGCCCGGCTGCAGCAGCACCTTGCGGAAAGCCTTCAGCTCACTGACAGGCCTAACGACCTCTCCGGATCGGTCGCGGACGTACAGCTGAATCACTTCTTCACCGGCGATATCGCCGGCATTCGTCACCGAAACCGTAATTTCAAGCGGCTGGTCCGGGAACATTTCATCCGCCGACAGCGTCATCTTTCCGTATACAAACTCCGTATAACTGAGGCCGAATCCAAACGGAAACAGCGGCTCATTCGGAATGTCCAAATATTGCGATACATAGCGTACCTGCGCATCGGGCGCATCCTTCGGACGGCCGGTGTTAAAATGGTTGTAGTATACCGGCACCTGTCCCACGGAATAAGGGAACGACATGCTGAGCCGGCCGGAAGGATTCGCTTCGCCCGTCAGCAGTGCAGCTACAGCCGCCCCGCCTTCACTTCCCGGGAACCAGGCTTCCAGCACAGCCTCCGCTTCGTCCAGCACCCCATGCAGATCCAGCGGACGACCGTTGAACAATACGGCAACCATCGGCTTCTCCAGCGTTTTCAAATGCTGAATCAGCTCGAGCTGCGGTTGTGGCAGCGTTATAAACCCACGGCTGCCCGCTTCGCCGCTCATCTCGGAATCCTCGCCCAGCGCAAGCACAATCACGTCGGCTTCCTTTGCTGCCTTCATCGCCTCTTCCAACTGCTGCCCGGTCATGGCGTTCACGTTACAACCCTCAGCTACCGTGAGGGCACCGGAAGCCACCTTGGAGCGCAGTCCCTGCTCCAGCGTTACCGCGTCTTCTTTGGAGCCTGTCCAGGACCAGGGGCCAAGAATATCGCCGCTGGCAGCGAACGGGCCGATCAAGGCAACGCGCTGCCCGCCGCGCAGCGGCAGCAGGGAGTCGTTCTTCAGGAGCACGCAGGACTTCGCCGCAGCCTCCCGGGCCGCCTGACGATGTTCCTCGCAGAACACAATCTCCCGTTCCGCCTGCGGATCGGCTCCCCGCACAGGGCGCTCGAACAGTCCAAGCCGCTTTTTCAAAGACAGGATCCGCAGCACCGCTTCATCGATCAGGCTCTCGTCCACCCGGCCTTCACGTACCATTTCAGGTAAATGATGAACATAGCTGGAAGTCATCATCTCGATGTCCACGCCCGCTTCAATGGCTCTTAACGCTGCCTCTGCCTCATCCTCCGCTACCCCGTGTGGAATCAGCTCTTTGACCGCTCCCCAGTCGGAGATCAGCACGCCGTCAAAGCCCCATTCGCGGCGCAGCAAATCACGCATCAGCCGTTTATTGCCCGTAGCCGGTATGCCATCCACCGTATTAAAGGCGGTCATGACCATCTCGACACCTTCGTCCAGCGCAGCCTTGTACGCCGGCAAGTAATACTCCCGCAGCTGACGCTCGGACATGTCCACCGTGTTGTAATCGCGGCCGCCTTCGCCTGCTCCATATGCGGCAAAGTGCTTCACGCAAGCAGCCAGCCGGTTGAGATCGCCGCTCAGGTCCTCCCCTTGGAAACCTCTGACAAAGGCTCTGGCAAATTCACTGTTTAAGTAAGGATCCTCGCCTGTCGATTCCATCACGCGCCCCCAGCGGGGATCGCGCACCAGGTCCACCATCGGCGCAAATGTCACATGCAGGCCGGATACCGCGGCTTCGCGCGCAGCGATTTCCGCACTCCGCTCCGCTAGGCTGGGGTCCCAAGAGCTCCCCATGGCGAGCGGCACCGGAAAGATTGTTTTAAAGCCGTGAACGATATCAGCCATCATCAGCAGCGGAATCTTCAATCGATTCTTGCGCAAATGGGCTTCCTGGACGGCTATCACTTCCTCCGCACCTGCCAAACCCAGCACGGAGCCGGCATTACTTACGATGTCATCGGTGATGCCAAGCGACTCCATCGGTCCTGTAATCTGCCCCGATTCTTGGGTGCCTTCGAAAAAAGGGACGGCCAGTTGTATAAGCTGCGCAATTTTCTCCTCCAGCGTCATCTGCTCGACCAGAGAAAGTAGTTGTTGATCTGCCATTTCCCATCCTCCTTTGTCATTACCGTTCTCTTTTTCACTAATTCGAAACGTTATGATTCTCTCGAAAACAATCAATAATTTCCTGTAACCATATATTTCATAAGCTTTCTACTTACAAATTAACAATCTGAAAATCGAAAAAATCAGCGCTAATCCGCATATAAAATCGAAACGTTTCAATACATGCGGACAAAAAATTCAGGGCAGGGGCAGCCAATCCAGCACCCGCTGAATTTTGCGATCCCAATATCCCCATTCATGACCACCGGGTTCTTCCTCATAGGTGATATGAAGCCCCAGGCTGTCCGCATAGTGTCTAAAGGTCTGATTATCGTTATACAAAAAATCCTCTGTCCCACAGCACTGATACAGCATCGGTTTGTCGCCACTGTATGCCGCGAATTCCGAGGCTAAGAACAGCAAATCGTCCCGGCTTCCTCGCAATCGATCAACGCTTCCAAACAGGGTACGAACTTCTGCCTCCTGGAAGCCCGGTCCTGCAGCGCGGCTGGCGAGATTCAGCCCACCCGACAGGCTTGCGCCTGCCGCGTAACGCTCCGGATAACGAAGCGCCAGCTTGAATGCCCCATACCCGCCCATGGAAATTCCGGCGACAAAGGTATCTTCCCTCCGCCCGGACACCGGAAAGAACGACTGAACGAGCTGTGGAAGCTCCTCGCTCAGGAAAGTAAAGTAAGGCAAGCCGTTTGCCATGTCCATATAATAGCTTCGTCCGACTCCCGGCATCACGAGCGCGATGCCTTTATTCTCGGCATATCGTTCGATGGACGACCTGCGCATCCATTCGGTCTGATCCGCTCCTCGTCCGTGAAGCAAATAAAGCACCGGCAGTTTCGAAGAAGAACCGTACGGCATCAAAGCGGCTTGCGGCAGAAAAACCTCTATGCCGGTAGACAGCTTCAGTATTTCGGAATAAAAATCACACGTGATCCATGCCAAGTTCCTCATCTCCAATCCGGTCCATTAATTCTCTACTTTGCTCTTCCCTGCAGATGCCCGCTCCATCATTTCGGTCGTCAGCATATAAGATTGCTTTACGGATTCACCGGCCAATATCTGAAACAGCAAATGGGCTGCAAGCGATCCCGCCTCGCTCTTGGGCTGCTTGATCGTGGTAAGCGGCGGATTCACGTATTCGGCTAATTGAATATCGTCATATCCGATGACGGATACATCATCCGGCACCGATATGCCGCTCTCCTCAAAAGCCTTCAATCCTCCGATGGCCATCTCGTCGTTGCCGTAGAACACCGCCGACGGGAGCGACCCCTGCATAATCATCATCTTGGTCGCATTGTAACCGCCCTCGCGCACGAAGTTGCCGCTGAGACGCCATTTCGACTGTTCCTCCAGCCCTGCCTCGGCAAGTGCCCGTAAATACCCCTGATAACGCAAATGATTATCGTACGAATCTGAAGAACCGCTGATGTATGCCACATGCCGATGACCGTTCTCAAGCAGATACCGGGTAGCCGTGTATCCTCCTTGTTCCCCATCGACCAGCACATTGACCAGGTATTCGCTGCACAATGGACGATCCATCACGACAATCGGAAATTGGGGACCCGAGGTCTCGATCAGAACTTCATCCCGGATATTAGGTGCAAGTATGATGGCACCGTCCGCCCTTTTCTCTCTCAAAAATTTAACCGCCGTTGAATCTCTGCCACCCATCGAACTGCATGCGATCAGATCATATCCGTTGGTTAAAGCGACTTCCTGTACGCTTCGAATCAGCTCGGAATAATAAGGCCCGGATAGATCCGTCAGAATAAGAGCGATTGTCTTGGTGCGGCTCCGCTTCAAATCCATGGCAAATCCATTCTTCCGATAATTCAACTGCCTTGCTGCCTCGAGCACCTTTGATCTTGTCTTGGAACTCACTCTGCTGTCGCCGCTTAACGCGTATGAAGCCGTTGACAAGGCGACTCCAGCGAGCTTTGCCACATCCTTAATCGTTGCCATTTCCTTACGCCCCTTCTACTACTTAAAAAACTCTATCTATTTTATTTCATGCCAGAGATCGTATATCCTTCAATAATATGTTTTTGGAAGAAAGAAAATACGATGATAATCGGAACCACCATAAATGCAGCGCCTGCCATCTGGAGGCCGAAATCAGATCCGTGCTGTCCTTTCAGAAGCTGCAGACCCACCGAAAGCGTATAAAGCTTTTGGTCATTTGCCATGATGAGAGGCCACAGGAAACTGTTCCAAGCGCCGATGAAGGCCAAAATCCCCTGTACCGCAAATACCGGCTTCGTGATCGGAACGATCAACTGGAAGAAAATCCGCAGCTCTCCCGCTCCATCCAGCCTGGATGCTTCAATCAGATCCGTAGGGATCGTGGACATGAACTGACGGAAGAGGAAAATACCGAATGCTCCGACCAGGCCAGGCAGCACAATACCCGCCATCGTGTTAGTCAATCCCATGGCATTAATCAGCAGGTAGACCGGAATCATGGTAACCTGTCCCGGAATCATCATCGTTGCCAGCACGAGATAAAACAGCTTCTTGTTGCCGGGGAACTCGTATTTAGCGAATGCATATCCTGCAAGCGCATTGAGGAACAGACCGACAAAAGACCAGAACACAATGATAAGCGTATTTTTCAGGTATACGATAAAGTCCAGCTTCGTAAATAAATCCACATAATTTTCAATTGTAAATTCTTTCGGCAATAGCGTCGGCGGAACTGCCGTAAATTCATTTTCCGGCTTGAATGAGGACGTGATCATCCAGATAAACGGAATCATCATCAGCAATCCTCCTGCAATGAGCAGCACCGTCATGACTGTTTTCTCAATTCTTTTAGCTGCCATACCCTGAGCCTCCTTCAGTTACGATACGAAAACATCGGTTGAACCTGAAACTTAATATTCGACATCTTTTCTCTTGACTGCGAATTGTACGACCGTTACAGCGATAATGATGATGAAGAGCACAAACGATCCTGCAGCCGCATAACCAAAATTGCTAAGCTGGAAGCCATTGTTATAAATAAAGAGGGCCATCGACATCGTGGAGTTCAGCGGTCCGCCCTTGGTCATAACCAGAGGCTCCTCGAAGAATTGAATCCAGCCGATCAGCGTCGTTATCGTGACAAAGAAGGTAGCAAAGCTAAGGAGCGGGACCGTGATGTACAACAGTTTCTTCCATTTGCTCGCACCATCGATCTCCGCCGCTTCATAATAGGAACGTGGAATGCCCTGCAGCGCAGCCAGAAAAATGATCATATTGAGGCCAATCGATTTCCATACAGCCAGAAGAATAAGAGATAACTTGGCAAGTGTAGGATCATTCAGCCATTGCTGTGCCGGAATACCAAACCAGGATAACATATGGTTAAAGAGGCCGTAATGGCTGTTATACAGGTATCCCCAAACAACCGCGACCGCCACAATATTCGTAATGGAAGGCATATAATAAACAACGCGGAATGTCTTAAACAACCATCCCGTGCCATAGTTAAGCAGCAATGCAGCACCCATGGCAAGCATAACGACAAACGGAACACCGATAATAACATAGAACATGGTGTTAAACATCGATTTCAGAAAAACCGGATCTTTAAATACATTCATAAAATTATCGAAGCCAACGCCTTCAATGTTTGAATAATTAGCGAGACCAGCGAGGTCAATATCCGTGAAGCTGATGACAAGCGCAATGATGATCGGAATGATTGAGAACGTCAGAAGCAGCACCAGTGCGGGCGCAATAAACATATAAGGATACTTATATTGGTTAAAGCGCTTGATAAAGTTCTGCAATGCCATTCACCTCCTGCAAGTGTGGGTTTCTCAATAAAAGAATAACGCTCTTTGGAAGCAGTCAGGCTTGTTTCATCCTTCGAAGAAACAAGCCGGGCTGCGTTAAGACGCACTCTTATTTTTTGTTTAGAATTTCAGTAGCTTTCTGATTCAAAAGATCCATTTCTGCTTTGATGTCAGCACCGCCAAGCGTAATTTTCTCAAATGCGGCAATGGCTTCTTGGGAGATAGCATCCCACTCCTTAATGAACGGAACAGGCTTAGCGCTTTCGAGCTGTTTTCCGAAGGTAGCAAAAATCGGATCTTCAAAGCGTTGATCTTCCCATGCACTCTTAACAGCAGGCAGGTTTTTAGCCACATCATAGTTGGTCAGCTGCGATTCTTGTTCACTCATGAAGGATATGAATTTAACGGCTTCATCTGCATTTTCGGTTGTGTTGAATACCGACATGTTAGCTCCGCCGAGGAACGATGCATTGTTTTCTTTAGCTGGAAGTGTCGTCGTAGCCCATTTGCCTTCAATCTCAGGCGCTTTGTCTTTAACGCCCTGAATCATCCAAGGACCGCTGATAAACATCGGGAATTGTCCGTCTTTAAATGCGGCAAACAGATCCAAATCACTGGCAAGCGGCGTCATACCCGTATCATAGAAGCTCTTCAGGTATTCCATGGCTCCCATGAATTCCGGCTCGTTAAAATGAGGCTTCCTGTTTTCGTCGATCATAGCGCTTCCATTCTGCCAAGCAAACATGGACAGATAGTTCATATCTTTAGCATCAATGGTGATTGCGTAATTGCCGTCTCCTCTAGCTGCCAGTTTCTTACCGGCATCCTTCATTTCATCCCAAGTCTTAGGACCTTCCGGATAGCCTACTTCAGCCAAAATGTCCGTACGGTAGAACAGCACGCGCGTTTCCACATACCATGGGATGCTGACAACTTTGTCATCATAACTCATGGTTTGTACAGCGCCGTCAAAATAATTTTCTTGCTTCAAATTTGGATACTGCTCAAGATACGGCGTCAGATCGAGCAAAGCTCCAGCCTGAGCAAATTCCGGAATCCAGGTTGTTCCCATCTGCACGACGTCCGGGCCGCTTTTGGATGCAACCGCTGTAAGCAGCTTGTCATGGGCACTGCCCCAAGGAATTAATTGAACGCTTACCTTAACGCCTGGATTCTTCTCTTCATATTGCTTAATCAAGGTTTCGTCAGATGTGTCACCCATCAGCCAAACTTTCAGTTCCTTCTTGCCTCCACCGCCTTCGCTACCTCCATCTGCTTTCTCAGACCCGCCCGAGCATCCGGCTAATACGACGGAGAACACCAGCAATGCTGCCAACGTCCACAATATTGATTTTTTTCTCATTCTACATTCACCCCGTTTTTAATGTTTACCACCATGCGAAACGTAATGCAAAACCTAATTGAAAGCACTTACTTCGAAACGTTTCGATTTTATTCAAAAAAATAAAGACGCCGGATAAAGGTTGCTTCTATAATCCTACTGTCTCTTCATTCCCCCTATAAAGCACCTTTTCATGGTTATCCTAGGGATAAACAAGCTGTTTCGTGTTCATAATAAAAATTTTCCTTGCTTAATTACTTTAAAAAACGCATTCTTTTTGAAACGTTTCGACAAGTTCATTATAGCTCCCCCTGAGAGCGATTTCAATATCCTTTTTATTTTTTTTGTAAGGCGTTTCTTTGACAAGTGGTGTAAGCCTTAAACCGTAGACAAAAAAAGCAGCACACCCCAAAGAAGGCCTGCTGCTTAATCTCTATCCTGAAATTATATCAACTATTAAAACTTGGGCTATGCATTAAGGTGACCTGCATTCTTGTCATGAGCGTCGTGATGCAGCGGGATGTCCTTACTAATCCGGGCATGCACGGCAAATGACAGGAATGACAACACGGCAACACCTACAGCCAACCATGCCACAGGCGTCAACCCGCCGCCGTCATACATCGTTCCCATCGCATAAGGCCCAATCACCCGGCCTGCGGCACCCATGCCGCCTGTCACGCCGATATAGAACGGAGCCGCTTGTCCTGCACGCTCCGAGATAAAAGCCGGGATCGCAGGTGAAATCAGCATTTCCCCCAATGTGGCCAGCACCATCGCCAGGATCATGCCCGGATAACTGTGCACTGTCACAATGACGACATAAGCTGCCAGATAGAACAAAGCGCTTGCCGTCATCTGACTGCTCTCCGTACGGGCCGCCCAACGCTTGATGGCATTCGTGAGCGGCTGCGCGGCAAAAATGAGGATCCCGTTCAGCGTCCATAAATAACCGTAGGCCGTCTTGGACATCCCCTCCGAGATGATGAACGGAGACACCCCTGTATTCCAGATGGAATTACCGAACCACAGAAACAGAGAACCCAATCCCATAAAGAGATAGATTCGGGTGTTCCCGAGCAATGCCCAAGCGCCGGGGCCCGCCGGCAGCGGACTCTTGGGCTGGGGATGATGGGACCCTTGCGATACGCCTGTTCCGCCCAGCTTCGTCAGATAGGACAGGAAGAAAATCGCAAATCCGAAGGACGTGACGCCGTTTAAGACAAAGCTTAAATGATACGATATCTCCGCCAGGAAACCGCTCATGGCCGTTCCTAAGGCTACGCCGATATTATTCGCAACATAGATGACATTAAACAATTCGCCCCGCCGATCGGCAAACCGGAAGCCGATAAATGCCTGTATGGCTGGCATCGATATCGCGTTACAGAATCCGATGAAACCCATCATCGCGATGAACAAGCCCCATAGTCCATTAATGAACGGAAGGGTGAACAGTCCGAGGGCATTCAGCAGCAGCGAGCCCACAATGAGCTTTTTCACCCCAACCCGGTGGTACAGCGCACCGCCAAGGAGTTGACCGGCAATTCCCCCCATGGATTGAATCAGTATGACAAAACCCGCATCCTTCATGCTTCGTCCCAGTTCATCGAATACATACATCGTTGTCAGCGGCCACATCAAGGACCCGCCTGCAGAGGCAACGAGACTTGCAACAAGAAAACCTTTTACTTCCTTAGGGTACTGCTCCAACCATTTCATGTTTATTATCTCCCAGCAGCCTCGCAGCAGTATATTTACGCATATAACCTAAAATAGCCCCACAAAGTGGAGCCTATGCTCCGATGCTTATTCCAAATACTTTGCGGGGACCCCAAAAAACTTTATAAATTCTAATATGTTAAAAAAAAGCCCATGCGGGCTTTTTCTAATTATTCTTCAAAAAAGAGGCGAACGCCATCTTTTTGCTGTCCCTATAATCCTGTAAGAATGAACATTGCTTGTCACTTCTTATCGCCCAAATCCTAGTATCGCTTGAGAGATCCATTTTTAGCAAGCACATTCATTGACGCTTTACCATAACAGCGAACAGGACGCTAAACAGCGGATCCTCATTGTTGAAGAATCCCTTGGTTCAGAGCTCCCCGCCTACCCCGCCGCCTTCTTATCGGGGTTTGAATTTCTGGATCTTGCAGGTATGCGAATTTGAACCGAAGTCCCGATTCCGACTTTGCTGAAGATGGACACGCCGTATTCGCTCCCATAATGCAGCTTCACCCGCTGGTCAATGTTTCGAATCCCGCAGCCCGTGTGACTATGATCCTGGGGATCCAATATCTCTTGGATTCGTTCCTGCTTCATACCCAGGCCATCATCTATGATTCTGTACAGGATATCATCGCCTTCCTTTTGGACTGAAACCCGAATATGAATACGATCTCCACTCCAAGCATGCTTCAGCACATTTTCAATGAAGGGCTGTAAAATCAGTTTTATAGTCTCGTAAGGCCATATATTCGTGTCGATATCAAAAGTGACTTCCATGCGCTGACCATATTTTACTTTTTGAATATCCAGATACGCATTGGCCTGCTCAATCTCTAAAGCGATGGGTATCAATATTCTGCCTGAATTTAAGGTAAGCCGATAAAATTGTGCCAGCTGCACCACCATATCCTGAAGTTTCTCCGTCTCCCCGAATTTCGCAAGCTGATTAATGGAGGATAGCGTATTGTATAAGAAATGAGGATTAATCTGCGTTTGCAGCATTTCAAGCTCTGCTTCCTTCTTTTGTAGCTGGCTTAAATACACTTTTTTTATTAACGCTTCGATATCCTCGCCCATCGCATTCAAGGCATTCGCAATTTGAGGGAACTCCCCCTTGCCCCGATAAGCGATCCGTTTATGCAGATCCCCTTCCCGAAATGCATTGAGTACCCCTACAATCTTCAGGATTCGTTTAGAGAAAGATCGGGAAATAACATACCCCGTATATGTAAATAACACTACGCAGATGATACAAATGACTATCAAAACGGTTCGTACTCTCTTCGCTTCCTGTTCAATAATATTAAGCGGAACTTGCGCAACGATCTTCCAGTTCTTCTGTGGCAAATCTTCTTCGATGATCAAATAATGCTTCTGATCGTGTGCTGTTAACCCCGTAGGTTCATTTACTTTGACGAGGGTGTCGTTATTATCTTCAACAGATGGGCCAGAGGTAAACACCACATTCCCAAAGGGATCCAGTACCGATAACATACTTCCGTCCCCAAGTTTCGCGTAATCTACACTATCGAACAGCTGCGACAATCGCACACTGAACCGCATGATTCCCACTTCTTTAATTTGCAGCGGATTGTTCATATCCACCATTCGTCGAATCATCGAAATCCGTCCATCCCGCTCATCCTCTTCCACCTGCCTCCAGATCATGGTTGCATTGTATTTCTCTCCCGGCAGTGTGAAATACCAAAACTCATTGGAAACCCGGGTCATATGGTAAATATCATAGGTTTGTTCGTTGAAATCTTGGTTGATTTCGTGATTCCAATTTTTATACTTCTCGTACACCGTTTGATTATGAAAATAGACGGATAGCCTTAAATTAAGGCCAACCGCCTTTGCAGCGCTCTCTAGCTTTGGGAGAATCACATTGTTCATACGGACATGATTCTCAGCACCCGATAAATCCCGGCGGATGCTCTGAATGAATGCAGGATCATCATACAATGTCGCCGATGTCTGGACGATATCATCCACCTTATAGGCAACGTTATCCCGAATCTGCTGAAGCGTCCCCTGGATGTTGACGCGGGTCTGTTCGCGCATAGTCTCATCATACATCGAATGCGAAATATAAAAGTTTACAGAAACCAATAGCAAAGTAAAGACCGTAAAAGTCAGCATGAGCTTATAACCAACGGGTATATACCCCAGCTTCTTGCCGTCTGTTCCGGATGATGAAATCCAGTGATTGTTCATCCCAATTCTCTCTTTCGATATTCCATGGGTGTCATGGCGAATTTTTCTTTGAACTGCCGGCTGAAATAAGGAAGATAGCGGTATCCTACCTGATCGGCGACTTCATAAACTTTAAGGCCAGGCTGTTTTAGCAATTCACACGCTTTTTCCATGCGCAGTTGTACAAGCAGTTCATTAAACGTATTTCCTGACCGCTCTTTAATCAAAAATCCGATATGACTCGGCGAAAAAGAAAAATGCTGGGCAATATCCTTTATCGTTATATTCTCACTCATTCGTTCTTTCATCGTTTGGATGACACTGCGGATGAATTTACTATCCTTGGAATTGGATTTCTCATATAATCTTTCGGAAATTTCGAATATACGCTGGATGAACCATGAACGAATATCGCTGACGGTTTCGAACTGCATCAAGATATCCAGATGATGAATATCCATGCCTAACAGGTCAAACAAGTCTTCATTGCGACTGCTTAAATATTGTTCGAGTTTCCATATAATATAATTCGACATATTATGCACGGTAAAACGGGAGCGCAGACTCCTTATAGAGCCGAATAATTTTTCCAGTTCATCACAGATTTGAACCAGCTCGTATTCCTCCATTGCCTTTAAGAGGACGTTCATGCGTTCATCAAGCATCCTTGCATCCAGCATTCCCGGCTCGGCACTGACGTCTTCGTACTTGATAATACTTCCCTTGCCCAGAAACATCTTGCCTTCCACCGCTTCAACAGCCTGCCTATACGACAGGTGAAGTTGATCCAATGTGCGTACGGGTTCACCAATGCCCGTTGTCATGGATGTCATCAAATGCTGCTGAACGCTATCCATCAGTGTGCTTATCGTTGGAGTAGCGTTACTGTCCTCCAGCAGTATCGCTACTCGTTGCGAAGACAGCTTACAGTAAGGAAGCATGCCGCTCCCACTATCCGTAATCGCCTCTTGAATACGTTGCAGGAATATTCTCGCCAATTCCCTCTGTGAGGAAAGGCTCCCCGCCTGACGCCATGAAACATTATCGAGCTCCATGACTGCGACGCGAACCGGCCATTTCAACTGGTCGAATTCATAAGAGATACTCATCTTTGTCAGTAATTCTTCTGATTCTTCCCGCTCAAGCAGACGTATAAGAAAATCGCTTTTGACAATGGGGATCATCTCCTGATAAGCCATCTCCACCTCGCGCTGCTTGTTTTCTTCATCTAGATCCCGCTTTACCTTGATTAAGGAAGCAACAAGCTCCCTATCGTTCATCGGCTTGAGAACATAACTGTAAGCCTTCAATAAGAGTGCTTGCTGTACATAGCTGAATTCCTGATATCCGCTGACGAATATGATTCGCATGTTAGGTTTATGTTCAAGCGCAATCCGTGCCAGCTCGAGTCCAGACATATAAGGCATATTGACGTCACTGACTAAAATATCAACATCTTCGCTCTTGATAATTTCACATGCCGACAATGCATTATTGACACTCCCCACTAACTCCATATGCAGATCGGACCAAGGAATGAATCTTCTCATGCCTTCGAGATCTAGTTCTTCATCATCCACAAGCAGCACCTTGTACATAGAACCCCCTCCAGACAATTATGTTCGCAAAACAGAGATATCCCAAAGAACCTTATGGATTCTTTGGGAAGTCCCCCCTGACATTACTGTGTTATTATTTTCCGTTCAATTTAGCTAAATTCTCCTGCCATTTGATCGTCCGCCATTCCAGAAGCTGACCATAGCCCAAATCCATCAAATCCTTGTTTCCTTGATCGAGAATTTTATCAACCTCTTCGTCGTTCTTCGCCATGACGGACTTAGCATAGATTTCGAGGAAAAGTTCATCGACAGATGCTTTGATAATGCCTTCATCCGAATCTGGAGCCGGATTGAGGTTAACAAATTCTGTAACGTTCAATTGAGTTGGCCAAGTAATCGTTTGTTGGTAACGTGTTCTCCAGCCCTGCTCTTCGAAGGGGAGATTCTCCATGTATTTATATTTGGCAGGGTCAATATAACTCGTATTACCTACGAACATAACAGGCTCATTCTTAGATTGAATTTCTGCTACTTCTGCCGGATCATAATTCTCGGTGAAATTCGGCTTACCATCTTCATCGAATCCGTCCCAGTTCTTTCCTTCCGGACCGAAGAATTGGACGTTCATCCCTTCCGGACCTGTGTACCAGTCGAGGAATGCGAATATCGCTTCAGGGTCCTCAGCAGCCGTTGTAATATAGGCAGCATTCCATCCAAAGCTTGTGTAGGTGCCTGGATAAATTTTATTCTTATCCAGACCCGGCTTATGAATAGGCCAAATCATGAAATACCCGCCATCCGGATCTTGTTTGATCAATTCAGGGTGCGCTTCGCCTGCCATCGTTGTGGGACTTGCTCCTGCAAATACTGCCACTCTGCCTGTCATGACTTTCTCCAAAATCTGATCTTCCGTTTGGTTAAAGGCATCTTGAGAGATGAGCTTCTCTCTGTACAGTTTAGCAATATATTTCTGAGCCTCTCGGAATACCGGATCTGTAAGTACTGACGTCAGTTTTCCGTCTTTTGGAACCGCAAGCAAGCTAGCATTCAGATTCGTGTAACTTGCTCCCTCTCCGAAGGCCGTGTATAACACGCCAAGTCCCTGTCTTTCCTGTGCACGGTGCGGCTCGAACGGAATGATGCTGCTGCCGTACTTATCTTTAACTTTCACCAGATAATCATATAGATCGTCCGTTGTTTCGAGCGGAGGCTCGCCCAGCTCTTTATAGATTTTCTTGTTAACTACGTAACCGGCGTTACCGTAAGGATTGGATGAATACCAGTTAGGGAACATATACAGTTTGCCATCATCTGAACGTAACATGTTCAGATCGCCCATCCATGTCTTCAGGTTGGGATACTTATCCAAATAATCATCATAGGCTACCAGTTTTCCTTCTTTGCGGAGTCTCTCCAAGTCTGGATGGTTCTTGTCTGTCCAGATCATATCCGGCAGGTCGTCTGAAGCCATCATCGCACT
Source organism: Paenibacillus sp. JZ16 (assembly GCF_015326965.1). Classification (NCBI taxonomy): domain Bacteria; kingdom Bacillati; phylum Bacillota; class Bacilli; order Caryophanales; family Paenibacillaceae; genus Paenibacillus; species Paenibacillus sp. JZ16. The sequence continues at coordinate 3,887,626 of NZ_CP017659.1, forward strand.
CAGCTTTTGCGTATGTGCTCCAGCAGCCGCAATCATGTTGATTTTCACTTGTTTTTCTTCACTTAAATATTTACCGACAGGCGTGCTTTCCCATTTAGGGAAGTCCGAGTTCTCATAGTGAGAATATGCTGAAAACTCCAGCGGCTTCTCACCAAGGACCCATTTGCCGTCACGATTCCCCTCTGCTGGCGGATCGGTTTTCTTCTCGCCATCATTGTTTGCTGCCGGTGGTGCTGGAGCTGGAGCTGCCGATTTTCCGCATCCCGCTAGAGCCGTAACCATTATCAATAGCAACGAGACCAATACGAGCAACGGCTTTTTCGTCTTTCTCATTCACTTAACCCCTCTCATTAACAAAAATATATATGTTCAAAGCTGTTCGCCTTAAACCGTTCGTCAACTACTCCTTCAGCGAGCCTACCAGTACGCCTTTGACAAAATACTTTTGCACAAAAGGATAGACAAGAATGATCGGTAAGGTCACCACGATCATCATCGCCATTGTGAGCGATTTTGAAGTGATTTGCCTTGCTTGATCCAGTAGGGCAACCGAAGCGCTATCGAGCACGGAGCTTGAACCCGATACAATATTGGCATTCAAGGTCTGCCGCAGAATCGTCTGAATGGGGAGCAAATGATCACTGGTGATGTAGATACTCGGCAGGAACCAGTCGTTCCAGTGTCCAACGGCAGTCAACAGAGCCAGCGTAGCGATAACCGGTCCGGACAATGGGAGAATAATCCGAAAGAATGTGCCCCAATTGCTGCAGCCGTCAATATGGGCTGACTCTTCCAGCCCTACGGGAAGACCTCGAAAGAAGGTCCGAAAAATAATCATGTTCCACACACTGATTAAGGATGGAATAATAAATACCAGAAAGCTGTCCATCAGACCGAGTGAACGGATAAGGAGATACGTTGGAATCAACCCTCCACCAAAGTAGAGGGTGAATATAAAGAACAATGTGTAATATTTTCGTCCGATCAGATAAGTTCGGGTCATCCCGAATGCGAGAAGCGCTGTCATGAATATGGAGGTTGCGGTGCCGATTACGGTACGGCTTATGGATATGAAGAACCCGTTAAGCAGTCGGTCGTCCTGGAGTATGATTTTATAATTTTCGGTTGTGAATTCTCTTGGCCAGAAGGTGACTCCGCCCTTTGCGGTATCGACACCTACGTTGAAGGAAACAGCCACCGCATTCCAGAAAGGATAGAGTGCCGAGAAGGCTAATAAACTGAGGAACACGTAAATCACGATAAGCATGACCTTATCACCAAAGCTAATTCTTTTTAACATGCCGTACCTCCTGAGGGCTGCTGATTGTTACCATAAGCTATTACCAGATCTTCGAGCCAGATAGTTCGCGATCGTAAGCAGTCCAACACTGATAATCGCCTTGAACAACCCGATAGCAACCGCATAAGAATAACGGTGTGACCCTAGGCCTACTCGATAGACATACGTATCAATAACATCGGATACCGGCCGCAGCACCGGATTGGATGCCAGGAGCAGGATGTCCTCAAAGCCTGCATTGAGCAAGTTGCCGATCGCAAGAATCATAAAGATAATGATGACCGGCATAATCGAAGGAAGCGTAATCAGGTAGATTTGCTTGGACTTGCTTGCACCGTCGATGTCGGCAGCCTCATAGAGAGCAGGATCAATACTCGCAATCGCAGCCAGGAATACAATCGAGTTAAATCCGATCTCCTTCCATACGTTGGCCGAAATCAGGATCGACCAAAAATACTCCTTTAACGAAAGGAAATTGATCGGTTCATCAATGGCCCCTATGCTCTCCAGCAGAATGTTGATGCTTCCGTTCTCCGTTGATAGCAAGGCGGTGGTGAATCCTGCCACAATAACCCATGATAGGAAATGGGGCAGGTATGTAATCGTCTGGATGACTCTTTTGAATAACATATGGCGAACTTCATTCAATAAAAGTGCCAGTACGATCGGTGCTGGAAATCCGATAAAGAATTTCAATAGACTGATCACAATCGTGTTGCGCAAAATTCTTTCAAACTCGGGGGCGGCAAAAAAAGCTTCAAAATGTTTAAAACCAACCCACGGGTTATCCCAAATTCTTGAGCCGGTGAACAGGTTATAATCCATAAATCCGGTTATTACGCCGTACATAGGCAGATAGGCAAAAATGAAAACTAGAATGACGCCGGGTATCACCATAAGCTGAACATCCCATTGCTTCATGAATCGCCTAAGAAAACTTTTACTATGGACTTTTGGCTGCCGGGCAATGGGTGATGGTTGCTGTTCTGCAGTAGCTTGCGGCATATTTATCCTCCCGTTACGAAATGATGTAAAAGCACGCCGGGTCTCTGAATGTTTACCATTTTCGAAACCGCTTGCAATTGACTTAGTATCATTCTACCTATGGAAATATTTTGAATCTATATAATAAAACCCCGATTTTTTATACTTCTACCGGAATGTTTCACCCTTTCCAGCCAACAAAAAAACGTCTATCGACGTACTTACTCAGTAGACAGACGCATTTAACGGAAGTTTCTCTTGCGAGATAAGGGGATGCTAAGCCTCGGATGTTTATACTTTCTTATCCCAAAAAAAGACTGCCTTGAGGTCATATAGACCAACAAGACAGTCAATGTATTCATCTTTATGCACCGGTTATTTTAGTCCTGACCTCGACCACCGTTGAGAAGAAGGTAGCCCCTTCACCCATATCCGACAGCCTGTCGGGTGTAAGGGCATTGGCGCGCTGCTTACGGCCCCCGCCTTCCCACCACAGGCCTTGGCTGACAACGGTGCCCGGCAGCATTTTATCCGTTACCTTGGCCCGAACTTCATAGGTTCCGCGGTCGTTGTATACCGTAACCATGTCTCCGTCCTCTAGACCGCGTTCCTCTGCATCCTCCGGATGGATCTGCAGGGCAGGCTCCTTCTCCAGCTTCTGATGCTTCTCCACATTCGCAAAGGTCGAATTCAGGAAGTTGTGGTTCGGCGGCGAAATGAACATGAGCGGGTATTTGTGCCCGCGGCCGCGCCTTACGCCGTCATAACCTTCCTTGAGCGGCACGTAGGTCGGAAGAGGCGGAAGACCTGCTTCCTCCAACTGTGCGGAGTAAAGCTCGATCCGGCCCGAAGGCGTCGGCAAACGATCCAGATATGTTTCAAGCGGCGTCATATCAAGCTTCACATAGCGGTGTTCCTTTAGCTTGTCCAGCGTGACGCCGTTCAGATAAGGATTACCCGGGAAGTCGAGCGCTCTTGCCATCATCTCCTCTTCCGTCTCATGGAAGGCCGGGTCAGTGAACCCCATAGCCCGCCCCAGCATGGAGAACAGCTCTACATTGCTCTTGCTCTCCCCAAGCGCCGGGATGACCGGCTCCTGCAGCTGGATGTACTGATGCCAGTAGGAAGCGAACAGGTCGGTATTCTCGAACGAGGAGGTTGCCGGGAGCACGATATCTGCATACTTGGCCGTATCCGTCATAAACAGGTCATGCACAACCGTAAACAGATCCTCCCGTGCAAACCCTTCCCTTACCCGCTCGGAGTCGGGAGCGACAACCAGCGGATTGCTGCAATAGACAAAGACCGACTTAATCGGCTGTTCGGTCATGGCAAGCGCCTCGCCGATCCGGTTCATGTTAATCGTCCGCGCATCCGGATTCGGACGGAGATCGGGACGTTCGAGCGCATCGCTGTCCATGCTGTTGTAACCGCCGTTCGACTTGGCGGCCCCTCCGCCCCGCTTCAGCCATTGTCCGGTTAAGGCCGGAAGCGCCGCAATGCTGCGCACCGTCAAGCCCCCATTGTCATGATGCTGAAGACCGTTACCGATATGAATGTAAGAAGTATCTGCCCGGCCGTACAGCTCGGCCAGCTTCTCGATATCCTCAACTGGAATTCCGGTAATGGAGGATACATGCTCCGGTGTATAGTCTTTCACATGCTCACGCAAGGCTTCATGACCGATCGTATACTGCCGCAGGAATTCCTCGTTCACCATGCCGTCACGGAACAAGATGTGCATGAGGCCGACGGCCAGTGCCGCATCCGTGCCCGGAAACAGCGGAATGAACCAATCGGCCCATTGCCCCGTCTGGTTCTTATGCACGTCGATGACAACGACCTTGGCACCGGCCTTGCGCGCTTTCTCTGCCAACACCACCTGATGCATATTGGTGCTGACGATGTTGCCGCCCCAGACGATGATGACATCGGCATGAACGGTATCCTCCGGGACGGTGCCTCCATTAAACCCCATAACGGATTTCCAGCCCTCATTGCCTGCCGAATTACAGATCGACTGCTTCAGCCGGCTGGCGCCCAGCCTGTTGAAGAACCTCCGATCCATGCCGTCTACACTTAATATCCCCATGTTGCCGTAGAAGCTGTAAGGCAGAATGCTCTCAGAGCCATGCTCCTCGATCAGCTTCTCGTAGCGTTCGGCAATCTCCTGAACCGCTTCATCCCAGCTGATTCGCTCGAAAGCGCCCTGACCTTTGGGCCCTACCCTCCGCAGCGGATATAGCACGCGCTCCGGATGATACACTCGATGTGTCATATTACGGACTTTATTGCAGATGGCTCCCTGCGTAATCGGATGATCCGGATTACCGGTAACCTTCACGATTTTTCCGTTCTCTTTATGCAGCAGCAGGCCGCAAGTATCGGGACAATCCAACGGACAGACCGCCGGAAACACGCCGTTTTCCTGATGAATCATCGCTTGAGTCATTTCGTCTATTCCCCCTTGTACACGCTGAATCATATCCCTTTATCTTAAAAGAAAATCAGGGTTCCAGTAAAGTCTTACATTTTTTTCTGCATCGGTGATTCACTCTACTTCCTTCCGGGTATATTCCTATCAAGAGCAACGAAGAGGAACCCAGACCCTTTCTCTTCCTTGCCAAATCATGGACCACTCCCAAAAATTCGCCATGCCCATGTCTCCTCCCCCGAGACCGGCATGGCGAATTTGTTTTGTATGGCATTATCGATACCGTACAGCGAAAGGCAAGCGAATCCGACTACCAGGTTACCATGGTCATCCCGCAGTTCATCCCCAATAAGGGCTGGCATAACTTCCTGCACAATCAATCCAGCTTGCTCATCCGTGCACATTTGCTGTATCGGAAAGATGTGATTATTACGACTGTGCCTTACCATTTAAAAAAATAGCGGGCTTGTTCCTTTTGCGACTTATGCAAAGAGTCCGCTCCGCCAACAACGACAAAAAAGCTGCGATCATCCGACCCTATCCCTTAGGGAGCGGTCGATCGCAGCTATTTTCCACTGCCTGACGATTGCCAGACTTACGGTATTAAGAAACATTCTACGCAGAATGAACCTGTTGAGCAGTGCCGGTAGCCGGAGCGGAAGGCAGCGCAGCTTCTTGTTCGCCGCGTGGAATGACCTCAACCTTATCATTCTTCTTCAAATATACGGTCCCGTAGGCAGCTCCCACAAACAGCGCGCCTCCGACGAAATTGCCAAGCCATACCGGAATGAAATTTATGAAATACTCACCCCAGCTGTAATACCCTTCAAATATCGCGGCCGGAATGAGGAACATGTTGGCCACCACGTGCTGAAAGCCGATGGCTACAAACGCCATCGTCGGAAACCAGATCCCGAGAATTTTGCCACTCATCTGGTCCGATCCGTAGGACAGCCACACGGCGAGCGCTACGAGCCAGTTGCAGCCGATGCCCGACAAGAAAGCCTGCAGGAAGCTGTCGTCCAGCTTGTGTCCCGCCATATCCACCAGCTTCTCCAGATAAACTCCGCTGCCTGTCAGACCGGTCACATGACCGAAGAAGTAAGCGACGAACAACGCCCCCGCCATATTGCTTACCGTGACGAGAGCTAAATTCCGTATCATCTCCTTCGTGGAAATCCGCTTCTTGAATCTGGCCAGGGACACGGCCATCATGTTGCCCGTCAGCAGCTCTCCGCCTGCGAGCAATACAAGGATCAGTCCGACAGGGAATATCGCCGCGCCTATAAAACCGGCAATGCCTCCCCAAGCCTCAGACGCCCCGGCAATCACGCGAATATCCAGCAAAAAGCCGAGCGCGATAAAAGCCCCCGCCAAAAATCCTAATATCATTACGTTCATGACGGAGTTATGTGCTTTTTTCACCCCGTTCTCCACGGTGATCTCCGCAATGCGATCCGGTTTGTAATAGGCCATGGCCGTTCCCCCATTTCTCCCGCATTCCGTCCTGAAAATCTCTCGAATGCAGCTTCTGATGTTTCTGTTACAGTTACCCATATTGTACCGCAGCCGCCAAAGCAAGAACGTGAATTATATCACGACCTTGTGCGTCAGGATCGGACATCCTAGAATCCTGGCTGCCCTTGATCACGTTTGAGATCGATCATTCGCTCGATCTGAGCCAGCGGTACATATAAAAAAATGCGGTGCCCGGAGATAATCCCTACACCGCTTGGTTGGTGCTTTTACCAGCCCTCTTGTTCTAAACCAGCTAACTTATGCCAGTTTACAAGCAACACGTTCTAAACCAGCAGCCTATGCCAATTTACCAGCAACAAGTTCTAACCACTATCCTATGCCTCGGCGGCAGTCTCTACTCTAACAGGCGTTTCCTTTTCCTGAGCCGGAACGTTCGAGATCGGAAGCTTCATGCTAATCAAGGACGACAGCAGGAAGAGCGCGCCTGCCGTAAAATACACGACCACAATGGAGGTTACCGACATATACCATCCCGTAAACCCGGAGCCGATGAGCAGCATGCCGGTAAACATCGGCGTCATCACGCCATTCAGCCGACCGATGAATTTCTCTTCCACCTGCTGCATCATCACGGCCATCAGAACCGTCTGCGCCATCGCCATCAGCACCCCGGTTGCGAAGCGCATCGTGCCGGTCAGGATCGGCCACTGGGACAGCACCTCGACAAAGGTCGAGAGGCCAAGGAAGGCAAGCCCGGCGAACAACAAGTAGTTGCCTTTCACTCTCCCCGCAATGACAGCAGCCAGCACGCCGCCAATTAACATGCCTAGGCCCTCTAGCGCGGTGAACCACTGAACGCTGGACATTGCCAGTTGTAAACGCTCCGTGATGACAAAGATATCAAGCGGCTGAACAAGTCCGCTGCCGAGCGCCAATAAAACATAGACCACCAGCAGCACCTTCAACAGCCGGCTGGACCCGATATAAGTGAAGCCCGCCTTCATGTCCTTCATAAAAGAACCGGTCGATTCCGAATTGTTAGAGGGTTCATCCACACTGGAAGGAAGACACATTAGCACGATCGCCGAAGCGCCGAATAGAACCAACAAGCTGATTAAAGACGCCTGCAATCCAAAAGCTTGATAAATCGTCGTACCGACCATCGGTCCCAAAATGATAAACAGCGACATCGAGGTCTGGGACAAAGCTGTGGCCGCGGGCACATGCTCATCCGGCAAGCAGCGCTTGATGAGCTTCATGGACGAAGGCTGCGAGAATTGAGATACAACAGCCGAGACCAGGGTCACCGCAAACACGGCCTGCCAATATCCCGCATACACAACGAACAGGATAAGCAATATGGATAAAAAGCTGAGAATGTCCCCCCAGATCATCGTTCGCTTGGGACGCCAACGGTCCGCCAGCACGCCGCCAATCATGGAGATCACAAAGATCGGAGCGTATTCAATTACGGTAAGCAGCGATACGGCGACCGGATCATGGTTGCTCTTCTCCATAATGAAGAACAACAATGCCATGTTGCGGATCCAGATCCCGATATTTTGCATGAAATCCGAAACCATCAGCAGCACGAACGCGCGGTTGCCAAACAAATGCCTCATGTTTTATCCCCCTAGTTTAAACCGACTATTCGGTTTAAATATATTTATGCGGAAACGCCCGCCCCGCTTGCAAATCGAGAAGAAGCGTTTCCGATAAATCCTCCGGTTCACTACGATCCTCGGCTCGATAACACACCGTTTAAAAAGTAAGTGACTCCCTTGCGATACAGCTGCCTTGATTCCTCCTGGGTCCGTTCAAAGTACCACACCGACATCCCATCAAGCAGCGATGCGAATATGATGGATATTTCCTCTACATCCTCTGCCGGTATTCGCCCTTCGCTTACTCCTTCCGCGAAAATCTCGCGGTAGAGCGTGCGCGGACCTTGCAGGATGGCCAGCATCTCGCCCACAATCGTCTTATTCTCCGGCTGATTGATAAAGAATTCCTCCGCAATCTTGGTCAGCGGATTCTGGAAGTCGTCGACCATATGATCGGCAATGCCGTACAGCTTCTCCTCGAAGCTGGCGTAACGGGCTTTTTGATCGTTCCAGGCTTCCATCCATTCCTGATTCTGCTTCGCCAGCAGCTTGACAAACAAATCTTCCTTGCTCTCAAAGTGATAGTAGATGCTTCCCTTACTGGCACCCGTATACTTGACCAGTTCATCCATGGATGTTGCCGCATACCCGCGCTGGATGAACAGTTCCTTCGCTTTATCCAGAATCATGTCGCGCTTTCGCTGCGCTTTTTCTGAAGACATCGATGTAAGCACTCCTTGCTTGGAAATAATAGTGCGGAATTCACGTACCAAAACCTGGTTCTCTTAATAAAAATGAATCTGTGAAGATGATGAACACCATTAACAGCAATAAAACCGACTGTACGGTTTAATCATACTGAAAACATTCCCGCATGTAAAGCAGCATCTTCACAATCACATAGAAAAAAGGACCTTGCCTAAGCAAAATCCTCTCATCATTCGTACATCCGAAACCAATATTATTTTTTTATTCCACTGCCCAAATGGCTCTTCCTTCTTTCATCGGATCGCCATAACTCAGCTGCAGTCCCTTAACCCCCTGCTTCACTTCGTACGGTATTTCACCTGTCAGCTCGCCGCCTGGGGCAACGGTGCCGTCCAGCATTTTCACGTCATCCGTAATGGGAACCGTATAGTTAAGATCGCTCGAATCCGTCAGGGAAAAAGACAGCGCGGAAGAGATGACCAGCGGCTCCTGGCCATTGTTCTTCACGGTAATGTCAACCACCTTAAACGTATGGCCGGGCTGGGGCTTCAAATATTCATCACCCTCGGATTCACGTACGCCGTTTAGCGTAATGACCGTGCCGTGATAATCCACCGTATCGCCCACTGCGGCAGGTTCGCCGATCGGCTTCACCTCTGCGTTGTCGGCCGGTTGGTCCTCACCTTGGGGTTCTGCAGGCGGCTGTTCTTCAGACGTCCCCGTCTGATCTGTCCCCCCACTGTCCACAACAGCCGGCGGAGTCTCTGCAGGCGGATCAGCCTGATCATTGGAACAAGCCGCCGTCAGCAGCATGGAGAACAATGCAGCTGTGGCCAGCATTACTTTTTTATTCATACTTTATCCTACCTCCTGAAAGTCGAAATCTACATGTCCGGATATTTTCCAATTCGCTGTCAAAATCCATAATCCTTCAAAAACAAGAAAAAGACCCCCAAATCAGGGAGTCTTCTTGGTGAATCGATCACTTACGAATGCACCGGTGTTTTTGTTTCGACCGCCGGCAATGCCTGCAGTCCAGCCGTGTTAAGGAAATTCCACGGTTTATTGTAATGCGGCTGGAAGAAGAAGTCGATGAAGGCCAATTGATCAATCGTCATCCGATTCTGTATGCATACCGACAGCGTGTTAATGGATTGCGTCATATCCACTTTGGAAATAACCTGTGCACCAAGCATCCGGCGGCTGTCTTGCTCATATACCACCTTCAGCGTAACCTCTTCAAAGGTAGGCATGAATTCCGGACGGTAATGATCCGTAATGGTGACCGTCTCCACCTTCAAGCCTTCGTCCTTGGCGGCTCCTTCGGTTAATCCCGTCGACGCAATGTTGTGTTCGTATATTTTCAATCCCGACGTACCTTGCGTTCCCATATATGGGGTTGTTGGCGACACAAGATTGCGTGCAACGAGCGTACCCATCCGGACTGCGTTCGTAGCCAGTGGAATGTACATCATTTTACCGGTCGGGTTATAGTGCACGGAGCAGCAATCGCCTGCTGCATATACATCCTGCTTGCTGCTTTGCATATATTGATCCACGACGATGGCGCCATTTTTCAGCATTTCCACCTGCCCCTTCACCAGCTCCGTATTCGGACGGAAGCCGATGCAGAGGATCACGAGATCCGTGTCGATCTCACCTTTGTCGGTGATGACCTTGTTCACCTTGCCATCCTTGCCTTGGAAAGAAGTCACGGTCTGGCCCAGAGCCATCTCAATCCCTTTTTCACGGAAGGATTCCTCGATCTTGCCGCTAAATTCAGGATCCAGATATTTGTTCAGAATGCGGTCGGCACTATCAATCAGGGTAACCTGCTTGCCGTTCTGTTGGAAGGCTTCGACCAGTTCTACGCCGATGTAACCGGCGCCGACAACCGTAATGTGTTTCGCTTCCTGCGCTTTTTCAATGATCGCATTGGAATGATTATAGTTTTTGCAGAGCAGAATATTATTCAGATCGATGCCTTCAAGCTTCGGTACGATTGGCCATGATCCGGTTGTGATAATCAGTTTGTCATAGGCATCATCAAAAATTTCTTCTGTAACCAGGTTCCGAACTTTCAAGCTTTTCTTATCCGTATCCACCGAAATGATCTCATGCTTCATCTTGGTTTCAACACCCAGCTCGTCGAGCTTCTGAGGCGAAGAGTAGAACAGACCGTCAGGGTCTTTTACAACGCCTCCGACGTAAAGCGCGATGCCGCAGGACAGGAATGAGATGTTATCATTGCGTTCATAAACGGTGATCTGTGCTTCCGGGTAAAGTTTGGCGGTATTCACGATGGCGGACGTTCCTGCATGGGTACAACCGATAACTGCTACTTTCATGGTTTTTCCTCCTCCAAGTATGAAGCTGTATATTTGATTAAGATGAGCACTTTTGCCTGGATTCATGCTTGGTAACGCTTGTTGAGCATGAATGTGATGACTGGTAATATTATTTGTGAATGTTTTCACTTCATGCTTTTATTATAATGTGATTAATTTCACAGTTCAATAGGCAATTGCGTTATTCACACATTGTTCATATCTTCACATAATTGGAATGATAAAAGAGGTTGACCTAAAGAACATGATGTTCTCATCGCCAATACTCAAGATTAGATCAAGAATACAGGTTCCGTATCAGGGTAAGCTATAAGGGTCCAGCCTCATGAAATTCAAGCGCGTTCCCCCTATCCTATACGTTCTGCCTTGGAGGATCTTGCTTGGACTGTTCTAACGGAATGTGCCATGAAAATAAAAAAAGACTGTTCTCCCCAGCGGAATATCCCCGAAGAAAACAGCCCTGTTGATGTAATCGTTACTTTCTGCCACTAGCCAAGCAGAGATTCAATGGCGCCCTTCATTGATTCCGGCGTATCTCGCGGTTCGAATCGCTGAACCACCTTGCCCTCGCGGTCTACCAGAAACTTTGTGAAATTCCAAGCGATCTCTCCGCCTTCGTTCGGTCCTGGCTGCTCGGATTTTAAATATTGAAATAACGGATGCGTTTCTTCCCCGTTCACGTCAATCTTCGCAAAGATTGGGAAATTCACGCCATAATTCAATTGACAGAATGATTCGGCCTCTTCACTTGTACCCGGCTCCTGTCCGCCAAACTGATTGCACGGGAAACCAAGAACCTGCAGTCCTTGCTGGCTATATTGGTCATACAGCTGCTGAAGCTCTCCATATTGCGGCGTAAGTCCGCACTGGCTTGCCGTATTTGCAATAATCAGAACCTTGCCCGCATACTGATCGAGCGAGACTTCCTGACCCTTGGTATTTGTTGCATGATATTCGTAAACTGACATCTTCGAATCCCTCCCGGCTTGTTTTGAATGGATGGCATGCTTCCAAGCTCTACAGCCTAGCCAATCTCCTTCCATCATATCGAATAAATCGCCTTAAACCAAATTTTAGTCCAACGCCTCTACCCCACAGCCCGGAAATCCATTATGATGAATGTATGTATAACCTCTTCAAACAAAATTTGCATAGGCTAATAACAGCTGTTTAATCAGCAAGTTAGCAGGGTAATGATTTAAGGTTTGGAGATATATTGCAATATTCCGTATTTCAACAATTGTAAGTGAGGAAAAGAAATGAAACTGTATCCCGAAATGTTTATATCCCCATGGCATCTCATTGTGATTGTGCTGGCACTGATTGCCTTCATCGGCTTAATCAAAGGGGGGTATGACCGAAAGACCGTGCTTCGCAGCACAGGGTTATCGACGCTGGCCTTCTATTTTATACTGACGATCCCCATTGGTCTTATCACCCAGGAATCGCTTTACAAAGAAGAAACGATGCTGACCGATTTGGATCAAAATTTTGAGGACAAGAAGGCGGGTTCCGAGCTCCAAAGCTTTAAAGACTACATCGTGGTCCATGCTGGCGCCTATAAAAACGAGGATGATGCGGACATTGAGATCTATGCCGGCAACTACCATGATAGCCAAACATTTCATGGTCACATCACCCTTTACGTGTACGATAAGAACGATGATGAAGTCTTTACCGAGATGTACAAGAACGTGACCCTCGCCCCCGGCGAGAAGAAGAAGCTCGACACCGCCTTTACCAGCCAGCCTATGGAAACCTACAGATACCGATACGAAACGCACCCCCAAATGTGAAGGGTGCGTTTTCTCGTTTTCGTATTAAGTTGACAGATGGTCTCCGGGCTGGATCCCCGGCTTATCGTTTTCAGGAAGAGGCTGATACGCCCCCGGCATCGGCGGCAGATTCTTCGCATCCCGACCTTTGCGCACATGCCGGATGCCCAAATAGAAGAGACCGACCACAGGCAGTGACAGCATGGCTATAGCAAGGAGCATGCTGGACATTTGGTACGAGGGATCCGTTTCGATCTCGGAAAAATCCAAAAACATAAACGATATAAAGGTAATCAACGAGAACATGATGATCTGGAGCCAGCGCATCCATTTCACCAGGAAGAAGAACAGGATCGCGGAGATTGCAACAAGTAAAATGGGAACTAACGGCTGTTCCGGGTCCGCGTTACCCAGCTCTGCCTGGCGCGTCAGCCAATAACCGATAGCGAACTGAACCGGAAAAATCAGCCAAGCCAGCAAACCGGTTCCACGGAAAGCCGATCTTCGCTTTTGCAGCGCCTCTTCGTACTCGAGGAGTTTCATCTCGTATTCCAGCTGATTAAGCTCCTCTTCCGTCAATTCCCGGTCTTCCTCCTCATTTTCCTGTACCAGACGGTCCAGGTAAGGCCGGAATTGCCGCTCCATATTGCCATCAAATTCGGCACGCTCTAAATCCTCGTCCTCGCGAAGCAAAGACGCAACCGATTCATCCCCAAGATCATGAATGATGATAGAAGTCAGATATAAAGGAATGTCCCTTCTGCCGATAACCTCCAGCCACCGGTTGGCCTCCATCGGATCCGTGAAAGGAATGGCCACGGCCCGTTCCGTCTGCCCTTCTCCCGCGACCAGGTACATAATCGGCATTAACTCCGCCATAGGCACGGATTCGGTCATTTTGCTCTTCTTATAAGCATAACTGAATTGAAAGATGTATCGCCCATAGTATATTTCCTTGATGTCACCGATCCTAAGGCTCCCCTTCAGGGAGTCTTTCGTTTCCGGGTCCCATCTCTCATATTCAATAACATCTTCGTATAACAAATACTCGTCCAGATGCGTATTGTTCCAGATATGCCCTTTCAGGCTTCTGGACAGACGAATCATCATGAAGATACCGGCGGGTATGGCAACCAGACTCATCCAGGTCCAGACATTGGCCCAGAGGTACAGCAGCATCAAGGGACCCAGTGTCAGCGCCAGGCCAAGCAGTATTCCCAGCACGTGCATTTCAAATGTAATCACCCAATAAAAAGGCTGCATTTTGGGCTTTCTCTGCTCATGAATCACCAGAGACATTCAGGCAACTCCCTCCTACTATTCTTTCATTTGTTTCTATGGCTCACATGTAACGAGCATATTGGAGATCAAGATGGAGCAGTTCGCAGGATGTACCAAATAGTATGTTAGGCCAACGGTAGAGCGTGCGTCCGGCAGTGCGACAAAAGAGCTGTAATTGCAAGTCTTGCCGGGCGATGGATCAGCTTCCCGCGTTTACTCGCAGTCTAACCTAACGGACTCAGGAGACCTTATTTCGCAAAAAATGGGGTTTTAAGCGAATCGAACGGACAGGAGATCCGTTATTCATCTGGAAAGACGATATTTTGGCTGTTTTCAGGCCAAATAACGGCTCTGGTGTCCGGTAGAACGATAAATGGACCTCATTACAGGAAAATAACGTATCTGATGTCCGTTACCTCGGCGTTCAGTGGGGTTCTGGTCATCGTCATAGCGATTTCGTTGCACCTGAGTACCATTTCATTGCACCAAGATACCACATCGTTTCACCTGGATACCATATCATTGCACCTAGATACCATATCATTGCACTTAGATACCATATCGTAGCACCTAGGTACCTACCATATCGTTGCATCTAGATACCTACCATATCGTTTGCACTTAGATACCATTTCATTGCACCTAGATACCATAACATTGCCCCAGATACCATATCGTTGCGCACCTAGATACCACATCATTGCACCTAGATACCATAACATTGCCCTAGATACCATATCGTTGGACTTAGATACCATATCGTTGCACCGCACCTCGATATGGTACCGAAGGCGGAGGCGAATCAGCACGTCTAGCTTGCATGCATATTATGTATTGAAGTTAATATTTACCCCTACATCCCTACATCCTTATAAGTATGTTAATTACTACTCTTGAACCCAAAAATCCTTCCACGGCAAGTCAGCCGGGAAGGATTTCCATCTCACGCTTTGCCTTATTGGGCCGTTCGTTTCTGAGCCAGCTTCACAAGCAGATGAGCCAGCTGATGCTGCTCCGCTTGGGTCCCGACCTTCCATAACTCCTGAAGAAGCTTCTCTTCGGAATTACGGGGCTCCTCGTTTGCAGCTAGATAACCAGCCACCTTTTCTGCTGCCCGCGCCAGCTGCTCTTCATTCAACCCAATGCTCTCGGCAAGCTGAATTCGCTTGTTCAAATAGGATTGGAAGGCATCAAAATCGGCCAGGATTCTCTCCCTCTCCCCATCATCAATCCGGTCCATTGCGTCACTGACCTTACTCACATCCAGCTCACCTTGCTTGTTCACTACATGATTATGTTCAGACATGGTAACGCCTCCTTGTCATTGACTGGGTAACGCTCTCTACTTAAACGGGATCTTCCGGATTGAAACAGATGCTTCCTAAAATTCTCTGGACCTTCTAGCGGCTGCGTCCACCGCGCCGGCCACCACTCTGGCCTCTTGCAGCGCGGCCTTCAGAGGATCGGGTACCGCCCTGTCCGCCGCGACCGCCTTGATTTCCACGCCCCTCGGTTCTGGACGGTCCACGGCTGCTGCCGCCGCGTGTTCCGGCCTGTGATCCACGGCCTTCGCCTGCATTTCCGCCGTCACGACTGCCACTGCTGCGACCTCCAGCCGATAATGGTCCGCGGCCTTCGCCTGCACGCCCACCGTCACGACTACCGCTGCTGCGGCCTCCAGCCGCAGATTGTCCGCGTCCCTCGCCTGCACGGCCGTCACGGCTTCCTGCCCGTCCGGATCCACGTTCATCTCTGCGTGACGATCCGGCCCTTCCTCTGCTCTGCTCGCTTCCGCGGCTCCGCCCGGAACCCGTACCGCGATCCGCCCGGCTTCTGCCTTGGCCGCGTTCTTGATCGGATTCAAGTGAAGAGATATTTCTAGCTTTTCCCGCTCTGCCCGTATCCCTGCCTGAGCCGCCGGTGCTTTCCCGAAGGCCTCCAGCACTGGAATCATAGCGGACTCGCTTCAAGCGCAGGGAAATTCCTTCCTCGATGCGCTGTAGATCGTTAAGATCCTTACCGGCAGCAAACGTGATAGCCATCCCGTTCCCACCGGCCCGTCCGGTCCGTCCGATACGATGGATGTAACTTTCAACATCATGAGGCATATCGTAGTTAAAGACATGCGTCACGCCCTCGACGTCAAGCCCTCTCGCAGCAACGTCCGTTGCCACCAGCAGCTGCAGCTTGGCTTCCCGGAATCGCTTCATGACCGCTTCCCGCTTCGCTTGGGACAGGTCGCCGTGCAGCTCGTCCGATTGATACCCATGTGCCAGCAGCGCCTCATTCAATGTTGTTGCTCTGCGCTTTGTCCGGCAGAAGATAATCGCGAGAAAAGGGTTATGCTCCTCAATCATCGCACGCAGGGCATCCTGCTTGGAACGGTCTGTACACTCGACCACAACCTGCTGGATCTGCTCCAGCGGAATCGGGGAAGCCCCCTTAATGACAATATCGACGGGGTCTTTCATATAGTTGCCGGCAAGCTGCTTCACGCCGGCAGGCATCGTGGCCGAGAAGAGCATCGTCTGGCGCCGATACGGAAGCGCGTGCATCAGTGCCTCCACCTCATCCAGAAAGCCCATGTGCAGCATCTGGTCGGCTTCGTCCAGTACCAGCTGTTTCACGCCGCCCAGCTCAAGCGTGCCCCGGCGTAAATGGTCCAGCAACCGGCCCGGTGTTCCGATGATCAAATGTCGGCCGCCTTCGAGCTTGCGCAGCTGTTTCTCCACGTCCTGACCGCCATAGACCGCCAGAATTTTGATCCCGTCCGGCTCGCCGGCCGTCAGCTTCTTGGCTTCTTCCGTAATCTGCAATGCCAATTCCCGTGTCGGCGCAATAATGAGCGCCTGCGGGTACGCCCGCTTAGGATCGAGTTGCTGCAGAATCGGCAGCATGAAAGCCAGCGTTTTACCTGTGCCGGTCTTTGCCCGGGCGATAACGTCCTTTCCTTGCAGCAGCAGCGGGATACTCTCTTGCTGTACCGGAGTCGGCACCGCAATCCCCTGCTCCTTCAGTTTCCGTACTCTTTGTTCGTCAATGCCCAGCTGTTGAAAGTTCGGCAAACGTTCCACCTCATTTAAATTATTTAGCATCTGTTGCGTCAAATCGATTGGATTTAGCAAACAAACATACTTACATATAAGTCCGACAAAATGTCGATCGAATTCGTTCTAAGAAGAACGAGCGTTGTCGTTGTATTTCTTTTCAACTGACAAAAGACCCTGACTTTGGTAATGTCTATGATATAGAAATCCAGTTTACACCAGCTAAGGAGGTGTCCCCGACATGCATACCATGCAGATCATTCTGTCAGTACTCATCCTGATGATTCTGTTCGGCCTTATCAATCTGATGATGAATTATATTTCAAGACGCGACGGGGAGCCTACCGTACCCTTACGAAAGAAGCTGTGGCTTATCCCGCTGTTGTCGGCCTTTATTATTATACCGTTAGAACTCTTTGCGATGTTATATGCCCGGTGGTTCCCCGTATCAGATCCATCCGGATCAGGTGAAATCCTGGCTTACGGCGGTCAGGGCGTATGGCTCGGCTTCTCGCTCACCATCCTGATCGGGTTCCTGATCTTCGAAGGCATCCTTCATCCTTTGGTGATCACCCTGCTAAGACTGCTGCTTCGCAAGGATAGCTCCATCTATATCAAACAGGCGGTTACCGTTGTGACCGACACGGTTCTGCTGTACATAGCCTCTCTGATCGTGCCCGGCATTCCTGTCGGCGGCTGGCTGCAAGCGCTTCTCATTGCCCTATTCTTTCACCTCATAGAATGGATCCTCATCGGAGTCCAGACTTGGGTGCAGCAGCGCAAGCGGGCAAGAGCCGAATCTGCCTAGAACCTGCCGGATTTGAAAATGGCATATAACAGCCATGCAACCATGAGCAAGGCCACAATGAACCCGACTTCAATCACGGGGAAACTCCACAGCATCATCGGCTCTCGACTGAGCGACGAACCGATAATCAGACCCACCATGATGATGCTGAAAGCCAGAAGCACAATGCTGAAGGAGAGCCGGTTACTGATCTGATCCAGCTTGCGCATCAGGGTTTGCAGTTCGGGAACACTGATCTCCACCCGCAGTTTCCCCTTGCTGATCAGGGCCGACAGCTGCCTGGCCTGTCCGGGCAGATCAAGCAGGCTCTCGGCAAGTCCGCTTACCCCGTCCAGCACCTTCCTGCTGATCCGGCGGGTATTATACCGCTTCTTCAACAGCTTTCGGCCAAAAGGCTCCGCCATATCGATAATACTCAGACTAGGGTCCAGCATCTCGATGACCCCTTCGAGCGTCAGCAATGATTTGCCAAGCAGCGTCATATCCGGTGGCAGCATAATCCGGTGCCGCTGGGCAACGGCAAACAGATCCGTCAATGCCTTACCGATACGCACTTGAGCGAAAGGCACATCATAATACTCTCCCCGCAGCCGGTCCATGTCTGACCGGAGTGCATCCATGTCGCAGTCGTCCGGAATCAAACCCATTCTGGAAATCGCCCGGATCATCCCTTCCGAATTCCGCCGCATCAAGGCAATAATGAGTCCGGACAGATGGTCCTTCATATCTTCGCTGAGGTGACCCACCAGCCCAAAATCCAGAAAGACCAGCTTGCCGTCCTCTCTGACAAGTAAATTCCCCGGATGAGGGTCGGCATGAAAAAATCCCTCAATAAAAATCTGCTGCAGCATGCCATCGATCAAATGTTCAGCGATCGCCTTCAGATCATGTCCCTTGTCCACGATCTCCTGCCTCCGGCTTAAGGTGAGGCCATCGACATACTCCATCATCAGAACTTTAGATGACGTGTACTCCCAATAAATCCGCGGAATGCGGATAAATTCATGATCCGGCATCTGGGAGGCTATCTTCTCTGCGTTTCGGGCTTCATGGCTGTAATCCAGCTCGGCCATCATCGCTCTGGCAAATTCGTCAACGATCCGGTCCACACGGTACTGCTTCACCCATTCCCAGTGGCGCTCGGCAATCGAGATTAAATCCCGCAATATTTCCAAGTCACGACCGATCATTCGGGCTACCCCGGGCCGCTGAACCTTGATCGCTACATGCTCTCCGGATTTCAGCTTCCCGGCATGGACCTGCCCAATCGAGGCGGCTGCCAGCGGTTTGTCTTCAAACTCACTCAACACTTCATCGATCGGCATACCCCACTCTTGCTCAATCAGCTCCCTTGCGCTCGTAGAAGAAAATGGAGGCACCCGTTCCTGCAGCTTCACCAATTCCTGGATAATATGGTCAGGCAGCAGGTCCGATCTTGTACTCGCCAACTGTCCGAGCTTCACAAAGGCGGGGCCAAGATCCTCAAGCACTCGCCGGATGCATTCCCCGAGCGTAATCGTCTCCGGCTGTTCCCTGGAACTCCAGCGGACAGGCAGCGACAGAACATGAAACAGTCCCATCTCCTCCACCATATAGCCAAAGCCATGACGCATGAGCGCCATGGCGATTTCCCGGTAACGTCCGGCATGTCGAATTCGGACCGCCATCTATTCCTGCCGCGATCCTTCCAGTTCTACAACCTTCTTCTCCAGAGTAGCAATGCGCTGTTCCAGGCTGGCGACATCACTCTCTTTGGGAACATCCAGATCGGACAATACACGCTGCACCTGTTCATAAATATAGTTCTTGATCTGCGACTGCTCCTCTTCGCCGCGTTCGACGAGACGGTTCACAAGCGCTTTGGACTCCGCAGGAGCAAGCTCCCCGCGTTTGACCAGATCATCCACGATTTTCTCTACTTTTTCCTTGCTGACCACGGTAAGGCCCAATCCTAACGAGATGGCTTTCTTAAAAAGATCACTCACGGTACATCCCTCCCGGTCGTTGTCTGGTTCCATTATAACCTTTAACGCTGGTAAAAACATCTATCCTTGGACTTGCTTTCATAAGTATAGAGAAGCTGCCTTATCAATTTCCCCTGATTTCACATGAAATATGAGGGGAATCCGGAATCGGATAACAAGAAATTGCATTCCAGCCATGCTTATTATGTAAAATACAATAAAAAAAGCGAACAGGCGGGAAAATAAATGATCCCGCTTGTTCGCTTATGGTGTCATCTCATGCAGATGAAGAAATGGCTTAGTCGTCATCCCCGTCATGATCATCGCGATCATCATGATCCCCATCGTGATGGTCATCATAGTCATCATCATGGTCGTCATCGTCGTCATCATGGTCGTCGTATTTCTCATACTCCGCCTTGATCACTTTACCGCTGATCGCATGGACTTCTACGTCAGATGATCCGTTTGCTGTCTTCACTTCGACGTCATACACCCATCTGCCGTCATCTTGGTCCAGATCCACTTCTACAGCCGTACCGCCCTTAGCGTGTTTAACAGCGATAGCGGATGCCTTGCCGGCACCAATCAGATTGCCTGGAAGGTTATCACGATCATCTTCATCGTCATCCCGGTCCACTCTTACACCGAGGGATTTGCCGGTATAGGCATCAATCCATACATCCACGTCCCGGTTATTCTGCTGGATCTCCACATCGTATACCAGCTTGCCCTTTTTCCGGTCTATATCAATGCTCTCCACTTTGCCGCTGGCAGCAGCCAGTGCCAATTGTTCCGCTTTTTCCATTCCGATCAGCTGCTGCTGTTGCTTCGCTGCTGCCTGTGTTCCCGCTGCAGTCGTCTGTCCTGATCCTGCCGCCTGTACAGCGTTATAACCGTATACTCCACTTGCCGCGATAGCTACGGACAGTGCGCCTGCCCACCATATTTTCTTCTTCATCATCTTACGCCTCCTCATTATTCTCTCCTGTTGATCTCTACAAACCCAATATACCCTCTCAACATGAGAGCTTTCGGAGAGAAAGATTAGAAAACGATGAGAAAACGCGGACAAGACCTCTCATTTATTCATCGTCGTCCTCATCATCCCAAGTCACTGTCATGATCTTACCGGTAATGGCATGGACTTGAATGGTCGCTTCGCGCCCGTCCGCTCTCTCAATCTCCACCAGATAGTAACGGCTACTCTTACTCTCGCGATATTCCACATCTTCCACCGTTCCCGGTACCTTCTCTAAAGAAAGCTTGATCGCGTATTCTTTGGTAATCATCGTTGCAGGTGGTTCCGAAGTGCCGCTTCCATTTCCACTTTCCCCGTCCCCAGCTCCCTCCGCTGCTCCCTTGCCACCGTTATCCGCTGGCTCGGAAGGAGGATTGTCTGGATCCGGTTCCGTTGGCTGATCCGGCTCCCTTGGCCCACCCGGTTCAGGATCTGGCTTCACAGCAGTCTTATCCCGCTGCTCTATGGACACGATATCACCTTGACGAGCATCCACCGTCATCTCATATGTTCCGGTAGCCGACTGAAGCTCTAATCGATACACCCCGCCGTCCAGCGCGGTCTTCGTTATTTCGCCGCCAGGATATTGGGAGAGCACCTCCTCCACCACTTCATCCATTGACATAGCGGAAGTAGAACGGCTAAAAGGACTCCATACCGCATTCACAATAATCATAACCGCTACCAGCATCACGATACCCAGCAGCAGACTGACTTTTTTACGCATCGAATCACCTCGGATACAATCTGTCTTTACCGTCAGTATAGCGCAGCATGGTTAGAATACGATGAGAAAAAGGAACGTTTTTGGCCTTTTATTTCGATTCTTGCAGCCGGATTGTGGCGGTTGTACCGACACCCGGCAGGCTATCCAGCTCGATCGAAGCCGAGATGGCCTCAGCGATATCCTTAGCCAAGGACAGACCAAGACCAGCCCCCCCGCCCCGGCGGGTACGAGCCTCGTCCACCCGGTAGAAACGGTCGAACACATGCTCCAGCTCCTCCTTGGCAATGCCGATTCCGCGGTCGATGACCCGAATATAAACCTCCGATGGCTTCCTGCCAACCTGAATGACAATATGTTCGTCACTGTACTTGCGCGCATTATCCAGCAGAATGAACAAGAGCTGCTTGAGCCTGCGGCCGTCCGTCCAGCCGAGAACCTCGCCATCGGCTTCAACCTCCACCGTGCGGTTATAGGCATCGCGGAAGGCACGCGCGGAAGACTCCGATAATGCCACGAGATCCACCTGCTCCATCTCGACCTGCCACTGATCCTGATTGCGGGCAAGCAGCAGCAGCTGCTCCGTCATCTCCTTCATCCGGATCGCTTCCGAATGGATCGCTTCCACGGACTCCATGAACAGCTCCGGCCGGTCCAGACCTCGCCGCTTTAACAAACTTGCGTAGCTCTCGATGATGGTAAGGGGCGTCTTTAACTCATGGGAAGCGTTGGACACGAATTGCTCCTGCCTCGCATGATTGCTCTCCAGCAGCGTTATCATGTCGTTGAACGCAGCCCCCATCTCCACCAATTCATCCTTGGATTTCTCCTTCAGCTCGATTCGCCGGAACCGCCCACTTTGCCGGATCTCCCGCATCGTACGGATCAAAGCCGTAATCGGCTGGACGATCAAACGTCCCAGTATCCGCGTCGAAAGGATGACCGGAACCAAGGCAATCGCGGTTACGGCAACCAGTACGATTCGCAGCACTTGGAGCGTCTCCATCGTAGCGGCAAGACTGCGGGCCACCTGTATATTAACCACGATCCCGTCTCTCCAAATGATAGGCAGGGAAACCATCGTATACCGGATATTATCATACTCAACGACCTTCACCTGCTTCTGCGTATCGTACGGCAGCTTAAGCTCATCCATATCCTCACCGGAGGAAGTCACTGAAGTGGACGGATAGCTTTCATCCGGCCCGAGCAATTGAATCTTCCCGTCCAGAGGGACATAGCTTCGTAGAAGATCGCTCGTCGGGATACTATCCGCGGCTTTGGCCATTTCCCGCGAAATTCTGGAGTCCTCCGCTTCCGCTTGCTCCAGCTGGCTGTCCACCGTCATTTTGCTAAACACATAGTA
Source organism: Paenibacillus sp. JZ16 (assembly GCF_015326965.1). Taxonomy (NCBI): domain Bacteria; kingdom Bacillati; phylum Bacillota; class Bacilli; order Caryophanales; family Paenibacillaceae; genus Paenibacillus; species Paenibacillus sp. JZ16. The sequence continues at coordinate 3,910,469 of NZ_CP017659.1, forward strand.
CACGGATAAGTTCATGACTATCAGAATGGCCGCCATCAGCACCGACGAATAGAGGTGGATTTTACTGCTCAGCTTCATGGGGTCTCTTTGAGCACGTAGCCGACGCCGCGGACGGTGTGAATGAGCTCATATGCGCTATCATGATCGATTTTTTTGCGGACGTATCGTATATATACATCGACGACGTTGGTGTCGCCGTAATAATCGTATCCCCATACGGCAGCGAGTATCTGCTCGCGGTTCAGCACCTGCCGTTTGTTCTTCAGTAAATAGACGAGCAAGTCAAATTCACGCGGCGTCAGATCGATCCTTCTGCCATCGCGAATGACTTCCCGCGTGCCTTCGTTCAATTTCAAATCCGCTGCCGTAAGCCACTCTCCTGCCGCCTGCTCTTCCGGATCCTGCTTACCCTGAAGCCGCAGCGCAGCACGAATCCGCGCCAGCAGCTCTTCGATCTGAAACGGCTTCGTTATATAATCATTGGCTCCTAGATCAAGCCCCGATACTTTATCCTCAACGGAGCTTTTGGCTGTCAGCAGCAGCACGGCTGTGTGGGAGTCATGGGCACGGATGCGCCGCAGCAGCTCAATTCCGCTCATCCCGGGGAGCATGACATCCAGCAGAATTAAATCCACGTCCTGACTGCGGTATGCCTCCAGCGCATCCAGCCCGTTGTCTGCCTTGGTCACCTGATATCCTTCACTCTCCAGCTCGATTTCAAGCAATCGGGATATTTTCGCTTCATCCTCAACAATTAATATCTTCCCGCTCAAGCGCGTCCCTCCTACCGATCCTATCGAAATGGCTTCTTAACCCGGAACGCGTGCAGCCCACTTGGCCGCTTGCGTAATCATCAAACGCAGCTGAGGCTGAAGAAATGACGGCTCGTGGTGGCCCGGCATCAAGAAAACCACGCGTCCGATGCCATACGTATGGCACCAGGCGGCAGGCCACTGCTTCCCTTCATATTCATAATGCAGCAGCACGGTTTTTTCCGTAAACGGACTGAATATGAAACGGTAAGGCTCCTCATCGAGCACAAAAGGCTCAACGCCTTCCGTAATATCGTGATCGGTCTCCCCTGGAACGAAATACAGCTTCTCCATGGGCGGGTGTCCGTCAAAACGGGCGCCGATCAGCTGCGCAAGCTCATAACGATTGGCCAGCGTAACGCCGTTATGAATCACGAGCAAGCCGCCGCCGCCGCTTACGTAAGACAACAGGCCTGCGGTCTGGCGAGGCGAGACGCGCTCATCCCATAGGTCGCTGTAGGCGATGCAGAGCTCGTAAGGGTAGAGATTGCTTTCATGCAGCATTTTATGATTTTCCGTGCACTGCACGGTGAACATGTCGTTCAGCAGGTGTGTCACTTGTTTGTCGATGCCTTGCAGCGGATGAAACTTCGGGTGGGTGTAGCTGCCAAGCAGCAATGCTTTTCTCTTATCCATCGGTCATCCTCCTATTTACTACTCAATATTTCACATGATCCTTATGAACATGCATGAAGACGCTGGCATGGAATGAAATCTCCCCAACTTTATTACGTTATATCATGACATTATTCTTGGTTTTGAGCAAAGTAGCGGCCAAGCGCCACCATCATGCTGCCCATTCGCTCTTCCTCGGGAACCACCATGCGTTCAATGCCTTCTTCGCGGAGTCCCTGTGCCGTAACCTTGCCGACAGCGGCGGCCAGGACCGGTCCGCGGAATGCCTCAAGCACAGCCTCCAGCTTGCCGTGGGCACGTGCATAATCCGCAAGAAAACGGAACTGGGGCGCGCTTGTAAAAGCAACCGCATCAACCTTGCCGCCCACAATTTCGTCCACGAGCTGCGAAACATCCTCCTCCAGCGGCGGAATGTGCTTATACGGCAGGATCTGCTCTACTACCGCCCCGCGACTCTCCAGCCACTCCACCAGCTTAGGGGCAGATTCGCCGTGCAGCTGCAGAATGACGCGTTTGCCCGACAAGTCATGCGGCTCAAGTGACCGGATCAGCCCCGACGTACTGCCATCATCATCTCGGACGACCGGCGCCAGCCCGCGTTTTTTCAGCGCATTTGCCGTTTTGTACCCTCTTGCCGCAATCGAGGTGCGCTGCAGCGTTTCATTCAATGTATCTAAAAGGCCCATCTGTTCGGCCGTATCATATATGGCCTCCAGGCCGATTCCCGTCGTAAATATCGCCCACGGTGCAGGCGCTTTGAGCCAAGCTTCGATCGAACGGCGCAATACTTCATCATCCAAAAATACGGTCCCCTGGGCCGGACGAAGCAGCGCGGTTCCTCCCATCTTCTCCACCAGCTTAGCCATGTCTGCCGCCTTGCGCGGACCAGCCAAAGCGACGATCCGATCTTTCATATGCTGTGCCATGTTATATGCCCCACTCTCATCATTTCTAGCTTGTGGATCCGTTAATCTTACGCTTCTAGCAGTTGACTCCAGTATAAAGGCCCTGCTCCTATAGATAAAGTCACTTTGGTCTTATTCTTCAAAAAGCCCCCCTTTCCTGCCACAAACCAAAAAGCAGCAAAGGAATATAAGTTCCCTTGCTGCTTCAACATGAATTGAAGGCATACTGCACGCCCCGAAAAATCTTAAATCTTGAAGCTTTTCACCATCTCCTGCAGTTCTTCGGCTAACCGGCTTAAATCTGCAGCAGACGCGCTCACCTCTTCCATGGAAGCAAGCTGTTCCTCAGAGGCAGCCGATATCGTCTGAGTCTGGCTGGACGTTTGCTCCGACACCCCGCGGATATCTTCAACGGACTTTTTCGTGGAGGCCGTATCTTGAGCCAATTCCTTAGCCGCTTTCGAAGTGGTTCTTACCTGGCCGGACACCGTATTCACGGCCTTTTTGATACGGGAGAAGGAGCGTCCGGTCAGATCCGCTGCGTCAACGCCGTCCGACACCTTCTGCCTGGCGGCTTCCGTCACCTCGATGGTTCGTTCCACTTCTGCAAGTATCCCTGCAATCAGCCCTGATATATAATCCGCTGAGCTTTCCGACCTTTGCGCAAGCTTACGGATTTCGGCGGCCACAACCGCAAATCCTTTGCCCTGCTCCCCGGCTCTCGCAGCCTCGATCGAGGCATTCAGCGACAGTAGGCTTGTCTCCTTGGCAATGTCGGTAATGGCCGAAGCGATACCGCCGATCTCCTCGGTCCGCTCAGACAGCTGATGGATAACCCCATTCAAATCGTTCATCGCATGATCGATATCCTGCATCGTCGCTGCTGCGGTAATCACCGTCTTGTTCCCTTCCTGAGCTAATTCCTCCGTCTGGTTCATGGCATCTGTAACCTTCTCCAACACTTCTGCAATCTCATCGGCATGCCTGGATACTTGAAGGATGCGCTTCAGAATCTCCTCGGCGGCGTTCAACTGGCGTTCGCTGCCGGCGGCCACCTCCTGAATGGAAGACGTGACATGCTCGACGGCGCTTGTATTTTGCAGGGCGCTTGCGGACAATTCCTCGGAAGATGCGGAAACATTCTCCGTCATCGCCTTAACCCCGTGAACCATGTCTCTGAGACTATCCACCATCTGCTGGAAGTGATCGGCCAATTCTCCAATCTCATCTCGCTTGAAGCCTTTCATGCGAAGCGTCAGATCCCCCCGCTAATGACCTCGGTCGCTTGGCGCATACGGCGAATCGGCTTGATCACTGAGCTTACATTCCAAGTCACCAGAATTAAGGCGGTTAGCAGCGACACGGTCATGACCACAATCATCGTGTGGCGGATGCCATTAACGGCGTCGGCGACTTCCTGAACATACATGGTCCCGGCAATTTTCCAGCCGGTTCGTTCATTTGTAATGTAATTCAATTGTTTCTCCATGCCTTCATGGACATAGTGAAAATGACCGGTCGGCTGCTCATACATCTTGGAGATCCAGGTTTCCTCAGCCAACGCGTCCGTCCCTGCTTCATAATCGGGGTGAAACAAATATTTGTGGTTTTGATCCAGCACCATCGTGTAGCCTTCTTTACCTACCTGCACCTCGACCAGACTCTGGATGCTGCCGAGGTTGAGATCAATGCCCACGACGCCTTTGCCGTCAGGCAGCATCTGGGCGATCGTTACAACAATCAGTGAGCCTGCATTCGAAGCATAAGGGGCTGTAATAATCGGTTGGCCCGATGCATTCATTGCCTCCTGGTACCAGCCGGTTTGTCTAGGGTCATAGCCCGGCGGCAGCTTTTCACTCGATGCCTTGATAATTCCAGCCTGCGCCGTACCGATAAATACGTCTACCGTATCCGGATGAAGTCCCAAGTACTGCTTCAGTGCATGGATAGTTGAACCTGCTTGCGCTTTAAGTTCCTTGTCGATTTCCGCGGACTTCATCGTGGTGCTTAAATAATTCAGGTCATCAAACTTGGATTGCAGCGTGTGGTTAATGATCTCATTCGCCGTATCAACACTCAGCGATGCACTGCGGAGAATTTCATCCTCGATCGTTCCCTTGGCGTCACGGTAGGTGATAAAACCGATGGCGCAGCTGGGCACAAGGAGCACGAGGAGAAATGTAAGGATCAGATTTCTTCGAATACGATTAGCACTTTTTTTCTTCATGGGTTTCTTTCCTTTCTAAACTGCAGTGAATCTCGCCTGTCTTCTATAAAAATACTCCCTTCAACTTATCGGCATCTCCTGAACCATTCATTATGCAGTAGGTATAGGTAATTAATTCCATAAAAAGAGGGATACCCTGTTAAACGGGTACCCCTTTTGTCGGCAATCCTAGATCACCGTTTATATAAAGGCCATCCATCCTGCACAGCGATAAACCAAGATGGCTGGCTCTTATACGTTTAGATTACGTTACTTCGACTGATTGGAAGGCATGAATGCGCTTAGGTCTACACCAAGCCCGGCAGCGAGTCTTGCACCGTATTCGGCGTCCGCACGGTAGAAATTGCATACGGCACGGAGCTGAATATCGGATTTGACCTGACTCAGGTCATCAACCAGATTACGGATCAGATGATCCTTCTCCTGCTCGGTAAACGAACGATACAACTCTCCGGCCTGTGTGAAATCATCCGTTTTCTCGATACGCTGGCGAACGACACGCCCGTTGAACGGTGCCTCGCTTTCACTTACAGACGGATCTTCCACAGGGCCTGTTGTATAACTGTTCGGCTCATAGTTTACCGGTGACGGATCTTGATCCACGTTCATCAAGCCATCGCGTTGATGATTACGCACAGGAGCATATGGGCAGTTAATCGGAATCTGCAAATAATTCGCACCCAGTCGATGACGCTGCGTATCCGGGTAAGAGAATAACCGGCCTTGCAGCAATTTATCCTCCGACGGCTCGATGCCAGGTACCAACGCACTTGGGGAGAAAGCGACCTGCTCCACTTCAGCAAAAAAGTTCTGCGGATTGCGATTCAAAGTCATGGTACCGACCGTTACGAACGGGAACCGATCCTCCGGCCAGGTCTTTGTAGGATCCAGCGGATCAAAGGACAATTCATCCATCTCTTCCGGGGACATCAGCTGCACCTGTAAGCGCCATTTCGGGAAATTCCCGTTTGAAATGTGCTCATGAAGATCACGGGTGGCGTGATTGAAGTCCTTGCCCTGGACTTCGACCACTTCGTCTGCATTCAGCGTATTCACGCCCTGTGCGGACTCCCACTTGTATTTAATGTAGGTCACTTTGCCTTCGCTATTCACCCACTTGAAGGCGTGAACACTGAAGCCATCCAACTCGCGATAGTTCGCCGGTGTGCCGTGATCGGAGAACACCCAGGTCATCATATGCGTGGATTCCGGGGACAGCGTCATGAAGTCCCAGTACCGGCCGGGCTCCTGGATATTGGTCTCCGGCGAAGGTTTCAAGGAATGCACCATATCGGGGAATTTGATTGCGTCCCGAATAAAGAAGACAGGGATATGGTTCCCTACAATGTCATAGTTGCCTTCCTCCGTATAGAACTTCACGGCAAATCCGCGCGGGTCGCGTGCCGTTTCGGGTGACCCCGTTCCATGAATAACCGTGGAGAAGCGAACGAACACAGGAGTTTCCTGACCGATTTCCTGCAGGAATGCCGCTTTCGTATAAGGCTTCATGCCATTCTCCACAACAAATGTGCCGTGCGCACCTGCCCCGCGGGCATGAACGACGCGCTCCGGTATCCGTTCACGGTCGAAGTGGGCGATTTTTTCGATCAGATGATAATCCTCAAGCAGCGTCGGTCCGCGGCGTCCTGCCGTTTTGGAGTTTTGGTTATCTCCGACCGGAGCCCCTTGATTGGTTGTCATTCTATCCATATATGAACCCTCCATCATTTCTATAATTGATTTTAGACTGAATCTAAATTTATGAATTGATTGTATCATTGGAGAATCCATCGGATCATGATTGTCGCATGAGTGTTATATGACCCTTTTATGATCGTAATATGAAGTTCGGATGAACCTTCTAGAGTGCGGTGAATGAACAAAAAAAAGGGAGGGGGATTAGTCCGCCAGGCGGTATCCCACTCCTCTAACCGTTGCAATATAGCGCGGGGCTCCCGCGTTGTCGCTCAGCTTTTTACGCAAGCTTTTGATATGGACGTCGACTACGTTGCTGCCGCCCATAAAATCCGTATCCCAAATTTTGCACATCAGATCCTCACGCGTGCATACGGCTCCTTCGCTGTCCAGCAGGAGCATCAGTAAATGATACTCTGTCTTGGTCAAATGGATCGGAGTGCTGCCCCGGTGGATCGTCATTTTATCCCGATCAATGGACAAGTCTTTATAAACGAGGCCTCGCATGACCTCTTCTCCACCTGACAACCCGGCGGCCGGTGAGAACAATCGGATGGTTCGCTGCACCTGATACATCATCGTATCTTTGGAACGGGCAGGCCATACCATGAGCTCTTCGTTCAACAGGCTTGAGCCCGCATTGCTCATTAATTCTTCCCCTACAAGATACAGAATCGGAATAGAGGAATGCTCAGGCAGCAGGAGTTCCTTCTCCTTGTTGAACGCCGTCATATTCCGGCAGCCCGTCATATCGGCAATAATCAATCCTGTATTGAGTGCCGACTGAAGACGCGGTTCCCATTTGCGGAACATCATCACCTCGAAGCAGTTCTCGGTCAAGGTAATGAACATTTCATTCACCCGTCCGGGCGAACGGCTTAATAACGCAGCCCGCAGCGTTGTGGGACAAGCATCCCCTATCGCCATCGGCGTCGTCGGACGAACATACAGGTTGCCGGACTGGAAATCAGGAAACGAATAGACCGTTCCCAGTGCCGTCATTTCTTCCGTTTGGTTTGACATTCTGGACACACCCCCCCGAATACGACGTGAGCATGATGGATGACGTAATTGGTTTCACCGGCTACCGTAGCAGCCCAATCCTCTGGCACCTCCGTCATGACCTCGTCCACTTTACCGCATACTTCACAAATAATATGTTGATGATCGTCCGTACGGGCGTCGTACCGACTCGCGCTCTCGCCCAGCTTCAATTCTCGAATCAACTGCTTATCCGTCAAATAACGAAGGGAATTATAAACCGTCCCGTACGCCAAATTATATCCTTTCTCCACCAGCCGGTTCATGATGTCCGCAGCAGTCGGATGATCATGCGATTCCCGAAGGACATCGTACACCGCTTGGCGTTGTGTCGTCAGATTTAAAGATTTCAAGGTATTCACCCTTTTAATTTATTTTTAGATCAAGTATAAATCCTATTCTTCGCAAGGTCAACATCCATTGCCGAAATTGCCGCTGGTAATCTTTAAGATTTCTTTAGATTCAATTAAAAATTCCTTTAGCTTGTATGGTTAGAATTAGAACATACATAAACGATGAAACGTATAACCCGCCAAAGGAGGCGATCGACCGTCATGGAATCCATAGGCAAGTATCCCAATCAAGTACCGTCATCCCCCGAACGATCCCGTCAGCAAACCGGCACGATTCGAAGCAAACGAATGAAGCGCCGCAAGGGACGAGCACGTTTAAGTCTGCTCCTTCTGCTGTTTCTCGTCATTCTGTTGGTCGTGTTCATCGCGAAGATATTTATTCCGCCTCCCATCAAAGCGAGCTCGGCCATCCTGATTCATGCAGATACCGGCCGTGTGCTTTATGCGATGCATGCCGATCTCCCCCTTCCTCCCGCAAGCATGTCCAAAATGATGACGGAGCTGCTGGTGCTGGATGCCGTTCGTTCCGGGCAGCATGCTTGGGACGAGAACGTGCCGATTAGCCGATATGCCGCAGAGGTGCCCGGTTCGGCCATCGGCATGCATGAAGACGAACATTATACGCTGAGGCAGCTGTTCGAAGCGCTCATTATTCATTCGGCCAATGATGCTGCTGTAGCTATAGCAGAGCATCTCAGCGGGTCGGAAGCCCGCTTCGTGGAAAGCATGAATGCCCGGGCGAAGGAAATCGGCCTTTCTGATCGGACCGTATTCGCCAATGCATCTGGTCTGCCTGCCGCCGACCTGGTTCCTTTTGCCGAAGCGGCCTCCGAAGGGGATACCGTCATGACGGCCAGGGATTCGGCCATGCTGGCCAGATGGCTGGTGAACAAACATCCCGATCTGCTCGAGGTAACCAGCCAGCGCGATTTGCCTGTACCGCAGAAGAAGCTTTCCCTGCATACCACCAATCTCATGCTTCCTGGCGAGCCATTTTCTTACGAGGGTAATGACGGATTTAAGACCGGGTATACCCGCTCTGCCGGTTATTGCTTTACTGGAACGGCGTCGCGTGGTGGGAACCGACTGATATCCGTCGTGATGGGGACCGGGGATGCCGATCAGCGGTTTAAGGAAACACGGAAGCTGATGGATTACGGATTCGATCGTCAAGGCATTTTATCGAATCTCGTCGCCGGCCTTTTTAAACGATAATTGCACAAAAACTCGCTATTTTGAAGGCAAATCTGCACTTTATGCGGTTGATTTAGGGTACACTGTTCGTATGGAATCATCGTTTCCAATGGATGTTTTACTGGAGGATATACAATGAGAAGCGTATTAATCGTAGATGACGATAAAGAAATATCCGGGCTGATCTCTATTTATCTGGAGAATGAGGGTTACCGCGTAATCCAAGCCCATGACGGGGAGGAAGCACTGCTGGCGATGGCCACGCACGGTGGTACGGTGGATCTCGTGATTCTCGATGTCATGATGCCAAAGCTGAACGGGATTGACACCTGCCGCAGAATCCGGGAAACCTCGTCCATACCCATCCTGATGCTGAGCGCCAAGAGTGAAGACATGGATAAAATCCTGGGGCTGATGACCGGCGCGGATGACTATATGATCAAACCGTTCAATCCGCTGGAGCTGACGACTCGCGTCAAAACACTGCTGCGGCGCTCCACCCTGTACAATGCCGAACTGCTTCGGGAGGACAGCGACCGGATCCAGATCGACGGACTCGACATTAACCGGACAACGCATGAGGTAACGGCCAATGGCAAAGCGATCTCTTTGACGGCAAGAGAATTCGAGATTCTGTATTTACTTGCCCGCCAACCGGGGAGAATCTTCAGTGCCGAGGATATCTTCCAGCAGGTCTGGAAGGAGAAATATTACGTCTCCAATAATACGGTCATGGTGCACATCAGCAACCTGCGGGACAAGCTCGAGAAGGAGCTGGGTTATAAGCTCATTCAAACGGTATGGGGCGTCGGGTACAAAATCCATGCGTAAGCTGCAATGGAAAATCATCACGCTGTTTTTTGTCGGTGGAGCCCTGACCCTGTCCATACTGTTCCTCGCGCAGCAGATCATCCGATTGATCGGCCGGGAATACTGGAAGGAGCCCTGGGTAAACACCCTATTCAGAGTTGATCGTATTCTGGAGGATTTCTTCGGTTTTCCCATCATCCCGACGATCATCGGCATCGTGCTGTTTATCTGCATGGTATTGCTCCTGAGCCAGGGCACCATTCGTCAAATCAATCACTTAATGGAGGGTACAAAGCGTTTGGCAAAGGGCGAATTGGATCAAGAGATTATCGTCAGCTCGAATGACGAACTGGGCCAGATGGCAACGCAAATCAATCAAATGGCCAAGCAGCTGAAGCTATCGCTGGCAGAGGAGCGGATGGCGGTCCAGTCCAAGAACGAGCTGATCAGCAACGTATCGCATGATCTGCGTACCCCCCTCACCTCCATCATCGGGTACTTGCGGCTGGTCAATGAAGACCATTACAAGGATGAAGTCGAACTCCGGTATTATACCGATATCGCGTACGATAAGTCGCTGCGCCTGGGCGGACTCGTGAACGATTTGTTTGAATACACCCGGATGGGGTACTCCCCGATAAACCGGGTTGACATTAATTTGGTGGAGCTGCTCGCACAATTGGCCGTGGACTTTTCACTCACCGGGCAGCAGGAAGGAGTACAAGTCATCTTCACGCCTGAATCGGAGAAAATCATGATCTCCTCGGACGGGGATAAGCTGATGCGCACCTTCGAGAATCTGCTGTCCAATGCGGTACGGCACGGGCGAGAAGCCGGGGTGGTGGATTTGAAGGTATCAAGTGATGCGAAGTTTGCCGTCGTACAGGTAATCAATTACGGTCCCCCGATCCCCCCATATGCAATCCCCTATCTGTTCGAGCGGTTCTACCGGGCGGATGAATCCCGTACCGATCAAACCGGCGGCTCCGGCCTTGGTTTGGCTATCGTCAAAACCATCGTGGATGCCCATCATGGCACGATTCAGGTGACCAGTAATACGGAACGAACGATGTTTGAAGTTCTCCTGCCTTTAGAGGCTCCTCAAAATTAACAAAATAAAGCATTTAATATTCGACATACAATTCCATTTTCCGATAAAATAGGGGGTGAATGTCTTCATCGCCTTGCCGACCTTGTGCAAGGTACATGAAAGGAATGATCCCCCATGACTAATATACTATTTACCAACTTTTGTATATTTGTGACTTTCTTATACTTATCCGGACTGCTGTCCAAAAAATATGTAACAGGCGTTGTGACACCGTCCATCAACGTTAAGATCAACGCCGGACTCCTCTTTGGCATTTACGGGATCATCTTGATGTATTATTCTTTTCCGATTGACCCCCGGTTTTTTGCGGATTTGCGGCATCTGGCCATTGTCGTGATCGCCAGCTACCTGGGCTGGCTTCCGTCCCTAATTGCCGGCGTGCTGATTGCGCTCGGGCGGCTGATCCTGTTCGGCATGTCCGCTTCCTCTGCCATTGCGGGAGCCGGCATGCTGTTGATCGGGATCATCTGCGGGACGCTTTCTCGTACCCATTGGAATCGTTTAAGCAAAATGCTGCTCATGAGCGTATTGAGCATGCTGGTGCTCCTATGTATTATGTGGATGAATATCCCGGACCACCACAAGGTGTATACCATCTTTACGCAGCACCTCATCATATCCATGCTCGCCACGGTGGTCATTTACATGCTGACCGAGTATATCAACACGTCCAATCAACTATTTCTGCAGTTGAAGAAAAATGCGGAGACGGATTACCTGACAAGCCTTCACAATTTGCGCCAGTTCGAGCAGTTGTTGTCGGAACGTTTTCTCGAAGCCCAGCATTTCAGCGAACGGCTGGGTGTTCTTGTCGTGGACATTGATCACTTCAAAAAAATAAACGACACCTACGGCCATGCGGCCGGAGATGCCGTTTTGCAGCAGCTCAGCAAAGTGATGAGGGAGCATTCCCGTTCTTTTGACGAAGTGTCCCGCAACGGCGGGGAAGAATTCTCAGTGCTGGTTCCAGAAGCGACCATCGACGAGACGGCCGCTATTGCGGAACGAATCCGGGCTGCCGTAGCGGACCATATCTTTGTCCTAGAAGACGGAACTAAGATTCGGATCACCGTGTCGATTGGAGTTGCTGTGCACCCCGATACGATTCGGTCAAAAAATGCCAAGGAGCTGCTTCAGCAAGCGGACCGCGAGCTGTACCGAGCCAAGGACAGCGGGCGCAACCGCGTATGCTCCGCCCCCGAAATCAATGATTTGATTCTTTCTTAATTCGAATCCGCCTTCAGTATTTCATCAATGGCAGTCAGCGTATCCGAAGACAGCTTCATACCGGAAGCCTTCACATTCTCTTCCACCTGTTCCGGACGGCTGGCGCCCACCAGCGCACTGGCTACGTTGTTCTGACGCAGAATCCAGGCCAAGGCCAATTGGCCGACGGTCATACCCAGCTCGCTTGCAACGAGATCCAGAGCCTGCACCTTCTGAATGCGGTCTTCACTCATTTTGAGCCGGTCTGCTCCAATCTTCGATGCGCGGCTGTTCTCCGGCACGGCTTGCTTGGAGGCGTACTTGCCAGTCAGAAGCCCTTGAGCTAGAGGAGAATAGACCACTTGTCCAATGCCCTTCTTCTCGCCTAAAGGAATGATCTCCTCCTCGATCTTGCGCTCGAACATGTTGTACAGCGGCTGATTCACCACGATGCGATCCAGCAAATAGCGGTCCGCAACCGCCAATGCCGCTTCCATCTGGGCAGCGGTCCACATACTGACGCCGATATAAAGCACCTTGCCTTGGCGGACAAGGTCATCCAGCGCCCGCAGCGTTTCCTCTAGCGGTGTTTCTTCATGATATCGATGGCAGTAATAGATGTCGACGTAATCGGTACCCAGCCGCTTCAGACTCGCATCGCACTGCTCTCTGATATGTTTGCGGGAAAGGCCCTGATCATTGGGTCCGTCCCCCATCTTGCCGAATACCTTCGTGGCCAGGACATAGGATTCTCGTGGGAAAGCTCTCAAGGTTTCCCCGACGACCACCTCAGCCGCCCCCTGCGCATACACATTCGCCGTATCAAAAAAATTAACGCCGAGCCCATACGCGGTCTGAATCGACTTCACGGCATTCTCCCGTTCCACATATCCCCCGTACGTCAGCCAGCTCCCGAGACTGATATCGCTAACCTTCAGTCCGCTTCCGCCCAATCTTCTAAATTCCATATGTGAAACCTCCTTCATACAAGATAGATGCTTATTCTTTATTGTAACATCTTCCTGTACGATAGACAGTTGTACCTTGTCTAACGTTTATAACCGGTCGACTTTATCCTTAACCTGACCGATACATTAAACTTGACATGGGGGTACATGGCACGCCATTCCTCCATCTCCGTCTGATTGTTCCAGTGCGTGCCTCCATATCGGAGGCCGAAACCCAGCGGGTCCAGGCCTGTTTTTTGAATCTTCTCCAGCAGTTTTTTTACCGATTGGGATATTTCCTTGCTAAATTGCTCTTCGATCTTACGCAGATCCTTCGGATCCAGTTGTTCGGGATCCTCCTTCTCCTCCAGAATGGCCGTTATCCGAATCTTGTAGTCAATGGTTTCTTCCCCTGCTTTATCCGTTATGATCTTATATCTAGCCCGGGTCCTGTCCGTGTTCACTTCAAGCAATTGGCCCTCAACCCTCGTCCCGAAATTGGTGCTTAAGTTCCGGAGATCGAGCAGGTTATACAGCCTGGTTTCCTCCTGATTCAGAATCACCTTCACCTTGCTCTTATCCATCAAAGCTACTTTGTTGATATTCAGAACTTGGTCTTCGGTCGTTTCCACGACGGGCATAACCGGATCTTCTCCTTCCTCCGTCATTCGGCGGGTCAGATCGAAGGAGTATGTCTTGGTAATGAACGGGGATTCCGTCCCATCCTCACTGAGCGCCAGAAATATCGCATTTCCGGCGATCCGCTCGGTTGGGGGTTCAGCCTTTAATACGGCTTCCGCTGTAGGAACAGCAACTCCTGGATACATCAGCAGCTGCATGTCTCGCCTCCGAACGGTCCAGTCTTGAATTTTACCTATATTTTCCCGGGCATATGCTTCCCCATACATAACTCCCTTGCAATGTCCGAAGTCAAGCTCCTTATCTACTTTCGATTTAACCTCCCTGATCGCTTCAGCGATGCTTGTCGCTTCCTGCGTAATAAGCAATGACTTCTTATCCCCGGTCTTCGGGTCTCCCGAAGGAATCGCGATTTTGAAGCTGAATCGGTTCATGCCGGGATTTTCCTTCGAGACATCAATGCCAATGGACACAACAAAAAGTCTGAGATCGATATCCCTAAAATCACATCCCGACAGAAACAAAAAAGAGCAGCACATGAGCCAGACCAGCCATCGTTTCAGGTCTTTCATGCCTTCTTCCTCCTTTTCCTCCATACCGCATAGAATAACAGGGCAATGAGCAGGAATTCCCCCGCGAACCGAACATCCAGAAAGACAACCGCCATATCATTTAATATGTATTGATTCACGATAAACGATGTGCCGAAGGTAATCAGGGAAAAGAGGAGAATCACCCACCATTCGATTTTCCTCCTTTTTGTCATCGCTTTGCCCTTATCGACCTTTAATCCGAAGCTTCCCAGGATCAGTTCCTTACCTACATGCCAGTGGATGATAGAGTTCACGAGGGAGAGGCACATATACACCACGTAGAAGACATAAATCATCCGTTCAATGATGAAATAACGAATCCGAAGCGCGTCTACCGTCGAGAAGGCAGGATATACGTGTTGTCCGGCGCCCGCAGCGCCCAGTATGCCAATGGGTGCAAAGATCGAAACCAGAAGGGTAAGCATACTGACCACCACAATCGCCCAAACATGGCGTACTCGGAATCGGTGAAATATTCGGTTGAATACCACCATGTTCACGTAGCCCGTAAAAATAAAAGTTGCCGCCGCCACCGTTTCATAATTGGGCATATTCCATGCATAGGTTATGATTTGCCTTACGGAATCCCAGCTGAAATAGGGATTGCTGAAGACACGCCATGACATGTAGGCGATGATAGGCACACAGATGTACAGAATCATCTCCAGTGCATAAATAATGGACTCGGAATCGAGCCTCGCGCTAAGTCCAACCACCACCAGAAATCCCACCAGAACAATATAGGGAGACACATCCGGACTGATGTAGCGAGAGGTAATATCAACGAAACTGACCAAGGTAATCACGCTGGAGAAAAACCACGCGAGTCCGTATAAAAAAAGCAGGATGCCGGATACCCACTTGGACATAACCGAGTGGAAAATCTCCGGCAGCCCTTGTCCCGGAAATTTTTGAATCAGCTTTACGAAAGTAAACAATAACAATGTGCCGATTGGAATGGACACGAGAATCGACATCAGCGCACCGTCAAAGCGATCCGTAATCAAGATGCGAGGGACATAATTAATCAGGTTGATGGTTGCATTGAGCAGGAAGAGGTAATAAAAATATTTATTTCTAACCACTTCGCTGATCTCCTTTCTTGTTCCAGTCCACAGCAAACATCTTCAGGTATGGTTTGCCGAAGGACCTGAGGCTCGTAAGGTACATAATCATGGCCACCATCCCCAACACGATACCGACTAAGCCGAATAAGGTGGCCAGTACAATGAACAAATACTTCGTGACACGGATGCCTGAGCTCATCATCGTTATCGGGATCACAAAATTTGTTATCGCTACGGCGGAAACCAGGATGATCATGATGTTACTAACCAAGCCCGCCTCCGTGGCCGCGGTTCCCAGAATGAGACCCCCTACCGTGGTAGCGGTCTGACCAATCGCTTTGGGCAGCCGAACACTCGCCTCCGTCAGAAATTCCATCGCCAGCAGCATGAAAATCACTTCAAAGAAGGACGGATACGGCACCGTAGCCCGGCTTCCCGCAATAAGAAGCGTGACCTGCATCCTCAATATTTCAGGATTATAAGAGGTGAAGGCCACATAAAGGCTTGGCATCAGCACGGTGACAAACAAGGCGATATACCGGATTCCCTTGAGAAACCAGCCGATCGGGGGAAGCTGGATTTTGTCATCCATCGCCGTAAAGAAATCATTGAATATGGCCGGCAGGAGAAGCGCATACCCCGTTGAATCCATCAATACTGCAATCTTTCCTTGGGAGATATTCAGTACGGCCCGGTCAGGTCGTTCGGTTAGCATAAGCGTCGGATACAAACGAAATTTAGGATGCATCGTATGTCTCTCGATTTCAGACGCCGATTGCACAATATCCGCTTTGAGCTCGGACAATCGCTTTTTAAGCTCCTGTAATACCGTTTCCTCCACTTTGCAAGCATCGTACATAATGATGATTCGGGTCTGCGATAGTTTGCCGACGGTCATGAATTCCGTCTTTAAATTCGCGGTTTGGTAACGGTGGCGAATCAGGTTCAGGTTCACCTCGATATTTTCCGTAAACGAATCATCGGGACCCTGAATGACATTCTCCGTACTGGCAGGCTGAATGGCGCCTGCATTAACCAATACGGCGTCAAACAGGAGCACGCTGTCCCGGAGAAATACGGCAACGCAGCCCCTTAGTATATTCCGGAGCAATTCCTGTTCATCTTTCGGCTTCACGGTTGAGGGAAAGGACCGGAGGAATTGGTCATATAGATCCAAGGATTTCAGTTCATAAAAACGGTTAATCAAATTTTCGTTGACCATGATGGGATCGCACATGCTCTTAAGATAAATCAATAACACGTGCTCCCCTTCATTCTTCAGCTCGCGCTGCTCGATATCTCCGATATTACGTAGATGTTCTTGCAGACACTTCTTGGCATCCTCCGCCTTTAAATATGGTTCGCTGGTCATGTTACCACCCCTCATTTCACTAAATTCCGAATCTCACGCTGTTTCCTTAGGTTCTGCACATATGTCCCAAATTATTTACAATCATCCAGAAAACGCAAGAAATCCGCGAATCGAAATCAGCTCGTTTCTAATCATTCCCATGTGGTAATAATGAAGACAGAGTCTGAGTTTAAGGGCAAGACCCCTAGAAACTGAGGAGGAATCGTGAATGAACCCATCCAATTCATCGTACCAAGGACTGCCGCAATACCCGGTGTCGCTGTGGAGAGCGACTACCGAACTGCCCGACTTCCCACGCTTGGCCGAGGATATCGAAGCGGATGTGGCCATCGTCGGAGCCGGCATAACCGGAATCACCACAGCCTATCTGCTGGCGAAGGCAGGTAAAGATGTGGTCGTCGTCGACGCAGGCCGCATACTGAACGGAACAACAGGTTTTACAACCGCGAAGGTAACGGCACAGCATGGGCTGATTTATCATGAATTTATGAACCATTTTGGAGAGGAGAAGACAAGGCTCTACTACGAAGGAAATCGTGAAGCGATCGAATTCATTAGGGATATTATTGGCGGAGACGAAGGGAAATTCGGGCTGAAGCTGGAGGATGCCTATATCTACGCTCAACAGGAGGACAAGTATCTCACAAAGCTCGAGGATGAAATCAAAGCTTATGAAAAGCTCGGCATTCCGGGAGAATGGCAGGACAGTCTTCCTCTGCCTATGCCGATTCGGGGAGCCATTAAGATGCCCGGGCAGTATCGGTTCCATCCTCTGAAGTATTTGAAACATCTGACGGAACAATTTCTGAAACTCGGAGGGCGGATCTATGAGAACACGACCATGGATGAAAAGGCCGAAACCGATGGACCTATTACGCTGCTGACCAAACGTGGCGGACATCGAATCACGTGCAATCACGCCGTGTCGGCATCTCATTTTCCGTTCGTTGACGAGAAGGGATTGTTCTTTACGCGGCTGCATGTGGAGCGCTCGTACGCCATTGCTGTCAAACCCGAAACCGCCTATCCGGGAGGGATGTATCTAAGCGTAGATCAGCCAACCCGTTCCTTGCGGTCAGCTTCTTATGACGGTGAGGAGCTGGTTATCGTCGGAGGCGAGAATCACCCGACGGGCCGCAGCATCTGTACCCATCAGCATTACGAAAATCTGGAGCTTTTTGCAGGAAAGCTGCTGGGCGCTTCTTCCATTCCATATCGCTGGTCGACTCAGGACCTGATCACACTGGACAATATGCCTTATATCGGGCCGATCACGTCCAGTCAAGACCGGATCTTTGTTGCGACTGGCTTCCGGAAATGGGGAATGACGACAGGCACGCTAGCCGCGAAGATCATTAGCGATCAAATTCTGGAGAAAGAGAACCGTTACTCCGAGGTATACAGCCCGTCCCGCTTCAAAGCGGATCCGAGCATCAAAACATTCGTCGTTCAAAATGCCTTGGTTGCGAAGGATTTTGTGTCCGGCAAGGTGGAAATGTCCCACGCCGATATAACCGAGCTAAAAGCCGGCGAAGGCGCAGTCGTCCGCCATAACGGTCAGCGCGCCGGGGCTTACAAGGATGATCAGGGGAATCTCCATCTCGTGGATACGACCTGTACCCATCTCGGCTGCGAGGTGGAATGGAACGAGGGCGAACGCTCATGGGATTGCCCATGTCACGGATCACGCTATCGCTATAACGGCGAGGTGCTTGAAGGGCCGGCCATTGAGCCGTTGAAGCAGCTGGACCCGGAGAGCTGAACGGACGCCGCGATCCCTCTAGTGACAAAAGAAGTGAAGCCCATGCGAGCTTCACTTCTTTTTTTATAACATGGGACTACATACCGGTTATGACCTAAATCCAACCAAAAATAACATATTTCTGGTATAATGAGCTTACACATCGTTTACGGGAGGGACAGCCCATGGTTCTAGGCCCTGAGTATTTGGATCGAATTAAAGAGGACGTCTCGGAGAAAAAAGCGCAGGAGAAGTTGCGCGGTATCCGGCAACAAAGCCTGCTTAGTGATTTTTTAATGACCCTTGCCGCTGCAGGTGCCTTCATTGTGGTGGCTGCCATCTTTGGTTTTATCTTGTATAACATACGATATTAGAGACCCTTCAACGATGCCTCCAAGGTAGTAAATCACTGAAGCATATAGTTTCCTACCATTCCAAAAAGGCACCCTGACGGGTGCCTGTGTTATGTTATGACCTGGACCTGGATTACCTATGCAGGCCTAAGCGATTTCTGGTGCCGGTTCCTCGCGGTATGCCTCAAGCGAACGGTCCACGATGATCCGTATGAATTCCGGATCCATATCCTGAAGCCATGGCATGGCGTTATTCCAAGCATTTTCCTCGATTTGAAGCGCGATCTGCTTCTGCTCCCATTCATCCCCCGTTCGATCCATCCTGTCGCAGAGTTCTGTCAGCGTCAGGTCCATCGAATGGCCCAGCTCATGTGCAAATACCACCGCAAAATAGGCAGAAAACAGCTCAAGTGTGCCAAACAGCTGCAGACACTGCTGGCGTATGACTTCGGTATACATCGTCACGCTGTGCGAATTCATGACATATTTTCCGCCGATTAACCGGCCCCCTGGAAAATACGCCTCCATCTCCACGGTGACACTGCTGCCCGACCGACGTAGAAGCTCTTGCGTAATTCGGTTCAGTTCGGACTTATTCAATAATGATCATGGCTCCCTTTAAAGATATAAACATAAACATCATTATAAAAGAACCATATGAAAATGCAATAACAAATATGCCTGCCAGCTTGCTCTCAACCTACTGAAACCTATGATTAATAACCCCAAAAAAAGACCCACTCCGCACGCGGATGGGTCTCTTATTATTACATTCCTTGCCTCGCTATCCAGCTTCATGCTGGTCACTGAATTGACTGTTATACAGGTCCGCATAGAAGCCGCCTTGAGACAGTAGCTCCTCATGGGTTCCCTGCTCGATAATGCTGCCCTTGTTCATGACCAGAATCAGGTCCGCATCCCGGATCGTGGACAGTCGATGCGCGATGACAAAGCTGGTGCGGTCCTTCATCAGCTCATTCATCGCTTTCTGGATATAGAGCTCCGTTCGGGTATCCACGCTGCTGGTTGCCTCGTCGAGGATCAGAATCGATGGATTAGCCAGAATGGCACGCGCAATCGTAAGAAGCTGCTTCTGCCCCTGCGATATGTTAGAGGCCTCCTCGTTCAGAACGGTATCGTAGCCGTCCGGCAGCGTCCGGATGAAATGATCCGCGTGAGCCGCTTCCGCCGCTCGGATGATCTCTTGTTCCGTGGCGCCTTCGCGTCCATATCCGATATTATCCCGGATGGTCCCGTTAAAGAGCCATGTATCCTGCAGCACCATTCCAAACAGGCTGCGGAGTTCGCCGCGCCGAAGAACGGTAATATCCGTGCCGTCTATCGTAATCTTGCCCTTATTCAGCTCATAGAACCGCATCAGCAGATTAATGAGCGTGGTTTTCCCGGCACCGGTCGGTCCGACGATGGCGACCGTCTGCCCGTGCTTCACGTCCACATTCATATCCTCGATCAGAAGCTGGTCTGCTTTATAGCCGAAACTCACGTTCTCGAAAGACACATCGCCAAGCGGCTTCTTGAGCGCTGCCGGAGCTGTATGCTCTGATACTTCTTCTTCCTCATCCAGCACTTCAAATACGCGCTCTGCCGATGCGACGGTGGATTGAATGACGTTCGCGATATTGGCAAGCTGGGTAATCGGCTGCGTGAATTGGCGTGAATATTGGATGAATGCCTGAATATCCCCGATCTCAATCGCTCTGCGGGTAACGAGCACGCCGCCGACGACACTGACGATCACATAACCGATATTTCCGACAAAACCCATCAGCGGCATAATGGTACCCGATATAAACTGGGCTCTCCACCCGGCATCATAGAGCTTGTCGTTGACCTCATCAAATTGCTCCATGGATTGTCGTTCCCGGCCAAAGGCCTTCACGACCTTATGACCCGTGTACATTTCTTCCACATGTCCGTTCAACTCACCCAAATGCTTCTGCTGAGCCACAAAATGCTTCTGCGAACGCTTGGCAACCACAATGGTGACCACCACGCTAAGCGGCAAGGTCAGAATAACCACCAACGTCAGCAATGGACTGATCGTGAGCATCATGACGATGACGCCGACCAGCGTGACAACGGAGGTAATCATCTGCGTCAGGCTCTGCTGCAGCGTACTGCTGATATTGTCCATATCGTTGGTCACCCGGCTCAGCGTTTCCCCATGCGTCCGAGCGTCAAAATATTTCAGCGGCAAACGGCCGAGTTTGTTGTAAACATCCTTACGCAAATCATACACGGTCCGCTGGGCCACACCAGCCATAACATATTGCTGGATGTATGCAAATAGAGAGCTTAAGAGATATAAGCCTGCAAGCCAGAGCATGATCGTCCGAATAGCGTCAAAGTCGATCCCGGCCCCCGGCACGCCTTGCATCTTGGCCATGAAGCCCTTGAACAGGATCGTGGTCGCATCCCCCAATATTTTCGGGCTCACGATGCTGAATATCGTACTGAGAATAGCTGCAATCAAAACGATCAGCAGCTTGCCGGTATGCGGTTTAAGATATCGCGTTAACCGGCGAAACGTGCCTTTGAAATCCTTGGCTTTCTCCCCCGCCATTCCGGGCCCGTGCGGGCCGCCAAAAGGACCGCCAGGTCCCCGGGGATGTCCTCCCCGTTTCTTCTCACTCATGCGATCTCCTCCTCTGACAGCTGCGAGGTAACGATTTCGCGGTACACATCGCTGGAAGCCATGAGCTCCTCGTGCGTGCCGATGCCGGCAATGCGTCCCTCATCCAGCACGATAATCCGGTCAGCGTCCATGACGGTGCTTACCCGCTGAGCGACAATCAGAACGGTAGCTTCCGTCGTTTCCTCGCGGAGCGCTGCCCGAAGATTGGCATCCGTCTTGAAATCCAGCGCCGAGAAGCTGTCATCAAACACATAAATCTCGGGCCGTCGAACCAGCGCCCTTGCAATCGAGAGCCGCTGCTTCTGACCGCCGGATACGTTGCTGCCGCCTTGCGAAATCTCGGCATCGTATCCGCCCTCCATGGAAGAGATGAAATCGGCGGCCTGAGCAACCTTCGCTGCATGCCGGATCTCCTCGTCTGTTGCATCTTCTTTACCGTAGCGGATATTCTCCGCAATGGTACCGGTGAAGAGCAGCGCCTTCTGCGGCACGAATCCGATCCGGCCCCGCAGGTCCTCCTGCATCATGTCCCGGATATCCGTTCCATTGACGAGAATCCGGCCCGAGGAAACATCATAGAAGCGAGGGATCAAGCTGATCAGCGTCGATTTACCCGAGCCGGTTCCGCCGATGATCGCCGTGACTTCACCCGGCCCGGCATGGAAGGAAATATCCGAAATGGCAGGCTCCTCCGCACCCGGATAATAGAAGGTTACATCCTGAAATTCAATCGAGCCGTGCTCCACGCCGGCATCGCTCGGCTGTTTCGGATCATGGATCTCCGGCATCATGTTCAACACCTCATTGATCCGAACCGCCGATGCCTGTGCACGCGGAATCATGACAAACATAACGGATAACATGATGAGCGAGAACATGATCATCATCGCGTATTGGAGAAATGCCATAAGGTCGCCGACCTTCATATATTCGCCCTCTATGCGGTGGGCTCCGAACCAGACAATCGCCAGCGTGGCAAAGTTCATAACCAGCATCATGACAGGCATCATCGCCCCCATGATTTTATTGACTTTGATCGAGGTGGCCGTCAGGTCCTCGTTCGCGTCGTTAAAGCGGACGGTTTCATGGTCCATCCGGTTGAAGGAACGGATGACCCGTATTCCGGTCAGATTCTCCCGCAGCACGCGGCTCAGCGTATCAATCTTCACCTGGATCGCTTTGAAGAGCGGAATCCCTTTTTTCGCGATAAGAAAAATAGCCAGTGCCAGAATCGGCAGGACGATCAGAAGCACCGTCGTCAGTCCCGGGTCTCTCGACACGGCCATCACAATGCCCCCGATACACATCATCGGTGCTATCGCCATCATGCGAAGGATCATGATCGTGACCTGCTGTACCTGCGTAATATCGTTCGTTGTACGGGTAATCAAGGATGCCGTACCAATCTTGTCGAATTCCTGCAGCGTGAAATTCTCTACATGGGAAAAGACGCGTCCCCGAACAATCTTCCCGAATCCCGTAGCGGATTTAGATGCCAAATAACTCGCGGCAATAGAGCACACCATGCCCCCTGCTGCTACCAGGAGCATAAAGCCGCCCACACGCCAAATGTAAGGCACATCTCCCTCAACGATGCCATAATCCACAATGTCTGCCATCAAAGTCGGCAGGTACAGATCAGACAGACATTGGAAAAATGTGAACAGCAGGACAAAAATGACCGCGGTCCGGTACGGTTTCATGTAATGAAACAGTTTTAACAAATCCCCCACCCCTACTCGTTGTCTGATGTCGTTTCATTCGTTTTGCGTTTTTGCTCGTGAAAATGATACACCTTCGTTAACAGCTCCGTCAGTTTGACGCTGTCCTCTTCGCCTAGAAAATCCACCAGCTCGTTAAAATTGTTCTTGACGTTCTGATAGGTTTCCTGGACAACGCGGTGCCCTTCCTCGGTAAGCTGTACGCGAACCGCACGTCGATCCTGCACATCCATCACCCGCTCCACCAGACCCTTGCTCTCGAGAGCGTTAATAAATTGGGTGATCGTCGGTGACGTAACATTCATCATGCTGCTGATTTCGGACACTTTCATGCCAGGACCATCAGGCTCGATATGATGTTTGAGTCCCATCAGAACGCGGATCTCGCCGGGCGTATAGCCGGAAATCAAGTGCTGGTCCCATTCCTGCTTGTGGAACATGCGAATGCTGTATAAGAGCCTGCCGGCGACGCTATCTTCTCGGCTGCCACCCTTCATGCACAGCCCTGCTCGCGATTCCTTTTCCTCTTTCCCGTTGTTCTCATGATGTAAATCTGGATGCTTATCCTCTGCCATGGTCCACCTCTTTTCTGCAACCGCTTCAATAAATAGATAGTCTGCCAATTTATTTGGTTACCTAACTATATACCCGAAAGAAGGCCGAAGTCAAATCGACTCCGGACCTCCCGTAACATCCATTATTCGTCATCGTACAGGAGCTGCTGGTACGTACCCTTGCGGTCTCTGTCGCTCTTCCGTGAGGTCTTGCCTGAACTCTTATTCTGACGGCGAGTGCTGACCCTCTCTTTACGGGCGATATGGGCGAGCTCCCGCTCCGTCTTCTTGTAATTCGCGTATCGTTTCGCATCCAGTGTTCCGTCCTGCAGTGCTTCCCGGACCGCACAGCCGGCCTCCGTCTCATGACGGCAATCATGGAACCGGCACTGCTGGGCGAGCGTGGCAATGTCCGCAAAGGTTGCCTCAAACCCTTCTTCCGAATCCCACAGCTGCAGCTCCCGCATGCCCGGCGTATCCACCATAATCGCGCCTCCCGGCAGCACAAAGAGCTCTCGATGCGTCGTCGTGTGCCGTCCCCTTGCGTCCTCCTCACGTATCCCTTGAACCCGCTGCATTTCCTGACCGGACAGCCAGTTCAGCAGCGTCGATTTGCCGGCACCGGAGGTACCCGTAATGGCGATTGTTTTCCCTTGCACCAGATACTCCCCAAGCTGCTCCTTCCCTTGATCCATCAAGGAGCTCACCGCATGAACCGGCACGCCCGGTGCAACAGCCTCTACCTGCGCGACATAATCTTCCGGCGATTCACATAAATCCGCCTTGGTAAGGAGCACGACGGGTGCGGCTCCGCTCTCCCAGACCGCAATCAGATAGCGTTCAATCCGGCGGACATTAAAATCCTTGTTCAGCGCATTAATGATAAACACGGTATCCATGTTTGCGGCAATGATCTGCTCATCCGGGATGCTTCCCGCTTCCCTGCGCGTCACCGCGGACTTTCGGGGGAGCAGCTGATGAATGACGGCACGGGATTCTCCTTGCAGCGGCTCCACCATGACCCAATCGCCAACAGCGGGAAAATCGCTTTTGCTGGTCGCTTCGTATTCGTATTTGCCCGTGACTATCGCGGATTGCTCTCCATCTTGCGTAATAATGCGGTACTGCTTCGAGAATTGGGCTGTGATGCGTGCAGGTACCAGCGCTTTATCCTGCTGCGGGATCTGCCCGGCCATCAAACTCCAATGTTCATTCCATCCATAGGCTTGCAGCATGGTCATGTCTTGTTTAGTCAAATTCGTTATATCCCCTTATCGTTATTGGATTGGTTGTTATCAAACACAAAAAAACCGCAGATTTGTATCCGCGGCTAATCTGAATATATACAAGAAGAAGGCATCAAACCCCGTACGGCCAAGCCGATAAAGGTCATACCAAGCCCTTGCATAGACACAAAAAACCCGCAGGATACCAAGCACGGTCTCCTGCGGGCTCTTTCAGTATGGAGCTAAAGACAAGTATAGCTACATGCCTTATACCCCTATACCATTAGAATTTCCCGTCCAAAGAGACCAACGTCAATGCGACCCATCCACTATGCATCATAACCATTTGACATCAGCCTCCTTCAGCTTAATTAATATATCCGTATTATAGGTGCCCAATTTCCAGGTGTCAACATCTCATGAAAAAATTAGATGCGCCTGTAATGCCTCCACTCCTCCGGCAGCAGCATCCCGTACTGTCGATTCAGAAAGCGGTCATCGACGAGCGTCAGCGTCCCGCTGTCCTGCTCCGATCGGATCAAGCGCCCTCCGGCCTGCAGCACTTTGTTCATGCCGGGGTACACGTAGGCGTAATCGTATCCCCGCTTGCCGGTACGATCAAAATAATCCTTGATGATATCATTCTCGAAAGATAGCTGCGGCAGTCCTACCCCGATGACCACGACGCTCGAAAGCCGTTCTCCCTTCAAATCGATGCCTTCGGAGAAAATACCGCCCATCACGGCAAAGCCGATCAGCGGATCTTCCGCATCCGCCTGGAAGGCATTCAGGAATGCCTCCCGCTCCTCTTCGCTCATCCCATGCCCCTGGAGCAAAGTACGGGCTCCCGGATTCATTCTGGCAAACGCCTCATGAATGTCCTGCATGTAGGGATAAGACGGCAAGAAGATCAAGGTGTTTACCGGCTTTTCCTGAACCAGCGCACTCAGCATCCGGACGATGGCCTCGCTGTTGCGCTCCCGATCCTTGAAGCGCGTCGATAACGGTAAAATTCGAACATCCAATTGCTCGGAAGAGAAGGGAGAGGGAATCGAGAGGCTGTAGTCCTCTTCCTCTGCTCCCAGCATGTCGCGGTAATATCCGAGCGGCATGAGTGTTGCCGAGAAAAATACGCTGGAGCGGTAGTTTTTTCCCGCCTGCTGAAGCAAATAAGAGGGGTCCAGGCAAAACAGCTTGAGAAACACCTCGCTCTGACTCATCTCCGCATACGTGACAAATCGGTCGTCATACAGCTTGGAGATGCGCAGATACCCCTGCACCGCAAAATAGCACTCCAGGAGCGCATCGGCCTCATCCCCGCTCTTGCCGGTCATCAGTTCTGCCTCCGCTTGGAGCGAGAAATCCTCAAGCAGCTCAACCATCATCTCCGGCTGCTGGGACCCGACAATCCGCTCTTCCTCCTCACTGACCTTACGCAGCACTTTAAAGCGGTTATTCACCCGCTTCGCCGCGTTGTAAAGCGCGGGATTGCTCTCTTTGTAAGCCCGTTGCAGCTCCAGAAAAGCCGATTTATTCAGCTCGGCCGAGAACATTCCCCGCGCACGGTCTACCAGATTATGCGCCTCGTCAATGAGCAGCACGCTGCGTTTCTTCACGTCCTCCGGCATCCGCTTAAAGGATACGCGCGGATCAAACACATAGTTGTAATCGCAGATGACGGCATCGGCTGCATACGCGGCATCCAGTGAGAACTCAAACGGGCACACCGTATGCTTCCGGGCGTACTCTTCAATAACGGGTCTCGTGATCAATGTTTCATTCGAGAGCAGGTCCAGTATGGCGCCGTTAATCCGGTCGTAGTAACCCTCCGAGAAGGCGCAGCCCATCTGACTGCAGCCTTCCGCTTCACGGAAACAAATCTTGTCCTTCGCCGTCAGCGTGACCGTGTGCATGCAGAGTCCTTGACGCTCCATACGCGCCATAGCTTCCTCCGCGGTGGTTCGGGTGATCGTCTTGGCCGTCAGATAAAAAATCCGCGACAACAGGCCCTCGCCGATCGCTTTAACCGAAGGAAACAGCGTGGATATGGTTTTCCCTATGCCCGTCGGCGCTTTGGCAAACAATCTTCGTCCTTCCCCGATGCTTTTATAAACGGCCCCGGCGAGCTTTCGCTGTCCCTCGCGGTAAGCGGGGAACGGAAACTTCAATTCGCGGATGCTCAGGTCCCTCCGCTCGCCATGCTCCCGCAGCAGGTTGGCATAAGGCGCATAAGCCGCCACGACCTCCAAGACAAAGGATTCCAGCTGATCCAAGCTCCATTCCTGTACAAACTGCTTCCGCTCTCCGCTCGGGACCTGGAAGTAGGTTAATCTCACCGCCATCTTCGGAATCTCATGCTGCTTGGCGTACATATAGGCGTACATTTGGGCCTGTGCCCAATGAACGGGGTACGTGTGCTCCGTAATCACGCCCAAATCGCCGGAAGTCGACTTGATCTCGTCAATCACGATCCGCTCTTCCTCATGAATCAGACCGTCGCAGCGACCTTCCACGACAAACAGAAGATCCTCGTAAGGAATCTCGACTTCAAGCTGAACTTCCTTCTGATCATTCTCACCATAGTCGCGCTGCACCTGTTGATGCGCCCGGGTTCCCTCGGTCAGGGATGTCGCCGTGCGAAAACCCGAGGTAATGCTGCCGCTGCGAAAGACGTATTCCACCAGCGGCCTGACGGATATTTGGATAGTATGAGGCATGATGGTCTCCTTCGTTCATGTTCTATGAAGGGTATTATACCAAACATTCGTTCCTGAAAGCGAAGCATCCGAATTCATTCGAAACAAAAAAACGTGCAGAAGGCATCCTGACAGGATGGCGTTCTGCACGCTGTATGCAACATATGCTTACGGGGCTTTCTTCTGCATCTGATCCAAACTCTTGAACTCGTACCCCCGATTCCTGGCTTCGTCAATGATCCGCCCAAGCGCCTCGGTGTTGTCCTTGGAGATCGAGTGCAGCAGGATCACGGCGCCCGGGTGGAGCTGCGCGGTTACCTTATCATAAGCATACTGCGCACCGCGCTGGGACTTCACGTCCCAATCCATATACGCGAGCGACCAGAAGACATTGGTGTAACCCAGCTGCTTGCTGGTCGCCAGCGACCGCTCATCGAAAATACCCCGCGGCGTACGCAAATATTTCATATCCGGCTGACCTGTTATGCGAATAACCTCCTTCTTCACCCGTTCCAACTCCTCGGTCAGCTTCTCTGCCGAGATCGTGGTCACATCCGGATGATTCCAGGAATGGTTGCCGATAATATGGCCTTCCGCCGTCATCCGCTTCAGCAGATCTTCCTGCGTCTTCACGTAGTGTCCGGTCACGAAAAAGGTGGCAGGCACCTTCTTCTCTTTGAGCGTATCCAGGATACGGGAAGTATATCCGTTCTCATATCCGTTATCAAACGTAAGATAGAGCTCCTTCTGCTCAGCATCGCCCATGAAGATCGCATCGTATTTTTTCAGGAGCTCCTTAAAACCCTCCTCGTTGATGGAGGGCAGCTGGCCATTGACGCTTTTTTTGAACCCAAAATGAAACGGACCGCTTCCGCCCGCCAAAGCCGCTCCGGCGATGGACAGCATCACCGCCAAGCTCATAAGAAGCATAAGGGCCGGACGAAGGATACCACGTTGCTTCATATCCGTTCTCTCTCCTTCATTGGTGTGATATGGATCGACTCCCCTGATGAAATACCTACCAAGGGTAGCATCACCTAATATCCCACAAATCGGAGCAAACTATGTGTTAACCAACCAGGACTACAATACCGTGATCCAGCGGCATCTCACGTGATCTTGATCAATCGGCCCTTCTGATGACTCTGCAATGCATACTCGATCATGCGAATAACATTGCGGGCTTCTTCAGGCTGGACGGGTAACGGGCCATCCTTCTGAATCGCTTCGGCTAGTCCCTGATAAAAGGCCTGGTAGCGGCCGGGCAGCGTCTCAATCTCGCCCTGAACCGCAAGCCCGCTCAGCTCGGTAGCAAGCTCCCCGTACTGGTCCGGCTGGTCTTCACCCCAGCCCGCATCCCCCGGGTGCATCCCCTGCTTCAGCTGTCCTTCCTGAGGGTCTGTTCCATACTTCAGGAAGCTTCCTTTATCTCCGTGCAGCTCGAATTTCGGGCCGGCTTGCCGGACCAGCGAACCGGAATGCAGAATAACGCGAAACGTTTTGTAACCCAGCACCAGATGAAAATAATCATGGGTTTTGGACCCTTTGCGCTCCTTTCTCAAATCCGCCCACAGCGTCTCTGGCAGACCGAACAGGAACAGCGCCTGATCAAGCAGATGCGAACCTAAATCGTACAGAATGCCGGACCCGGGATTTCCCTGTTCCCTCCACCGCTCCGATTGCACCTCCGGACGGTAGCGGCTGAACTGTGCCTGATAAATGGAAAGCTTGCCGAGCGCCCCCGTCTCCAGCAGATTGCGGACGGTCAGAAAGTCATTGTCCCAGCGGCGGTTGTGATATACCGTCAGCAGGACTCCCTTCTGCTTGGCAAGATCAATCAGCTGATCCGCTTCGGCGGATGTTACGGTAAACGGCTTCTCGACGACCACGTGCTTACCAGCCTCGATGGCTAACCGGGTATATTCGTAATGCGTTGCATTCGGACTCGTAATGATGACAACATCAATATCCGGATTAGACAAAAGCTCATCCACGCTATCGACAACTGCCGTATCAGGCAAATCCTTATGAACCTTGTCCGGATCTGATGACACAACCGTGTGGACTTCGTAATCCGGCACGCTTCTCAGGATAGGTGCATGAAACACCGACCCGGACAGGCCGTAGCCGATGATTCCCGCTTGTATTGCCATAAAGCAAGCCTCCTCTTCCCATGGTTCTATGTTGATTCGATATGTATCGTTTTGATTCCTTGCAACATCTTAACATTCCGCAAATATTTTACAACCTCAAATGGTAAAGCCGCCTGCACATTAATCACTGTGCAGGCGGCTTTCTTTATTGCCATAGCAAATCATAACCTGGAGACCGCTCTCGGCCTAGCGAATTTTAGTAAGGATCCGCCTCATGGCCCATGCGGTTTGCATCCTCTACTGCCTGCTCCCGTACGTTCTCGTTCGAGCCCTTTCTAGCCTGCTCGAGTCCTTCCCGCACGCGGCGTCCATAATCCTCATCCGCATTCGTGAAATATTCCACCATCTTGTCTTGAATCCGAATATCGCATTGGATAAGCGCACCCACCAGGTTGCTAATCAATTCGTTTCGCTCCCAATCCTCAAAGGCTCTGTACGTATCCCCGGCCTGCTTGAAGTCCAGCGTGCGATCCAGCTTCTGCCGGACGAGGTTGGCATTATAATGGGGTTGATGAGGCTTCGCTGTCTGCGCGGCTTCCACCAGACCGTCGGTCATGGACGGCTCGTAATCCACATGCGGGCTTTGCCCTGGTGCCTTATCCACGTAATAAGACATCTGCCCGCCGCGCTGATTGGTAGCGACCCGCTTCTTCGGCGCATTGATCGGCAGCTGCAGATAGTTGGTGCCCACCCGATGCCGCTGGGTATCCGAGTAAGAAAATGTGCGACCTTGGAGCATCTTGTCGTCCGAGAAATCGAGACCATCCACCAACACGCCCGTGCCGAAGGCCGCTTGCTCCACTTCGTTATAGTAGTTCTCCGGATTGCGGTTCAGCACCATTTTGCCTACCTTCAGGAACGGGAATTGATCTTCCGGCCACAGCTTGGTTGCATCAAGCGGATCGAATTCCAGCTCCGGATGCTCATCATCGCTCATAATCTGAACGCATAGCTCCCATTCCGGATAATCCCCGCGTTCAATGGCCTCATATAAATCCTGTGTCGCATGGCTGTCATTCATGGCTTGGATCTTGTTTGCTTCTTCCTGCGTAAGGTTCTTAATGCCTTGCTTAAGCGGCTCCCAGTGATATTTGATCAGCACACTGTTGCCCTCTGCATTGACCCATTTGTATGTATTCACACCAGAGCCCTGCATTTGGCGGTAGTTAGCCGGAATGCCCCATGGGGAGAAGACAAACGTGATCATATGCGTCGCTTCCGGGGAACGGGATACAAAGTCGAACATGCCGACTGGACCCGGAACGTTGGATACTGGATCCGGTTTGAACGCATGGACCATATCCGGAAATTTGAGCGGATCACGGATAAAAAATATTTTCAGGTTGTTGCCGACCAGATCCCAGTTGCCTTCTTCGGTGTAAAATTTCACAGCAAACCCGCGCGGATCCCGAAGCGTTTCCGGTGAGCCGGCGCCGTGGATAACGGTGGAGAACCGGACAAACACCGGTGTGCGCTTGCCTTCAACCTGAAACAGCTTGGCCCGGGTATATTTCGAAACAGGCTCATCGCCCACTTTCCCGTAAGCTTCAAAGTAACCGTGAGCTCCAGCCCCCCTTGCATGCACAACGCGCTCCGGAATACGTTCACGGTCAAAATGCGTGATTTTCTCCAGATAATGATAATTCTCCAGGGTCATCGGACCCCGATTCCCTACCGTTCTCACATTCTGATTATCCGAAATAGGATGTCCCTGGCGGTTCGTCAGCGTATCCTCCCGCTCCGTCTCGCCCCGATTCTCGGCGTATCCTGCCCGTTCTTGGTTTATTCCGTTATTAGCATCATGATCTTGGCCACTCACGAATGTCATTCCTCCTTGGATATAAGGCTTGTAAAATGGGTTCTCTTACTATGGATATTATGTCCAAGGAGTGAAAATGTATGAAATGTCCTTTAATTTAAAACAAACTTAATCATGCTCACCCAACAGTGCGCGTGTAAAGCTGATCCATTCCCTGACGGCAAAGGACAGGTACCGGTCCTTCCTCCAGATCATCCCGAGCTGCCAGGGGATCGAGGGATTATCCAGCGGCAGTATCGTCACGCGCGAAGAATCGATTTCCTTACAGATCGTCTCTGGCAGCAGTGCTATGCCCAGATTCGCGGCCACCATGCCGCTGATGAGATCCCACTGCGAGCTTTCATAGACCACCCTTGGCTCGAAGCCCGCGCTGACGCATTCGCGGATTATCCGGTCATGCAGCGTAAAGTCCTCTCGAAACAATACAAACGCCTCATCAGCAAGCTCATTCAGGTGCACATGATCTCTGTCTGCGAGCCGGTGAGAAGGATGGACGAGCAAATTCAGCTTCTCTTTGACAAAGGAATAATAATGGAATACATCCTCATTGACCGGCAGCACCGCAACGCCGATATCCGTCTGACCGCTTTCCACATCCGCTTCGACCTTCTTCGCCCCATCTTCAATCAGCTGAATGGTAATCTTCGGATATTCCCGGTGGAACTGCCCGATCACTTCCGGGAAAAAGCTTGAACCTACCATAGGCGGAAGCCCAATACGGAGATGTCCGCGCTTCAGGTTCATAAGATCCTCCAGCTCGGCCGATACCCGCTGAAAGGAATCCACCATTTGCTGCGCCTGCTGATACATGATATGACCCGCGTCCGTCAGCTCAATCCGCTTGCCCTGCCGATAAAACAAGGTTACGCCCCACTCGTCCTCCATGTTGCGAATCGTTTTGCTGATCGTTGGCTGCGTAATATACAGCTTCTCGGCAGCCTTGGTGAAGCTTTGGTTCCTCGCTACCTCAAGAAAATACTCCAGGTGCCGTATATCCATCCGATACTCCCTCCGGTTTCCTCTATGTATAGATAAATGGAATGCATATCATTCGATATATGCATTTTACCTATGAAAATTATCGTTGTAAAATTTCATTACCAATGAAAATAAAGGAGGCCGGTCATGATCAACATGCTGAAAGGAACGCTCCAAGTGGCCGGTTTCATGCTTCTTTCCTTAGGGATGGATCAACTGGCCGCTTGGCTGAATATAGGAATTCCGGGCAGCATTCTCGGAATCGTTGTAGTATTCATACTTCTCGAAACCAAAGTCCTCCGCCTAGAGTGGATCGAACTTGGCGCTAATTGGCTGCTCGCCGAATTGCTGCTGTTCTTTATCCCTGCTGCAGTTGGCATCATGAAATATTTCCCGATGCTGGAGGCCGAAGGGCTCCAGATTCTAGCCGTGGTTTTGTTTAGCACCGTCATTGTGATGGTCAGCTCAGGACTAACCGCTGGCTTCATCTCATCCAGAAAGGAGCGAAAAACACCATGAACATCCTGTTGACGGTCATTCTCGGCTTATTGTTAACGATCGGGATTTATGGGGGGGCCAAAAAACTGTATCGCCGCCTGCCAAAGGTCTATTTGTCACCGCTCCTCATTACTCCTGTACTAATTGTTGTGATATTGACACAAACAGGCGTATCCTATGAATCATACAATGAAGGGGCGCAGTGGATCAGCAAGCTGCTTGGACCGGCTACAATCGCTTTTGCCGTGCCTTTGTACAAAAACTTCCAAACCCTTAAAAAGCATGCGGCCGAGATTATGCTCAGCGTGCTGACCGGATCGGTACTTGCGATGATATCCTCCGCATTTCTCGCAAAATGGATGCACCTGAACAGCTCGCTCGCCACCAGTCTCGTGCCGCGCTCCATAACAACGCCGATTGCCATGAACGTCTCGGAGGTCATTGGAGGGGTGCCGAACATGACCGCCGTTTTTGTCATTATGACCGGGATTCTAGGCTCCATGATCGGACCGGCCGTCATGCGGATCTTCCGGATTCGGGGCGATATCGCAAGAGGTGTGCTGTTTGGGACCAGCGCCCATGGAACCGGCACCTCCAAGGCATTCGAATTCAGCTCCCTTTCGGGGACGATCTCCAGCATTTCGATGATCGTTGCCGCTCTCTTCACCCTCGGAACCGCACCACTGATTATGTCCTTTCTTTATTAATATTGCTGAGACCCTGACAAAACCGGCGATGGCCGGTTTTTTGGGCTGTCTATTTTATGTTGTTATAAGAAGCTTGGGGACTTACTTTAACTCTTTGACAACCTCCTCCGAAGAGGTCATAATAAGTTCTGTTCATTAGTTTTGTAAAATAAATGGTATACGGAATGTATATCAACAGTAAGAATAACGTCTATCGATTCTTAAATAACGAATGGCCGCTGGAGTTCTAGAATTAGGTATACCGCGGCATTGAAAGGAAGGCGATACAGGTGTTTTCCACCTCGCGGTTTCGGTTAACGATTACGAAGCCTTTTATATTTTTCTCTGTCATTATGCTGCTCAAAAGCTACCTGGCCTGGATGGTCATTTTTGATGATGTCATGCCATGGAAGCCGCTCATTACGGAAATTCCTTTTATTTGGCTTGCATTCAGCTTAATCGAATGGTTCGCTTCCAAGCGAAAGCTCGCCGCCTATATGAGTGTTAACTTATTGCTGACCGCCATATTCTTCGCAGCCATTATGTATTATAAATATTACGGTGTCATTGTTACGTATCACGCGCTGGAGCAGGTCAATCAGGTAACCGCGGTAAGCAATAGCGTATTCTCCTTGATGGACCCTTACTATCTGCTGATCTTCACGGATATCATCGGTATGTTTTTTCTATTATGGCGAAGTGACCGCGTCAAAAAATGGAAGATTCGGCATGCCAAGAAGGAAAAGCGCAAGATTATCCCTATTGTTTTCGTTGTCTCTTTAATGCTGTGCCTGTTCCAGATTATGCCGAACCGCGCAAGCATGAACGAAATCGTGAAGGCGCAGGAGATGGGCATTCTCAACTATGAGGCCTATACGATTTTCCAGCAGGAGAACAAAGAGCTCGTGGATGCCAAGACCATCACGCAGGATAAAGTCAACGGATTGAAGGGCCTCAAGGCGGCTGATCAGGAAGCCCTGCTCTCAGGTGTCGCCAAAGGGAAGAACCTGATCATTATCCAGATGGAGTCCTTCCAGGAGTTCCTGGTCGACCTCAAGATTGACGGCAAGGAAATTACGCCTAACATCAACAAGCTGGCCCGCGAGAGCCAATACTTCCCGAACTTCTACCAGAATGTCGGCCAAGGTAATACCTCGGATGCCGAGTTTGTGGTGAATACATCCTTCTACATTCCACCGCGGGGAGCGGCAACGCAGCATTATGCCGACAGAGTTCTGCCAAGCCTGCCGAGATTGCTGCAAGGGGAAGGTTATGATACCGCCACTTTCCACACCAATGTGGTGGAATTCTGGAATCGTGGAGAGCTGTACAAGGCGCTCGGTTTCAACCGTTATTACGATAAAGCATTCTTCGGCGATGAAGATAAGCTGTTCTTCGGTGCCTCGGATGATGCCCTGTATTCCAAAACCGCAGCCGAGCTGAAGAAGATGAACGAAGCCGATAAACCGTTCTATAGCCATGTCATTTCCATGTCGGCTCACCATCCGTTCACGATTCCTGAAGATAAATATCGGATGACGCTGCCGGAGCGTTATGAAGGCACCTTCGTCGGCGACTACATCCGTTCGCAGAATTACGCCGATGATGCGCTTGGTAAATTCATTGAGCAGCTGAAGAAAGACGGCGTGTGGGATAACAGCCTGATTGTTCTCTACGGAGACCACCTCGGACTGCCGATTTATTCCTTGGACAACAAGGATAAAGAGCTGATGCACGAAATTTATGGCCGTGATTATAACTCCGGCGATATGATCAATATCCCGCTTATGATCCATGGAAAAGGCCTTCAGCCGGAAGTCAAGGAGCAAGTCGGCGGGCAGATCGACCTCTTGCCAACGGTGGCTAACCTGCTCGGCGTATCGATGGACAATCAGCTTCATTTCGGCCAGGATCTGTTAAACAACACCGATAATAACTTGCTGCCGGAAAGGTATTACCTTCCTTCCGGTACCTTTATTAACAATACGACCCTGTATATCCCGGGAATCGGCTTTGAGGATGGAACCAAGCATCCGCTTCCGAACGCGGACGAGAAGAGGACCCAGGCGACCAAGGAAGAATTCGAACGCGCGCTGCAGCTGCTCCATCTGTCGGACAGCTATATCAAACAGCTGCCATACCATAAATAGCCCGTTGCTTAATAGGACAACTCTTTCGATAAATCGAAAGGGTTGTCCTTTTTTGTGTTTGGCAGAGAATCGCCGGCATCCCTTGATGCATAAGGTTTTTCAACCCGAGGGCGACGGTTATTTGACATAGTGGCTTACTTTTTCTTATGATTAATAAAATAGCCCCACAAAGTGGAGCCTATGCTTCGATGCTTATTCCAAATACTTTGCGGGGACCCCAAAACTATAAATGCGATTAAAGAGTTGCTTACGCTTCGCTGAAAACTATAAATTTTATAATCTTAGCAATATACCTTGTTTTGAAACCCGCATTCGTGGTGAAATTACGTACAACAACTTAAATGACTCATACTCATACGCTGACAATTAAGCCATATATTTTTTATGAACAAATCGATTATGAATTGTAGGAGTGACGATCCGACTTGGACCCCATACGAAGGATAAACAGAATTATATGTTCAACACTTGGCCTTCTTCTGATTGCTTCCTTTACGCATGTCC
Organism: Paenibacillus sp. JZ16; assembly: GCF_015326965.1. Classification (NCBI taxonomy): domain Bacteria; kingdom Bacillati; phylum Bacillota; class Bacilli; order Caryophanales; family Paenibacillaceae; genus Paenibacillus; species Paenibacillus sp. JZ16. Next base: position 3,946,812 of record NZ_CP017659.1, read on the forward strand.
CCCTGGTGGACATTTCCGATTCCGCTGCTGCTACGCAGGGAATGGAAGCGTCTGAAGGGACTCTTCCATCGCCAACGCCGGTGCCCAAGAGCCCGGAACCCGTTCGGTTGATGCTGGAGTCAAAATTCCATGTGTCTCTGCTTTCCTTGCATAACGTTACATGCCGCACGGATACCGATATGTTTCTGCTCCTAAAGCACATGAAACTAGACCCTTTAAAATTCCGGTCGAATTATGTTGACAGCCATGCATAGTAAGTGATGGTTAATAAAAAACTAATTCGGATCAGATAAAAAAGGATGTGTTTTGTTTGGATGACAGTATAGGCTTAAATTTATTCTTAGTCGCTGTGCTTATCGCAGCTACCGCTTTTTTCGTTATGACGGAATTTGCTATCATAAGACTTCGCCCCAGCCGGGTAGACCAATTGGTAATGGAAGGGCGCAAAGGCGCGCTTGCCGTCAAAAAGGTAACTTCGAATCTGGATGGATATCTGTCCGCGTGTCAGCTGGGAATTACCATCACGGCGCTCGGTCTTGGTTGGCTCGGGGAACCGACCATCGAGAAAATTCTTCACCCGGTGTTTGATAGCTTTGCAATTCCTGCGGCCATCGGATCGCTAATCTCGTTTTTGCTTGCATTTATTATCATGACTTATATTCACGTCGTTATCGGTGAACTTGCGCCGAAGACGATTGCTATTAATAAAGCGGAAGCCGTGTCGTTCCTCTGTGCGACACCTATTATCTGGTTTAACCGGATCATGTACCCGTTCATCTGGTTGCTGAACGGATCCGCCAACAAAATCGTTCGTCTGTTCGGCATGCATCCCGCCAGTGAGCACGAGGAAGCTCACTCGGAAGAAGAACTCCGCATGATTCTGAGCGACAGTTATGAGAGCGGAAAGATCAACCAAGCTGAATACGGTTATGTAAGCCGAATTTTTGCTTTTGATGATATGCTTGCCAAAGAAATTATGGTACCCCGTACCGATATGATCTGCCTGTATGTCGATAAGCCGCTTGCCACTAATCTGCAGATCATCAAGCGCGAGCAGTACACCCGTTTTCCGGTTGTACGCGGTGACAAGGACCAGATCGTCGGCATGGTGAACACCAAGCAGTTCTTTCTGGAGTTTGATGACAATTCCAACATCGACTTGACCAAGCTGATTCATCCGGCCATGACGGTATCCGAAGCGATACCGATCAAGAAATTGCTTCGGAAAATGCAGCAGGAAGGCACGCATATGGCCATCCTGATCGATGAATACGGCGGCACCTCGGGGATGATCACGATCGAGGATATTCTCGAGGAGATCGTCGGCGAAATCCGCGACGAATTCGACGAGGATGAAGAACGCGAGTTGACCCAGCCTGAGCCGAACCGCATTATTGCCGACGGCAAGGTATCCATTAACCGGATCAACGATCTGCTTCACATCGACCTGAGCACCGATGACCTGGATACGATCGGCGGCTGGCTGTACGGACATAACTCCGAGCTTGCCAAAGGCGATACATGGACTTACGGTGAACTGACGTTTACCATCATCGAGAAGAAGACCCACCGCTACACGAAGCTGCAAATTGTTAAAGAAACAGCCGAAACAGCAGCGGAAGAGGCAGCTGCCGTCGCAGCTGCAAGCGAAAACAACGAATAGATAACAGATAGCCATGCCGCCATGCAGCCTTACCGGGTTATGCATGGCGGCTTTTCGTATACCGGAATGGCATTTTAACACTTTAACAAGTTATAACTCTGCTGTAATATAGAAATAATCGAATTTTATACATATGGGGGGCAGCAAGTCATGAATCGTCAAATCGCTATCATTGGGAGCAGCGGGGGCAATCTGTACAATCTCGGCGGCAAAGACCCGCGCAAGCTGCTGGATGAGATATTGATGCAGCTGGAGAGCGCAGGCCTGTCCTGCGGGGCGCTGCAGTTTATTGCTGCCCAGGTCTCCATGGATGCAGCCAAGGATACAACGCCCGCCGCGCTTTACAGCTGGAGCATTTCTCAAGGGGAGCCCATCGTTATTGCCGAGGGCACTCTTAAGCAGGTCAATCAGGCGGCTGAACGGCTGGACCGGGAGATTGCCGAGCAGATTGAACTCGGCGAGATTGACGGCATCATCGTTATGAGTGCCGACCCTGAGGGCAGCAACCGGCACGCCATTGAGGCTGCTGCCAAGTTCCGATTGCCAGTGACCGGTACTGGCGGAGCTTCCATGGCCATCATCCAAACCAAAGGCGCGCATGTCATCGCCGCTTCGGGTACCACCGGAACCACCAACCGAACCCGCGCGGTCACCTTTGTTACTTCCCTCAGCAAGCATTGGCGACTAACGTATCGGCCGGTCATCGGAAATGCAGCCGCGAACCTTCACGGAGCGTCCGGAAGCTCGTCGCCATGGCGGCGCATCAATATTCGGGGCATTATGATGGCATCCCTCCCCGGGTTTATCGGCATGGCCCTGATTCTCGCAGTCAGCAAAATCCCGGGGTTATCCTCGCTGACCGAAGTGTTTGATCTATTGATTAAGGCGCTGCCGGTCATCGTTGCTGTGATCGCTGCCAAACAGGTATCCGAACTGGACGAGGTATCCATCGTGGCAGGCATCGTGGCAGGTGTCCTCTCCGTCGAGGGGGGCATTATCGGAGGCATCATTGGCGGAATTGGCGCAGGTATCATCGTCCATTACATATTCCGTCAGTGCGTGGAGTGGCGTTTCCCCGCAACCACGGTCAACATTGTTGCAGGCGGTATATCGGGACTGATTGCCGGTCTGCTGGTTTACTTCCTCATTGCACCGATTGCGCTGAGTGCAGGGCAAGGCATCCGCTTCCTGATCGAAACGCTTGTCTCCTGGAGCCCGGCTATAGCCGGATTGATTGCAGGCCTGCTGATCTGGCCCGCGATCATTGGCGGCGTTTATCATGCGGCCATCCTGCCAATTGTACTGCTGGAGATGGAGACAACAAGCAACAGCTTCCTCGGCGCGGTGGATATGGTCGGTCTGGTGATGGTGTCCGCAGGAATCACGCTGGCCAACATTATCGCCCCGCGGGATAAGGGAGAAGCGGCCGTAGCGGCTCCCGGGTTTGCTATCAATATGGGTTTTGGCACCTTCGTTGAAGCCGCCTATCCCTTCATGTTTTCGAACAAACTCGTGTTTGCTGGAGCGATTGCTTCCGCAGGTCTTGGCGGCATGCTCGTCGGTTTATTCGGCGTTCGGGGAACCGCCTACGTGCCTTCCTTTATCGGTCCCATCACATCGAATAACACCATTGGCTTCCTGATCTCCATGGCAGCCAGCATGCTCTGCTCGTTCCTGATTACGTTCTTCGTAAACAAACTGTCCGGTTATCGGGATGCGAAAAACACCGTGAGCATGTAGGATATGGTCAGCTCCAATAAGCAGGATTTTAACTAACCAAATGTCCTGAAAAAGGGTTTATATTATAGATAGGCTCCTTGATTTGGATGCCTATACCCATTCGAAAAACGGAAGGAGGTTATGATGATCGTGAAATTCAGAAGAATATCGTTGTTCGCGCTGACAAGTGTCCTGCTGGCCGCTTCGCTAATCTGGAACAGCGAACAAGCAGCCGCTAACGATGCAGAGAACTATTCCGTGAAGGCAGCAGGCACCCCCATGACTAGCGTTCTTGTTCACAAAGGCAAAGCGTACGTTCCGCTCAAGTCCTTAGCCGATGCAATGGGGTATGAAATTTCCTATACGCTGAAGGAGGAGTTGGACAACTTTCATCAATATGACGTGAAGGCTGCGAACAGCCCCCCGGTATCGATATGGGGCAACGACAGATGGGGGTATACGATCGTTCGGCGGGCAACGCAAGAGATGAACGTGAACGATATCGATATTTATAAGCCGGCCAAGCTATGCCCCGAGGAATCGGACCATTGCAAGCTTGATGAGAGCAAGTATAACGGCCCTCTTTTTATCAAGAACACCCTCTACGTACCTGTCCGAGACATGGCCACAGCCTTAAATCTGAAGCTGACCATGAAGCAGACCCAGAAAGGGCGCATCATTCATCTGTCCCAGCGCTGAAGCTCCCATTTCCCCCTAACGAATACTTGAAAAAGCCAGGCAGAGTCACGAACTCCGCCTGGCTTTTAATCGGAATAGAGGCAATCCAATCCTTCAATTTTTCCATACTCCTCATTCCAGTCCTCTGATTTCAATGTCATCCGTGGACGTGATTTTCGAAATATCAAACTCCCTGAAAATATGGGTGCTCTGTTTCCCATTCATATCAAAATCCTGCTCTAGCTTCTTTACACGGTCCGGCGTCTTCAAATCCGCCCCATAATATTCAATGTGAAGGTCCGTCTCCCCCGGTACCGCCACCGAAGGCAGCCGCCGAATCAGCTCCAGCACCCGTTCCTTCTCTTGCGCCAGATTGTCTGCCGTCAGATCCGCGAATACGATTAAACTGATATTCTGACTGATATTCCCGTCAGTATTTACGAGTTGGTTATAATCACGCTCGATGGTGTCGAAATCGGAGTTAACATAAGCATTCGCAAACGCCTGGTCCGGATAAAGCTCGGCCAGCAGAGGTTTCAGCCGGTCTCTCAGCTGCTGTCCCCACAGCAGATTCAAATATGTATCATTCGATATGCTGGGAGGGCTGGCTTCATTGCTGCTAAGCGTGAATTCCAGCTCAGGCGACTGTACCGGATGGGCTCTCAGATTGTATGAGCCGATGGCCCAGGTATAGTCCACGTCCGTAACTTTAAAGGGTTCGTTGTACTTCTGTTCCAAATAGGACTCTGCCGCCTCCTGGACCTCTCGTTTCTCGGCGGCCGTCTTCATGAACGGAGCCGATCCCCAGGTATACCCCGAGTAGATGGACCCGGCGAACAGGGCAAGTCCAATCACCGTCCGCAAGACGATTTTCCAAGGAGAGGCGAGTTGGCGCTTCCGCTTCTCGTCGAACATCGGTTTCTTGGGTGATCGGTAGTTGAAATAAATAACCGGTATAATCAGACCTATAATATGTAGTCCAATAGCGAGCGGACCAATAATCAGGCCCAAAAATCCCAATGTCATGAAAAAAATAAACAAAGCCGCTCCCTGAAACGCCATAAGCAGCGTTCCGCCTATAATCATACCCGGCGTCCCGATATAAAACATCCCGAGCCCGGTGCATATCAGAGAGAGCAGCGTGGCAATCCATTGATGTTTCTTCAAGTTATCATCCGTCCTTCATGCAAATGGTTTATCAATCATGGTCAATATCCTGACACCCTATTATAACCGCTGCGGAGCTTGGGAAAAGAAAAAATCTAAAAACCAAAACCCATTTCACCGTGGTGAAATGGGTTTTGGGTCAACCGAGGCATGTTTTCCGATCAAGCTCCAAACATACGCCCTTACTCCTTCGGATGGATCATTTCTTCCGGACGAACGATCCGGTCAAAATCCTCTCCGCTTAACAGCCCGCTTGCCAGAGCCGCCTCGCGAAGCGTTGTCCCTTCTTTATGCGCTTTTTTTGCGATGGCCGCTGCATTCTCATATCCGATATGCGGATTCAGCGCTGTCACCAGCATCAGCGACCGCTCCATGTTCGTACGGAGAACGTCAAGGTTGGCTTCGATGCCGACCGCGCAATTCTGGTCGAATGAATCCATCGCATCCGACAGCAGGCGTACGGACTGCAAGAAGTTATAGATGATGACCGGTTTAAAGACGTTTAGCTCAAAATTACCCTGGCTTGCTGCAAAACCGATCGTGGCATCGTTGCCCATCACTTGGCAGACTACCATCGTCAGTGCCTCGCTCTGGGTTGGGTTCACTTTCCCCGGCATGATCGAGCTGCCCGGTTCGTTGGCAGGGATCGAGATCTCGCCAATCCCGGAACGGGGACCGCTTGCCAGCCAGCGAACGTCGTTGGCGATCTTCATCAGATCGGCAGCCAGCGCCTTCAGCGCCCCATGGGCAAATACAATCTCGTCATGACTGGTCAGCGAATGGAACTTGTTGCTGGCTGACGTGTAGCTTTTTCCAATTTGCATGCTGATTTCAGCAGCCGTCATTTCTCCGAATTTCGGATGTGCGTTAATGCCGGTGCCGACGGCAGTACCGCCAATAGCCAGCTCACGCAGCGGTTCTACGGCGGAAGCCAGCATCAATTCACACTTCTCGAGCATCCGGTGCCAGCCGCTGATTTCCTGTCCGAGGGTCAGCGGTGTGGCATCTTGAAGATGCGTGCGGCCGATTTTGATCAGGTCCTTATATTCATCGCTTTTCTTCTCGAGCGTTTTCTTCAAGCGGCGCAGCGCGGGCAGCACATGATCTTCCACGGCCACGACCGCGGCCATGTGCATCGCTGTCGGAAACGTATCGTTAGAGCTTTGGGATTTGTTGACGTCGTCGTTGGGATGAACGCGCAGGGCGCTGTCTTTTTGCTCAAGCAGCTGATTGGCCCGATTCGCAATGACTTCGTTCACGTTCATATTGGACTGCGTGCCGCTGCCGGTCTGCCAAACCACCAGCGGAAAGTGCTCATCCCACTTGCCGGCCACAATCTCATCGGCGGCGGTCGTAATGGCATCGACCTTGTCTGCTTCCAGCTTGCCGAGCTTGCCATTCACGATAGCCGCGCTTTTCTTCAATATCGCAAACGCCCGAATGATTTCCTTCGGCATCGTTTCGGTTCCAATCCGGAAATTCTCGGAACTGCGCTGTGTCTGCGCTGCCCATAGCTTATCCGCAGGCACTTTAACCTCACCCAGGGTATCCTTCTCAATACGATAATCCATCCCAACTTCCTCCTTTGGCTTCCTTGAATTTAAGCGCTTATTATTCCATCTCCCCTATTATGACATAGACTTGCCCAAGAAAAAAACAGACCGGATGAACAGCTGCGACTTCCATACGTACAGCCTTGATTCGGCTGATTTCCAGGCTCGCTTGCTCGCCGTCACCTCACACGGAACAATGGCAGGTGCCTCACGATTCGCTGTGCTTCTTCAATCAAGCTAACGGCACTATTGCCAATTCACAACAGCCACTGGAACCAGCGAGCATGCCCATCCGTCCGCGCGACCGTAATCTCGCATCGCTCGCCCCCGAGGATATAGTCCGCATGAAGATCGCCATCCTGCATATTGTTGTAGACATGGACGATATCGCGGACGCTTCCGATTTCATTCAAGTGATGCAGCAGCTTTTGCTTGGATGCCTCCGGGATCTGATTAGCCACATGCGTATGAAATACGCAAATGACGGCCTCCTCAGGGACGCCCTTCACGATATCGGGAAGCAGTTCGGTCCCGTCCCCTTCCCGGAACTGTATCCCGGACTGCTGCTTCAATACCTCCGCCGCATGCTCCAGCATGGATACCCTGTCGTGATTACCCGGCCAGATTAAAGACCGCAGCCACAAAAAGTGCTCCGGGTTCCGCACGTCATTCACATGCAGATCGATCCCCATCCGATAGACCACCGGGGGAATGGAGGCTGGCAGGAACGGCATCCGACCTCCCCTGATCTCCGATGTAATATGAACCTTCGACCCCGCTAGGCCGTAACGAATCGCGTCTCCATAGGAGTAGCTGTACTGATCCCACAGCAGCTGCAATCCGGCACTGGTTCCAAGCTCCACCAAGGCAAGCGGCTTACGGACCTTATCATAGATCGAGCAGAACACCGGGTACAAATACGCACAGCGGCGGACTTCGTTCGTCTGTACCCGTTTACTCTCCAGGATCCTGATAATGGCTGCCTGATGCTTCAGCACAAATGAACGAAAATAGGGATAACAGGAGCTTATTTCCTTCGGATGCTCCACTAGACCCGGGTAATACGCCCTCAGATCCGGCCCCTCACCCTGCAGCAGCAAATATTGGACGGCGCCAAACAGCATATTGGGGACAGGCTGGCCTGCAGGAACATACGCAGCGACTTGCAGCAGCTCTTCATCATCGGCTATATGGCCAGCCAAGTACTCATAGAACACACTGGATCCCGGACATTCCCGTTCAGCAAAATGACGAAACACGTTCACCAACTGTTTCGAATCCACCCTACACCACACCCCTAACGTTGTAATTAACCTTTTATCCTGCTTAAGACTAATGTTACATCTTTCCAGAAGGCGCGTGGATTCTGATCTTTTATCGGGCTTATAAGAAAAAAAGAAGGCAACAAAAAGAAGAACCGCCCTCCTGAAAAGGCCGGTTCTTCTGCTGGCAAATCGCTATCGCTGTCTATATCGCCGGACGATCCAAACGGTACAGGTTCCGATACCGCGGATATCGCTGCATCAGCTCATCATGGGTACCCCGCATGACGATTTGACCGTCTTCCATGAAAAGGATCTCGTCCATGCGCTCCACGCCGACCAGATGATGCGTCACCCAGATCAAGGTCCGGTCCTGCAGGCTGGCGAATATGGTGGACAGCAGTTCCCGCTCGGTCTTGGGATCCAGCCCGACCGTAGGCTCATCCAGAATGACAACGGGTGTTTTCTGCAGCAGGATTCGGGCCAAAGCCACACGCTGGCGCTCTCCTCCGGAGAAACGCTGCCCGGCTTCCTGCATTCGGGTGCGAAGACCTTCCGGAAGGGAAGCCACCAACGGTTCTAGCCGTGCCAATGCAACCGCGTCCCGTATTTCCGCTTCCGTGGCATCCGGCTGTCCGAGCCGGATGTTGTTTGCTAGCGTCGTATCGAACAAATGCGGACTCTGGTTCAACACCGAAATAACGGAAGATATCTCATCGCCAAACCGCACGGAATCCACTCCGCCTAAAGTCAGGCTGCCCCCTGAGGGTGCCAGCACACCCTGAATCAGCTGCAGCAGGGTGGATTTGCCAGCACCTGAACGCCCTATAATGGCTACCTTGGCCCCAGGAGGAATATCCAGGGATACATCCGTTAACGTAGCCCCTTCCCCATTCATACCGGATCGTTCCAGCCCGGATTTGCCGCCTGCCGCCTGATCATAACGGAAGCTGACGCCATCCGCCTTCACTTGGACACCGCTGCTTATGACAGATTCGATCTCTCCCTTATTGAGCTGTTGACCCCGATTCCGTTTCCCTTCAGATGTTTCGGCGCTTTCTATCGCCTGAAGTCTTGCGACCGATTGGCCGTACTGCGGAATCCGCTCCACGGCTTCGGATACCGGCAGGAATGCGTCCATTAACGGGAACACAACCAGCACGCAAGCCGCGATCAGCGTAACATCGATCGAGCCGTCCGCATACTGCCTTCCTGACCAATACACCATCGATACCACCGTCACGGCAACCACGCATTGGCCGATAAAAGCCCGAAGACGCGACCAGCGCTTGAGAGAGCGATCGGTCCGGTCGACCTCCGCTTCATCCGCCTCATATCCGGTCAGGAATTCCGCCTGCCGGCCGCTGACATACCATTCATGAATGCCCAGTACCGCGTCGGTCAGCTTCTGGTAGAGGTTGCTTCGGGCCTGCTTCATTTCCCGGTTCTTCCGCTTGGTGAGCAGCAGGGAAACGAGCGGCAGTACCAGAATCAGCACGGCTGCATACAGCGCGAGCAGAAGGGCAAATGCCGGATCAAACAGGCCGACGGCCAGAATGACCCCGGCGTATAACACAAGCGCAACAATCGATGGAAAGACCGTACGAATATAGACGTCCTGCAAATACTCGATATCATCGGAGAGCACGCCCAGCAGATCCCCGGTGCGGTACCGGGAGGATAAACGGAGGGCTTGCGGTTCCAGAATGCGGTACAGCCGCAGGCGCATCTGGGACAGGATGCGGAGAATCGTGTCATGCCCCACCAGGCGCTCCACGTAATGGATGACCGCGCGTCCGATGCCGAAGGTCCGAACCCCTACGGTCGGCACGTATACCATCAGGATATTTTCCGGCCGTAGGGCGGACTTGGAGATCAAATACCCGGATGTGAACATCAGCATCCCGGCGAACAGGATCGTGAGCACACCAAGCAACACAATCAGCAGAAAGCGCCAGAAGTTTGCCGTTACATAAGGCCGAAACCACGATTCCTGCTTCATTGTACTCCCTCCATCTGCGATGTAATCAACCCATAATAGACGCCTTGCCGAGCGATAAGCTCCTCATGGGTTCCCGTTTCCGCCACCCGCCCCTGATGCAGAACGATGATGTAATCCATATCCTGCATCCAGTGCAGTCTGTGCGTCGCGAGGAATACCCACTTATCTTGAAAAAGGGAAAGCATCGTCTCCTTCAGCTCGTATTCCGTCTCGATATCCAAGTGGGCCGTCGGCTCATCCAGCAGCAGAACCCGCCGGTCGCCGAGCAGCGCTCTGGCCAAGGCCACGCGCTGTGCCTGACCGCCGCTTAAAGCGCGCCCGCCGCCGCCGATCATCTCTTCAAGTCCGCCAGGCAAGCTCTTCACCAGATCTGACAGTCCCGCCGCTTCTACCGCTGCTTCGACTTGCGCTGTGGACGCCTCCGGTGCATAGAAGCGCACATTATCCGCCAAGGTAGCACCGAATAAATACGGCTGCTGCGGCATATAGGTGACCTCGGTCCGCCACGCCCGCCGGTTTCTGTCCTCCAGCTTCACGCCGTTTAGCTCCATCACGCCAGATGTAGGCGCCATAAATCCACCCAGTAGCTCGATGAGCGTGGATTTGCCGGCCCCGCTCTCCCCGACGATGCCGATCTTGCGTTGACCCGGTATCCGGAAGCTGACATCCTCCAAGGAGGCCGGCCCCAACTCTTCGTGCCTGAGGCCGATTCCGGACAGCTCCAGCACGCTTTGGTGATCCCATTGGAATCGCGGCTGCGGTCTGAGGCTGGAATTAGAGAAATTATTTTGAATTTTAAATGTTAAGCCCGTTGAGGTCCGTTCCATCGTTCCTGCCGCCGGGGTTTCAAGCGCTCCAGTTGGCTCGAATGGACCTGCTCCATTGACCGAACCCTCCGCAGCAACAGAACCCGAGATTCCACCCAAACGCCCTTTCCGGGCCTCTTGAATCATGGATTGCATCGCTTCCCCTGCCTGCTTGCCGTCCAGCGTGGCATGAAAGTCCGCCCCGACCATGCGCACCGGTAGGAAATACTCCGGTGCCAGGATCAGGATGAGCAGCGCGGGCAGCAGCTCCAGGCTGCCGTTTATGAGGCGCAAGCCCAGGTTTACCGCAACAGATGCCACGGACAGCATCGTAAAGAAATCCAGTGCGAAGGACGACAGAAACGCCACGCGCAGCGTCCGCATGGTAGCTGCACGATATCCCTCGCTGACCTGCTGTATACTCTCGCTGTGCTTACGGCTCTGTCCCAAAAACTTCAGGGTAGTGAGCCCTCTCAGCGAATCCACAAAATGATTGGACAGCATTCGGTAGGAATCCAGCTGCTGCTCAGTTTGCTTTCTCGCGGCAAGCCCTACGAGGATGAGAAATACGATCAGAATCGGCATGGTCACCAGCAGAATAATGCCTGATATCCGGTCCGTCATGAACACGTACAGCCATACCAGCGCCGGGGTAATGCTCGCCCCCATCAAACGCGGTATGGTCAGCTCCGCATATTTGCGGAACTTGCCGATGCCCTCCAGCACAAGCGTAACCACATTGCCCGTTCCTTCCGACCGGACAAAGGACGGCCCATTCCGAAACAGCTCATCCAGCAGCTGCTTCCTCAGGCTCGTGCCCGTCTCCTCGGCAAAGCGCTGTGCGAATCCTTGCTGCACAGCCGAGATGCCGTGGCGTGCCAGAAATGCAAGCAGGAACAAGGCAATGGTCTCCCCCTGCTCCTGCAGCGTTGATCCCGCAAACAGGGCGGATACGGCTTCCGCCAGCCACTTGGCTTGCAGGAGGATGGCCATGCTCTGTGCCAGGGTACATACGGCGACAAGGAAGAATACCGTCTTGGCGCCTTTGTATCCCAGCAGATCTTTTCCCATCAGTACTCCAAATGCTCCTTCTCATGTACCCGCTTGTGGAAAACGAAGTAACTCCAAATTTGATAGCCCAATACGAAAGGCAGCAGCGTGACCGCCACAATCGTCATAATCTTGAGGGAATACGGTCCGGAGGCCGCATTATAAATAGTCAGGTCAAATGCGGAATGGATGGAGCTGACCATCACGCGCGGGAACAAGCCCACGAACACGGACGTTACCAGCAGGGCGATAACCGCCCCGGTCATCCCGAAAGCCCAGCCGTCCCGCTTGATGTTCATGAAATATCCGCCCAGCAGGAATGCGAGCAAAGCCAGCACCAGCAGCACGGTTAACGCCACGCCACGCTTCACGAAGATATCGGTCATGAAATACGTCATCACCCCGAATGCCACGAACAGGGCCGCTACGGGAAGCAGGAGTCTCCGGGCCATACGGCGCGCCCGTTCCTGAAGATCCCCCATCGTGCGCAGTGTTGTGAACATCAAGCCATGCAGCAGGCAGAGCATCACCATCGTCAGTCCGCCAACCACAGTATAGCCATTCACAACATCAAACAATCCGGCATGCAGCTGCATCTCCTCGTTAATGGGGAGCCCCTGAATCAGGCAGGCAAAGACAACGCCGAGCAGAAATGGCGGAAGCACGCTGCCGGTGAAGATCGCACCGTCCCACACCCGTTTCCAGCGAACATCGCCCACCTTGCCGCGGAATTCAAAGGCCACCCCGCGCCCGATCAAGGCCAGCAGAAGAAAGACAAGCGGAATGTAGAAGCCGCTGAACAGCGTCGCATACCAGTTCGGGAAGGCGGCGAACATGGCGCCGCCCGCCGTCAGCAGCCAGACCTCGTTGGCGTCCCAGAACGGGCCGATCGAGTTGATCAGCACCCGGCGCTGGGTATCATTTTTGGCCAGCAGCTGCGTGGACATCCCGACCCCGAAGTCGAAACCCTCCAAGAAGAAGAACCCTATAAACAAGACGGCAACGAGCACAAACCACAGTTCGTTAAGAGACAGCATTGTAGCCCTCCTTATTAAACGGATCGCTTGCGTGGTGGTCCTCTTCCTCCGCCGCATACGGTCCTTTCTTAATGACTTTGATAAATAGATACGCCATAACGGCTGCCAGCACCGCATAAATGGCAGTAAACATGATCAGCGAGAACAGGATCGAGCCTGCGCTGACGTTCGGTGAAACACTGTTCTCCGTAGTGATCAGTCCGAATACCGTCCAAGGCTGGCGTCCGATCTCCGTCATGATCCATCCCGACGTATTGGCGATGAACGGCAGCGAAATGCCGAGCAGCATCAGTCTGAGGAACCATTTGCCGGCCTTCTCGACCTTTTTGCGCAGCATCAGCCACGCTCCGTACAATCCCAGCAGAATCATGACGCTGCCAGCGGCCACCATAATCCGGAAGCTCCAGAAGGTGGTACGAACCGGCGGAATATAGTCTCCAGGACCATATTGCTGTTCGTACTGCGCCTGCAGCTCCTTCATCCCGATGACTTCACCGGAAAACTTGCTGTAGGACAAAAAGCTGAGCAAATACGGGATTTTAAACTCCATCGTGTTCTCCTGCTTATCCGGATCGATGGCCGCAATGACCGTCCAAGGCGCAGGATCATCGCTCGTTTCCCACAGGCTCTCCGCAGCGGCCATCTTCATCGGCTGCGTATCCACCAAATACTGCGCCTGCTGGTGACCGAATACCGCAACCAGAATAGAGGTAATGAGGCCAATCACGATGGCGATGTGAAATGATTTCTTAAAGAAATCCAGATCCTGCTTCTTCATCAGCTTGTAGGCACTCACACCTGCAACGAGGAACGCCCCGGTTGCCAGTGCCCCGAAGATCGTGTGCGGGAACTCCACCAACAGCTGACCGTTCGTAATCAGTGCGAAGAAATCATTCATCTCCGCCCGCCCATTATTCATCTCGAATCCGACGGGACGCTGCATGAACGAATTCGCTGCCAGAATCCAGAATGCGGACATCAGGGTGCCGAAGGACACCAGCCAGATACTAAGCAGATGGACCTTCTTTGATAAACGGTCCCAACCGAATATCCACAGTCCAATAAACGTCGACTCTAGGAAAAACGCCAGCAATGCTTCAATGGCAAGCGGTGCGCCAAATACGTCCCCGACAAACCTTGAGTAATCCGACCAGTTCATGCCGAACTGGAATTCCTGCAGAATCCCTGTCACAACCCCGACCGCAAAGTTAATCAGGAACAGCTTTCCCCAGAACTTCGCCATTTTCTTGTAGACTTCCTGGCCTTTAACAACATACATCGTCTCCATGATGGCAATCAGAAACGCCAACCCGATGGACAACGGTACGAAAATAAAGTGAAAAATGGTTGTCGATGCGAATTGAATTCGCGCCAGCATAACCGGATCCATATCAGATACCCCTTCCTTTAGCTCACGTGATCACTTCAAATTTGATTCTTTTTGTATTGTCGCAGACCACGCCCTAAAGGATTGTGATAAACATCACAATATCAGGACTGAAACTGGAGCAAAAAGTTATAAATTTGTGACGAAAATCACTAAGTGAATTGCGATTTTGTGCACATCGAGGAAAATGGAAAGGACTCGCTGCCTCTGCTCGCGATTTAAAAGCCTGTATTTACAATATAAAAAGCAGGCTGACATGAAGGCCAGCCTGCTTCGGTGTATCTGCGCCCTTATTGAACCGCGCCAATCTCGGTCTCGATGAGCTTGAATTCCGTTACGTCCGCGATCCCGCGGTTGGTTATGCGGATTTCCGGAATCACCGGCAGCGCAATGAGCGAGAAGGTCATGAACGGGGCATGAATGTAGCATCCGAGCTCCTTCCAAGCTTCCTCCAAGGCAGCGACCTCCTCCGCTACGATCTCAACCGGACGGTCCGCCAGCAAACCGGCAATCGGCATCGCCACCTTCGCCAGCACCTTGCCGTCCCGTACTACGATCATGCCGCCACCGCACGCCGCCAGCTCATTCGCCGCGAGTGCCATATCCTCGGCATTTGTGCCCATCACAAGCAGATTGTGGCTGTCATGCGCTACCGTGGACGCAACTGCGCCGGACTTCAGTCCGAAGCCGCTCGCAAAACCGAGCGAGATTTGTCCCGTCGTGCCGTGGCGCTCAATGCATGCCAGCTGAACCACGTCCTGATCCAGGTCTGGCTGGATGACGCCCTGCTCCACGGAGAGCACCGCCGTCATTTTAGCGGTACGGGCGCTGTTCTCGATGACGCGCACCACGTTCACTTCCGTGCGAGTTGCATCGAATTTGCTGCGCAGCAGAAAGTCATCCGCAGTAAGCGAACGCTGCAGTTTGACCGAGTTAAAGGCTTTTTCCGGGTATTGATATACAGGGAACGCCTTCACGAGTCGGCCGTTCTCTGCAACCACTTCGCCATCCGTGATCACAACGGAAGGGACCATGCTCAACAGATCATCAATCAGCAATATATCCGCCGTTTTGCCAGGTGAAATGCTGCCAAGCTCCATGTCCATCCCGAAATAACGAGCCACGTTGATCGTTCCCAGCTGGATCGCCGTAACCGGGTCCACGCCCTCTTCCATAGCGCGGCGGACCACATGGTTCATATGTCCGAGTCTCAACAGCGTCTGCGGATACACATCATCCGTAACCAGAGAAATATTGTCTGTGCGCACCTTATCTTCCGTTATGACCTTAACAACTTCCTTCACATCCTGCCAAGCCGAACCCTCGCGGATCATCAGGTGCATGCCGAGGCGAACCTTCTCCAAAGCCTGCTCCCGGGTTACCGTCTCATGGTCGGAGCTTACGCCGGTTGCCATATATGCCTGCAGCATCCGGTCGTCCTCTGCCGGAAAATGCCCGGTCACCGTCTTGCCTGCACGCAGCGTGGCTTCGATCTCCCCGCTCATGGTCGGATCGCCATACACGACGCCCGGGAAATTCATCACTTCGCCAAGCCCGGCAACACCGGGCCATGTCAGCCCTTCCTCAATGTCGGCTACGCCCAGCTGCGCCCCGGCATCCTCCAGATCGAAGGTTGACGGCACACACGAAGGTATGGTGGTGAACACCTTCATCGGCAGCTGCTGCCCTTCCTCGTGCATCCAGCGCACGCCCTCCATGCCGAATACGTTGGCAATCTCATGGGGATCCATATATACCCCTGTCGTTCCGCTAACGATAGCCGCCTTGGCAAACTCGGTCACGGTGAGCATCGTGCTCTCCACATGCATATGGCCGTCGAGCAGGCCCGGCGAGATATATCGGCCATTCGCTTCGATGACCCGAGTCCCCTCCCCGATCGTGTGATCCGCGTTGCCGATATAAGCAATGCGCCCGGAGGCCATGGCCACGTCCACTCGCTCCTGAAGCTCGCCTGTAAACACATTTACCAGCGTGCCGCTCTTGATGACCAGATCGGCTGGCTCCTGTCCTAAGGCAACCTTCCCCAGCTGCCGGCTGACCTCGTATCGTTTCTGTCTCTGGATTGAACTCATGATGATTGCACGCTCCCCTTTTTTTTAATGAACGGTAAGAATACAAAATCGATCCGCTGTATAACACGCCAAACACCCCGGGCAGCGTATCTGCCCGGGGTGCCTGTACTTATATCCATAGAGGAAGAGAAGTCCCGTGCATCAGCAATGGTATGCTATCTAGTCTGCACATCACCTCATCCGTTAAAACCTGCCGGATTCCAATCAAGATGATTTTCCAGCCCGGCTTCCATAATTGCGGAGCTTTAGCTAGGTGGTGGGATTCTCAACCTTCATGTAGTCAAGTCATTTACGGTAACCTGGTAGAAACGCCTGGGCCCTATTCCCCGGCATATACATCAAGATTTGATTTTGAAAAAACGTACCCTTCCATTCTTTTCGTTTCATTTGTTGTATGAATTATAATCCTCCTGCCCGAGAAGTCAAGCCATTGGAAGGAACTGTACATCACACACTCTGCCAGCTTTAGGCCAATTTCCGTCCCATTCTGTGTACACGCTCAAGCCATTGCTTTCTTGCCACTTCAGGCATTTTGCGAAGCTGCGTAATGTTCGTGGCACGCACACTGCCTACGCCGCAAAACTTCAGAATGGAATGTTTCATCATTTGATGCCCCGGCTGGCCGAGATAGAAACGGTAGTAGACGTACGGCGAATCCATCGTGACGATCAGACGGGCCGTCTTCCCTTTGAGCAGCTGCTCCGGCAAGGGCGAGTTCTTGCGGTATTTAAAGGCAAAGCCCGGCAGAAACACCCGGTCGATGAACCCTTTGAGCAGTGCCGGCATGCCGCCCCACCAATTCGGGTACACAAATACCAGGTGATCCGCCCAAGAGATCAGTTCCTGCGCTTTTTGCAGATCCGGCTCCAGCGGTTGTTTACCCTCATAGCCGCCGGAGAGATTCAGGTCAAACTCCAGCTCCGCAAGCACCAGCTCCCGCACCTCCGCCCCAGATTCGGCCGCCCCCCTCGCATAGACCTCGGCCAGCAGGCTGCCATAGCTGTTCGCAATGGGATTGCCTTGAATAATTAAAACCTTTTTCATATGTTTCTTCCCCCTCGTAATTTGGTTAACAAACACTAACCTAATGGTAAAAAGAAAAGGTCACGCCGGACCTTTTCCCAAACCTGTTAATGCCAATAAATGCGCCGTCACTTCAGATGCCAGCGGCGACAAAGGTTCCTCCAGCTCCCCTTGCATCGTTGCGATCGCCAACTGGTTGAATGCACCGATGATCAACACGGAGGTTAACCGCGTATTCTGCGGCGGAATATCCCGCTGCAAGACCGCTTGCTCAAGCAGATCATGCAAGGCGTCCAGCGGCTGGCGTCCTCTGCTCTTGAGCACCTCCGTAAACAGCTCGTGATGCTGGGACAAGAGCAGCAAGCCGTATTTATCCTCGTCATACGAAGCCAGCACCCGGGTGACGAGCGCCGACAGCCGCTCTGTAAACAAGCCGGGGCGGGACGCATAATCATCCACCAGACGCGTATAGCTGCTGCAGTATTCCTCGAACGCCTCCGCTGCCACGGCATCCTTATTCGTAAAATGCTTATAGATCGCCGCATCCGTTACGCCCGCCGCCGCGCCGATCTCCTTCACCGATACGCCGTCCACGCCCTTCTCCGCGAAGAGCTTCATGGCAGCCTGCAAAATATCCTTCTTCTTGCTATCGAAATGTGGTTTCTTTTTCATGCTCATATCATAAGTGAACGCTAACCAAATTGCAATAACCAACGCAAAAAAGAGGCTCCTCCTCGCCCGGAGTGCCTCTCCATTCATATTTCTTCGCTTTTCGCCGCTTAAAATGCACACCCAACCTTTTTTAACCATGAGCTCAATCTCATGCCTATCTTAAGCTCCGGCTTCAACAGGCGCCGCCTTTACCTTTTTGCCGTACAGCAGCATAAGCGGGATGCTGATCACAAATGCCCCGGCAACTAGCAAGAAGGGAATTCTCGGATCAACTCCATATGCCCAGCCGCCAATGATGCCGGATGGCGAAATGACAATGAGGATGAGCACCTGGAGCAGCGCGAATATTTTGGCGCGATTCTCATCGTCAATGGCGTTGGCCACCGCAGTCTCCAAGTATGGGTACGTCATCATGGTGCCGATTGCGGCAATGACGGTACTCAAGCTCAGCACCAGCAGATCCCCTTGCGGCGCAAACACCAGTATGACATTGGACAATACCGATATAACGAACCCCCATACCATCGTCCGGTGCACATGCTGCTCTCCGATTCGGGGCATGATCCACCGCATGAATATGAGCATAATTACGGAGGAGAATGCCGGAAAGACGGAGATCAGGCCGCTCCCCAAATGCAAATATTCCACCATGAAAATGGAGACGTAGGTCGTCTTCACCGTCATCTGAAAATTAAATAATATATACACCCCGAAGATCATCAGCAGCAGCGGGTTTCCGAGCATGCTCTTCATCACCGAAGCATAGTCGGACATCCCCTCCCGCAGGCTCATTGCCTTCGTTTCTTTCATCTTGCGGTAACCGATATCCGTCTCCCTTGTCGCATAGTGGCGCCCGATGAACTGGATCGTCATCAGGATACAGGCCAACACGAACATGATGCGCACCCCGGGCACAAGCGTGAAATGATACACCAGCAGCCCGCCGATCGGTGCAAACAAGCCGCCGACAACGCTAATCAGCTGCAGCAGCGTAAAGACATAGGTCCGCTCCTTCGGCGCGGTGTCCTCCACCAGCAGACAGTAAAAGGCGGTATGCGGCACCTTCTGAAAGCCGTTGATGACCGCCGCGATCACAAAAAACCAGAAGTTCTGCGAAACCGCCCAGAGCAGCGTAGCCACGGTCCAGCTTAGTACGTCGAAGTACAGCAGCGCTTTTTTTCTGCCTAAACGGTCCGTTAAATACCCGCTGAGAAACGAAGAAAGCACCTGCACAAGCAAACCGATGGAGGTAATCCAGCCGATTCCCGTCTCGGTTACCCCAAGTTGGTACATGTAGATCGAGGTGTACGTCGTGAACATACTGTAAGGAATAAGAAACAGCGGCTCGTAAACGAGACAGCCCCGCGCATTGCCAGTCAATTGCCGAAACGAAGTAGAACCCATAATATCCTCCGGACCTGAAGTGTAGTCGTTGCTTAGCCATTATAGCGCAACCGGGCCTGCAGCAGGATAGGAATGTTGAAGGATTTTTGAGGCGATTCGGGAAATGCCGATCCAATCAGCAAGGTTACTCCTTGCCGCGCTCAGCAGCCCCCTCACCTTCTTGTAAGCCAGCCTCAGGCAATAGCACGGTGATGGTGGTTCCTCGGCCCACTTCAGACCACACCTTTACCCGGCCCCGATGTGCTTCGACAATCGCCTTGGCGATACTCATCCCGAGTCCCGAGCCGTCCATGCTCTCTTCAGTATTCGTTCCCCGGTAGTAACGCTCGAACAGATTGCAGCGGGTCTCTTCGTCCATCCCCACGCCTTGATCCGCAACCACGATCGCCGCACCGCCCGGACGTCTCTCCACCCGGACCTCAACGTTTACCCCATCCGGATTATGCTTCACGGCATTCGTGATCAGGTTATCCATCAACCGCTGCAGCCACTTGGCATTGCCGTCGACGAGCAGCGCCTCATCGCCGCCGATATAGTTGAAATTCGCATCCAGCGTAGCATCATTGACGTATTTCAGCACGCAGCGGCGCACCAGCTCATTCAGGTCAAGCCGGGTCAGCTCCTGCGGGCGGATCTCGCTTCTCAGACGGAAGACGAGCGAGAAATCATTGATCAGCTCCAGCATGTAGTCCCCTTTTTCCCGAATCACCGTTCCCATCTCCCGCAGTTCCTCCTGACTCCAATCCTGCGGTGCATTCTCAAGCATATAGCCGTAACCCTGGATGGAGGACAACGGAGTACGCAAATCATGCGATATCCCGGACATCCATTCTTCCCGGTTACGATCGAGCCGCTCCCGTTCCCTCTCGGTCTCGGCAAGCTGCTCCGCCATCTTGTAAAACGAATGAATCACTTCCTTGTACAGCTTGAAGCGCGTGCGCAGCTTTCCGTTCTTACGGAATACCCGCTTCCGGTCCTTCGGCGTCAGCACTTCCTCGTAAGCTCCGCTCCCCATCCGCTCAAACCACCCGGTAAACAGCAGCAGCGGCCGGCTGTACCGATATCCATGCCATATGGCGACCCCTAGCGACAGCACAAGCACGCAGACCATCGTCCATAACGCCACGCGGATCAGCTCGTTCATCATCGGTCTTTTTTCCAGCGCCCCGTCCTGCGGCGTATGATATACCCAGGTGTTGCCGCTGTCCGTATCGCGATAAACCGCGATATGCGTGGAATACGTGCCCGGCTGCTCCTGCATCGTAATGATCTCCAGCGGGTGGTAGCTTACCTTATTGTCTGAATCTGTTCCAATCGCTTGGACAACGCGGCCCTCCCGGTCAATGACATGCAAATAACCGCCTAGACCGGCTAATTCGCGTTCAAGCTCCGCTTCATCCTCCGGCCTCACCCTGCCGCCGTTCTGGTAATGGGCATACCATTCCCGAAGATGGTCCGAACCCTCATCGATACGTCCGATCAGATACAGCAGCGGTTCTTCATAGGTCAGATCCATCTGCCAATCCATCGTGTACTCGCCGAGACGGCGCTCCTCCTTGATCTCGAGCAAGGTGCTTACCGAGTACTCCGACGGAACATCCGGAGCCGTATTGGTGGAAAGAATCACGTTTCCGTCCATATCCACCACTTGCAGCCACATCTCCTTCTCTTGAAGCAGGAGCTTCCACTGTTCCTGCAGCAGGACCTCCCCATTCTCCGTCACCGTCTCGGTCACGATGCTGTTCAGGACACCTGTCGGAAAGTTCCGTTTGATCTCATCCTCGCTGATATGTTTGATCAGGAAGAATAAGAGCACGATCAGGAAGCAAAACATAAACGCCGAGAACGCAATCAATTGGTACGTAAAATGAAAGGCCAGCCTTCTGCGCAGTCTCATCGGGCTTTCTCCTTAACCAGCTTGTAGCCGAGCCCCCGGACCGTCAACAAATATTGCGGGTTGCTCGGATCCTCCTCGATGCGTTCACGGATGCGGCGGATATGTACCATGACGGTGTTGTCCTCGCCCATGCCGTCGATGCCCCACACGGCTTCGTACAGCTGAGACTTGGAGAATACGACCCCCGGATGCTTGCAAAAATAAAGCAGCAGCTGAAAGACCTGCGCCGGACAAGGCACAGGCTCTCCCAGCACCGTCAGCTCCCCGGCGGATTCATCGACCTTAAACCGGCCGAAATCCCATGCACGCTGTATCACCGGCTGCTCGGCCGACACGGTGGCCCCGATGCCGCCACGGCGCAGACGCGCCTTGATCCTTGCGGCAATCTCCAGCGGATTAAAGGGCTTGGTGACATAATCGTCCCCGCCCATCGCAAAACCGGTCAGCACATCCAGATCCGACGCTTTGGCCGTCAGAAACAGAATGTGCGGACTGCCATAGGAGCGAATCTGCGGACAGAGATCAAATCCCGTGCCGTCCGGCAGCATGACATCGAGCAGCACGATATCCGCTCCATGTGCAGCGATTTCGCTAAGCGCTTCCTTACAGCTGGAAGCCGTATATATGCGGTTAAAGCCTTCCTTGCGCAGCACCATCTGCAGCATTTTCACAATGGAAGGTTCGTCATCTACAATTAAAATTCGTGTTTGATCCATTTTATCCTCACCCGACATTTATGCTAGCACAACAACCTTAACAGGAGTTAAACAAATGCTAGAAGAGTTAAGAAAAAGTTAGGTTGCCGTTTCCGAGTTATTTCATTTCGAGCTTTATACTTGGTGTCAGAGGTGATTGACATGAATTCAAATAAACGTTCCACGGCCGTGGATGCGATTCGCGGCTTGAGCTTGCTCGGCATCCTGATGGCCAATATGCTTATTTTTCAATACGGCATGTTCGGCAAAGACGAGCTGCATTTCTTCCAGCCATCCACGCTGGATCTGATCAGCCATGACATGCTGAAAGTATTCGTAGAGGGCAGCTTCATGCCGATCTTCACGTTCCTGTTCGGTTACAGCATGATCAAGATGCGGGAAAGCCTGATCGGCAAAGGGCTCAAATACGGACGCAGCTTTTTCCGCAGGTCCGTGCTGCTGATCGTTCTCGGTTTGCTCCATTCGACATTCATCTGGGAAGGCGATATTCTGCTGTTTTACGGAGCGATCGGACTCTTCCTGGTGCTGTTTGTGAAACGGAAGGCCAAAACAATCCTGATCTGGGGGATCCTCTTACTGGCGCTGATGTCCCTCCTCGGATATGGCTCCATGGAGCCTACGGCAGGTGAAACCGAGCGTATGGAGAATTATGTGAAGCAGTCTATTGAGGTGTACGGCAATGGCACGTACCGCGAGATTCTGAACTTTCGTTCAACTGAGGAAATGCCCATCGACCTTCCGGATTGGTTGATGCTGCTGGTCATTCTGATTGCTCCGCTGATGAGCGCGCCAATGTTCCTGTTTGGTATGGTCGCCGCCAAACGCGGGCGCTTCCTTCATCCCTCCATGGAGATCAAGCTGTATCTAAGATGGTCTCTGCTCATACCGGTCGGGCTTGGACTAAAGACAGCAGGGGTTATGCTCGGATCCACCCACGGCTGGAGCGGCGTACTTACGATGCTTGGCGGACCTCTGCTCGCGCTGGGTTATATACATCTGTTCGCTTCCCTATATGCCTTCTCTTCTAAACAATCGGTCATCATGCGGGCGTTTGAAGCGGTTGGACGGATGTCGCTAACCAACTATCTAACGCAAAGCGTTGTGTGCGTACTGATATTCTACGGATTCGGGCTGGGTATGTTCGGCAAGCTCGGCGTGCTGCAAGGAGCGCTGCTGGCCGTCCTGATCTATGCTGTACTGGCAACGGGCAGCCTGCTCTGGTTGAAACGGTTCCGCAGCGGACCCGTTGAACGGCTGCTGCGCATCGGCACCTATTGGTCATGGAGCGGCAGGGCGAAACCCAAAGTCATGACGCCGGCTGCAGCCGTACCTGCGGCAGAGTTTCCGGCAGAAGGTCCTCCGGTGACTTAATTAATTATGCCGCAGCTTTGGCTTAAAGCCGGGGAGCCCCAGCTACGAGGCTCTTGTGGCTCTTGTGGCTCTTGTGGCTCCCTAGCACCCAAGATGAAATCGGCCCTTCCGTTCAGGTATAATGGACATACAGGCAAGGGCTAGACATTTTTGGAATTTATCCGGTCATCATCGAAGGAGGAATCTTGCATGCTGGTTGTTACAAACTCGATTAAGGTTAAACCGGGCTTCGGACAAGAAATTGCGCAGCGATTCGCTGAAGCGAAGGGTGTCCAGGAGATTGAGGGATTCGTGCGGATGGAAGTATGGCACGAAGCCAAAGAAGGCGCAGAGGCAGAGGAACTGAAGGTCTCTACGGTATGGGAAGACGAGGAAGCGTTCAAACGCTGGACTTCCAGTGAATCGTTCAGGCAATCTCACGGTCGGGGCCGAAACGAAAATATTTTAGGCGCTTCCTTAAACAAATATGAGCTGTTGATCAGTCATAAGAAGTAATATGGAACGGGTTCCCACCCTAAATACCCCGCCCGGGCGTTTGCCTGTGGCAGGGTATTTTTTTGCCGTGGGATGATAATGCCTTCTCCCTTCATTCCGTTCACGATCCCTGTGAAACCAATAGGGACATCCTCAAGGCCCCTGATCGTTTATCATGTACCCCGGCAGCAATTCAGGGTTGTGGGATCGACCCAGCTCGACCATGTACTTGTTCAGATCGTTCAACTCGGGACCCGCCAGCACATATAATTGTCCATCCACCTCGAACTCGTTCGCCACGCGAACCTCCTGCTCGCCCTGCACGACGTCCATAAAGAACAGAAATCCCGGTTTCTCGTTAGCCGTGATCCGCTTGGCTTGAAGATTGTCCACTCGCTCCATAACCGGTTCTATGTCCTGCTTCTGATCCAGCACCATCCGTGTGCCATCCCCATAAACCACATGAATGGCCTTCACCTTCGCTGCATCCAGCTTCATCAGTTTCTTGACGGAGTACAAGCTCTTGTCTGCAGACCCCGCATCCTCGTCAAATCCGCTGCAGCCGACCATGCTCAGAACAACGATAATTCCAACCATCATGATGAACGCGAGCTTACTGGACAACCCTTCATCCCCCCAAACGAAAATCTCACCATCTGTATCCACTCCAAAGTCACCAAATATGATCAGGGCGAAATGGTTATATTAAGCACGATCAGGCAAAGCCATACATTCTGAGCAAAAGGAGCTTACGTCATATGGAAAGCACGCACGATTTTGTGGAAAAAATGAACGAGAATGCGGAGAAGGCCCGTCGCAACAAGGAAAATCATGGCAAAGGAACGCCAAGCGACAAGCTGCCGACCAAGCAGCACGGCACCAAGAAGTAATGACGCATACCGCGATCCTCACAGGATCGCGGTATGATATCAGCAACGGTTCGAACACCGGTTATCCGTGCTTCCTACTACATATGATTTACAGTCCGTCGGATGCCTGCTTCAACAAGGATCCGAGCGCATCATAATCGACATGCTGCCCGGACGAAATTTTGATGGTCTTTCGCTCAGGCGGTCCTTCAAACGACGCTTCAGGCCAATCCAGGCCATCCGCATTGAAAATCGTAAAGCTTACGGCGCTCTTCGCGACGCTGATCACGGCTGCATATTTTCCGTTTTTCAGAAAATGGGGCTTTTTGTATTGAAGCCGTTCCGAAACGTCCGGGATCGTGCCGTGCACAAGCTCCCGAAGCCGCTCGCTGACCTCCACCTTCCAGGTATCACTAATGGCTGCAATGTAATCCGTAACTTCTTGATTCATCTTATTGGCTCCCTCTGTATCGTAGTATGGTATTTTTTCAACTCAGCCCTGATGAACCATCTGCCAAGTCATGCCGAACCGGTCCACCACTTCACCGTAGTAGGCTCCCCAAGGCTGCAGAGCAAAAGGATATTTCTCAGTACCCCCATCGCTGAGATGGCGATAGGCAGCCCGGGCGTCTTCCTCGTTATCGAACGTGATGGCCAGACCCATGCTCGTGCTCTTGCCAGTTTCCTGAAACGCATCGGTGAGGATCAGCTTGTTGCCGCAGGCCAGCGTTAACGACATGTGCATAACCTTATCCTGATGGACTTCCGGTATGCCCGGCATGTCCTTGAAGGTAGTCAGCAAATCGATCTCTCCACCCAGCGCTTGCATGTAAAAATTCGCCTGACCTCTTGCATCCTCCGAAATAATAAAAGGTACCATTTGTGCTTGCATGTTCATCTTCCTCTCGGTTTTTTTGTTTTATATCTAAATGACGAACGAGATTTTATGTAATCGACACATCTTCATATTTTTTTAAAAAGTTTTTTTAAAAAGTTTCTTTAGTTTGTCTTAGGACTCCGCTGACAGGCATTCTGCCGCACGGTCAAGCAGCAAAGCACGTTCCCTCAGGTTATCCGTTAGCGATGCGGCCAGCTTGAACTCCGCGCAGGCTTCGTCCAGACGTCCCAGCTTGAAGAGCAGGTCTCCCCTTACGCTCGGGAGGAGATGGTATCCCTTCAAGGCCGGCTCGCCACGTAAAACATCCACGATCTCAAGCCCGATCTCCGGACCGAAAGCCATGGAGAGGGCCACGGCCCGGTTCAATTCCACGATGGGCGAAGGAGAAACCTGGGCCAAGGCCTCATATAACGCGGAGATGCGAATCCAATCGGTCTCTGCTGCAGTGGGCGCTCCGGCATGACAAGCGGAGATGGCAGCTTGTATAGCGTAAGGTCCCGTCATTCCACCCAACCGCTCGATCCGATCCAGAGCGGCAAAACCGCGCCGAATCAATAAATGATCCCACAAGGCCCGATTCTGATCCATGAGCAGGACAGGCTCCCCCTCCGCATTGACCCGGGACTTGAACCTAGAGGATTGAAATTCCATTAACGCAACCAATCCATGCACCTCGGCCTCCGTCGGCGCGATCTCTGCCAGCACCCGCCCGATCCGAAGCGCTTCCTGGCACAGCAGGGGACGAATCCACTGGCTGCCCGAAGACGCTGCATACCCCTCGTTAAACATGAGATAGATGACCTCAAGAACCGATGACAACCGCGGTTTAAGCTCGGCTCCCTGAGGAATCTCGAATGCCACCCGGGTCGCCGACAGCGTCCGTTTGGCACGAACGATTCGCTGCGCGATCGTCGGTTCAGGCACAAGATAGGCGTGAGCAATCTCCGCTGTCGTTAATCCGCCGAGCAAACGCAGCGTCAGAGCTACGCGCGCCTCAGGGGAAAGAACCGGATGGCAGGTCATGAAGATCAGCCGCAGCAGATCATCGTTCACTTCCCCCGCCTCCGGCACCTCCATATCCGAATCCATCCGGGAATCCATTTCGCGTCCGAGCAGCTCATACTTCTGATCGCGTACCTTATTCCGGCGCAGCAGATCCAGCGCTTTGCGCTTCGCAGCGGTCATGAGCCATCCACCGGGATTATCCGGTATTCCGTCCATCGGCCAGTGTTCCAGCGCAGCGATTAGCGCATCCTGAGCAAGATCCTCGGCGATCCCGACGTCACGAACCATTCGAGTCAGGTAGGCAATGATTTTGGAGGATTCGATTCTCCAGATGGCATCGATCGTACGATGGGTATCTTCAGCTGACATTATGGATTCTGCCTTTGAATGTGTTCACGCATTTCGTATTGTTTAGCCTGCGCCTCCGGATCCTGCGTCAACTCTGTCGGTTCAAAGACCTGGCGGAGCTCGATCTGGCCCGCACCGAAGCCGTGCGGATCCGGCATGCGTTTAGCCCATTCGATCGCCTCTTCCCTCGTCTTTACTTCGATCAAGGTATACCCCGCGATCAGTTCCTTCGCTTCCGTAAAGGGACCGTCGGTAATTTTCGGCTTGCCCCCCGGCTCTGGATAAGATATCCGAATGGCGCCCGAGCTTGGATGGAGCCCGTCGGCAGCAAGGAGCACGCCAGCTCTGGCCAGCTCCATGTTGTACCTCATCATGGCATCCAATTGCTCCGCGCTTGGCAGCACGCCTGCCTCGGAATCCTCGGTTGCCTTTACAATCATCATAAATCTCATTCTTATTCCCTCCTGGTTATCAAGATTAAACTTAAAATTTTCGTTCTATGCTTAACCAACGAATAGAGAATCCCCTAATCGACAAAGGCGTCAACATTTTTTAAAAAATAATAGGTTACAACCATTTCGTTGCTGGGCCGTGTATTCCTGTTAAAAAATTCGGCGCCATGAAAAAAAGACCAATCAAGGCAAAACGCTTGATTGGTCGATGGACTGATTCAAAACAGGTACCATGGCTGCGATTCATCCCATGGACTTACTTCGCTCCCGATATGTTTTATTCTTCGCCCGATTGCCGCAGGCTTTCATCGAGCACCATTTTCCCGTTCCCGGCCGCGAGCGGTCAACGAATACCCACTGACAATCGTCGGCCGTACACACTCTCAATCTGCCCCACATATTCTTTTCACGAAGCCGAAATACCATAATCAACAGCCGGGCCATCCCCCCTCTTCCTTGTGTATCCACTGGCTCCATGGCGTCTGCGGTTTCACCGAAACGGCAGAAGAACCGGTACTGACCGGCTACACGGTTTAACGCTTGGAAGCCAGCTCCCTGATGATCATGTATATTATTCGGAATGGCTGCTCGCAAGCCGCCCCGCAGCTCACGGGCCAAAACCAGGTCCTCTTCGGATACGGTGTCTTGCTCCAGAATAAAGCCGTTGCTTAACAGCCACATGCGCAGATCCTCCGCGGACTGAAGGAGCTCCACACCCGGATCCCCCTCATACCGCATGCGTTTATCATGGGTGTTGATAAAATCCGCGATGATTTCGAGTTGATCAAATTCATGTCCCACAACAAACAAACCTCCTATTGATTTCTCCATAACAAACCAGTAAAGTGTATTTATCGGTTAGCTAACCAGTTATATATTTTTAAAGGTCACTCGCAATATAGGAAAGCCCTAGCCCTATGGCTTCATTTACCTATCTACCGCAAGTTTGTTGTTATCAGTATACCAGACTCCCATTCTTTCCAAGAGGTGATACGAATGAAGATCCAACCGTTTTCTTTTCAAATCGAGCCCGCTGCCATTGATGATTTATATCGGCGCCTGGACATGACCCGATGGCCTGACGAAATCCCCGGCGGACAATGGGATTATGGAATTCCCCTTGATTTCATGAAGGATATGGCCGCCTACTGGAGACATGAGTTCGATTGGGAAGCCTTCCAGCGTTCCATTCATGCCTTTCCGAATTATATCGCTGAAATTGATGGAGTCGACATTCACTTCATACATATTAAGGGCAGCGGCGAACACCCCATCCCGCTCCTCATCGCTCACGGTTGGCCCAGCTCCTTCTATGAAATGCTGGAACTTGTCCCTTTCCTTACGAATCCTGAGCAATTTGGCGGCCATGCGGAAACAGTCTTCGACATTGTCATCCCATCGATCCCGGGCCATGGATTCTCAGGTATCGAACTGCGTCCGGGCTTTGAAGATCGCCAGGCAGGGGAACTGCTCATGAAACTCATGACGGGGCTCGGTTACGAACGATTCGGCGCACACGGCTATGATATCGGAGCCAGCATTCTGGGGCTCATGTGTCTCGACCATCCCGACCGGTTCATCGGCTATCACACTACATCGCCAGGGAACCCCAGTCCCTATGTGGATTCAAACTCCACGCTTTCGGCCGAGGAGGCTGAGTTCCTCGACTATCAGAAGCAATGGGGGCGCGAGGAGGGCGCTTACGCCCATATACTGGGCACACGGCCGCAGACGACAGCCTATGGATTGCATGATTCACCCGTTGCGCTGGCCGCATTCATTCTGGAAAAATGGCACTACTGGACATCTCCCGAGGAGGGTGATGTGTTGCAGCATTTCAGCAAGGCGCAGCTCATGGCCAACGTCTCCATCTACTGGCTGACCCAGAGCATCAACGCCTCGAACCGCTATTATTTTGAAGGCAAGCATACGAGGTGGCCGGGGCCCGGAGAAGGTTCTCCTGTACCGCATGGTGTCACCTTAAACGCTCAACGGAACGAGCGTCCTCCCCGATCCTATGTGGAACGGATCTTCCCGAATGTGATCCACTGGAAGGATCTAAATGCAGGCGGACACTTCATTGCAGCGGAACAACCGGCCCAGATTGCCGAGCAAATCATGGCATTCTTCAAGCTGCTCCGCGATTCGCCGCAGGATGCTCTGGAATTTTACGAATAATAAGACAGGAGATCGCCGCATCGATACCGAAATGATGAACTACCATTTCTCATGAATGCGGTGATCTTCTATGAATATGAAAATTCCGAACCGGATTCATATAATCGGCTCCGTCGGAAGCAGTAAAACGACACTCGCCAGGACACTGTCCGCCCAACTGCACATTCCTTATTACGAGCTCGACAATGTGGTGTGGGAGCGAGCCGAGCCGAACGATATTCGGAGGAGTGAAGCAGACAGGGATGCGATGTTACTAAGTATCGTCAACAAGAAATGCTGGATCATCGAAGGCGCTCACCTCAAATGGGTCAGCCCCAGCTTCTGCCGTGCAGATCTTATCGTATTCCTGAACCCCTCTTATTCAACAATAACCTACCGAATCATCACAAGGTTCATCAAGCAGCGACTGCGACTTGAACAGGCCCACTACACCCCCACCTGGGACATGTTCAAAAAAATGTTCGCATGGAGCGCAGCTTATCAGCGGGAAGGCAGATATCAGATTCAGGATACGCTCGAAGATTATCCCGGCAAAGTCGTCGTCGTAAACGATCTCAAACAGCTTAAACAACGGCTCGAACATTGGAGGTCGCCCATAGAACAGCAAGAAAGGACCTCCGGTTAACCAGAGGTCCTTCTGACTTAGAAAATATCCATGCTCAAATACCGCTCTCCCGTATCCGGAGCAATGCAGACAACCCGCTTCCCTT
This sequence comes from Paenibacillus sp. JZ16, assembly GCF_015326965.1. Lineage (NCBI taxonomy): Bacteria > Bacillati > Bacillota > Bacilli > Caryophanales > Paenibacillaceae > Paenibacillus > Paenibacillus sp. JZ16. The sequence goes on from NZ_CP017659.1 coordinate 3,977,246, forward strand.
CCCCCAGCCGCTTCGCTACGCGAAGAGCAGCGAATACCGATGCGCCGGAGGACGGCCCTACCAGAATGCCTTCCCTGCGAGCCAAGTCCCGCACCGTTTGCAACGCATCCTCGTCGGCGATCTGGATGATCTCATCATATACGCCCGTATTCAGAATCTTCGGTACAAAGCCCGGGCTCGTGCCCACCAGCTTGTGCGGTCCAGGCTGACCGCCGGAGAGCACGGGCGAGCCCTTCGGCTCGACTACCGCGATGTGCAGGTCCGGCAAGGACTTTCGCAGCTCTTCCCCGGTTCCGGTTACGGTACCGCCCGTTCCCGCCGTCGCCACGAAGGCGTCAAGCCGACCTTCCATCTGCTCCAATATTTCCGGCGCCGTAGTCACCCGGTGAATGTCCGGGTTGGCCGCATTCTCGAACTGCTGCGGAATGAAGCTTCCGGGAATCTGCTCCTTGAGCTCCAGCGCCTTGGAAATCGAACCCGGCATGCGTTCGCTGCTCGGTGTCAGCACGACCTCCGCACCGTACGCCTTCAATATATTGATCCGTTCCTTGGACATATTGTCCGGCATAATCAGGATAGCCCGGTAACCCTTGGCGGCCGCAATCATCGCCAGGCCAATGCCGGTATTCCCGCTTGTCGGCTCAATAATGGTACCGCCCGGCTGGAGGAGTCCTTGTTCCTCGGCGGTATGAATCAGGTTGTACGCCGCGCGGTCCTTCACGCTGCCGGAAGGATTGAATCTCTCAAGCTTTACATAGACATCCGCAGCTCCTGGAGGCACTAGGCGCTGAAGTTTCACCATGGGCGTCCGACCGATCATATCCACCACACTGTTATAAATCTCCATGATGTTGAAACTCTCCTTTATATATGAAGTGAAATCATTCTCCACCAATCCGAATTTCTATAAAGACAATAAGCTTACTCGGATTATAACAAAAACGTTCTCCGGTGTATATTCCCAGATGACAGACCGCGTTTAGAGGAAGTTTTTCTTGCGATATCAGGAAGCTACAAGCTTGAAAGTTTATACTTTCTGGTATCTTAACAAAAACGTCATTCGACGTACATTCTCAGATGACAGACCGCGTTTAGTTGATGTATTTCTCGCCGGCCAGGCTGGCCGCTTCCGTATGAATTTATGGTATGCTATCCAAAGAAAATAACGATCGGGCTCCCCCTCGGAAGACAAATTTCTTCCATGGTCTTGTGCACGATCCGCATGTTAGAGGAGGCGCAAGAAAGCGTGAATATTCCGCTGTCACTACCTGAAGATCAACCCGTTCTGCTGCTCGACCGGACCCATGATTTAGCGCACCAGGACGTACTGTACCATTTTGCGCTGGACGAGCTCCTGTGCAGGCTGACCGGAGATGGCGGGCCTGCCATCTGTCATCTGTGGCGGCATCCGCGCGCCTTTGTGATGGGCGTGCGCGACAGCCGCCTCCCTTATGCGCCGCAAGGGGAAGCCATGCTTCGCTCTCTCGGCTATGACACCGCCGTCCGCCATTCGGGCGGTGCTGCCGTACCCTTGGACGCTGGCGTGGTGAACCTGTCCCTCATCCTCCCCTTTTCCTCTGCGGGACCGGCACCTGACTTTCATCAGGACTTTGAAATCATGGTGGAGCTGATCCGGGAAGCCCTCCGCGGCACCGGGCAGAACGTAGATACCGGCGAAATTGCCGGTGCCTTCTGTCCGGGAACGTTCGATTTAAGCATAGGCGGCCTTAAATTCTGCGGTATTGCCCAGCGGCGGCAACGTAAAGCGTTCATTATCCAAGCTTTTATCATCGCCGAAGGGTCAGGCAGCGAGCGCGCCCGGCTGGTTCGTTCCTTCTATGATATTGCCGCTGCGGGAGCAGACCCCAAGCAGTATCCTCTGGTAGAAGCCAACAGCACCGCCAGTCTTGAAGAGCTTACGAGTATCGGCACCGGCCAGAACGCCGTGCACACGTTTATAGCCGCGGTAAAAGAGGTCATTCGCAGCTGGCAGTCAGGCAAGGAGCTGACAGAGGCCGCTTCCAGGTTTACGATGCCAGGCTCTGAGGAGATTCGTAATATGGCTGAGCAAATGCGGCAGCGGTATAACCTTAATTAAACAAAATAAAGAACCATATAGGCTGATTAATCAGTCTGTATGGTTCTTTATATTCTTTCATTTTGTAGTACTGACGGGAGCATGCAACAGTTCTTGCAGTGCTTGCTGTTCTTGCAGAATATCTAAGAGATGTATAAATTAACTAATGGACACTGGATCCGTTATTTCAAAAAAAACAGCAACTTTCCCCGTACTTCCGGACTCAGAATCCGCTATCTACTATAAATACCACGAATAACAGCCATATTCTATGTAATAGCGGATCTGGTGTCCTCATTTAACCCTCAACCCACCAATTCTGGCGTAATAGCGGAACCTCTGTCCTCATATCATTGCAACTGTTGACACACTCATGCAGGGTCTGGTATTCCGCGGACCAATAAACCGCGCACTATCGATACCATCCGTTCATCGATACAATCCGTCCATCAATCCATTCGCGTCCTTCGATTCATTCTATCCGTTCGACACAGCAGGTTGATCGTAACGAATCGATCGGCCGTTCAGTCGATCCACACAATCCATCCATCAATTCAATCCAATCAATTCACCCTAGGGACCCAAATAACTGAATTGTTCATCTTGGCACCATCATCTGGCGGTTAGGCCAAGTTATTAATTAGAACCGTGAAACATACCTGGATTACTTTATTTTTACAATTCCACCATTCACCGATGATATTCCCTTAACACTTCCCCTATAAACTTGTCCTGATGGCAATTTATACATTAGGGGTGGATAAGCTTGAATAAAACGATGGACCGCAAAACGTTTCTGTCTTATCTGGGTACGGGCGCAACCGCATTGGCAGCCGCTTCCGCAGGCTTAGGCGTACTGGAAGGAAAGGCCTCCGCCATGTCCGGAACCGCAAATCATCTGTTCGGATTCAAAACGAATCGGGTCAGCGGCTACTTCGAGCCAATCGAACCAACCAAAGCAGACCAGCTCGTCCTGCCTAAAAACTTTAAATATGATGTCATTGCGGCTTTCGATGACGTGATCAATCCGGCTGGCGAAAAATTCGGCTCCGGCTGCGATTACAACGCATTTTTCCCGATTAAGGGCTCCAATGTCCGCGGCCTCCTGGTCAACAATCACGAGTACTCCACCATCTTCTCGATCGGCCCTGTGAAGGATGGGAAGATGACGGCAGATCAAATCCATAAAAACCTGTATTACCAAGGCATGTCGGTCATTGAAGTATACCGTGACGAGAAGGGTGTATGGAAAATGGACACCACCTCCACTCATGCCCGCCGCATCAACGGCTTCAGCAAATTCGATATCACCGGCCCGGCCAAAGGCATCCCTGCCCTGAAAGGCGCCACGACGGCTACCGGTACGTTCGCCAACTGCTCCGGCGGCGTCACGCTGTGGAACACGGTCTTGTCCTGCGAAGAGAACTTCGAGGACACCGCGGCGGTTTCGAACCTGCCGGATACGCATTACGGCTGGGTCGTCGAAGTCGATCCATTCGATAAATCCTTCCTGAAGAAGCACACCGCCCTCGGTAGATTCAATCATGAGAATACCGCCATGGGACTTGCCGCAGACGGCCGGGTCGTTGTCTATATGGGCGACGACAAGAAGGATGCCTGCGTCTATAAATTCATCAGCAACAACAAGTATGACAAGAGCAAAGGCCGTGCCAATTCCGCGCTTCTGGAAGACGGAACCCTGTACGTTGCCAACCTGAAGTCAGGCAAATGGATGCCGGTCACCTTGGAAGCTGTAAACAAGGCCGCCGCAGAAGATAAAGAGGCCCAAGCTAAGTTCAAATCCCAAGGCGATGTAGTCACTTACTGTCAGGAAGCTGCGCGTCTTGTCGGCGGAACACCGACGGACCGTCCGGAGGACATCGAAATCTCGCCGTTTGATAACACGGTGTTTGTCTGCCATACGAACAACGACAATCATGGCAACATTCATGGCCATATTACACGCATTTTTGAAGCGGGCAACGATCTGGCCGCGATGGAGTTCGACTTTGAAATCTTTGCGGCCGGCGGACGCCAATCCGGCTTCAGCTCGCCGGACAACCTGGCGTTCGATTCAAACGGCGATCTGTGGGTCGTAACGGACATCTCCAGCAGCAGCCAGAACAAAGGTGTTCACAAATCCTTTATGAACAACGGACTGTTTGTAATTCCAACAAGCGGGCCGGATCAAGGAGTCGCGCTTCAATTCGCCTCCGGTCCGGTAGAGTCCGAGCTTACCGGCCCATTCTTCACCCCCGACGAGCAGACGCTCTTCCTGTCCGTTCAGCACCCGGGCGAGAATACGGAGGACCTCAGCAAACCAACCAGCACATGGCCTCACCGCTCCGGCGAAAACATGGCGCGCTGCGCTGTCGTGGCAATTAGCGGCTTCAAACTGGAATAATACCAATCGAAAGGAGCGAGGATCATGCCGTTTGGCAATATCGGAATTGGCGGTTTAATTCTTATCTTGATTATCGCACTCATCATATTCGGTCCATCCAAGCTTCCTGAGCTCGGTCGCGCATTCGGGCGGACCTTAAGCGAATTCAAGGGCGCAACCCGTGGCTTGATGAACGGAGACGACGAGAATGGAAAAAAAGACGATGCTCCGCAACCTGCTGCAGCGGTCAATAAGCAGAACAGCTAATCCGAACGACCAGAGCGCGATCGAGCATCTGGAAGAAATGCGGAAGCGCCTGATCCGCACGCTGATTGCGTTTCTCGTCGCAATGGTGGCTGCCTTCATCTACGTCGAGAAGATCTATCACTGGCTGGTACGAGGTATGGACAAGCAGCTCGTTCTGCTCGGTCCCTCCGAAGTCATGTGGGTGTATATGATCATTGCGGGCGTTGTGGCCGTCACCGTCACACTTCCCATTGCCGCTTATCAAATATGGCGGTTCGTGCAGCCGGCGCTGCCGGATGGGACTCACCGCTCGGCCGTACTGCTCATTCCCGTGATCAGCGTGTTATTCATTGCCGGCATCTGCTTTGGATACTTCGTGCTGTTCCCGATGGTGCTGGAGTTCATGCAGCGTATGGCCGAAGGGGCATTCCAAACGATGTACACCGCGCAAAAATACTTCACGTTCATGATTCATATGACCGTTCCATTCGGATTCCTGTTCGAAATGCCCGCCATCGTCGTTTTTCTGACGAAGCTCGGCATCGTGAATCCGCATCGGCTGGCCAAGATGCGCAAATCAGCCTACTTCCTGCTCTGCATCGTGGCCGTCACTATTACGCCGCCGGATATCATGTCCGATTTGATCGTGATCGTCCCGCTGTTCCTGCTGTACGAAATCAGCGTTTCGATCTCCAGATTCATCTATCGCAAGCAGCTGCAGCTCTCTCAAGCAGAGGGCAGCGCAACCTAATACACGTCCGTTTCCCCCGATGCAGGACGGAACCTTGAAGAACCCGTGACTGACAACCTAAGCAAGCAGGTTGTCAGTCACGGGTTCTCTTTTATATTCGTCACGTTAGATAATGTGACGCCAATTATGAGGTATCTAGTAAAAATGGATTGACACCTTGGATACATTGCTATAGTTTTACTTTATAGTAAAGAATTCATCTTATATATCACGACGATTATGTATTATATCCTAGGATATCTTCCATATTGAGTATAATTTGTCATATATATGTTATGAATAATTACATTCGAATCATCTACCGAAATCCCTTGGCTCCATCCTTTGCCTCTCCTATTCATCTGCATCCATGGGCTCGTTACATCAATCCCTGAGCTGAGACTTTTGGCATGATTCCACTTATTTTTAGAAATGATCCATTGATTTATTAGTCGAGTTCTCCTAGTATTTTTAGTAGACACATCTAACGGTTTGGCATTTGGGCCATCACTTCGCCGTCATTTATGATAGCGCTACCAGTTTCTACAAGAAAAAACGACTATCGACTTTCATTCTAGAGAAGACAGACCGCGTTTAGATGTTGTTTTTCTTGTGATATCAGGCAGGCCATGCTCTAAGTTTAAGACTTCTGATATCTTAAAGAAACACGTCTATTAACGGACTTTACACAATACAGACTGCGATTAGAGGAAGTTTTTCTTGCGATTATAGAATTTGTTCAGTTTCAAATCTTATCATTCTATAATCTAAAAACGGGAGGTTGCAGATATGAAATGGAATCACTTCAAGTCCAAGCTTCTGCTTAAATACACACTGTCCTACATCTCCATTTTTCTGATACCTCTTGTTATATTAACTATTATTATTTATCACAATGCCGTGAATACACTCCGTTCCGAGATCGAGCAGACCAACGTCAATCAATTGACCCAGGCTAAAACGGTCATCGATGAGCGCATGAAAGAACTGCAGGACATTGCCTTTCGAATCGCCTACGATGAGCAGTTGACCCGTTATTGGACTCACCATCCCTATTACAGCCGCGAATCTATCGGGGCCTTGGTCAAATACAAAGCCACCAGTTCCATCATTGATGAGCTGTTCCTGTTCTTCCGCGGGGATAACAGCATTTATTCGTCACAGGGCTTTGAGAATCTGAACGTCTTCACCGACCGCTACAAATTCAACAGCTGGAACGAAACGGAGATGGTCCGCGATTTAAACTCCGTCCCGATTCCGACCATGCGTCCGGCGGAGCAAGTGGTTCAGGGAACCAAAATCCAAAATTCCATGCTGGCCTACCTTGTGCCGATCGCACCTAACAATACGCCCGCCCATGGAACCGTCATGTACCTGATTCATGAATCCAATCTGACCGGATTGATCGACTCCATCCTCAGCGACTACCATGGGATGACTTATATATTCGATAACTACGGGCAAGTGCTGGCCGCCAACTACCAAGGCGAAACCATTACCGAGCAGGAAGTCAGCGCACTGTTCGCGCTTGAGCCCGGAACGCACAGCCTTTCCTTGAACCAAGAGCCGCATTCGGTTGTATCCGTCAAATCCGATGCGGGCTGGACTTATGTCACCGCGATGCCAAGCAATCAATTTTTCAGCCGCATCGTTCATATTCGTACCTTTGTAATTCTGGTATTCTCCTTCGTGGTGGTGATGGGCACCATTCTTGCTATTATGCTGGCCCGCAGACAATACCATCCGATTTCAGACTTAATGGAGTTCATCCGGTTGAAGAATGACCCGGAACCGTCCACATCCAGCAACGAACTGGAATGGATCAAGAAAACGCTGCACGACTACAGCCAGCGCGTCGATCTCCAAGAGCCCTATGCGCGGAATCATATTCTGCTCATGCTGCTGAAGCATGGCCATACCGGTGAATTCCCCTTCGAATTCACCGAGAAGCTGGGCATTCGCTTCAGCCGGTCCCATTATTTTGTCGTGACCATGGGGTGGGAGTCGCACGCCCTTCCCATTGGCGACAATCCGGAGCGGCGGCCCGTGATGCAGTTAATGAACGATGTGGACCTGCCGGCCTTCTCCGCCTATGCCTTTGGAGTGGAGCTTCCACAGCCCGATCAGCTGGCCCTCATTGTAGGATTCGATGCGGAAACCGGGCATGAAGCGAGCCTTAACGCCCGTATGGAGCCGATCGCCCTTGCCCTGCAATCGATGGCGGCAGAGCACACAGGCGTCTCTCCTGCGATCGGGGTAGGCAACCGCTACAGTTATCCGGAGCAGCTGAATCAATCCTTCATTGAAGCATCAACCGCTTTGGAGGCATCCATGCTGCACGGACAGGGCAGCAGCACCTTCTTTAACGCGCTTTCCGGTTCCGGCGCACAGGATTCATCCTTCTGGGTCCCTAAGGATGTGCTGCTGAAGCTGGTTCAGAGCTTGAAACAGGGCAGTTACGACGTGGCGGTTCAGATGGTATCCACCGCATTGAATAACCTGAAGACGGAAATGCCGTCCGTACCGCTGCTGCGCTGCATCTGCTTCGATATTCTGAATACGATGCTGAAGACGGCCTCGGAGCTTGGCATCCATCATGTGGTCAATCAGCTGCCGCGTGTCACTTCCTATGACTCGCTGGAGGATTTGGAGAAGAAGCTGGCAGGCCTTGCCGCTGAAATCTGCGCCCATGTCGAGGCGAAGAGCGAGACGGAAGAAAGCTCCCTGATGGACGAAATCGTCGCTTATATCGACGCCAATTTTACGGATTATGACCTCAGTCTGGGTACGATCTCGTCTAAATTCTCCATCTCTTCATCGTATTTCAGCCGTTCCTTCAAGGAGAAGATCGGCATGAACTTCACCCAGTACATCTGGCAGAAACGGATGGACGAGGTGATCCGACTGCTGCTGCACACCACCGATCCATTAAAGGATATCATCACCCGGGTCGGTTACCTGGACACGCCGAACTTCATCCGCAAATTCAAGAAAGAGACGGGATACACGCCCGGTCAATACCGCAAAATGCATAGCCCCGACAGCGCCGCCGTTTCCACGGATGACGACGACGAGGAGTACATCGGGTAAACCGATTTGGACGATTGGCCTGAAGGAGTATATCGGATAACGGTTTCGGACAATGGCTAAGAAGTGTGCATCCGGTAGCGGTTCCGCCGCATAAATAGAAACCTCCCCTGAGCGGCACTGTTCAGGGGAGGTTTTCGTATGTTTTAAACTCATATCCGAGTCATCAGATCCACAGGGACCCGTCACTATTCCTATTTACCGGCTAAATTGTCTTGAAGTCCTTGATGCATAGCACCCAACAGGCGATGGGTCGAATCACACCCGTATTCCCAGAACATGATCCCAGCCAAGCCTTGTTCCTTCACATAATCGCATTTGCACTGAATCGATTCCTCATCGTCATATGAAATCAGGCTGGAGCCATTAAAGAGGTACGGTGCACAGGCTTCCTCATCCCAATAACGAATGTAGCCGTTCTTGTTGATGTAATCCGCAGCCAGCTCGGCGAAGGCCGGCCCATAACCGCCCGTGCTGCCGGCCATTTGGTGAAGGCCGTGGTTCCGGTCCGGAACCTCGTTCCATACACGGGAATAGAATGCGGCACCGATGACGATCTTCTCCTTCGGAACACCGGCGCGAACAAACAGGTTCACGGAAGCATCCGTGCTGATTCGGAACAGATCACCGGTTGGCGTGTACAGATTCGTATGATGTCCGGTCAGAACCTGAAACCCGCCGCGCATATCATAGGTCATCAGCTGGATGAAATCGAGGTACTGCTGCACCTCAGCCATCTCCGTACCGTCTACATAGTACTGGTCAGCCCCTGCCGCTATCGTGAGCAGATAATGACGGCCATCCCGGGAGCCCTTGGCATCCAGCGCCTCCCGGATCGTCTTCAGCAGCAGGGTGAAATTCCGTTTATCGTCAGGACTCGACCCTATGCCGGCCTCACCGTAACAAGGATACTCCCAGTCCAGATCGATCCCGTCAAAAGGATATTCCTCCAGCACCCGTACGGCGGATGCGGCCATTCGCGCCCTTCCGCCTTCGGTTGAGGCGGCTTCTGAGAAACCACCGGCGCTCCAGCCGCCAACCGACAGAAGCACCGTAAGATTCGGGTGATCCCGTTTGATGTTCCGGACAACTTCGCCGTTCTTCAAATGCTCGGTGGTGATCTCATCATTTTTTACATGACCGAAGGCTACGTTCAGATGCGTCAACTTCAGCAAATCCTCTTGCGTCATATCGGGAAGAACCGAATCGACGGCGTAACCCGCCACAATATACTTCGTCATTACTCTTCACTCCGATCCCTTCTAGGGTTGTAATATCGCGGTCGCAATCTGCAGGGCTTCCTTCCCGGTGCCGATCTTATATCCGGAAGCCGAATAACGGATTTGATCCTCACTGTCCAGGACGAACAGATGAGGATAACCGGCTTCATGGGCTGCTGGATTCGGGATGAAGCCCGACAAGGAAGCATAACTGGAATCCCGTACAAAAACGGTGCGGGCCGGCAGCTTCGGATAGCTTGCCGGATCAAAGGAAGCCGTCCACTCCGCATTCCCGATTATCAGCACAATCGGCAGGCCCAGCTTATCCAGCGGCTCGGCCAGCTCGCTGAGCTCGCGGAGAAGATGCTTGGTCGGCTCCCGCTCCGGTTCGATCCAGGCAGCAAGAGCACCTTCGGATCCCAGAAGATCTTTAAGATTGGCTCCCGTTCCGTCCAATCGGGTAAGCGTACTGCCCGGAGACAGTGTGCCCAGCACCGGAATGTCAACCGCCGTCTCACGATAGGTCAGCGCCACGCGCGCGGTGTCTCCGGCACGCACGGTAAAGTACGTGAAGCGCACTCTTACCGTTCCGTCCTTCAGCCGGATGCCCGACGTTAGGCGGTACGAACCCGGTTCAACCTCATATGGCTCATCGTAAACATCGGTGCTGCCATAAGGATACACGAGCGTTTTGTACACGCCGTCTTCCAGGCGGGCGAAAGTAAAGTTCTCGGCATAGGATGCAGCCGGCGTGTCCTGCGAGCCTTTCGGATCCCTGAGGAGCTGCAGCATCCCCCAGCTTGAGCTCTCCTGATTCCGCGACGAGTTCAGACGGAAGATTGCATCTTCCCAGCCTCCAGCACATAAGTACTGCGGCTTCTGCTCGCTCGGATGCAGTCGGGCAGGAATCCCCAGACTGCGGCATACCGCCACAAACAGGATGTCCAGCGACTGCTCGTCTCCCTTCATGAGACTGTATGTGCCTGCCGGATTCCCCTTACCCTTCAGGTTAGGAAGATCGTCTGCATATGCATAACCCTTCTCCAAACGTCCGGCAAGCGCAGAAGGATCCTTCCTGAATGCCGCTGCTTCTGCAGCCGTAAAGGCATCGCCGAATACGCGTCGATACGGAACCAGCATTTCATAAGAAACCCGCGGACACAGAATGTACTTCACGAAGGTATCCTCATCCCACTCTCCACGCTGAGCGAGCGCACCCATCAGATGATCATCCAGCGTCTGCCGGAAGGTATCAATCAAATCCTTTTCGTTCAGCGACTCCAGAAGCCGCAGCGGCCACTCGCCATAATCGCCGGTACGCTCCTCCAGGAATGCGGCGATTTCCCTGCTGTTGCCCCTGGCTTTTTGAAGAACGTCCCATACCCGCTCCGGAGGCAGTCCTAGTGACTGAGCCAGCGTGAATGCCTCTTCTTCGCTCAGGAATGTACCCTCATATTCGGTCCGGACCTTCGTCCCTTCCTCCAGACGACGGTTATGAGCCCGGATCTTCTCTTCCGGCAGCGCCGACGCGGCATCTCCTTCTCCCTCCGGCGGAGGAACCATATCGAAATCCACAATCCCTGACGGCTGTTCGGATGAATCAAGCACAAATTCGATATGTTCGCCGTCCTGAGTCTTGAACAGGATTTCACTCCATTTGCCGCCGCTGACCGCGCGAACCAAGAGGTCGCCATAACCGGTTTTAAAGGAAGCCTTCCCTTCCTCATCGGTCTTGATTTCGGCAATCGGGTAAAATTCAGCCATATTATACAGCTCAAATCGAACGCTTGCGCCGGATACGGGCTCTCCCTGCTTATCCTTCACGCTGACGTAAAGGGTGCGGGCCGGCGCATAGTTCTCCAGTAAATTAATCTCTGTAAATCCCTTTTCATTGAGGGTAATATCCTCCGGTCCGGGATAATCGGCAAAAATTCGCGTATTGATCAGCATCGCCCTGCGGGCCGGCGGACTGAACCAGCCTTGATTCAGACGGGCCTCCGGTTCGCATGCCCCGATGTAATACCACTGGCCGTCCGCCCATGCTTCCACCCAGGCATGGTTGCTGTCGCAATGTGCCCAGCGCGGCGTATAAACCTGACGCGCGGGGATCCCGATGCTTCGAAGCGCGGCCACCGCCAGCGTGGACTCCTCGCCGCAGCGTCCGCGTGCGTTCCGGATCATCGTCAGCGGCGAAATCGTCCGCAGATCGCTGCCGATATAGGTCGCCTTCTCATGACACCAATAATTGGTTTCCAGAATGGCATCCGCCATCGATAACTTCGCCGTCCGTTCGGCCAGTTCGTTGTAGAGAATACCGCGGAAATCCTCAATATTCTCCGTATTGACCCGGTAAGGAAGCACAAAGTGCAGGAACAAATGATCCGGCACACGCTCGCCCCAAGGCACGCGCTTACGGATGTCCAATGCTTGACGCACATGACTCAAGAACAATTCCCCATCATAGTCGGCCATGTCGTTCACCGGCATGTAGGCAAACAAATATTTCAGAGCCCAAGTTTCTTCTTCGGTCAGCTCCTGCTCAAAAACATGAAACAGCTGATCTTTGCGGGCTTCCGCAAAGACTACCTTCTCCCGGAACTTTTGCTTGATCCGCTCTTGTGTCTGCGAATCCAGCGAGAACACCGCGGTTTGGCTGGTCATCCTTAATCTCACTCCTTCCATAGCTTTCCGTCTTCCCGAATGCAGATTAGAGCCGTGCCGTCCGACGAAGGGGCGCTAATCTGGAACAGGCTGCGGGTCGTTTCAATCACAGGCTGGATGCTCCATGAATCCTCGCCCATGAGCTGCTGTGCATCCTTCGTAAATTCACCCTGGGCTTCATAATAATTTCGCTGCCGGTAATAGAGTCTCCGCAGCTCCCACTTGATCCGTTCGTCTTCCGGAAGCGCAAACGGCTGGCGTTCCTCGCCATCGGCGAATACGACGTAACCCCACAGCTCCGGGTAATGCATATTGATGATGCCCATAGGCGACCATACCCAATTGTCCTCCGGATAAGGCTTGCCTGTCTCCGGATTCAGCACCTTGCGATATTCGCCGTCTTGTATCTCGGTCTGCCATTCCACGCGCGAGAAGTTGACGCGCCAGAACTCACCTGGTGCAGGACGGCGGCCGCCTTCGGCACATTCCTTGAGACTAGCCCAAGGAATTGCCACCTCCACGCTCCATTTCCGGTTATCGGCGCCCGGTCGGTTCAGCTCCCCGTCGATAAACACCGCCGTCTTAAGACCGCTGATGTCCCAGCCGTTGACCGGAGGTCCGCCATCCCGGTACGGTTTCACGAGCAGCAAGTCCCACACCGTGTTCAACGCATTGATCTCGAATTCATAATATTGATGGCTGTCTCCGTCCGGATCAATGAATATTTCAAAGTCATTATCATAGAAAATAACCGAATCGCGTTCCGTCAGCGTCGCCCATATCTGATCCTCGATCAGCTCCGCGGCAAAATAGAAATACTCGTCGTCCCACAGCATTTTGACCCGGGTCCGCTTGGCCGGCTTCGGCCTTAGATCCCCCTCGATATCTACGAAATCATCGGTCCACTCCGCCGCATCCCAGAACGCCTTATCCACGCGGCCGTCCAGCACGAGCGGCTGCCCCGCACGCTTGCATATATAATGCTTGGGAGCATACTCAATCCTTGGCTCCGGCACACCACTTCTGTTCATGTCATTCTCTCCGCTTCATGAGGGAGGCTTGGCACCTATTAAGCGCGTCCCTCCCCGTGATGGTTAGTTATGCGTGACAACGGCTCCCGAGCCGCCGTACATCTCCAGCTCTTCGTCAAACTCCAGCTTAAGAACCGTCACCTGCTCATGCGCGTCTTCAGGAGTCATCTTAATCCACGTCGTCCCCGGGATATTGAACCAAGGCACGCCCCCATGGATCTCGTGGGTAAGCTCCTTGCCCGAATGCAGCACGGTAATTTTCTTGATCGGGTTGCACAGCCCCTTGATGCACACATTTTCTTTCGGATCGTCATAGACAAACAGGTACAATGTCTTTCTGTCCTCGGAAATCGTGCTTCCCCCCAGATAATAGCGGGTCATAATGCCTTCGCCCGTTCCGAATACGACCTCCTCATGGGTCCGGATCCACGCGCCCAGCCCAAGCAGAATGTCCTCCTGCCTTGGATCGATGGTGCCGTCCTCGCGCGGACCGATATCCAGCAGCATATTGCCGCCCATCGAGATGCAGTCGCAGAACATCCGAATGATCTGGTTCAATGATTTGTATTTATGATCGGTCGGCACATAACCCCACGAACTGTTGATCGTTGTGCAGAATTCCCAAGGCCCCTCCGGTCTCGTGATCGGAATGCCCTGCTCCGGCGTTTTGTAATCACCGTGGCCCTGCAGACGTGAGTTGATGATGATATCCGGATTAAAGGATTGCAGGTAATGCTTGAACTCCGGCAGATTCCACTGCTCGGCACTCCGTTCCCAGTCGCCATCGAACCACAGCAGATCCACCTTCCCGTAATTCGTCAGGATCTCCCGCAGCTGGTTGTTATTAAACTCCAGGAATTTCTGCCACTTCTCCTGATCCTGAACACCGTCCACGGGACTGGTGTGCGGGTTGACGCTGCTGAGATCCTCCGGTACCCGGCCTCCTTCAAACACGCTTGGATAATCCGGATGCGACCAATCGATTAGAGAGAAGTACATGCCTAGGTGAATACCCTTCTCCCTGATCGCTTCCGCATACTCCCGCACGATATCCCGATTGGCCGGCGTCCGCTTGACCACGTTAAGATCGCTGTACTGCGTATCCCACAGCGCAACGCCATCATGGTGCTTCGTTGTCAGCACGGCATACCGGGCGCCGGATTTCTCGATCAAATCCGCCCATTTCTCCGCATTGAATTTCGATGCCGTAAAACCGTCCAGCTGCTTCATGTACTCGTCGTACGTGATCCTCCCGTTATAGAAGGACCAAGATTCCGAGACTCCGTCCACGGCATAGATGCCATAGTGAATGAAGATGCCCAGCTTGGCTTCTTCGAACCATTTCTGCATGTCTGTCCACACCTCTTCTTAAGTCCTTGTACGTGAAAAATACGTTTATGAGGTTGTTCAAAAAGTCCGCTTTTGATCACGAAGCGAATCAGGAAGCAACTCGGCATCGAATCTTGAATTCAGCCGGGCCTTCCGGTGCTCACGTACCCAAAACGTACGCTCCGCTCCTCACCCCCTAGCTTCATCCAACCTTCTCGGTGCTGAAAATCGACCTTTTTGAACACACACTTTATATAACCCGCCTCTTAACGAAACCGCAATACATGCGCGATCGGCGCCAGCCCCTGACGCTCCTGATCCGGAAGTCGGACCGCGACGCCATCGTCCGTGCGGCGATAATCCAGCGCCTCCTGACCCCCGACCAGATCTATGCGGCTGAACGCCGTCTGAATCGGAATGTGCAGCTCCTCAGGAACGGCTTCTTGCTCATTTCGATACAGATAAATGGCGTAGGTGGTATCGCCTTTTTGGGTAAACTGGACCGCGCCGGAGGAATACGGCTCACAGACACGGGTCCCATAGATGGCCTCCCCATAGACTTTCAGCCACTCTCCCATGCCCTTCATTCGTGAAATGGCCGTCTCGGGCAGCCTTCCGTCCGGCTGCGGGCCCACATTGAGCGCTAGATTTCCGCCTTTGGCCACGATCTCGGCCAGCAGGTGAATGAGCTGACGCACCGTTTTGTAACGATCCTCGTAGCGGAAGGAGAAGGAAGTTCCCATCGTGATGCAGCTCTCCCAAGGCACATGAAGGGCACGCTCAGGAAGGGTCTGCTCCGGCGTGATCAGATTCTCGTAAGGCCCGCCGACCGTGCGGTCCGCCGAGAGAAGCCAAGGCTGAATCTCACGCGCCTTCTCTACCACTTCGCCCAATCGGATATTCTGATCCCGGTAATCGTTCACCCAGCCTGCATCCAGCCACAGCACATCGATACGGCCGTAACGGGTCATCAGCTCCATGATCTGCTCATGGGTAAACTGGACAAACTGTTCCCACAGCCAAGGATATTTCTTCGGATCGTAGCTAGGGCCGCGAGAAGTGAAGCTCCCCGCTTCCATTCCCGGCGCCCAGTAGTACGGGGTATGCCAATCAGCCTTGGAGAAATAGGCGGAGATGCCGAGCCCCTTGGCACGGAATGCATCGAACAGCTCCTTCGTAATATCGGCGTGTTTATGCCTATGGAACGGACATTCCGGTCCCGTAACACGGTAATCGGTCGTATGCGTATCCCACATGCAGAATCCGTCATGGTGCTTGGTAGTAAAGTTCAAATATTTGAAGCCGTTATCGGCTGCCAGGTCAGCCCACAGATCAGGCTGAAAGCGAAGCGGGTTGAAGGTCTTGTTCAGATCAAAATACTGCCGCTTAAGCTCCTCCGCATCGATGTCCCAGTCAATGCCGTCTCGCGACCAGTCCGCGTCTTTATCGCTCAGCGCCCAAGATTCAACAAGGCCCAACTGGGAATACGGCCCCCAGTGCATCATCAAGCCCAGCTTCTGGTCCTTGAACCATTCCAAGCGTTCCAGAAGCAGCGGATCCTCCGGCTTGACCCATTTGTCCTCACTGCTGAAATTGTGCACGCCCTGCTCCACTACCGCTTGCTCTTCCTCAACCAGCTTGTTCTCCGACATGGTGTACCTCCAATAGTCATTTGTTGATAACGATATTTTTGAAGATCATTGGAACGGGCTTCGCCTGCCCCTTAAAAACAATAGCCAACCCCCGGTCATGAAGCGACCGGGATACGTTGGCTCTTTGTTTTTCATATATGCATCTGATTATTGCTCGGCGTTCCAGCGATCATACGCGCCTTGGTAAAGCTCGATGAGACGGTCGCTGCCCATTTTCTTGACTTGTGCGACGTATTTATCCCAATTCTCAAGCGGCTCTTGGCCTGTTACGAATTTGGCTTCCATCTGTTTCACGTACGTTTCCAAATCGGACAACAGCGCAGTTGCCTCGCTCTGCTCTTCATTCGTCAAATAAACGTTAGGGAATGGCGATTTGCCGATCGGCACCAGCTTCTCTTGGTTCTGCTGATCGATCCACTCATCGAATTCGGTGCGAAGACCTTTCGCAACATCCGGATCATTGACGCCAGGTGTCAAAATACCGTAGTTCGGCGTGATTTTGCCGCGATACTCCTCACGATCACCGCCGCCTGGCACTGGGAGCCATTCTTTCACGCGGTTAGCCTCATCCTTGAATTTCCATAGGGTGCCTTCCGGTCCTTGGTTAAACAGCGTAGCGCCTTCATAGCTGTACAGGTAATCGATCCAGCGCATGGTCGCTTCCGGAGCCGGGTTGCTGCTCGAAATGGCGAATGTGCCTCTTGCCGACATACCAGGATGCATGCCGTATACCGGAGAGTCGGCGATTTCACTCTTCACCGGCGTCATGAGCGGATGCTCGCTGCTAGGCTCGCCGCCAAGCGTGAAGTACGCATGGTAGTCGTTAAACAGAGCCAGCTGATTGTTTTCTCCCTTGGCTTTTTTCTGATCGCCTGTTTGCGAGAAGGTTTCATGATCCAGCAGTTCTTCCTTCCACAGACGGTTCATGAACGTCAGATAGCCTTTGTAGCCTTCTTCCTGGTAAGGGTAGTGTACTTTCCCATCCTTGTCGGAATAGATGCCTTCGTTGTACATGCCCCAGAAGCCGAAGAAGTACATGCGCAGGTCATCCAGCTTGACGGAAGTCAGCGGAATCTCGTCTTTCTTTCCATTTCCGTTAGGATCTTCTTCCTTGACGCGTTTCAAGAATGTATATAATTCCTCAGTAGTCTTAGGCTCGGACACGTTGAGCGCTTTTAAGAATTTGCCGTTATACCACATCGGGCCTCTGTACCATACAGCAGCCTTGTCGACGAACGGCAGGGCATACATATGTCCGTCCGGGGTCGTGAAGGATTTGCGGACATCCGGGTTCTCATCCAATATCTTTTTGATGTTCGGTGCATAACCTTCGTCAATGTACTTCTCCAGCGGAATGAGGATGCCTTGGCTGCCGTAAGTTACCTGCTCAGCCGGCTTCAGATCCGCCGCATAGAACATATCGGGCAAATCGCCGCTCGCAAACACCAGATTTTTCTTTGTTTCAAAGCTGTCAATCGGAGAAAGCTGATATTCCAGCTTGATGCCTGACAATTTCTCCATCTCTTGTAGTACGGGCATCGTATTCCAATCGGCTACACCGGCATCCTGTGACATGACCGTCAGCGTGATCGGCTCATCCACAATCGGGAAACCTTCCTTCTTTACCCCTTCCGTGCTGGCTGTCCCGGACGGTGCTGTAGCAGCGCCATCTCCTTTAGGTGAACCACAGGCTGCAAGCATTGTTGCTGAGAGGGTGAGGCAGAGTAAAATAGATGATGCCTTGCGAAGCTTTTTCATGACAACAACTCCCCTTTTTTGGTGTGGATTGTATGGTTTAAGATCAGCCCTTAACGGAACCAATCATAACACCCTGCACAAAATAACGTTGAAGGAACGGATAAACAGCAATAACCGGAAGTGTCGCAACGATAATGACCGCATATTTGACCAGTGCGGCAATTTCCGCTTTGGAATTCATCGCTGCTGCGGATGAGGCGTCAATCGCCCCGCCGCCCTGTGCCGCCATCTCCTGAAGTACCAGGATTTGACGCAGGAAGAGCTGAAGCGGGTACTTCGCGGCATCATTCAGATAAATCATGGCACTGAAGTAACTGTTCCAATGTCCGACGCCGTAGAAAAGTGCCATGACGGCAATAATCGGCATCGAGAGCGGCAATACGATTTTGATGAATAACCGGAAGTTCGTACAGCCGTCGATATGGGCCGCTTCCTGAAGCTCCTTCGGAATGGTCGATTGGAAGAACGTCCGGGACACAATTATATTCCATATGGACGCAGCTCCCGGCAGAATAAGAGCCCACATGCTGTTGACCATGCCAAGATCTTTCACGAGCAGGTAACTCGGAATCAGTCCCCCGCCGAAAAACATCGTAACCAGGAACACCGCCATAAAAAATCCTCTGCCCACAAAATCTGAGCGGCTTAGCGCATAGGCTGCAGGCAGCGTGACAATCAGATTCACGATCGTACCTATCACTGTATAAATAATCGTGTTCTTGTAGCCAATCCAAATGTTGGCATTCTCAAACACCCGGGCATATCCATCAAAAGTTATCCCTTTCGGAATCAGCCACATTTCACCTGAACTTACGTACTTCGGATCACTGATAGAGGCGCTGACAATGTACAGCAGCGGGTACAGCACGATGATCAGTGCAATCGTCAGATAGATGTAGTTGCATAGCAGGAATAATTTATCCCCTTTGCTTTCCCTTACCGTGGATGACATATGTTATTCCCCCTTCTACCACAGGCTGTTTTCGCTGGTGCGACGAGCGATTTGGTTCACCGCAATCAGCAGAATCGCATTAATGACCGAATTGAACAATCCGACGGCGGTAGAGAAGCTGTACTGTGCGTCAACCAGACCGGAGCGATAAACAAAAGTCGAGATGACATCGGAAGAGCTCATATTCAGCGGGTTCTGCAAGAGCAGGATTTTCTCGAATCCGACGCCCAAAATGCTGCCCATGTTCAGGATCAACAGAATGGTGATCGTTGGTACAATCGCCGGAATGTTAATATGCAGGATGCGTTTGAATCGGCTCGCACCGTCCACGACGGCAGCCTCATGCAGCTGCGGATCGACACCCGACAAAGCGGCCAGATAGATAATGGTACCCCAGCCCGCGCTCTGCCAGACGCCCGACAGCACGTACACAGTCTTAAACCAAGCGGGATCTGTCAGGAACTGCGGCGGCTGAAAGCCCAGCATTTCCACAAAATTTACGATCATGCCGGACGAAGGCGACAAGAACGTAATGATCATACCGGACATAACAACGACTGAAATAAAATGTGGCGCATACGTGACGGTCTGTACCGTACGCTTAAAGAATGAATCCTTCACTTCATTGAAGGCCAATGCCAGAATGATGGGCAGCGGAAACCCGATGGCCAGCTCATACAAGCTGATGCTCAAGGTATTCCAGAGCAAGTCCCAGAAGTAATAAGAGTTAAAGAAGCGTTCGAAATGGTCGAATCCGACCCACGGGCTTCCCGTTATTCCCAACGTCGGGATGAAGTTTTTGAAGGCGATTTGGATCCCGTACATCGGCCCATAATGGAAAATGACAAAATACAGAAATGCCGGAGCGATAAACAAATACAGCTCCCAGTTTCGAATCATCCTCCTCCATAATGTATTTTTCTTACGATTCGGCATCGTGTTAACCGATACGCTTTGTGTCAGGGCGGATTGACCATCTTGCTGCATAGGTTGCCCCCTCCTTTTCTAATGAAAATCCGGCCATGTTTTTTCGGAAAAGCACCCCTGTTCAATGTAAAAGAAAGAGCCTTCCTGACCACACATCCTTAGCGTGCGGCTTGCCCGCTTCAGAATTGTTAACGCTTACATCCCAAGTGTATGGACTGCCGCATGATCCGTAAATATGTCATTTCTATTGTCTGTTCAAAATAGCCTAATGTGCTGGTATGACGGGCTTTTCACGTCCCACCCACTTCTGTCATTGTCGTTTTCAAGCAGGAAAACATGTGGTTTTTGACCCCTTCTCCTCCGATAAATTGTCATTCAGGCCAATGGGATGAGCCTTGACAGATGTCATATCTGACCGTAAGTTGGAAAAATAAACCGCAAAAGCAAAACTGACATATTCTAAAAGAAATGAGGGATTACGCATGCAGCCATCCTCCTGGATTTTAGCCGGCTACGCAGGGCGCAAGGTCTTATCCGAGGTCACGACCGAAGATGCCAAGCGGCTCACTCACTTGAATATCGCTTTCGCCCATATCCGAGAAGACAAGATTACGTATACCGATACGAACACCATCCACGAGATCCATCGCCTGAAAGCCGTCAATCCCGAATTAATCGTCCTGCTGTCCGTTGGCGGCTGGGGCTCCGACGGATTCTCGAGAGCGGCAGCAACGTCCGCAGGGAGACAAAGCGCGTGCGAATCGGCAATCAAGCTGCTGCAAGAGTTTCCATTCGACGGCATTGATCTGGACTGGGAGTATCCATGCTACTCGATCGCAGGAACGACCGCATCGCCAAATGACAAGAAGAACTTCACGATGCTGCTGAAGGAGCTTCGGGAAACATTGGATCAGTACGGGCGGGACGAGACACACTATCTGCTCACGATCGCAGCCGGGGCCGATCAATATTATATAGATGGCACCGATATCCGTGACATTCACCCCTATCTCGACTTCATTCAGCTGATGACGTACGACATGCGCGGCGGATTCCAGACGCTGACGGGCCATCACGCCAACCTGTACACCTCAACTGGCGATCTGTTCCGAATCAGCGTCGATGCCTCCGTCCGCCTGTTCACGCTTGCCGGCGTGCCACATGAGAAAATCGTGATCGGGGCCGCATTTTACTCCAGAAAGTGGAAGGATGTGCCGGATGTGAACAACGGCTACCTCCAGATCGCTCCATCCTCCGGTGGTTATGGTCCGACCTATACCCAGCTCGCTGCCGAGTATTTTAGCAATCCTTCCTATAAGCGGTACTGGGACGACGAAGCCAAAGCGCCTTATTTATTCGATGGCAGCAGCTTCATTACTTACGATGATGCTGAATCTCTGACTCATAAATGCAAATACGTACAGGATCAAGGCTTGGCTGGTATTATGTTCTGGGAATACAGCTGTGATGCGACACACAGCCTGCTGGATGCCATGTATAAGGCATTCCACTCATAAAACAGAGTGGGGACCGCCTAGTTGTAACAGTTTCACTCCCCTCCAGGTGTCTTTATGTCGCTATTCGTTCGGACTCTTTCCTAATGGTGAAGGAGTCCTTTTCATTTCATTGTTTACGCAACACGGAGGATGCCGACAGATATCACGTTATGTTTCCTATCATGCCATTAACTTCCGATTGCTGCGCTGCAATGGCTTGGCTTTATTCTATGAGTTCCTTCCAAATCCCGTAAATATGTCGTTTTTATCTTTAACTATAGAGCATGCAAAGCCTCATAAACACTGGAAATTTCATACTGTATATGTTGATCTTGCACCTGACATGAGGATTACAATTCACTGACAATCTTGGATTTCGGACAGAAAAAAAGCCATTCCTGAACACGGAAAGGCTTTTTTTATCTATGAGGATATGGATATTTCTCGAAAACTATGTCATTTTTATGTGATTAAATGTAACCTATCTGGCTGTATTTCGGTCGTCATTCGTAACATCACCAAAGAAGCGGATCGAGTACAATGCACACAGACCGACAATCGTATAGATGATGCGGGAGCCGATGGAGCTCTGTCCACCAAACAATGCAGCTACCAGGTCGTATTGAAACAGGCCGACCAGAAGCCAGTTAATGCCTCCAACAATCAATAACAGCAAAGCTATTGTATTAAATGTTCTCATCGTTTAACCCTCCTTACGTCCGATTTTCACATCATTCGTTACATGTTTGTTCATCTATGATTTTAGTATCTATTTTTAACCAATTATGGCGTATGTAATCATGTCCGAACAAAAAAACATCCCCTTAACGGGGATGCTCTTGCACCGGGTCATTCTCTTCCTTTAGACCCCCTTGGGGAAACCGCGTTTATGATGCAAAAGCTCGAGAAACACCTCTACGGCCTTGGTATGATAAGGTGTTTTTTGTGTAATCCATGAGAACTGCCGTGCCACCGGTCTGCCATTCGGTACCAGCATATGCAGCGTTCCGAGTTGCACCTCCTTGCGCACCGCCCATCGCGACAGCAGCGTGACGCCAAGGCCTGCCTCCACGGATTCCTTGATCAGCTGGGTGCTTCCGAACTCCACGATATGCTGAGGGCGAATATGATACCGTGAGAACATCCGCTCCGTTGCCTCGCGGGTGCCCGATCCGGCTTCCCTGACAATCCAGGTCTCATGCGCAAGCTCGGAGAGCGATAGCTCCTGCAGATGATCATACCGCCCGTCCCGGGGAACCATCACCAGCATCTCATCCTCGGCAAAGGCCTCGATATGCAGCTTATCATCCTGATAATCTCCCTCCACAATGCCGATATCCGCCTCATGGCGCAGTATCATCTCCGCCACTTCCGTGGTGTTCCCGATCATAATCGATGGGCGGATCAAGGGATAATGTTCCCTCATATAAGCGATCAAATGCGGCAGCATATATTCCCCGAAGGTATAGCTTGAGCCAATGGACAGATTGCCGCTCGCCCGATGCATCAAATCGTCCACAAGCGTGTTCATGCGGGTGTACAGGCCCAGAATGTCCTTCGCATGATGGTATACGATCTCTCCGGCTTTGGTTAGCCGGACATATTTATTGGTTCGCTCCAGCAGCTTGGTGCCCACAGACCGCTCGAGCGCTTGGATATATTGGCTTACCGCGGGCTGTGTCATCAGCAGCTCCTCCGCCGCACGGGTAAAATTCCCCTTCTCTACCACCGTAACGAATACCTCCAATGGTTGATCCACGCTTTTTGCCTCCTTCTTCGCAATGTCCACGAATGGTTATGAGTTATATTCACCATAACATATTACTTATGATGATCATTATAATGATTTATTTTTCTTATCCATTGGAATGGGATACGATGGGTTCAGACCAACCGAACGAATCGGAGGTTACATCTAATGACAGAGCCAGCCTATTCCAAATCACAAGAACACGTCCATCGTCTGGTTCGATGGACACAGCATACGCTGCCCGCCACAGCAGGCGGCATTGCCTTTACCTTTGTCATCGCTCTCATCGGTTACGTATTAGCAAGCATGCCGGGCCTTGGCTACCTTGGCCAGCTCGCCTGGGCGATTCTCATCGCCGCAGTATATCGACAGCTGCGAGGTTACCCGGAGAGACTGCGCATAGGAATCCAATTCACGGCCAAGCGGCTGCTGCGTCTAGCAATTATTCTATATGGCCTTAAGCTGAATATCGGCATCGTGTTCCAGCAAGGCCTGGGTTTAATGATGAGGGATGTGATCAGCGTCATATTTGCCATCGCGCTCACTCTGCTGATTGCCAAATGGCTGAAAGCCGATATGTCCTTGTCCCTTCTGCTTGGCATTGGAACCGGTGTATGCGGTGCGGCGGCCATCGCCGCCGTGTCCCCGATCCTCAAGGCGAAGGAGAAGGACACTGCGCTAGGTGCGGGGCTGATTGCCTTTCTTGGAACCATTGTTGCTATCGGTTATACCCTCGTCCAGCCGCTGCTTCCCTTAACAGACACCCAATACGGCGTGTGGTCGGGTGTCAGTCTTCATGAAATCGCCCATGTAGCATTGGCAGCTGCTCCAGCAGGTGAGGACGCCCTTGCGATTAGCCTGCTCGCGAAGCTGGGACGCGTATTCTTGCTCGTACCGCTCAGTATCGCGCTTATGGTCTGGATGAAGCGCACCGGGCGTATGCAGAGTCATACACGGATGGAGTTTCCCTGGTTTCTGCTGGGCTTCATGGCAGCGAGTGTACTGGGAAGCTGGGAATTTACCGGACAACCGATCATTCCCCTGCCGATCAAAGATTCGATTTCTCAGGCAGCCTCCTTCATTCTTGCCATGGCGATGGTCGGACTTGGCCTGAATGTCCACTTGAAGGATGTGCGCGGCGCCTGGCGGCCGCTGCTGGCCATGTCCATCACCACCGTGCTGCTGATTCTGCTTACTTATGCCATGGCATAAGTAAGCGAAAGGCAGCCAAAGTGTACAAAACGGAAAACCATCCCCTGCGATAGATTCTCGGCAGGGGATGGTTTTTTTGTGGTGAATAGCTGGATCCAAGCCATATTAGGATGGCCGCAATACGACAACCCCCGTCTTTTTCTTTCCATTTTAGGGTAAAACTAAATGGAGACGGTCCGCCCATTTCGGGTGGAAGGTTTAGCTCCCCTGCTTTCTTGGGTATTTGAGCTTAGTATGCAGTAAACATGCAGAGCTATCATGATAGAGGAGATGGAAGTATGCAGCGAAATCATACGATTATGCAATTCTTCGAATGGCATGTTGCAGCCGATGGCTCGCACTGGAACCGACTCAAGAACGCAGCCCCGGAGCTGAGCAAGGCGGGAATCGATGCGGTATGGATTCCTCCGGTGACAAAAGCTACGTCCGCAGAGGACAATGGCTACGGCATATACGATCTCTATGATCTGGGAGAGTTCGATCAGAAAGGAACGGTTCGCACGAAATATGGAACCAAGCAGGAATTGATTGATGCCATCGCGGCCTGCCACAAGCACGGAATTGCCGTCTATGTCGATCTGGTCATGAACCATAAGGCGGGCGCAGATGAAACCGAGCGGTTTCGGGTGGTACAGGTCGACGAGATGGATCGGACCAAGGATATATCAAAGCCATTCGAGATTGAGGGTTGGACCAAATTCACTTTCCCCGGCCGAGGGGATCAATACTCCTCGTTCCAGTGGAATTTCACTCATTTTAACGGTACCGATTACGACGAAATCAGCAAACGTTCCGGCATTTACCGGATCGTCGGCGAGAACAAATCATGGAGCGATAACGTTGACAATGAATTCGGCAATTACGACTACCTGATGTTTGCCAACCTTGATTACAGCCATCCGGATGTACGCAAGGAAATGCTCGCATGGGGCAAGTGGCTGGTGGATACGCTGCAGTGCAGCGGATTCCGGCTGGATGCGATCAAGCATATTAACCATGACTTCATTAAAGAATTTGCCACTGCCATGAAGAAAAAGCGCGGAGATGATTTTTACATCGTGGGCGAGTTTTGGAATCCCGAGCTTCAGGATTGCCGAGACTTTCTGGATACGGTGGATTACAGGATCGATCTGTTTGACGTGTCTCTTCATTATAAACTCCAAGCGGCTTCCAAAGCCGGCCGTTCCTTCGACCTGCGGACGATCTTTGACGATACGCTTGTCCAATCGCACCCGATGAATGCTGTCACGTTTGTGGACAATCACGACTCGCAGCCGCAGGAATCGCTGGAATCCTGGGTGGAGGATTGGTTCAAGCAGAGCGCTTATGCGTTGATCCTGCTGCGAAAGGACGGTTATCCTTCCGTCTTCTATGGCGATTATTACGGAATCGGCGGCGAGAAACCCATTCCCGGCAAAAAGGAAGCGATTGACCCGCTGCTGTATGCCAGAGCGAATCGGGCGTATGGCCAGCAGGACGATTATTTTGACCACCCGAATACGATCGGCTGGGTCCGCCGCGGCATCCCGGAAATCGAGTTTTCCGGCTGCGCGGTGGTCATCGCCAATGGCGAAGCCGGGGATAAGCGGATGTTTGTCGGCGAGCATCGAGCCGGGGAGATATGGATGGATCTGACCCGTACACGGCAGGATCGGATTACGATCGGCAAGGATGGGTTCGCTCTTTTTCCGGTGAACGGCGGCAGCGTGTCCGTCTGGGCTCACCCGGATATTCCTGTAGAAGCGTAAACAGCAGCATTTTACACAATCAAAAAAACCGGAAGGATCGGTTTCACCAGACACTGGCAGTCCTAATAAATAGGAAAGCACCTGGCGCAAACTCTCATCCTTCCGGTTATTCGCGTTAGCGGCCACGTACCGATCAGCCTTTAACCTGAAAACGACGGCGCAGGCCTTCGCCTAACAGGTTGAACGTGATGATTAACAGCATCATGGCAAATGCGGGATACACAACGAATTGAAACTTCCCTAACCATATGTCCGCTCGATGCTTGGACAGAATGGTCGCCCAGTTATACCCGGTCTCCACGAATTCCATGACATAATAATTAACTTCCTTCCATTCATGACCGAGGAAGATGTTCACGATGGCAAGCTGGCCGAGCAGGAGCATGACCTTCCCCATATCCAAGCAGAAGTTGACGATCACCTCGGGGAACAAGACCGGAATATAATAATTCTTTGTCAACGTTCTCGTCCGAAGTCCTAACGCGGTTCCGGCCTCCATGTAAGGCTCACTTGCCATTTTGTGGGCCTGCTGCTGTATCGTAATCGCAACCCGCCCGGCCTCAACGCCGGCCAGAATCAGAATGGCCCAGCCCATCCGCTGCTGGGAGAAGAGAAAGAATGGCAGCGCAAGCAGCAGAGCCGAAGCGAAGACCGGCGGCAAATAGGAGCACAGCTGGTTCCAGAAGGTAATGAACCGGTGGACGAAGCCTTTTTTCTTACGGGCGATCAATCCCAGGGGCACGCCTATCGCATATCGAACAGCCGTAATCCCCAGCACAAGCAGGATCGTATCCTTGGCGGTCACAACCAGCTTGCTCAGATTATCGACCCCCTTCTTATCCGATCCCAGCCAGTTCTTCGAAGAAGGCTTATAGGGCGGAAGCGTCAGCTTCTGCTTCCCGTCCTTCATCACCCATCTGGAGGTTTCCTGTTTCAAATCCTTGTCGATAAAGGGCATATACGGCCCCGCCAGCATAACAAAAACAAAGAAGGCAAGCAGCGTGCCGCCAATCCATAAAGGGATATTCTTCAAGTCGACTCACCTCATTTCTGATCGGGGATCAAAGTACTTGCGTGCCGATTGACTGATCCATTGGACGATCATGAACAGCACCATGAAAGAAAACGCAATATAGATAATGACACCCGGCTCATAATTGGACCCGGTTCCACTGAACGTGTTGAAGTCCAGCGCCTGAAACAGTCTCCATGCCGCCCCCGGATAATTGCGGTAATATTCCACCACGAGCAGATTGGACAAGATGAAGACGAGCAGGCCCGGAAGATGGGTCAGGATGGTCGCGATACCGTTGCGCAGCATATGTTTGTATACGACTTTTCGGTCACTCAGCCCTTTGGCTTTAGCCAGCAGTATGTATAACTTGCCCTCCTGCGCAAGCAGAGAAGCCGAAGTGATTCGGGCAATGAAGAAAATCGGGTAAATCGACACGAGCAGCGATGGCAGCACAAAGGCCTCCCAGCCGTCAACCGCAAAATAGCGGATAGCCGGAACATGCTTAATAAGCACCCACTGGGCGATCAGCATCAGGAAAAAATCCGGAACGGATTGGAACAGCCATGTGGTCCAGTGCCCCAGCACACTGAATTTGGTCTTGGACAATTTATAGTCGAGGACTCCCTTCAGAATGCCAAACACAAATCCAAGGATTAAAGCGGATACAATAACCAGCAGGCTTTTGCCGACGGCTCCGAAAGCAGCCGCTTCCGAGGTCTGGCCGATATACCGTGTTTCTCCCAGTGTCCCGTTCTGAATGGCATTTGCAAAAAAATCGCGAATATACGTAACATACTCACCCATGTCAAAGGAATAGTTTGCCACCACTAAATAGCCGTCCACCGACAGATTCAAATCCCTCGGCACCAGGACGATGAGGACGATGAACATAAAAGCCAGCAGGCTAGTCACCGTCGTTGTGAGCATTTGCGTTTTTAATCTCATACCGTCCTCCCACACATGATTTCAGCAGTACCCCTATTGGTTCATTCGATTAAGCACTTATTCTACTACTATCATACATCTCCTAAATAAGTCCAGATGAAAATACAAAATTTTACTTTTGATATTTCCGCATCATGTATTGCATTCCATCTTTTGTCATACAAATAGCATATAATTGCCGCTGCCGTTTCTAGCAAATTGCAATCTACAGCGAAAGAATATACTCTGATTGTATATACATCTCATTGGAGGAGGTTCTACGGCGATGTCCATCTATGAATATGAAGTAAAAACGATACGCGGCGAGTCCCAAACGCTGGAGTCTTATAAAGGCGACGTCATGCTCATTGTCAATACAGCAACCAAATGCGGCTTTGCTCCTCAATTCGACGGCCTGGAGAAGCTGCACCAAGCCTACCGCGATCAAGGATTGGCCGTTCTCGGTTTCCCAAGCAGTCAGTTCATGAATCAAGAGCTGGAGGAGGACTCCGCGATCGAGGAGGCCTGCAAGCTCAATCATGGCGTCACCTTCCCCCTATTCTCCAAAATTGATGTGAATGGCACAAGCGCTCATCCGCTCTACAGGCATCTGACGAGGGAAGCGCCCGGCGCACTCGGCATTAAAGCGATTAAATGGAACTTCACCAAGTTTCTTGTGGACCGCAGCGGCAAAGTGGTCAAGCGCTTTGCGCCTACGGATACTCCGGAAAAAATAGAAGAGGATATCAAGAAGCTGTTATAAATGCAGGCAGCCGATTCGGATAAAAAAAGGCTTGCCCGAGGTCCATCGACCTTGGGCAAGCCCTTTATGTTATGTGGTTCGGCATCGTCCATGCTTTGCCGTTGCATCCTTTGTATGCTGGCTCCTCGGTCAACTCCCTATTCGGGAGAGCCGGGCTGTACGATCTTACACCGTGTGCGGCAGCTCGCGCACCCAGACGGCCATTTCATTCTCGCCGCGGTTGCCCCATAAATAGTAAGGAATGGCCTTTAATGATGCGGGAAGCCTCTTTTTCGGAGAGGAACGATACAGTTCATCGCCCCAATCATCAGACTCTTCAAGCCATCCCTCCCCTTCAATGACAACGGCTCCGCCAAGAAGATACGGATCGAATCGGGAATGAAGCTTCGGATCGCCTGCGAGCGACAGCGAGGATACCGGCGCTCCATGATCGACGCTCTCCAAGCAATATACCAGCGGCCCGCGCTGAATCGCGGCCTTGCCGGCATTCCCCCGTATGTTGGGATTGGCTCTTACTTGATGGATCTCCATGGAGAATGCCAATTCCACGGTATCTCCCGGTGCCCACACTCTCTTCACGTAGGCATAGCCGTCTTGGGTAATATCCTCCACGGTCACCTCTTGCCCGTTCACCCGCATAACGGCTTTGCCGCGCGACCAGTCCGGAATGCGAAGAGCGACGGTCCACTCGGCTGCCTGCTCAGGCTGAATCGTAAGCGTAACATTCCCATCCCATGGCAGCGCGCTGGTCTGGGTTACCTTCACTGGCACGTTCCCGAGACGGACCTCGGCTTCGCCTCCAATGTACAGATGGGTATACAGCGTATCGTCATTCATCGTATACACGTATTCACCCAGCGACGACAGCAGTCTCGCCACATTCGGCGGGCAGCAGGCGCATGCGAACCAGCCCGGCCGAACCGGCTTCACATGGAACTTGCCCGGATTATGACGGCAGGCCGTAGGCCATACCTCAAGCGGATTCACATAGAAGAAATGACGCCCGTCCTGAGCCATGCTACCAATGACCGTGTTGAACAGCGCGCGCTCCATCACGTCCGCATACTCCGATTTGGGTGACAGCTGCAGCATGCGCTGGGCAAAAAAGATCAGCCCGATGGATGCGCAGGTCTCCGAGTATACGGTATCGTTCGGCAGGTCATAATCCGTGGTAAACGCCTCGCCGTGATGGGTGGAGCCGATCCCGCCGGTAATGTACATCTGTTTACGGACCATGTTATGCCACAGATTAACGCAAGCCTCAAGCAGAGCAGGGTCTTTCGTTCTGGCAGCTAAATCGGCCATCGCCGTATACATGTAAACCGCGCGGACCGAATGCCCGACCGCATCCTTCTGTTCCCTGACTGGCAGGTGGCTCTGATGATAAGCCAAATGCGGCGGATGCAGTACAGAGCGGTAGAATGACTTCTGCCCTCGCTGTTCCCACTCCTGAAGAAAGAAGTGGGGTTCCGTCCCGCGCTCATCTATAAAATACTGACTCAGACTCAAATATCTCGGCTCCTGGGTTACCTCGTACAATTTGACCAGTGCCAGCTCAATCTCCTGATGGCCGTCGAACCCATGGATTTTGCCATCCTCGGGTCCAAAGACGGTATCGATGTAATCCGCCAAGCGGCATACCACGTCCAGCAGTTTCCGCTTGCCCGTCGCCCGGTAATGCGCAACTCCGGCTTCAATCATATGGCCGGCGCAGTACAGCTCATGGCAATCCGTCAGATTGGTCCAGCGCTTCTCCGGCTCCTTCACCGTAAAATATGTATTCAGATAGCCATCCGGCTGCTGGGCAGCGGCCACAAGATCGATCAGCTCATCCACCTGCTCCTCCAGCTTCGGATCCGGATGAATGGCAAGCGAATAAGCCGCAGCCTCAAGCCATTTGGCGACATCGCTGTCCTGAAATACCATACCGCCATATTCCCCCTCCTCCCTGCCGGCGGCAATTCGAAAATTGGACACGCCATAACTCGGTTCCACGCCCGGAATTCGATCATGGAGGGCTTCATACTGGTATGGGATCACCACTTCCCTTACCAGCTCTATATAACGGGACCAGAAAGGGTCCGTCAATTTCACTTGCTTAAGGGGGACGGCAGCTGAACGCGAAGTAAGAGTTATCATCTTGGATATACACTCCTTTGGGATTCGAATGATAAAGCCTCGACACTTCCCATTCTACGTTCTATGATAGGATGAAAACGATAACAGAAATGACCTAAATTCTTATACGATTTCACACTTACCTGGAGGGGATACCATGACAGAACGGAGTGTTCTTTCCATTCCTTCACCGCCGCTCCCCTACTTCCTTGAATCCGGAAAAACGCATTATATGCCGGGCGAGTCGCATCCCAACCGGAGAAACCTTGGCGTCTACGATCTCATCCTGGTTCAATGCGGCTGCTTGTTCCTGGGCGAGGAGGATATGCAGTGGGCGCTTGGCGCAGGGGATTGCGTTGTATTATTACCGGATGCATACCATTACGCCGTACAGGGGTGTCAGGAGGAAACCGCCTTTTATTGGCTGCATTTTCAGACCGCAGCATCAGGCGCAGCCCGCGATGATTCGATCTCACACAACATAAAGCTGCCGAGGCATGGCCTTATCCCTTATCCGGAGCAAGCCTATCAGCTGTTCGATTCCCTGCACCTGCTGGCAACGGAACCGAGGTCCACGGCATTTTGGCGCGAACAAACGCTGTTTATCGAGCTGCTGGAGCTGCTGGACCCGTCGAGATCGGATCAGGAACAATCGCGGGTACGCAAAGTCGCGGAGCAGGTGGAGTCCTATATCAAAATGCATTACCGCGAGCCCATCAGCAACGCACGTTTATCGTCCGACTTGCATTTCCACTACAACTACCTGACGCGCTGCATGAAGGAATCGCACGGCGTAACGCCTACGGAATACCTGCTTCAATACCGCCTGGACCAGGCCAAGCGGCTGCTGCTGACCACCCAGTGGTCCATGGCTCGAATCGCGGAGCATGTGGGATTTCAATATCCGCCCTATTTCTCCCGCCGCTTCTCCGCACGTTTCGGCCTATCGCCGCTGCAATTCCGAAAGCAGTACACGGAGTAAGCCGCGGCATGGGATTTGGGGCTCCGCATTGTTATATTCTTCCGTTCGGGTGGCGGTGAGGGTGAGGGACAGCACGGCTCTTGATTGAGAGCATCGAGCTGGGCAATGCCTTCCTTGCGGCTCAGCGTAAAAAGGGACAGGCCCCTTCCGGGCCCGTCCCTATACCTGAATCACCTGCTCAAGACTACGCTTCGCTTGGCAGGTTAAGCTGCCAGGATACGCCGAACTTGTCCGCGATCCAGCCGAACTTTTGGCTGAATCCATAGTTGTCCAGCGGCATCATCGCACCTCCGCCATCGATTAGTGCTCCGTACACCTTCTCGATCTCGGCTTCGGATTCGCAAGTCAGATAGATGGAGAAGGAAGGCGTGAACGTAAACTCATGTTTCACGTTGCTGTCGATGCACATGAACGTTTGTCCCTTCAACGAAAAGGTGGCATGCATGACGCTTCCCTCGGCTCCCGGCTGATCGGGGCCATAACGGGTAATGCTGATGATTTCGGAATCCTCAATAATGGAAATGTAATGGTTCATGGCTTCTTCCGCGTTGCCCTGAAACATTAAAAACGGGGTCACACTCTTCATCGATACACACGCTCCCTTATTCATTGGTTTAGGATGGATAGTTTATCTTCCCTGTCTCTAACAGCTGCTTCAGCCCCTCAAACATATAACCCCAACCATGCTCGGTTTGGTCATGGTATTCGGTCAGCGCTTTCTCAATATCCTCTGCGGTCCAGTCTTCCTCATGAGGGACAACGATCTCCTGGGAGAACGTCATTTCGCATCCTGCGTCCACGGCTTTGAACTCCACCGTAATGCGGTCCACAGTGTCGCTGAACTGGGGCATCTTGAAGGTGAGCACCAGCTTGCGCGGCCGGTCTATGACCAGATACTCTCCAATGGCCCGGTACTCCTTGCCTTCCCGCACATCAACAATCTCCCAGGTTCCGCCCACGCGCGGATCGTTACGGGCGATTTTGTTCGTCGCTTCCAGCGTAAACAACCATTTACGCATCATGTCCGGGTTTAACCAGGCATCAAATACTCTTTCCGGTGCTACCTCAAATTGACGTTTCATGACCAGCGTGGTTGTAGAGGCATCCTCCAATGTCAATCATCCTTCTCTTATCAAAAGTGGTATTGCGTCTATTTCCCTACGTTACTCATCGTTGTCCAGGATGTTCAGCGGTATTCCTAAGGATTCTTCTAGTGCTCCCCCCTCTTCGCTTTGTTCAGCTCGCGTTCAAGCACATCAAATTGCCGGGTCCAGAATCGTTCGTAGAATTGCAGCCATTCCAGCGCCCTGGACATGACACTCGGGTTCAGACGGCAGGTATGCGTCCGTCCATGGATGGACCGTTCGAGCAGGCCGGAGCGCTCCAGCACCTTGATATGCTTGGAGGCTGCCGCAAGCGACATGTCAAACGGTTCAGCCAACTCAGATACCGTCCGTTCCTGCGATGCGATCATGCGCACCATCTCTCTTCGGGTCGGATCAGCCAATGCGTGGAAGATGTGATCCAGTTGTTCTTCGTCATTATGTTCAACCATATGGTTAAATATAATGGATGGAACTCATAAAGTCAACCAACCGGTTGAATATTAAGCAATAAAAAAAGCCAAACCCTCATACTTAAAGGGCCTGGCCGCGATAATTCTTTAACATAGTCCTGCTCCGGTGACACTTACGTTCGCCGCAGCATGTTTTATCCGATAACCTCATCCAGCAGCCGCTCCAGCTCGCCATAACTCGCCACGGTATGCTGCGGTTGATGCTCCGATTCCGGCCCAACGCTCCGGTGATTGAACCAAATCACATGCCAGCCTGCAGCCAATGCGCCAACCACATCATTGCGCCACGAATCGCCGATGTAATAGGAGCTCTTCGGCTCCGTGCCGGTCAGCCGGTTCACATGGTGGAATATCCGTGGATCAGGCTTGTCCCAGCCCACCGCACCGGATACGAACAACCGCTCCTCCGGTATGAGGTCACCCAGCTGCATAGCCGCGATTTTGTTCATCTGGTGTTCTGCCGGACCATTGGTGATCAAGCCAACGACATGCCCGGCATCCGTCAATTTCTTAAGAAGCTCCCGGGCGCCTTCAAACATCGTGATGTTATACTGCCGCTCCAGGTAGGCTTGCTGTACGGTTTCCGCCTCCTCAAGGGTCAGCCCTACGCCGAATTCAGCCAGCGCTAACTGGAACCGACGTCTGCGCATATCCTCAACCGCTTCCCCGTATGCCGCCGTGCCAGCCCCTCCGAGCTCTACAGACAGCTTGTCGCTGTAATAACGCATCCGATGATAAGCGGCTTCATATGGAAACGTGCCATC
The DNA here is from genome assembly GCF_015326965.1 of Paenibacillus sp. JZ16. Taxonomy (NCBI): domain Bacteria; kingdom Bacillati; phylum Bacillota; class Bacilli; order Caryophanales; family Paenibacillaceae; genus Paenibacillus; species Paenibacillus sp. JZ16. Next base: position 4,011,647 of record NZ_CP017659.1, read on the forward strand.
AGGGCGGGCAACCTTCTGAACGGCATCGCGAAAAGGCGCCAGATGGTCATACAATGTATCATCCACATCGAAGAAGATTCCCTTCGGTGATATTGGTGTCTTCATACGCATCCCTCTTCCTCATTCGATCTCTCTATTGTACCCGCATCGGCACCACCCGGGTCAAGCCTATCTGTTAATAAGTTCCTTTCCTATGATATGATGGAATTAGAGCGGCAGGACACATCAACTGGAGCATGAATCCTGACTCGCAGCAGCCAAGACCTCCAATTGCAAGGCCCGATTTATGTACCCGGATAAGGAGATGAATAATGATGACCAAGGATATGACCGAAGTGTGGAGTAAGGATTTCGTTCCCGATGGCAACCGTGCCAGCAACGTGGATCGTTTCACCGGCTTTGAGGATACCTATGACCAGCATCGCCCCGAAGCTCCCCAGGAGGTTGTCACCCTGCTGACAGGCTATTTGGAGCGCAAGCCCTCTCTCGTTGTCGACTTGGGATGCGGAACGGGACTATCCTCGTTTGCATGGAAAGACGCAGCGGACCAGATCATCGGCGTTGAACCGAATGACGATATGCGGGGCAAGGCCATGGCCAAACTGCAGTCGCTGCAGGAAGAGGCTGACGGCAGCCACGGTGTGCAGCTTGCCGACATCAGGTTTGTCTCCGGCTATTCGAACCAATTGGCGCTCCCGGATCAGTCCGCGGACATCATCACCTGTTCCCAATCCTTCCACTGGATGGACCCGGCCAGCACGTTGAAGGAGGTTTCCCGCGTTCTGCGTGAGGAAGGGATATTCGCGGTATATGATTGTGATTGGCCGCCGAGCCTGACCTGGAAGGTCGAGCAATCCTACCATGAGCTGATCGAATGGGCAGAGGCCACCATCGACCGCCATGTGGAGGCACAGGAAAAGGCCTATAAAGGGAATAAGAACGAGCATCTGAAGCATATCCGGGAGAGCGGAGTGTTCCGGTTTTCCAAGGAGATCGTATTCCATCATATAGAGCCGTTCACCGCCGAACGATATACCGGCCTTGCCGTCAGTCAAGGCGGTATCCAGACCGTGTTCAAGCTGAAACAAACCGAATTGAACGATAAAATCGCACAGTTCCATGCGCTGGTCGAGGAGCACTTCCAAGGGCGGACACTTCCCGTTATGCTCAGCTACCGCATGCGGCTTGGCATTAAATAAAGCAAGAAGCATCGAAAGGGATAATCCCGAGGTATGAAGCGTCACCCCGGCTCGCGGGTACGAATCTCATCCGGGGCCACATGGGCAATGGCCTGCATCGTCTCGAATCGGCCGCTTGAGCCGACTTTGCCGGATAGCAGGGTACCGAGAATACCGCCAGCGAAACCAATCGGAATGGACACGATACCCGGATGCTTGAGCGGGAAAATCGCTTCCGCCCGGATCCAGCCGGCCCCGGGATCCATGACGTTAGGCCCCACGGCCATGAGCAGCAAGGAGGATATCAATCCGGCGGCAATGCTCGACATGGCCCCATACGTATTAAATCTCCGCCAAAATAGCGTGAACAGCAGCACCGGCAGATTAGCCGAAGCCGCAACCGCGAACGCAAACGAAACAAGAAATGCCACATTCAGCTTCTGCGCGCCGAGGGCGAGCACAATCGAAGCAGTGCCAACCCCAATGGCCGAAAGCTTGGCCACTCTCATCTGCTGCGCCTCGGTCGCCCGTCCTCTGCGGAAAATGCTGCTATAGACGTCATGCGCAAATGCGGAGGATGCCGTCAGCACAAGCCCCGAGATCACAGCCAATATGGTTGCGAAAGCAACGGCCGATACAAAGGCCATTAAGAATTCACCACCCAATGCGCTTGCGAGAAGCGGCGCCGCCAGCTCAACCCGCTCCGACAAAACGGACCAATCGACGAAGGCAGCCGCCCCAAATCCAAGAAAAATGGTCATAGCATAAAAGATGCCGATCGTGAACGTTGCCGTTTTGACCGAAGAACGGACCGTACGCGGGTCTTTTACCGTGTAGAAGCGCGCAATAATATGCGGAAGTCCCGCTGTCCCTAACACCAGCGCCATATTAAACGACAGCATGTCGAGCGGGTGGTCGAACATATTGCCCGCCATCAGAAACTGCTCCTGCAACGGGGTCGCCCGCTTCATGGATTCGAATAAACCAAGCAGATCCCAATCGAATCTTGCCAGCACGATGAGACTCACGATAAAAGTGCTGCTCACCAGCAATATGGACTTGACGATCTGCACCCAGGAAGTCGCGAGCATGCCGCCGAACGTGACGTAAATGGTCATTAAGCCTCCGACCAGCACGATGGCGAGCGACGTTTCCAGCCCGAACAGCAAATGCACGAGCCACCCGGCACCGACCAGCTGGGCAATCATGTAGAACACCGTAATCATCATGTTGTTGACGGCGATACATCCGCGCAGCCGTTTCTCGCTGAACCGGACCGCCACCGCATCCGCCATCGTATACCTGCCCAGATTATGAAGCGGCTCGGCTATGATGTACTGCACGATCACATAGGAGGCTAGAAAGCCGATCGAATAGAAAAAGCCGTCGAAGCCGTACACCGCAATGGAGCCCGCGATGCCAAGGAAGGACGCCGCGCTCATATAGTCACCGGAAATGGCCAAGCCGTTTTGCAGCCCGCTCAGACGATTGCCCGCTGCATAGAAATCATTCGTGCTCGTTGTCCGCCTGGCAGCATAATACGTAATCATTAACGTGCCGACCACAATCGCCAGAAAAAAAACGATGCCGGATATGTTCATTTGCATGCCTCCTTCCGCTTCAGCCTGAAAGTCATGTTATATCTTTATTTTACGATAAAATGACAAAAAAAGGGCGATCCCCCGTGCTGCCAAGCAGCTGGATACACCCTTTTTGGTCAAAGAATCGAATCCGGATTACGCGCCCGTATTGGCCTTGACCAGCACTTCGGCATACTTCGCTTCATCCTTGGAGGAGGATAACAGCGTGCCGATATAAGCTGCCAGAAAGCCAAGCGGAATAGAGATGATGCCCGGGTTGCTCATCGGAAAGATCGGATCGCCAATCAAAATGGCCTTTCCGGCCGGATCCCATATATTCGGACTAAGCGCCACAAGAATCACCGTGCTGATCAGCCCGGTCAGCATCCCGGTCACTGCGCCTGTCGTATTAAACCTCTTCCAGAACACCGTGAACAGGATGACAGGTAAATTCGCGCTGGCCGCAACAGCGAAAGCGAGCGAGACAAGGAATGCTACGTTCATCTTCTGAGCGAACAGCGCGAGCAGAATGGAGACAATGGATACGCCAATCGATGCGTACCGTGCCATCTTCAGCTGCTCCTTCTCCGACGATTCACCGCGGCGCACGATTTGGCCGTAGAAATCATGGGCGAAGGCGGATGCCGCGGACAGCACAAGCCCCGTCACCACGGCGAGGATTGTCGCGAACGCAACCGCCGAGATGAACGCGAACAGGAAATCGCCGCCAATCGCTTTGGCCAGGAGCGGGGCAGCCATGTTACCCGCTTTATCGACCTCGGTAATATCCGCCGCGCCTACAAAGGCGGCAGCCCCAAAACCGAGAAAGATCGTCATGACATAGAAGATGCCGATAATCCAGGTAGCGTATACCACGGAGCTGCGTGCCGTCTTGGCGTCCTTAACGGTAAAGAATCGGGTCAAAATATGCGGCAGACCTGCCGTGCCGAGTACGAGCGCAAGATTGAGCGACAGCGTCTCCAGCGGGATTTTGTATTTATTCCCCGGGTTCAGGAATGCCTCCTGCAGCGGCGTAGCCGTCTTCATATGATGGAACATCTGGGTCAGACTGAAATCGAATTTGGCGAATACGATCAGCGAGATGATGAACGTGCCAGCCATGAGCAGCACGGCCTTCGAGATTTGAACCCAACTCGTGGCATGCATGCCGCCGAAGACAACATAGATCGTCATGAGCACGCCGACAATCAGCACGGACGTGACATAGTCCAGTCCCAACAAAAGCTTAATCAGTGCGCCTGCCCCAACCAGCTGCGCGATCATGTAGAAGATGGAGATGGAAATCGTGTTCAGCGCTGCAACGCCGCGCACTTTCTTGTCGGAGAAACGAGCGGCAATCATATCCGCCACCGTATACTTCCCGAGGTTCCGAAGCGGCTCGGCGACAAGGTACAGCACCACCAGGTAAGCTACAAGGAAACCGATGCTATAAAAGAATCCGTCAAAGCCGACTAACGCGATCGAGCCTGCGATGCCAAGGAAGGAGGCAGCAGACATATAGTCGCCGGCGATGGCTGTCCCATTCTGCCAGCCCTTGAGCCCTCCGCCTGCCGTATAGAAGTCGCTGGTGTTGGTTGTTTTCTTGGCAGCGTAATACGTTATGATCAGCGTGAGCAATACAATTCCGCAAAACAACGCGATAGCCATAGTCGATTACGCCCCCATATCCTTTTTAATATCGTCCACCATACGATCGAACTGGGCCGCCTTGCGGGAGTACAGGATGCACAAGACCCATGTCATGACAAACTGCGCGAATGCAAATACCCATGCCCACGTGATCGGGCCGATCGCAGGGTGGTTCAACACGTCGGTGTACGAAGTGAGAATCGGCAGCGCAAAGTAAAACAGAAGAAAAAAGACGGTCATCGGAATAATGAACCGTTTCTTGCGGGAGAGCAGCGTTTTGAATTTTTCAGAATGCCATACTTCGGTATAGCTTTTTTCTTCCATTGCCTTTCCCTCCATTAACGATCAGGATTCTATGGCGTCTCCCATGAATGAAAGCGCTTTAGAATGATTATATACAGGAGGATTGCCCGCGACCACAGCTCCTGCGCGAAACGTCCGATAGGGTGTGCGAAAGGGCGGATATGCCACCTGAACCGGGAGACCATCACCGTCCTTCCGCGCTTCCCCCTATGCCTCCCTAAGCAACCGGAACAAATCCCGGGCAGCTTCCCGCGACAAGGGAATCATCGTCCGCTGCTCATCCTTTAGCACAATATTGTAAGCGCCGTTCTGCCAAGGGGACAGCTCTGCAATCCGGTTCACGTTAACCAGGTAACTGCGATGAGGACGAAAGAACGAGTAACCTGCCAGCTTCTCCTCCAACTCCTGCAGCGTGCTCTTGCTCGTAATCCGCTGGCCTTCCGCCGTCCAGATGCGGATGACCCGCTCCTCGCGCACCGCGTACAGTATCGCCTCGGGATCGACGAGCACATGCTTGTCCCCATCATCGAACAGCAGCTTTCCGCGCATGCTGCGGGCAGCAGCCTCAGTGGAAGGATACGAGGCTGCCTGTGGGATGACATCATAAGCTTCCTGCTTTTGCGGGGTTTGCCCTTCATGAACCCTGCTGCGTATTCGCTGCAGGGTTTCCTTTAATCGCATATGGCTGTAAGGCTTCAGCAGATAGTCAATCGCATTCAGACCAAACGCCTCGACAGCATACTCGTCATAGGCTGTCGTAAACACAATGAAGGGGGAGATCGGGGAGGCTTTCAGCATTCGCGCAGCCTGCAATCCTTCCAGTTCCGGCATATGAACGTCGAGAAAGACGACATCCGGCTGCCGTAAGGGAACCAGCTCAAGCAGTTCCCGGCCGTTTGCGGCATGAGGAAGCAGCTCGATATCAGGCTCCTGTTCCAGCAGGTAAGCCAGCTCCTCCCTTGCCAATCGTTCGTCTTCGGCTATCATCGCTTTAATTCGCTTCACGGTACCGGCTCCCTTCCGATAGACTGCAGGGGATGCTGAAGGATATGCTGCATCCGCCCTCTGCAAGATTTTCTACGATGAGTCTGGCCTCCTTGCCAAACATGCTGATTAAACGCTGATTGATATTGTAAATGCCGTTTCCCGTACCCTCGCTGCCGATGATCGGCTGTTCGCCGAGACTGTCCAGCACCTCGGGCGAGATGCCTGCCCCGTTGTCCCGCAGTTGTACAACCGCCAGATCGCCCGCACGCTTTAGGGTCAGTTGGATGATGCCCCCGCTCGCCTTATCGCGCAAGCCGTGCTTAATGCTGTTCTCCACCAGCATTTGCAGCGTTGCAGGCGGAATCATAAGCTCGCCAAGCACCGGATCCAGCTGGCATTCAAACGTGAACTGATCTTCGAACCGGATTTGAATAATGTCCAGATAAGCATTCAAAAGTTCCATTTCCTCACGAATGGTCGTTCTGCGGGAGGCCATGACCTTGACGTTCAAGCGCATGAACGCCCCCAGCTGCATCGTGGCATGCCTTGCCAGCAGCGGATCGCTCCGGATCAACGAATGGATCGCGTTGAGCGTATTGAACAGAAAATGCGGATTGATCTGCGCCTGCAGAAGCTTCAGCTCCGCCTCTTTCATTAAATGGCTCATCTTCTCGTGAGCCGTGGCCCCGAGCTGATAGGAAATGAGCTGTCCAAGCCCTTGGGCCATCACCAGCTCGACGCGCCGAATATCCTGGGGCCGCTTGAAATAGAACTGAATGACGCCCACGATCTCGTGACCCTCGATCATCGGGACAAGAATGGCGGCGCCGAGCGCCGGATGACGAGGCTGAATATCTTCCGCATTCTCTATGATCCGAAGCTCGCCGGTCGCAATGACATTCTTGGTCAAGTCGGATGCGATCTCTTCTCCGGGATCAATGGTACGGCTGGCGGCACCGGCATGGGCCAGGAACCGCTCCGTATCCGTAATGGCGACGGCCGTTGTTTTCAGCTCGCGCAGCAGCAAGGTGGCCACGGCCTGAGCCGTTCGGTACGTTAAGCCCTGCTTCAGATGGGGCAGCGCCGCTTCCGCGATATGGAATGCCTTCTCCGTCTCGTACGCGGCTGCCCGCTCCTCCTCGGTGAGCGCAACGCGCAGCATCGTCGTGAAGATCGCAATCGATATGCTGTTGGTCAGCACCATCGGCAGACCGATCAGGTTGACCAGCTCAACCGCGCGGTCCGGCTCATCCGCACAGATCAAAATAACTCCCATGTGCAGGATCGGGGCGAACATGCCGACGAATAACGCTTTTGCCGGCGAGATCACCCGCTCCTGCGAGAAGAATCGGGCTACGCCCCCGGCCAGGGCGCCCGTAAGCGGTACGGCGATCGCTCCAGCCAGCCCCGTGTAGCCGCCGATATACAGGAGATGGGCTCCTGCCAGAAGTCCGCCCCCGATGCCAACGCGGGGCCCGCCAATCAGCCCGCCAATCACAACGCCGACCAGGGCGGAATGGGCCAGAGCCTGCTCCTCCGTCAGCCGCATCAGCCAGAAGGAGGAGCTTGATTCGCTATTCTCCACGACAACGCCTGCATACACCCCGAGGATGCCGAAGAGGCCAAACAGACAAGAATAGATGAACATCCGCGTGCCGGACATCTCTTTGCGGTCCAGCAATTGGCGGAACAGCGGAATTCTCGTCAGTATAAACGTCAGGATGAGCAGCATGCCCATCCGTTCGAACAGATGCAGCGTCAACTCCTGCATGGACATCCCTCTTCTTTGATGGACTAGGAATCTTCATCTGACGGTCAGTGTACGATATCGATAGATTGAATAGAATTGAATGCGGTTTCATTTCATGCAGTAAAGATTATATAGCACAGCGAGGATTTGGACAATAAAAAGGAATAACATGAAACTTATGTAAAAATATTCACGCAGGGGACATACCCTTCAGTGCACTCAAAAAAAACCGCATCCCCCGCAGTTAAGCGAAAGATACGGCCAGTAAGCAGCTGCAAGCCAAACCATCCGAATCTGTTCAGCATCCTGATGTGTTAGTTAGGTCTCTCTAAATCGCAAGATCCTACGATGAGCCGGTCGAATTGGGTTTTCCGGCTCTTCTCCGGGTTATCGACCATTTCCGGATGACCTGATTGGTCACCTCCGATAGCAGCAAACCTAGCGCGATGGCGCCTGAAATCATGAACGCTTGCGCCCCCAGCTGGACGGCCTGATCGAATTGATTCTGGGCTACATGGCGAAGGGCATTATAGGCAACACCGCCCGGCACGAGCGGAATAATCCCTGACACGCTGAACACGATAATGGGAGTCTTGTATTTTTTGGCGAAAAAATGGCTGATCATTGTCACGCAAAAAGCCGCAAACACGGTAGCCGTCACCGGCTCAACCATCATGTTCTGCAGCAGGATGTAGAGCAGCCAGCCCACCATGCCGGCAAACCCGCACTGCAGCAGTGCTTTTTTGGGTACGTTAAATAGGATCCCGAAGGCCGCCGAAGCAACGAAACTCGTGATGAGCTGCTGTATATAAAAGGTTGCCACCATCTTCACCTCCACTCACTCATCTCTTAGAATGACAACGTAAATGCAATACCTGCACCGATGGCAAAGGACGTAACAAATGCCTCCGCGCCTTTGGACAAGCCGGATATCAAATGCCCCGCCATCAGATCGCGGATAGCATTCGTGATCAGCAAGCCCGGTACCAGCGGCATCACGGAACTGATAATGATCGTATCCAGCTGATGGCCGAGTCCGTATCTGACCATCCATACGGAGGTTATGCCGATGACCAGCGCTCCAGAGAATTCGGCAAAGAATCGCACCGGTATGACCCGATGCATGAATACAAAGCAGGAGAAGCCAAGACCGCCCGCTATGGCCGCCGGTACGAAATCCGGCCAGATGCCGCGAAACATAATGAGAAAGCAGCCGCTTGCGATCGCGGACAGGAGAATCAACAGCCATGTCGGATAAATCGCCTGTTCATGCTCGATTTTCTCAAGCGCCCTGTGTGCCTCTTCAATCGTCAGCTCACCGAGGCTTATGCTCCGAGACACGCTGTTGACCTGATGGATCTTATCGAGATTGGTTGTCCGATCCGAAATACGAATGAGCCGCGTAATATGCTGAGGCTCCTCCACCGAGAAGATAATCCCGGTCGGAGTCATATAGCTGTGGCTGTTCTCTACGCCGAAAGCCGCAGCGATCCGCATCATCGTATCCTCGACCCGATAGGTTTCCGCACCGCTTTGCAACATAATTTTTCCTGCTAACAAGCAAACCTTGATGATGTCATGCTCCCGCTTCAACAAGTCATTCAAAACGGCAATCCTCCTGCTGAACACATTCCGATTCAGAATTCTTTGCCTATATTATAGTATCATTACCATGATCAAGCATAGGATATGCTTTAAAGCAGCACTGCGGCAGCTGCATTCGTTCTGTACAAAGCCCTCCTCCTACACAAAAAGCCCCCGAATGATCGGGGAGCTTCTCTACGATTTACCTCGGATTTCGGCTTAATAGGCACCGCGGATGTGCATGGCTACCTGCTCCTGATAAAAAAGCGCAAGGCGCTCTTTCTCCTCCATACTGAACGAAGGCACGTCCAGCGTGCCCAGATTGTCTTCGATCTGGCGAACGTTGCGGAAGCCGGGAATCACGGCGGTGACCTCGGGACAGTCCAGAATCCATCGCATGGATGCACGGGCCATGTCGCCTCGGCCCTCGGCAATCCAAGCGAGCTCTCTGGCGAGCTCAACCCCTTTTTCGAACCGCAGGCCGGCAAAGGTCTCGCCCACGTTAAACTGCTCCCCGTTCGCATTGAAATTCCGGTGATCCCCTTCGTTGAAGGTGGTGGTCTCCGTAAATTTCCCGGTTAACAGACCGCTGGCAAGCGGCAAGCGCACCAAAATGCCGACGCCCGACGCTTTGGCTTTCGGGAGCAGCTGGGCCAGCGGTTTTTGGCGGAACAGGTTGAAGATAACCTGCAGCGACCTTACGCCAGGTACCCCCAGGCAAAACAAACCTTCCTCCACCGTCTCCACGCTGACGCCGTAATGCCGGATTTTCCCCTCGGCCTGCAGCTTGTCCAGCACTTCAAACACTCGCCCGTCCTTCAACACCGCGAAGGGAGGGCAGTGAACCTGATAGAGATCAATCCGTTCACGCTGCAGCCGCTTCAGGCTGTTCTCGCAATAACGACGGATCGACGCTTCGGAATAGGTCTGAAGATCGTGAATATCACCCGCTCGGCAAAACTTGGTGGCGACATGCACGGAATCTTCCCTCCCTTTGGTTGCGCGCGCGAGCAAATCCTCGGCATGCCCATCGCCATAAACGTCGGCGGTATCGAAGAAGTTCACGCCCTCGCCGATGGCACGGTCCAATCCCTTCAAGGCTTCCTGATCATCGGTCTGCCCCCATGAGCCTCCGATCGCCCATGTGCCGAAGCTGACCTCGCTAATGTGAAGCTCCGTATTTCCCAATTGTCTGTAATTCATCGACGTTATAGCCTCCTCATCCAACTGCCATACTAGTTCACACTACTAGACTAAACGTTAAATCGCTTTCATTCAATCCATTTGGGACATTTACCTATTTTTCCGCAGGTTATTGACAATTCATTCCATCGACTCTATAATAACTATCAATATATATCCAACGTTGGATATCCAGTTATGAAGTTCTTCTTCACATACACATCCTAAGGAAGTGACCCAACATGACCAACCTCATCCTGCTCTCATTCCTGCGCCAGCGTCCGATGCACGGCTACGAAATTCAGCAGCTTATTCAGGCCAGCCGTATGGACATATGGACGAATATACTGTCCGGCTCCATCTATTATGCACTTAACAAGATGGAAAGCGACGGTCTGATTGCAGCCACTGCTGAAGAGCGGACCGGTGCGAGACTTCGCAAAATTTACAGTATTACGGATGAAGGCGAGAAGTTATTTCAGAAGATGATCCGTGAAACCTTGACGCTTCCTCCCCACACCGTCAAATCCGACTTCTCACTCGGTTTGGTCTGGATCGAGAGCGTTCCGAAGCAGGAAGCGGTTGAACTGCTGCAGCAGAACCTCAAGCAGGTGGAAGAATCGCTTGCACAGTGGCGTTCAGGTAAAGAAATCAAGGGGCAGTACGGCTTATCCAAAATCGCCCTGGCCACCTTCGACAATGCGATCTCGATCCTGGAACAAGACATCGCCTTTCTCAACAAGATCATAACACTCGTTCAAGAATAAGCCTCAGCATCAGCTGCGGCTTTCATTTCCGATCAATATCCAACATTGGATATATAATATTGGTTAATAAGGAGCGTGAACACGAGATGATGTTACCTACTCTCATTCAAGCGAAAGGTTTAAGAAAAACTTATGGTCAGCGAACGGTCGTACATGATGTGGCTCTGGATATACGGGAAGGTGAAGTGCTTGCAATCATCGGTCCGAACGGCGCGGGGAAATCAACGACACTGGATTTGGTGCTGGGCTTGCGCCGACCCGATATCGGCACGGTCACCTACTGGACCAAGGATCCTGCCCCGCATATCGGGCTTCAGCTGCAATCCACTCCCTTCTTTCCGGGATTTACGGCCCTTGAGAATCTGCGAATGTTCGCTGCTTTCTATGGAAAGCGGCTCAAGGATGCGGTGCTCATCGACCACCTTAGCAGCTGCGGGCTTGCGGATGCTGCCAAAACCGATGCGCTTCGTCTCTCGGGAGGCCAACAGAAACGACTCGCCATTGCCATTGCGCTAGTCCATACACCCAAGCTGCTGTTCCTTGATGAGCCCACCGCTGCACTGGATCCGCGGGCACGCCGGGATATCCGGGAGCTGATCCGTTCCCTGGCAGACAAGGGCACCTCGATCGTCTTCACTTCGCATGACATGGAGGAGGTTCATAAACTCGCTTCCCGGCTGGTGCTCATCTGTGATGGGCGGGTGAAAGCTTCCGGCACGCCGGATGAGCTCCTCAGCTATTACCAAACAGATAGCCTCGAACAACTGTATATCCAACTGACTGATGAACAGGAATAACGACCGATTGAATAAAAACCTTAGGAGGAATATCTATGCGAATCATAATGACCACCATGCTGCGGAGCATGTTCCGCGACACCCATACCCTGGTCTGGAACATCGTTTTTCCCATTGCCATGCTGATCGGATTGGGACTATATTTCAACGACGCCGCCTATTCTCACCGACTCCTCGCGGGCGTGCTGACAACCAACATTTTGTTTGGGGCCACGATGGTTACCGCGTTTAATGTCATGGCCCAGCGCAACCGCGGCATCTATAAGCTGCTGCGGGTGACACCTTTTCGTACCGTCTCGTTCATTACCGCAATGACGGGGGCGCGAACCGTGCTGGCACTGCTCGTCAGCGTGTGTGTCATTCTCATGAGTCTATTTAGGCTCGGAGTGAAGCTAAGCCTGACTGGGCTCACGCTGATGCTGCTTGTCCTTCTGATCGGCACCGTTTGTTTTACCGCACTCGGTTTTCTGGCAGCCAACCTGTCCAGGGATGAGGGCAATGTCAACATGATCTCGAACCTGATGAGTTTTCCCATGCTGCTGACAAGTGAAGCCTTCTATACTTTAGAACATGCGCCTGCATGGGTGGTCATCCTGGGGAAACTGCAGCCGTTCCACTACCTGGTCGATGCCATGTCCACTGCCGTTTCTCCGCAAGGCAATATCTCCGGCATCTGGATGCCCCTGCTGATCCTCGCAGGCTTCACGATCCTTATCCTCGGCGCAGCCGCATGGACCTTCCGCTGGGATGCGGAGCATCCTGCCGGATGGAAGCAGGGAAGTGCGAACAAAGCGGCCACGATGTAACAGAAGCACAAAAATCCGAAGAGCCCCTTGTATAAAAGACATCTCATGCGGTATACTGAACAACAATATCAACATCAGGCCGATGAAGAGCTTCCAACTCCGAGGCGTTCTCGTCAAGGGGATCCGATCCTTCAACCGATCAGCCATCCCCCTAAGTTAACCGGACCCGCCCGTTACCGCGGAATCAAAGTGGATTGAACACGGACCCGCCTGTTTCGTGATAAGGTTACGGTTCAATCAATTTGGGTGGCACCGCGAGCGCATAAGCGTCCCTCGTCCCATATGGACTAGGACGCTTTTTTATTTTTTTCAGAAAAAGGAGCGCGGTGATCATGCTAGATATGAAATGGATCCGGGAAAGCACAGAGAATCAGGAAGAACTGCAGCGAGTAGCTGACCAGAAAGGCATTGCCCTGTCGGTTGCCGAACTTGTCCGGCTGGATGACCAGCGTCGGACGCTGCTGCTGACCGTGGAGGGATTGCGGCAGCGGCGCAATGCCATCTCGCAGGAGATCAGCACGCTCGTGCGGCAAGGCAAACAGGAAGAAGCCGAGCGGACGAAACAGCAGGTCAAGGATATCAATATGGAGCTTGACAAGCAGGAAGCGTTGTACCGGAAGGTCGATGCGGATTACGCCCAGCTGCTCATCCTTGTGCCCAATATCGTTTCGCCGGATACGCCGGTCGGAGCTTCGGATGAGGACAATGTGGAGATCAGACGTGTTGGCGAGCCGCCCGTGTTTGATTATGAATACAGGGATCATGTCACGCTCGGCGAGCAACACCGGATGATCGACATCCCCCGCGGCGTCAAAACCGCCGGCACGCGCAGCTACTATCTGACCGGCATCGGCGCAATGCTGCATCGGGCCGTTCAGCAGCTTGCGGTGGATATGCTGGTCGCCAAGGGTTTCACCCTTATGGACGTACCGTTAACCGTAAGGACGGAGGCCATGGAGAATACCGCCTTTTTCCCGCTTGGTCAGGATCAGGCTTTTCAAATTACGGAGCAAGATAAGTGGCTCGTCGGTACCTCGGAGGTGCCGCTCGTATCGTTCTATAGCGGTGAAGTCGTCGATGTGGCACAGCCGATTCGCCTGGCGGCAGCATCGCTGTGTTTCCGAAGCGAGGTCGGCTCGGGCGGCCGGGACGTCCACGGCCTGTACCGGGTGCATCAGTTCGCCAAGGTGGAACAGGTCGTTCTCTGCGAAGCCTGCGAGGAAGCCTCGGAGCAGCTTCTACAAGAAATCACGGCCAATGCCGAGGAGCTGCTGCAAAAGCTCGAATTGCCTTACCGTGTCGTTGCCGTCTGTACCGGGGATATGTCGCAGAAAACGTACAAGCAATATGACATCGAGACGTGGATGCCAAGCCGCGGTGCTTATGGGGAGACCCACTCGTCGTCGAATCTGCTCGACTTTCAGGCGCGTCGCTCGAACATCCGCTACCGGGACGCGGAAGGCAAGCTGCGCTACTGCCACACCCTGAACAATACGGCCGTGGCTTCGCCGCGAATTCTTATCCCGCTGCTGGAGAACCACCAGCAGGCCGATGGCTCGATTCTCATACCGAAGGCGCTCCGACCTTACATGAACGGGATGGAGCGAATCGAGCCGCCAGCCGATGCAGTCATGGAGTAAAGAAAGCTGCAGTACGAATAGGGTGCGATCCTATAGGCTGTCATCCGAGACCATCCATTCGTAGCGACATATAAAGGCAGCCGGCGATCCGGCTGCCTTTCCTCTTGTTATTTTCTATGGTCTGTTATGCTGTCCTTGCCAAACATGGCCGCTGGACCGGAATATCCCTTCTATTCGAACGGCCCCTCACAAGTGAGGGTAATCTTTTTTACTTGAAAAGGCTTAGGAAGCATATAGTAAATGAAGATACGTCTGGCTTCTGTGGAGGTTCAGCGATGTATATTTTTCTTTAGATTATCGAAGCCCTATGTTTTCAGCGATGCTGAACCATTCGATAATCGCAAGAAAAATTTCCTCTTAATGCGGTCTGGCTTCTGTGGAGATTCAGCGATGTATATTTTTCTTTAGATTATCGAAGCCCTACGTTTTCAGCGAAGCTGAACCATTCGATAATCGCAAGAAAAATTTCCTCTTAATGCGGTCTGTCTTCTCTGAAGGTTCTTCGATGTATATTTTTCTTATGGATTAAGTAGGTATATAATGTTCGTTATATAGGGATACCAACTATCGATAAATAGGTTTCTTTTTTTCCGGCATCCACTTAGACGGTTGTCTTCTCCCTATATAACAACTTACCGTGCAGTGCACGAATAAGGAGGTCATTCCATATGACAGAACCCCATCTTGATCATACAGCGCCCAAAACGCTTCGCGATATCCCTATTTCCATTCTGGATCTCGCCCCGATTACAGCGGGCAGCACCGCTGCACAGTCGCTGCAAAATACGCTCGATCTGGCCCAGCATGCCGAGAAGTGGGGGTATAACCGCTACTGGCTTGCCGAACACCACAATATGCCGGGAATCGCCAGCTCGGCCACTTCGGTCGTCATTGGCCATGTCGCCGGGGGCACGAGCAAGATCCGCGTCGGAGCCGGCGGCATTATGCTGCCGAACCACGCTCCCTTGGTCATAGCCGAGCAGTTCGGCACCCTGGAATCGCTCTATCCCGGCCGGATCGATCTCGGCTTAGGTCGTGCGCCGGGATCGGATCAGCTCACATCTCGGGCGCTTCGCCGCGGTCCCGGCAGCGACGGGCAGGACTTCCCGGATCGCCTCGGCGAGCTGCGGAATTACTTCCAGCCCACCTCAGGCTCGTCCATGCGCATCCGGGCGATTCCCGGCGAAGGTCTGCATGTACCGATCTGGCTGCTCGGCTCCAGCGGTTTCAGTGCGCAGCTGGCAGGACAGCTGGGGCTTCCGTTCTCTTTTGCGAGCCACTTTGCCCCGGATTATCTGATGGCCGCGCTCGACCTGTACCGCACCAGCTTCCGTCCTTCATCCGAGCTGAGCAAGCCTTATGCTATGATCGGCGTGAACGTGATCTGTGCCGATACCGATGAGGAAGCACAGCGCCTGGCTACCTCGCCGTACCAGCAGTTCCTGAATATCATCCGCGGCCGCACCGGCCAGCTGAGTCCGCCGGTGGACAGCATGGATGATCTATGGAACCTGCAGGAGCAGGCCATCGTGAAGCGCCAGCTGAGCTTCTCTGCCATCGGCAGTCCCGCAACCGTCCGCGCGCAGCTGGAGCAGTTCCAGCAGTCAACGAATGCGGACGAAATCATTGTCGCGGCCGCCATCTATGATCATGAGGCGCGCCTGCGTTCTTATGAGCTGCTGGCGGATGTCGTCGGCATCAAATAAATGCTATACCAAAAAGACCAGTCAAACCCGGTATTCCGGTGCTTGACTGGTCTTTTATATATATTACAGCGTCAATCCGCCATCAATCGTAACCAGCGAGCCTGTCATGTAGCTGGAGCCTGGGGAAGCCAGGAAAGCAACCACGTTCGCGATTTCATCCGCCTCAGCCGGGCGTCCCATCCGCATGTTGCCCACTTCCTCAGGCACGTAGCCCCCTTCCATGAAGGACTTGGCTACCGCTGCCGTAAGCGGCGTCTGAACGCCTCCCGGACAAATCGCGTTCACGCGAATGCCCTGCTTCACGTATTCCAGCGCTGCTCCCTTCGTCAAGCCCACCACCGCATGCTTGCTTGCCGAATAAGCGGCTGCACTGTGCTCGCTGCGGATACCTGCCGTGGAAGCGGTGTTCACGATATGTCCGCTGCCCTGCTCCTTCATGACTTTCAACACATACTTCATGCCGAGGAAAGCACCCTTAACGTTCACGGACATTTGACGGTCAAATTCGTCCTCGTCGATATCATCCAGCATCGAAAACTTCTGCACGATGCCTGCATTGTTGAAGAAGAAATCGATTCGGCCGTAAGCTTCGACCGCCCTGTTTACGTAGTTCTGGACATCTTCAGTTTTCGTCACGTCCGCTTGCACGAAGATGCCCTCTCCGCCCTGCTCCTTGATCAAACGCAGCGTTTCTTCGCCGGCTTCCTTGTTGAAATCAACGAGCACTACCGCTGCACCGTTCTCTGCCAGTTTCAAGCTGCTGGCTCTGCCGATCCCGCTGGCTGCGCCGGTAATGACAGCGATCTGTTTGTTATCGGACATGAAACAACACTCCCCTTGATAAAAATATAAAATGAGTTCTAACCGAGTTTGTATCCCTATCGTTTCTGTTGTCTATAGCTTATAAATACAGGTCAATGGAAAGCATGACTTACTTCGCGAAATATCCGCCGTCAATCGGCAGCTCAACGCCTGTAATATAGGAAGACTCATCCGAAGCAAGGAACAATACGCCGCGTGCGATATCTTCCGCTTTGCCCAGACGTGGAAGCGGAGTCTGGGATTGGAACCACTGCATCATTTGCTCATCCTTGAACAGATCCACGGTCATTGGCGTTTCGATGTAGCCAGGGTGAACCGAATTGCAGCGGATGTTATGCTTCGCAAAGTCCACGGCCGTGGCTTTGGTCAGCATGCGTACCGCGCCTTTGCTTGCCGTGTAAGGACCGGCGCCGCTGCCCCCTGTCAGGCCGGCAATGGAGGAGATGTTGACGATGGAACCGCCGCCGGCTTCGATCATGTGCGGAATGACATATTTCTGACCGAGGAATATGCTCGTAACGTTAATCGACATCGTCTTCTCCCAGCCCTCTACCGTCAAATCCATGAACGGTGTTGCATTGGAGACACCGGCATTGTTGACCAGAATGTCGATCTTGCCGAATTTTTGAACGGTCTCGTCCACGACACGAACCCAGTCTTCCTCGGAAGCTACATTGTGCTTGAATCCAATCGCTTCGCCGCCAAGGGCTTCAATCTCCGCTACAACGTCTTTGATCTTGTCTTCCTGTAGGTCCGTAATCGCAACCTTGGCTCCCTCCTGCACAAACAAAAGAGCGTCAGCTTTACCCATCCCACCTGCTGCACCTGTAATGATTGCTACTTTATTGTCTAATCTCCCCATGGGAAACCCTCCTGAATATTTAGTCGTTGGTTCGGCTATCTTCTTTGGACTGCCCGATCTTAAGCTGCAAATGTTCAATCATCTTCTCGTATGAAGCGATTAACACATCCATCTCCTGATCCGAGAAATCCGACCATAAGCCTTCATTCAATTCACGGTACTTCGCAATCATCCGGGCTTCAACTTCACGGCCCTGCTCCGTAATCTTAAGATAGACCTGACGCCTGTCCTCGCTTGACGCCACCCGTTCGATATAACCCTTACTGACCAGCTTGTTGCTCAAGTTGGTCACAGCCGAAAGCGTAACATTCAAGGCATTGGCAAAATATGAGCTGGTCTGCTGCCCTTCATAAGCCAAAGTCTGAAGCACGTAGTACTGCGGGCCGGTTAAATCATTGTCCAGAATCTTGGCATAGTTCGCCACAAGCGTCATCATCTGACGGGCAACCATGTTAGATAATTGTTCCCTCTTATCCAGTTTCATCACCTCGATGCACAACGAAGTCCTTACAAATATATTACAAATTCAAATAGTTAAAAGCTTTTAACAATATAAATTGTATACCCTTTCACATCGATCGTCAACCACGTTAAAAATGCCCAATATGGTTGTTATTCCCACTGCCCTCATCCATAAAAGAACAACATAAAAACTCCCGTGTCGCAATTAGAGAAGACAAAATGCGTTCAGAGTTGATCTCGCGAGATCGATCCAAGCAGGGATTCCAGTGGTTAGCGTGTTCTAATCTACATAGAAAAAAGAGCACCCTCAGGTGCTCTTGAAAGTATATCCATCCTCGTTTCGGCGTATCCTATTCACCCGAAAGGTGATGCCTGTTAAGCCTTACGTTTACCCTGCCGTATCCATCCGTGCATCCAGCGTGAGTTGACGCAGCTGCTCGAGCGTCATGCGATCCACGAAGCGGGAGAACTTCTCTTTCTTCTTGCCGTTCTCCTGATAGACGGCGATCAGCTTCAGGATGATCGGAGCCAGCTGATCCGGCGCTAAATCCGTGTGCAGCGGCTTCGCCAGAGCAGCTTTCAACCCTCTCGGCTCTCCACCAACATAGATATCATAGGTATTTCTCATCTTCATCACGGCAATATCTTTCAGCAGCGGTTCGCTGGTGCCTAGCGCGCATCCTGCGTAACCGATCTTTAGCGGATTGGGTACAGGATGATCGGCGATTGCTTCATCCAGCATCTTAGCAACATCCAGTCCCGAATCCTCCGCTCCCCGGCAAAAGTTGCAGGTGATCAGGCTCTTGGAGACAAAGCCGGCGGGATGAACCTGAAGTCCGGCAGCTTCCAGCTTCACCTTGGCTTCTTCCACCCGCTCTGCATCCATCTCCACGTAGAGCTGCTTAAAGGTAGTCATCTCAATACGGGCGTCATCGCCCACGATGGAGCCCAATACGGCCAGCTGATCCGGGCGGAACAGCGTTCCGCCCACTTCAAAGCCGGGTGTCACTGCAAATTTTTGCATGGCCAAATGTCTACACTCCCATCAAGTTACCCAAATATCGTTCTCTTGCTCGATTACCAATCATACTCTATATAAAAGGTCTGCCAGCGTTCGTTATACCTTCATCCGCTGCAGGCGAAGGGCATTCAGCACGACCGATACAGAGCTCAGTGCCATGGCGGCCCCAGCCACCCAAGGTGCCAGAAGCCCGATGGCGGCAATCGGAATGCCAAGCGAGTTATAACCCAGCGCCCAGAACAGGTTCTGACGGATATTGCTCATCGTCTTGCGGCTCATGTAGATGGCATCCGGAATGCTGTTCAGGTCGCCCTTCATCAGCGTCACGTCAGCGGCTTCCATGGCCACATCCGTACCTGTGCCGATGGCCATGCCGATATCGGCAACCGCAAGGGCCGGCGCATCGTTAATGCCGTCGCCCACCATGGCGACCTTCTTGCCCTGCTGCTGGAGCTTTTTCACTTCATCCGCTTTGCCTTCCGGCAGAACCTCGGCACGCACATGGTCGATGCCAACCTGCTTCGCGATGGCCTGTGCCGTGCGTTCATTGTCCCCGGTAATCATAATGACCTCAATGCCCATTTCTTTCAATCTCGCTACGGCAGCACGGGACGTCTCCTTGATCGTATCTGCCACAGCCACAAGACCTGCATATTGGCCGTCTACAGCCGTCAGCATAGCAGTCTTGCCCTCGGTTTCAAGCTCCGACATTCTGCCGAGGATCGAATCAATCGGCACGTTATGCTGTGCCATCAGCTTACGTGTGCCTACCAGCACCTCATGTCCTTCCACGCTGGCACGGATGCCGTAGCCTGGAATGGCTTCAAAATACTCCGCAGCCGGAAGCCGCGTTCCTTTTGCTTCAATCCCGGCCACAATCGCTTCGGCAAGCGGATGCTCGGAACTCTTCTCAGCTGATCCGACCAGACGAAGGAACAGCTCTTGATCAAAGTTATGAACTTCCACATCGGTTAACTCAGGTTTCCCTTTTGTTACCGTTCCTGTTTTATCCAGAATAATCGTGTTGATTTTATGGGTAGACTCCAGATGCTCCCCGCCCTTGAACAGAACGCCCAGTTCTGCAGCGCGGCCCGACCCGGCCATGATCGAGGTCGGTGTAGCCAGACCCAACGCACACGGACAAGCAATAACCAGAATCGCGATGGCAATTTCTAACGATTGCGCGAAATTACCAGGCGTTACCCAGAAGTACCATACGAGGAAGGCAACAATCGCAATGCCCACCACGATCGGAACGAAGATGCCGGAGATGACATCAGCGACCCGCTGAATCGGAGCCTTGGAACCTTGGGCTTCCTCAACCACCTTGATAATTTGCGCTAGAGCGGTCTCTTTACCCACTTTCGTCGCTTCAAGCGTCAAGCGCCCGTTCTTGTTTATGGTGGCGCCGATGACGGCGTCGCCCGCTTTTTTCTCAACCGGAATGCTTTCACCTGTCAGCATCGACTCATCTACCGCCGACGTGCCCTCGACCACTT
This sequence comes from Paenibacillus sp. JZ16, assembly GCF_015326965.1. Lineage (NCBI taxonomy): Bacteria > Bacillati > Bacillota > Bacilli > Caryophanales > Paenibacillaceae > Paenibacillus > Paenibacillus sp. JZ16. Next base: position 4,032,243 of record NZ_CP017659.1, read on the forward strand.
TACCGTCCACCGGGATTTTCTCACCCGGCTTCACCAATACAAGATCACCCACCAGGACCTGTTCCACCGGGATAGTCATCTCCTGACCGTCACGAACGACCAGCGCCGTTTTGGCTTGAAGCCCCATCAGGGTTTTGATAGCCTCCGAGGTACGGCCTTTGGCCAGGGATTCAAACAGTTTCCCCATAATGACCAGCGTGATCAGCACCGCACTCGTTTCATAGTACATTTCGGGCCCATGGTGTGCATTTGCTCCGGCAGCGGCCCAATCGATCGTTAAATACAGACTGTAGAAATAAGCTGCCGAGGTACCGAGCGCGACCAGAACGTCCATATTGGCGCTTTTGTTGCGGAGAGCCTTATAGGCTCCCACGTAGAACTGTTTTCCGATAAAAAACTGTACTGGCGTGGCCAGGATCAGCTGGAACCAAGGGTTCATGAACAGATCCGGCATCCAGATCCAGGAGGTGAAGGAGAAATGGCTCACCATGGCCCAGAGCAGCGGCAGCGACAGAATCGCCGACAGGAGCAGCTTCCGCTTTTGCTTGGTGATGGCCTCCTTGCGGTGACCTTCCTGATCAAGCGTCTCCTGTTTGGAAACCGCCTGATACCCGAGCTTCTCCACACGCTGTTGAATATCGCTAAGGCTTACCTCTGCGGGATTGAATTCCACCCGGGCCGTCTCCAGCGCAAAATTGACGTTGGCCTGATTAACACCTGGCATCTTGCTTACCACTTTCTCGATTTTCGTAGCACAGGCGGCGCAGTACATGCCAATCAGCTGCAGGTCCACGGTTTCCTTTGCCGTTCCGTAACCCAGCTTTTCAATTTTCTCTTCCATCTGCTGGACGGAAACCACATTCGGATCAAATGTAACCGACGCTTTTTCCAGCGCAAAATTCACATTCGCTTCCTGGACGCCCTCCATTTTACTTAGACCCTTCTCAATCCGATTCGCACAGGCGGCACATGTCATACCCGTTAACTGCAGCGACGTTTTCTTCTGTTCCATTGTTCCTGCTCCCATCTTCTCCTCACCCCTCTTCATCCTCGTGCCGTTTGATTAAACTACGTTATATCCTTGTTCCTCGATAATTTCTTTGATTTTATCCAAGTTGATTTTGCCTGCGTCATATTTCACGGAGACCGTGCCTGCCTTCAAATCCACATGTCCCTCGATGTTCTCATTCTTTAAAGCTCCCTCAATGGAATTCACGCAATGCATGCAAGACATACCTTCAACTTTTATTGTTACCTGTTCCATGTTCAATCTCTCCTTTGGGTTATGAATTATTTTGAGCAGCCCTTCTAAAAGCGTGCCCGGAATTAGTTTCGGGTTGTTCTCGTTTCTTGATGCTAGTATACCCCCCTACCCTATATATAGTCAATGGGTTTTCTCATTTTTTTTGAAAAAATAAGTCGTCGCTATGATTTAACCGCATAACCGTGCGGTATTCTTCACCCTGAATAAACACTTACTGCCACCTTTAGAAGGTGGCAGCTCCATGGAAACTCATCATAACCAGACCGTCTCCAGTCAGAATTCCATTATTTCATTAACTTGTTCATGGTTGTTAACAACTCGGTTATAACCTCATCGTCGCCTTCCTGCAGGCGCTCCACCACACAGCTCTTCATATGATGCTCAAGCAGCAATTTGCTGACGCCGTTCAAGGCCGACTGAATCGAGGAGATCTGGTTTAATACATCGTCACAGTACGTATCCTTCTCAATTAAGCCTTTCACGCCGCGAATCTGTCCTTCAATTCGGTTCAACCGGCTGACGAGGTTGCTTTTTGTTTTATCGGAATGATGGCTCTTCCGTTCACTGGTTACTGCGCATGCATCATGTACATGTTTCTCGACTGTCATACCCATTCCCCCCTTGATCACTACTTCATCTTATTCTAACCCTATTCTCAGTATATCATATAGCCCCCCACCCTATAAAGCCCAGCTTCTGAAATGAAGTCCATCTCTTTAACAGCATGCCGTTCTGTAGATCCTGGTTTTTGCACACAAAGATTATCGCCCTGTCCTGAATCACTTGCCAGAGGACGCGTAGTAACTATCAAGAAACAAAAGGGTGTCCGCGTACCCATCATGAAACATGGATGAAAAGATAAAAATATTCCGCGCCTCTTCTTCTGTCTCGGGCGCATTTTTCTCGAGGAACTTTCCTTTTTTATAGTCATAGAAGTAATCCAGGATATCATCGGACTGTGATGGCTCATATTGCTCCCCATATCGTTGTTTGATCTCGTCTATTTGCATTCCTATTTCAGCACCGCGCGTTGTTTGATAATGACCTTTCGATTCTTCCTCCATCCTGATCGCGACAACGGCATCATCTCTGTAGAACACCGCGATGCCGGAATCGTAATCAAATACGCCCCTGGCATGCTCTTGGCCTTTCCCAAGCACTTCTTCAGCTTCCGCACGATTCATGCCGTAGTATACCTTCTGGCCATTGTCTAACCGCACGATTCCCATATCTTCTGCGGTAAACTTCTCTTTAGGCTCATCGCTTCCACTGCAGCCTCCGAAGACCAGGATCAACAATATCAACAAGCAGAAGTATCTAATCATGTACTCCTCCTCCTTTGGAGTTTTTTTACAAGATTTTACCATATAAAACTTTGCACAGGGCACTATTTTTTACCTGGGAAGTATGTCATCAAAAGTGCATGCTCACAAAAGATTCAGCATTCGAACAGTATTCAGCCAAGAAAAAAGATGCCCCATCAGTTCCGAAATCTGATGGGGCACCCCCCTATATTTTCGTATTCAGTTATAAAATGAACTTAATATATCGTCCGCCCCTGTTCATCCGGCACACCAGATTTACGGAAGAAATACGTGTTGATCACATCCCGCCAATGCTTCGCATGCTCGGCTTGATCCGTGAGCCGCTCCTTCACTTGAACGAAGCGCTCCGGATCGACCTTTCCTTCCAATGAGGTCCAGGCCTCAAGCAGTCCTGCCGCTGCTTCCGCCCCGCCAAAATGTGAGTCATAGATATGCTGAATCACCGTTTTGCCGGATTTCAGCACATGGGAATACGGCACATGATGGAAGAACAGCAGCAGCTCGTCAGGACAATCCGCCAGTGAATCATATCGGGCCTTATTCGGCCCGAAATACTGCGCGGTATAGCCTGTACCCGATGTCACCGTGCGATCGACGCCCATCCCGTCCCGATCGGCGAAATGGTACGTGCCCCACCTTGAATATTCATAGCCGTCCACATCCGGACCGTAATGCGTATGCGGCGTAATCATCCAGCCCACCCCGAGCGGGGCGGTATAGCTTTCATAGATCGGCCACGATTGCATCAGCATGTCACATACTGTGTGGACCACCGTGTCGTCATTGCCGAAGGTCAGCCTCGTCCATTCATCCGCGATCCCCTCGGAGGACAATTCCGGATCCCAGACCAGACGTCCGAAGCCATACAGATTCGCCTGTGCCAAGGTGTGCCCCGTCCAGTTCTCATCATTTCCGATGTTGGAAACGGCGGCGATCCCGCTGTATTTCATGTCGTGCAGCGAACCGTTCACGATCTTCTTCACCTCGGACCCCGACCCATTCGCATAGGTATCGAAATCCAGCACCTCTTTCCACTGCGGCACCAAATAGCATACGTGGCGCTGCTGCCCCGTATATTCCTGGGCGACCTGAAACTCCAGCACTTGATTGGTCTCTTTCATGCTGCCGAACAGCGGCGACACCGGTTCCCGCACTTGAAAGTCCATGGGCCCGTTCTTAATCTGCAGCAGCACATTGTCCTTAAACCTGCCGTCCAGCGGGGTAAAATGATCATAGGCCGCCCGCGCTCGGTCTGTGCTGCGATCGCGCCAATCCTGCATGCAGTTGTATACGAAGCAGCGCCAGATGACGAGCCCGCCATGCGGCTCCAAGGCCTCAGCGAGCATATTGGCGCCATCGGCATGGTCCCTTCCATAGGCAAACGGGCCGGGGCGATGCTCCGAATCCGCCTTCACCAGGAAGCCGCCGAAGTCCGGGATATGATCATAAATCTCATCCGCCGTATCCTTCCACCACTGTCGAACCTCTTCGCTCAGCGGATCGGAGGTCGATACGCCGCCGATATGCAGCGGAGCCGCAAAGTTAATGCTCAAGTACAATGAAATGCCATATTCCCGGAAGATATCCGCGACCTTCGCAATCGTCGGCAAATATTCCGCGGTAATGAACTTCGTCTCGATCTCATGCACATTGACGTTATTAATGGAGATGGCATTCAATCCCACGGAAGCCAATAAGCGGGCGTAGTCTCTTACGCGATCCAGATTTTCGGTGAACCGTCCGTTTTCGTAAAAAATCGAGTGGCCCGAGTACCCGCGTTCCACCGAGCCGTCGGCATTGTCCCATTGATTGATCATCCGCAGTCCATTCACTGGTAGCTCGGTCATCTTCAAACCGGTTAACGGTTGGTGGGAGGCCAGCAATCTCAATAAATGAAACACCCCATATAATACACCTTTGCCCGATCCACCGGTCAGTACCAGCTTTTCCTGCTGCCCTTGTATTGAATGCTCCAGCTGAAAGCCTTCTGCGCCTAGCTGGGCTGCCATCCGGCTCCTGTCCTCGCCTAAGTCGACTCCATCTATTTCTCCCACGCCGGGTTCGGCTGATGTCGAGATGCGCACCTCGAAGTAAAATGAAGACGGGGCCTCGGACGTGATGACCGGGACAATACCCAGCATGGATTGGCACGCCCTCTTCAGTTCCTCCATGGCGGCGTTCGCAACCCGCGACTGCTGCAGGTCTGCTACAATCGTGCCGAGCAGTCTGCTGTATCCGGAGGCAAGCTCCCGGTCCTTGATGGGCGCATACTGCAGCCACGCTTTATATAAAGTGCTGTTCAATGTCAGTTCCTCCTTCTTTGGCCAAAAGTCAGTGCCATCTCTTCGGATTGCCGTTGTCTTAAACCTCGGCTTTCCGTCAAAGCCAAAATACAGATGCCGGCCACAAGGACCGGCAACATGACAAGCTGATGGGAGCCTTAATCGCATATATTGCTTTCTATTTGATTAGGATGAACTTGATCCGTCCAAGACGGATTACACCTTGACCATATGCTCCACCAAGCGATGAAACGCCGGTTTCGGCTGATGCCGCTCATCGAACAGGAAGGGCCAATTCTTCCGCCCCCGTACCGGGAAATTGTCCAGCCAAGTGTAATCGTCGGCAGCTCCCCAGAAGGTAACGGACGTAATATGATCCCGGTACTCCTTCAGAATGCCAAACATCGCCTCATACCGCTTGGCTTGAGCCTCCAGAAGTTCTTCCGGTGCTTCGGTCAGATCCTTCCGCTTGTCTTCAAACCGGAACATCGATACATCGAGCTCGGTGAGTTGAAGCTGCAGGCCGAGCGATGCATACTTCTCGATCGCGGAGCGGATATCATCAAGAGCCGGATCGTACAGATTCCAGTGCGCCTGCAATCCTATGCCATGGATCGGCGTTCCTTGATCCAGCAGCGACTTGACCAGCGTATGGATTTTGTCCCGCTTGTGCGGGTGGGACTCATTGTAATCGTTATAGAACAACAACGCCGCCGGGTCGGCTTCATGAGCATACTCGAATGCCTTGGAGATGAACTCCGGACCCGCAATGTCCAGCCACTTGGACGGACGGAGAAGTTCGGCGCCTTCATCCGCAATTACTTCGTTGACAACGTCCCAGGCGTAAATATCGCCCTTGTACCGCTTTACGACCGTGTCGGTATGCGACTTTAACCGTTGGTACAGCGTGGCTTTATCCACCAGGTTCCCGTTCTTGTCTTCGAACAGCCAATCGGTTGTTTGGTTATGCCATACCAGTGTATGGCCGCGCATCTTCATTCCATGCTTGCGGGCGAAAGCGGCAAGCCGGTCCGCATCCTCGAACGTATACGTATCCTCCGCCGGGTGCACGCTGACAAACTTCATTTCATTTTCCGCCGTGATGCTGTTGAAATGATAGGATAGCAATTCCTCCTGCGTTTCGATCGTCCGCGGGTTCACGGCTGCTCCAATGAGAAAGTCATCCGCGAACATTTCCTTCAGCCTGGGTTCACTTCGCTGCGTGTTAGACATACGCAATCCCTCCTTGAATTTAGAGATCATAGCAAGATTGATGGTTTATGATCATGATGCAACGACATCGGTTGGTCGATAGCAGCCATCCAAGCATGCTCCAGACCATGCACGGAGCCGTGCACACGATGTACTTATTTGGCGACTCCAGCAGGCTTACCCTTTCACCCCGCCAAGGGTCATCCCTTGCACGAAGTATTTTTGCAGGAACGGATACACCAGAATGATCGGCACGCTGGCCACAATGGTCATCGTTGCCCGTATAGAGGTCGGGGTGACCTGGTTCGCGCCGCTTTCCGAGCTTGCAAACTGGCTTGCATAGTCGTTGCCCGAATTCAGCGAGGAGTTGGAATTCTGGAGTATTTTCATCAACTCATACTGCAGGGTGCTAAGCTCGCTGTATGAAGAGTTATACAAGAATACGTCAAACCAGGAGTTCCACTGGGATACCGCCGTAAACAGCGATACCGTAGCAAGTACGGGCACGCATAGCGGAAGCACGATTTTCATGAACGTCGTGAATTCACCGGCGCCGTCGATCCGGGCCGATTCCAGAATTCCCTCCGGCAGTCCTTCAATGAAGGAACGGATGACGATAACGTTAAACACGCCGATCAGACCCGGAATGATGTACACCGAGAAGGTCCCCAGCATGCCCAATTCGCGAATCAACAGGAAGTTCGGAATCAAACCGCCGCTGAAATACATCGTCAAGATGAAGGCAATCGATACGAATTTGCGCAGCACATATTCCGGACGGCTGATGGTATAGGCCACCATAGCACAGCAGAATACGGAAGTGATCGTACCGATCAACGTACGCAAAACCGAGATGAAGGTAGCGTGGAATATCGTGGCCTCGTTAAATACATATTTATAATTCTCCCACGTGAAATCCCGCGGCCATAAATAAATGCCGCCTTTTACCGAATCCGTCGCATGGTTGAAGGAAACCGCGAGCGTATTAATGAACGGGTACAACGTGACAATCATGAGACAGATCATGAACATAATGTTAAAGGTATCGAATAACCGGTCCGCGGGAGACTTGAACCGGGCGTGGGCCCGTGGTGAATCTGAAATCTTCGCCATATGAATCCTCCTGTACGTTTTCTGATAGAGAACGGTCCTCGCAAGCTTTCGCTTAGAACAATCGATCTTCGCCCAGTCTCTTCGCGATATGGTTGGCCGTGAACAAGAGTATGAAGCTGACGACCGTCTTGAACATGCCGGCTGCAATCGAGAGCGAGAAGTTGCCCATCTGAATACCGTATTTCAGCACGAAAATATCCAGGTTCTCGGAATAATCCACGTTCATGCCGTTACCAAGCAAATATTGCGGTTCAAAGCCGGATTCGAGCAGGTTGCCGATATTCATGATCAGCAGGATGATGAATACTGGCTTTAGACCCGGCAAGGTAATGTTCCAGATCCGTTGAAAGCGTCCGGCGCCATCGATTTCCGCCGCCTCGTACTGCGAGGGATCGATCATCGTCATGGCTGCCAAATATATAATGGTGTTCCAGCCGACATTCTTCCATACTTCCGAAACACCGAGTATTCCCCAGAAATATTCCCCTTCCCCAAGCCATAAGATCGGTTCCTTAATAATCCCGAACCACATGAGGAGTTCATTGATAATCCCGCCGTCTGCGGACAGAGCCGTCGAAATAATGCTCGCTGCCACAACCCAAGAGATGAAATGGGGCAAATAACTGATCGTCTGCACGACCCGTTTGAACATCAAATTACGCAGCTCATTGAGCAGGATCGCTAACACAATCGCCGTAACAAAACCTAAGACAAGGTTGATAAAACTCATAGCGAGCGTGTTGCGCATGACCCGGAGGAAGTGTTCGTCCTGAAACAGAAAGGTAAAATGCTGCAAGCCTACCCATTCCTGATCGAATATCTTCTTGGCCGGTTTAAAATCCTGAAACGCGATGGTCCAGCCCCATAGCGGCAGGTACTTAAAGACAAACAACCATATCAAAAAAGGGATCGACATGAAGACCAGCGCCTTCTGCTGCAGCAGCTTCTGGAAGAAGCTTTTTTCGCCTGATGGCGGTTTATTGTTCAAACCAGTATTGTTTTTCCGTTGTTTATTGAAGAAACCTTTCGATACCGCCGGCGTTTCACGTAGCGCCGTCGTCTCTGCAGGTCCAATCGGGTTCGCCTTATCCACGGTTTCTTCTCCTTCCTATCCAGCCCGTACAATGGTTATAGAGGAGGAGGGGCGAATACAAACTTATCGAGTGGTCCGCCCCTGTTCTCCTCTTATCTATTATTGTCCTTGGGCATTTGCGATTTTCTTGGCTACTTCCTCAGTGATCAGATCCTCATATCCCTTCACGTCCAGCTTGCTGAACTCGCCCACGTATTCGTTCCATATGCCGTCAAACTCCGCAGGGTTGGCAAGAACCAGTTTCGGAAAGTATTTACGCTGCAAATCGCTTTTCTTCTGCGTGAAGATTTGGGCCGGTGACCCCTGATCGATCGGAATGCTCCAAGCCGGATACCATGGACGGTCGTCCGGTGCCGCAAACAGCTGCGAGAAGGAATCGATGTCGTATGCTTCAAGCAATTTCTTGTCCGGTTCGGAGTAAGACATTTTCGCAACCTCAGGCTGGCGTCCTGCACCCACGGAATTACCGTCAGAAAGCGTAGAACCGTTGCCGTAACGAGGCCAGTTGTATTCAAAGTACTTGAAGCCGAAGGACTCGCGGAAGGCTTCCGTATTGGTCTGTGCAATCTGCTCTTCCGTACGGTAGAAGCGGCCGTTCTCATCTACGGAATACGTCTCGTCCTTGATGCCCCAGTTCGACAGAATTTGGTTCTCGTCCGTCAGCAGGTTGTTGAAATACTTCACAATGCGTTCCGGATCCTTCGCGCTGACGGAAATCCCTACGCCGCGGTTGTTCACAAAGGATGGCGGATCCAGATATTGATCCTTGGTATTCTCGTCGTATACGATCGGCAGCGCCATATATTCGAGATCGTCGTTACCCGATTTATTGGCTGTTTCGCGCAAGTTGTTCATCGCCTGGCCTACCTGCCATCTATAGTCGAAGAAGCCGAGCACCTTACCGGAAGTCAGCTTGGCAAGGTATTGATCATAATTGTCCACGAAAGAGGATTTATCGAACAGGCCTTCCGCATTCAGCTTGTTCAGCTCCTGCAGGTAACGCTTCGTAATGTCGTCGTCAGCGTAATCATTCGCTACGTGAGTCTCCATGTCGATGATGATGCCGCCATCGTTCGGATAACCGGCCAAGTGCATCGGGGCATTGGTCAGGGCAAAAAATTTATCCTGCGTCGTCAGTGCCAGATATCCGGTCAAGCCTTCCTCCGGATGCTTCTTCACGTAATCGCGAATCAGGTTCAGGTACTCGTCGAAGGTCTTGATTTTCGGGTAACCCGCTTCCTTCAGGACGCGGCGCTGAATCCAGAAGGCTCCTTGCTCGATATTGGGAGCCGACGTGTACTCTCCTACAACCGCACTTAACGGGAGGAAGTAAATGTTGCCGTCATCGGCTTTCATCAGATTGTAATACGGCTCGTACACACGCTTGATGTTAGGGCCGTACTTATCGATCAGGTCATTGAGCGGAATGAAGGCGCCCGCCCCGACCAGCTTATCGATCGAGCTCCCCGGCACAATCACATCGGGATAATCGTTGCTGGCAATGAATGTTCCCACCTTGGTGTTCTCGTCTCCTACCAAATGCTCCATTTTAAAATTCACGCCGGTTTGGTCTTCGAAAATTTTACCGATGGTGGTTTCGTTCGTATTTTTGTCTTTACCTGCTGCGGAGTTGAAATAGGTGAAGGTGACCTTCTCTTCTTTCTTCACGCCTTCGCCGCCGGCGGCCGGTGCGTTATCCGCTGCCTCTTTACCGCCGCCGCAAGCCGCCAGAAGCGATACCATCATAACCACGGTCAGACAGCTTACCCAAAATTTCTTGTTCATGCTCTTGACCTACCCCTTTCGGTCTCGTTAATTTGTAAGCACTTTCATTATAAGAGAGCTCAGGAGCGATTTTCACCCGTCAATCTTTAGGTGATACTTTGAAAACTATAGAACCGTATCCATGGTCGTGAAAAATGGCAGCTCTGCGGCCTTCGCCGCACCTCTCCTCCTGATTAACGAACAAATCCTGCTGTAGTCACTCCGAACCGGAGTGCCAAGCAGGATTTGCCCTGTTAGGTTTCGATGGGGATGGACAGTCTTATCCGGGTGCCTTGTCCAGGCGAGCTGTCGATTTCAAACTGGAACCGGCTTCCGTAATACAGCTTCAGCCGGTAAATCACGTTCTGAATGCCGATCCGCTCGCCCATCTCATCCTCGGTATCCAGGTAGCGGTAGATGCGTTCCACCTGCTCAGCGGACATGCCTGCCCCGTTATCCTGAATGCTGCAGATAAGGCTTTGGCCCTCGCGCACAACCTGAACTTCAATGCGACCCCCGTGCTTGAGCGGCTCAATGCCATGAATGCTGGCATTCTCCACAAAAGTAACGATGGCCATCTTCGGTATTTGCAAATGTCCTTCCTCTGCAGGGGCGTGAACCGAGTAATCGATTTTGTCGCCAAACCGGTATTTCTGGATTTCAAGGAAACAGTGAATAAACTCCACCTCTTCCTTGAGTGTCACCATGTCTTTTTTCCAAACTAGGGAATTGCGGAAGATCTTAGCCATATTATGAATGATTTTTGCCGTCTCATCCTCATCCTTCATCAGACTGCGCATGCGGATGGTCTCCAAGGCGTTAAAGAGAAAGTGCGGATTAATCTGGCTCTGCAGAGCGTTCAATTGCGCATGCCGCCGCTGAAGCTCCAAATTCTTCTTCTGGATATCCGCCACGTACACGTCATTGATCAAGCTCTTAAGCTGCAGGGTCATCCGGTTGAATTCACCCGTCAGCTGACCGATCTCGTCATATGCCTCAGCCTCTTGGATCGTGTCGTAATTCTGGTTCTTGACCTTCTTCATATGCTTGAGTATCCGTATCAGACGCACGTTCAGGGAACGGCTTATCCAGACAATCACCAAGGTCGGAAGCAGAAAGTTCAGGCAGGTCAGCACAATGACGAATCGCAAGGACTGATGCACGTCGCGCAGCACCACATCCTCTGGCGTCACCGCCATGATCGTCCAGGTGTTTAGATTGTTGGTCGTGAACGTATCGGTGTGAAACTCCAGAAACCTGTCGCCATGCACGATGCTGCTGTACGGCACGGAACCCTGCATAATATCAACCTTCGGATCCGTGGTGTATTCGATATTTCCGGCACCGCTCAGCAGGTACACTTTGCCCTGCACATTCAGATTACTCATGATCTGCCGAATCGAGGGCATCCGCATATCAATCTTGAGATACTTGGTATGATCATCCTGGGAACTGAAATAATTCATGCTTCGGATGATGCTGAAGCTGTCCAATTGGCCATTCTTGCCCGTACGCATCACAATCGGCTGGGTTACGTTTTTGCCCGCAATTGCCTTGTACCAGGCCTCTTCCTTCACCTGGTCGCTAATATAATTAATGCCGCCGGAATACAGCAGGGTCGGATTGTCCACATACACCGTAATCTCGCTGACCGAATTGTACACGGCGCTGCCCGAATTCAAAATGCGGCGGAGATAGGTATCATAAGCCTCGATATAATCGGCCGGATGATCGTACACCGTCTCCATAATCTCGTTCAACTGAATGTCCGTGTAGAAGACGGAGGAGATCTCCAGCGCGTCCTCGACTTCACGACGGAACTCATTCTTCATCTGCTCAAGCGCCACCGTTATATCCTGGATCCGCTGCTCCCTCACGCTGCCGGATGTCACGTTGTAGAAGATGAGGTTGGTGACCAGGATTGGCAAAAATACGGCCAGGAAATACATCAGCAGCATCTTGTCCCGCAGACGGACATTATTCAAGCTTGGCTTCATCGATTCGCCCCTTGGGACGCGTCCTCCTTCATCAAGCGGCTCCGGTACTCGCTTGGCGTCATTCGCTCCAGCTTCTCGAATTGCGTGACGAAATAGTCCGGGTTGCTGAAGCCGACCCGTTCCGCCACCTCATAGATGCGCAGATCCGTCTGGCGCAGCAATCGCTTCGCTTCGTTCACGCGCAGCTGCAGCAGGAAGTCATTAAAGTAAATGCCATACGCCTTTTTGAAAAGCTGTCCCAAATACACCGGGTTCATATAGAACTTCCCTGCGATGCCCTTCAGGCTGATATTCTCATGATAATGGGCCTCGATATAAGCCCGGATCTTCTGGATTCCGCCCTTGTGCTGCTCCTTGCGAAGGTGCGCGATATAGTTCGCGCTCTCAATGGCGAATTCCGTGAACAACCGCTTCAGCCCCTGAAGCGACAAGTTGCAGTCATGCCATTCGGTCATCGGCTCCAAACTGGATAGCCGGCTCTGATCCCCGTCCATGCTGCCGAGCACCCGGACCACGCCCAGCACGCATTGGTTGATTGCCGTCTTCACCGCTTCGGGAGCATACAACTTCTCCCGGAAGGATTCGAACAGCAGGCGAATCGTCACTTCCAACTTCTCGAAATGCAGCTCCTCGATCTGCTCCAGAAACTGCTCGTAAAGCCCCTCTTCCAGCCCGATGTAGTTAAGGCCGTGCTGGGAGGCCTCCTCATGGATCACAATGCCGCTCTCATCATAGATATATTTGTACAGGAGTGATTCTTTGGCCGTTTCGTATGCCTCCTGAATGCGGGACAGCTGCAACACCGGTTGACCAAAATAAACAAAGATTCGTTCGTGGCCCGAATCGGCAAGCGATTGCTGAAGGCGTCTGGCAAATCCCCGCTGACACCCCTGGAACGAGTGCAGGATGCTGCCCGGAACGATAATGCCGATTCGATTGCGGTGCTCATGCAGGTAGAAGGGCTGTTCTCCATTCGAGATCGCAAGGAGAGCCGCCTCCACCCTGTCCTTGAATTCTGCTCTGCCATCGTCATTGCCGTTCGCCGCCGAAGCCTGCTGGTAGTCATTCCGTTCGACAAAGACGTAGAACAGGCGACTCTCCGGCTGAAGCTCGAGGCGTTGCTCCCATTCCTGCAGCAGCGCCTCATCGGCTTCTCCTATAATGAGTGATTCCATCAGGGCCCCGGACAACAGCCTCTCTTCTCTCAAGCGAGCCTCGCGGTCTGATTTTAGCCGCTCGCTGAGCCGAACCAGCGCATGGCTGAATTCCGTCTCATCAATCGGTTTCAGAATGAAATCATGCACGCCATAGCGGACGGCCTGCTGGGCATAATTGAAATCATCGTATCCGCTTACAATAATGAAATACGGCTTGACGATGTCCTTCGTGACGACATGCCTGATCAGCTCGAGTCCATCCAGCACCGGCATGCGGATATCGGTGATGACCACATCCGGTTGAAGCCGTTCAATCAGTTCCAGCGCATCTTCCCCGTTATCCGCCTCATCTACAATTTGAAAGCCGCAGGCTTCCCAATCAATCAGCTTCAGGAGCCCTTTGCGCGTAAACACCTCGTCATCCACTAATATCGCCCGGTTCCTTTGCACGGTATGTCCCCCTCGCCTGTTCAAACACATCTGCTGTCACATATCTTCTATCTGACCATCAGCAAACGCTTTCATATAGTAAGTCTATTGTTCATGCTCCGCATGCAATTGTCAATGGATTTGAAAATAGCGCTCGGCATTGTGGTAGCAAATGTCCTGGATAATGGCACCGATATATTCATAATCGGCGGGCAATTCCCCTTCCTTGATCCAGTCCCCGAACAGGCGGCACAGCACTCTGCGGAAATATTCATGCCTCGGGAACGACATAAAACTCCTGGAATCGGTCAGCATGCCGACAAAGGTGCTAATCAGCCCCATGGAAGACAACGCGGTGAGCTGCTTCAGCATCCCTTCCTTTTGATCGTGGAACCACCAAGCGGAACCGAGCTGAAGCTTGCCCTCGACGCCAGCCGACTGGAAATTCCCGATCGTGGTAGCGATCATTTCGTAATGCGAGGAATACAGGCTGTACACAATGGTTTTCGGCAGCTGATCGTTCCTGTCGAGCCTGCTTAGAAAACCGTTCAGGCTTTCCGCCAGATGGAAATCGAGAATCGAGTCATACCCGCTGTCCTTGCCGATCTTCGAGAACATGCGCGCATTATTGTTCCGGATCGCCCCAATGTGCAGTTGCATGGTCCAGCCCTTGGCGTGATACATTTCTCCGAGCTTGAGCAGGGTATAGGTGCGATATTTCCGATCCTCAAGCGGTGTGAGGCTGCCCCCACTGATCGCTTTGCCGTAAATGTCCGCAACCTCTTGTTCATCGGCTTGTTCGAAAGGAAACGCGCCAAAGCCGTGATCCGACAGGCGACAGCCATGATCATGGAAATATTGAATCCGCTCCTGCAGGGCATCCAGCAATCCCTGATAGGTATCCACGGCTATACCGGCCGTTGTTCCCAGGTTCTGTGCATAGGTGGTGAAATCCGGGTTCGTGACATCCAGCACCCGATCCGGCCGGAATGCAGGGGCAACGATGGTCGACAATTCCCCATGATCCCGAATGGCCCGATGATACTCCAGCGAATCAACGGGATCATCTGTCGTGCAGGCCACTTTGACCTTGAATTTCTCCAGAATTCCGCCTGCCCGCAAGGCAGGAGCCTTCAGCTGCTCATTGCAAGCTTCCCAGATCTCCTTAGCATTATCAGCGGTCAACCGCTCTTGAATCCCGAAATAACGGGTCAACTCCAGATGGGTCCAATGATAGAGCGGATTGCCCACCAAGCGCGGAACGCATTCCGCCCAGGCCATGAACTTGGCTTCGGCGCTGGCACCGCCTGTAATCAGCTCTTCGTCGACGCCAAGCCAGCGCATCGCCCTCCACTTGTAGTGATCCCCCTCCAGCCAAAGCTCCGTCAGGTTGTCGAACTGCCGGTTGATCGCGATATCCTTCGGGTTTAAATGGTTGTGGTAATCGAATATCGGCATCCCTTCCGCATAATCATAAAAGAGTTTCTTTGCGCTGTTGCTGTTTAGGAGCAGGTTTTCCGTGTCCAAACGGCTCATGTGATCGCCCTCCGATTCTTATTTCGATTTTCAGTTCCATACTACCATACAAGTATGGTAGTATGGAATACATTAGGAGGTGATGCAGTGGTAGAATCTTTGCGATTACAGCCAGGATCGGCCGGAAATATCGTGTACTCCAAGCTTAAGCAGCAAATTGTCAGTCTGGAGCTGCCGCCGGGAACGGCTCTATCCGAGAAGGAGGTTTCCCTATCCTTCGAGGTCAGCCGGACGCCGGTACGGGAAAGCTTTGTCCGTTTGGCCCAGGAGGATCTTGTTGTGGTGCTTCCCCAGCGCGGCACGCGTGTCTCGCTCATCGATTCGGAGTTGGTCGAGGAAGCGCGCTTCATGCGCGAGCAGCTGGAGAAAGCCGTGGTCCGGCTTGCCTGCGAAAGCTTTCCCGAGGATAAATTCGCCGAGCTGGAGCACAATCTGTCCGAGCAGCGCGAGAGCATCGAGAAGCATGACGGCAAGCATATGTTTGATCTGGATGAGGCCTTTCATCGTATTTTGTTCGAAGGCTGCCGTAAGGTCGGCACATGGAACGTGCTGCAGCAGATGAACGCTCATCTGAACCGGAGCCGGATGTTATGGTTGTCCGCCGATCCGAATTGGACCAACCTGTACGAGCAGCATCGGGAGATCGCGGACGCGATTTCACGTCATGACGCCGATCATGCCGAACGGGAAATGCAGGCGCATCTCAGCCTGATCATCTCCAATCTGGCCGTGCTGAAAGAGAAGCATCCCGATTATTTTAAATAAAGCAATCCAGGCGGATAGACTTAGCCGTTCGCAGGCTTCCATCTTGGCGGTGCACTCGTAACTTGCAAAATTCCCAGCAGCTTTGCGTTAACTCCTTAAACTTGTAAAGGCGGTGAAGAAATGCGCATGGTATTCAGGTGGTTTGGCGAGGGCAACGATACGGTCTCGCTGGATCAGATTAGACAAATCCCCGGCGTGGAGGGCATCGTATGGGCACTTCACGATATTCCTGTCGGCGAGGAATGGCCGATGGAGCGAATTGAAGAAATCGCGGACCAGGCAAAAGCGTACGGCCTTCATATTGACGTCGTCGAAAGCGTCAATGTGCATGAGGATATCAAGCTTGGGCTGCCCTCGCGGGATCAGTACATAGCCAACTACATCCGGACGATTGAGAAATTGGGCCAGGTCGGCGTCAAGGTCATCTGCTACAATTTCATGCCGGTGTTTGACTGGGCTAGAACCGATCTCCATAAGCAGACTGCCGATGGATCGACGGCTCTCTTCTTTGAGAAGGCCAAGATCCACGGCATTGATCCGATGGAGCTGGTACAGACGATCAACCGAAACAGCACGCTTACGATGCCAGGCTGGGAACCGGAGCGCTTGGCGCATCTGACCTCCCTGTTCGAAGCATACCGCGGCGTTACCGAGGACGATCTGTGGCGCAACCTCGAATATTTCTTAAGCGCCGTCATCCCGGCTGCCGAGAAGAACGGCATCCGAATGGCTATTCACCCGGATGATCCGCCTTGGCCGATCTTCGGTCTGCCACGGGTCATTACCAGCCAGGAGAATCTGCGGAGATTCCTCAAGCTATACGATAGTCCGGCGAACAGCTTGACCCTGTGCAGCGGTTCGCTTGGCGCCAATCCGGATAATGACATCGTCTCCATGATCCATGAGTTCCATGACCGGATTCCATTTGCGCACATCCGGAATGTACGCGTCTTTGATAACGGCGACTTCATTGAAACGTCCCACCGTACCGAGGACGGTACCGTTGATATTTCCGGCATTGTGCAAGCCTATCATGACAACGGTTTCACCGGATATGTAAGACCCGATCACGGGCGGCATATCTGGGGTGAGCAGTGCCGTCCGGGTTACGGTCTGTATGACCGCGCCCTCGGCATTATGTATCTCTGGGGGCTGTGGGACGCTTACAGCCGGGAGCGTGCGGGACGCGCAGCTCAGCTGAAGGAGGCTGTTCAATGAGTGAGGTAAATATCCATGCAACGGGTACATCTGAACCCGGACCAAGCGGAGTTTCTCATGAATCCACGCCACAAGTGACGTCATCCCTTCCCATTCATCCGTCATTAAACGGGAAGACGGTTGTTATTACGGGCGGCTCCGGGGTGCTGTGCCGGGCAATGGCTTTGGAGCTGGGCCGGCAAGGTGCCAAGGTCGCCGTCCTGAATCGTACGGCCGAGAAAGGGCAGCAGGTGGCGGATGAAATTACGGCAGCCGGCGGTACAGCGATTGCCGTTTCCTGCGATGTAACGGATGTGGAAAGCGTCCGGCAAGCGGAAAAGGCTGTGCGCGAGTCTTTCGGACCTTGCGATATCCTCATTAACGGAGCCGGCGGTAACCGGAAAGACGCGAATACAACCAACGAAATTTTCCGTCCGGAGGATGTGGGGCAGCCGGATCTGACAACCTTTTTCGGGTTAAGCGTACCTGGCTTCCGCAGCGTATTCGATTTGAACTTCATCGGCACGCTGATACCGACGCAAGTCTTTGCAGAAGGGATGCTGGGACGTCCCGGGGCCGTCGTGCTGAATATCTCGTCCATGAGCGCACCCAGCCCGATGACCAAGGTCCCGGCTTACAGTGCAGCCAAAGCGGCCATCAACAACTTCACGCAGTGGCTGTCCGTACATCTCGCGGAATCCGGCATTCGCGTGAACGCGATCGCGCCAGGCTTTTTCCTGACCGAGCAGAACCGCAATCTGCTGACCCATAGCGACGGTTCATTAACCGAGCGCTCTCATAAAATCATCTCCCATACCCCCATGAGACGGTTCGGCGTGCCGGAGGATCTGCTCGGCACCCTGCTCTGGCTTGTGGATGATCAGACCTCCGGGTTCGTCACCGGAACGGTGATTCCCGTAGACGGCGGCTTCATGGCTTATTCCGGCGTATAACGGATTACTATGCAGCAGGGCCGGTTTAAGATCCTATGATCTTAAATCGGCCCTGTTTTTTTGCATCACGGCAACTGTATATGCCTGAGTTTATCCGGATTTGCCACGGTATAAATCGTTTCGATCCGATGGTTCTTAAAAGCAAAAGAATAAATGAATTGGACACCGTTATCCAACCGGATCCGCATTCCCGGCAGACCATTGACGGTAAGATAAGAGTACGCATATTGTCCTTCATACATTTTAAGCAGGTTCAGATGCAATTGGATCACTTTATGGACTCCAACCACAGGAATTTGCGCAGCTCTGACTTTACCGCCACCGTCCGAGTAGAGAACGACATTTTCGCTTAACAGCTCCAGCAGCTTACTCGTATTCCCCCGTAAGAGGGAGTCCACAAAATCCTTGATCTGCGCCTCCGCCACCGAGATCGAGGGTCTCTGATCAGGATCAAAATGAATGCTGCTCTTAGCGCGGCGGAAGATTTGACGGCAATTGGCACTGCTTTTTCCCAGAATTTCAGCAATTTCGTCATAGGAATAATGAAAAATCTCGCGGAGAAGAAAAACAGCTCTTTCCACCGCGTTAAGCTGCTGAAGGAGCAGCAGGTATGCTGTAGAAATGGACTCTTGCTGCTCTACGATAAGCGAAGGGTCCGTCTCTGACGCCATATTCTCGATCAAGGGTTCCGGCAGCCAGGGACCGACGTACAGCTCGCGCTTTTTGGCAGAAGAGCGCAGCAAATCCAAGCAGCGATTCGTTACGATTTTGTACAGAAACGCTCTCTCATTGCGAATGTCCTGCGGATGGGGCAATTGGTTATAGCTGATGAAGGCCTCCTGTACGATATCTTCCGCATCCATCACACTTCCCAGCATCCGGTAAGCTAACGAGAACAGAGCGGATCGATAGCTTTTATACAATAACTCTGTGCTCATTCGGGGTCCTTTCCTCACTTTCAAGCGAGAGTATATGCTGTACAGCCCGCTTGGCGCTTGCAGTTGCAGCATCAACCAAGAGTTCGCCATGCGCTGCCCATTCTCCCGCTACATACAACCCGCCGATTTCAGGGACGGCTGGACCCGGGTTCTCCTGACGTTTCACATGCATAAAATCGTGGCAGACCGTGATGTTAGGAAGGTATTGTTTCTCCACGAGCTCGTTGCGCCAACCCGGCTGTACCAAGTCTAAGGTTTCTTCTAATTCCTGCAGATCCCTTCTTGCATCCTTCTCCTTGCCCTGATACTTAAGCAAGGTTATGACTTGTGCGCCATCATCACTCAGGTAAGCCGCTCGGGATTGATTCGAGAGAAAGACGGTTTGATCGAGGCCGTACACAAACTGCTGCTTCGGTTCCGGAAGACGACGCAGAGCTACATCCAAGCAAGCCGCTGTCACTTCGACCGCCTGCTCCTTCCAAGTATGAAGGGCGGTTTCTTCTGCATGGGGCACCAGTTCATGAGCCACAGCTGGCGGTGTGGTAAGAATAATATGGTTTGCTTCTATTTTCATGCCATCGCCGCAAAGGACGTGCCGTACCTTTCCATCGTGATGCTCAACCGAAATGACTTTATTCTTCGTTATGATTTGAACTCCCTGTTCCAGAGCCTTTTGTTTTAATTCATCGACCATGGCCCCCCAGCCCCGATCCAGATACAACACTCCCTTAAGCGCATGCTTAAGCTGCTGCAGTACAGGACCGGCAGCCTGCAGGTCAGGGGCTACCACATAACTCGCTGTACGCAATAGCGAATAGAATAAATTTCGTACCATCGGATCCTGCACGTTACCCTCAATCCATTCGCGCAGACTCATGTTGTCGTACAGCTGCGTATCCAGTTTACCTAATTTCGCAAGCCAGGCGCCGAGCTCCATCTTGCCCTTCCAGGATAATAGAGGGGTGGTGAATAGGGATTTCACGCCCATGGGTAACGGACTTAGTTTCCCTTTCCAAATCCCGTACCCGTCAATCGAAGGTTGGCCACCCGGCAATTGGAGCCCTAATTCGCGAAAGGTTGAAAGGGCATCTCCATGATATAAGGCATGCCCGCCCAGATTGAAGTAGGCTCCCTTCTTCTTATAGGTCATGGCCCGACCACCTAAACGCTCCTGCTTTTCAACGAGTATCGTCTGCTTCCCGGCTCTTGCCGCATAGATTGCAGCTGTTAAACCGGCTACGCCTCCACCTACAACGGCTACGTCATATTCTAGCATCCGTCATCATCCCTTTCGGTTTTATACGGGTATGACGGGCGAGGGCATCGAGATGTGACAGGAATGAAGATCCAAACCGAAAATTCATGTTATTCATGATTTCAAGACTCCTGTAAAAAACCTCTATGGACGCACTTTCACAGATGACAGATTTACGCAGTTAGAGGAAGTTTTCCATGCGATATCAGGAAGTCACAAGCTTCGAAGTTATACTTTCTGATAACTTCAATAAAACCCTCTTCAATTTCGAAGAGGGGTTTTGCATGGCTCTATATCAAAATCGCACCGTTTGGGTTTCATTCCGCCTTACAGCACAGCCTCCGGCTTAAAAAAAGCCGGCAAGTACTTTTTGTTCGCCTCCAGCATTTCACCCAGCAGCTGCTTCGCTACACTTACGGAAGGCACCAGCGGATGGTGAACCAGCGCTTGCAGCGCAATGCCGCGATCACCGGTAATGGCCGCTTCGATCGTCAATTGTTCATATACTTTCACCGCATGCATTAGCCCTTTCACATGGGAAGGCACGTTCTGCGGTGCAAGCGGGATGGGCCCCTGGCCTGTTACTACGCAGTTGATCTCGATGCTGGCATCCGCAGGCAGGAAGTCGTAGATATTGCCGTTTGCGACATTCAATGTCTGGATATCATGGCGGTCATTGAAGATGGACGTCATCAGATTAACTGCCGCTTCAGAGTAATAAGCACCGCCCCGCTGCTCAAGCTGCTTCGGTTTCACGGCCAAATTCTCATCCTTGTAGAGCTCAAACAGCTCCTGCTCAACGCGGCTGACCACGTCCGCTCGAGTTCCGTTCTTCTCCAGCGATGCCTTCATATCCGCAAACATCGTATCGGTCATGTAGAAATATTTAAGATAATACGTCGGGATCGCTCCAAGCGAGCGGATAAAATCCGCATCCCAGCCGAAGGTCGGCACGTTCTTCGCCGTATACGATTTGCCGCCATCCAGCAGCTCCGGCATCTTCTCTTCCCCGTTAACGATAGCGGACGTCACCCAGTGCAGATGGTTGATCCCGACAAACTCGGCCAGAACGTCCTTCTCCGACACGCCATACTCCGCCGCCAGGAACTTCTGAAAGTTAATCGGCGAGTTGCACAGACCGACCGATTTCACCTTACTGTGCTTAGCAACCGCCTCCGTGACGATACCCGCCGGATTCGTGAAGTTCAGCATCCATGCATTCGGTGCCAGCTCCTCGATATCACGGCAAATGTCCAGAATCACCGGAACCGTGCGCAGCGCCTTCAGCATGCCGCCCGGGCCCGTCGTCTCCTGCCCGATGACGCCGTGTTTAATCGGAATATGCTCATCCTGTTTACGTGCCGCGAGCAGACCGACACGCATCTGGGTCGTCACAAAATCGGCACCCGCAATCGCTTGTCTGCGATCCAGCGTCAGATGAACCTCGATCGGCAGGCCCGACTCTTTCACCATGCGTTTAGCCAGATTGCCTACAATCTCCAGCTTATGCTTGCCTTCTTCAATGTCAACAAACCACAGTTCGCGAATCGGCATTTGCTCATAATTGCGAATGAAACCTTCAACAATTTCCGGGGTATAGGAGGAACCTCCCCCGATGACCGCTATCTTTAATCCTGCTGCCACGTTAATCGCCTCCAAGGTATGATATCAATCCGTATTTATCAGGTTCTTATCCAATGATAAATTGATCAGGCTGTGGTTGCCTGCTCAAACGTAAATGCTTTCAGTTTGGCCTCCGCCTGTGCATCAATGGCATGACCGTCAACGTCCATCGCGCAAAGAAGCGCGCCGGAAACCGGATCGGATGTCAGTCTTACACAGGTTGCATGCGGTGCCCGGACCGCAACGATCCGCTCGATCGCATCCGTCAGGATCGAGCTGTTCGGCCTGTTCAGCACACTGCCGATATAGACAATGTCAAAGGCTTCATCCGTCATGTCCAGCCGCCGGATCAGCGTACATACCGCATTGGCCAGCTCTTCGCCTTCATTCTCAAGAATTCGGGTGGCTACCTCGTCACCTGCTTCAGCCGCCTGGAACAGGGTCTTCACGAGGCTTGGCGGAACCTTCGTCTTGCCGTAGAGGACATCCTCATACATCGGTTCTACAGACGTGTATCCCATTTGCTCCAGTACGAGCGATGTCAATAAGGTTGCCGGTCCCCGCTCATCCCAGGCCCGAATGACTGCCCGGAAAGCCAGCGTGGCAAATCCGGAACCGCCCGCGTAGCCGTCTCCATACAAGAAGCCAAAGCCTCCATACTGCAGCTCTTCTCCCGCACGATTTCGGGCCGCGCTGTTGAAGCCCGTACCGCAGATCAATGCAGCGCCATACGGGCGGCTCGTTCCAGCCCTCATCCCGATCATGGTATCGCATGCGATATCATGCTTAGGATAACCGAGAGCCCCGATCATCGGACGCAGGATCTCATAATCGGCTTCCCGATCTGCTCCGGCCAAGCCGAAATAAGCATAACTGATATCTTCTTTGGCAGCTCCAGCCTCTTGAAGAGCCGCATTGCAGGCTTCCTCAATATTACGGGCCGCATGTTCACGGTGAATCTGGTGATTGCCGTTCCCAGACGCTCCCTTGCCAAGAATGTTCCCTTGTTCATCGCAGATCACGGCGTGTGTCTTACTACCGCCGGCATCTACACCCAGATACAAACTCATGCATTTCACTCCTACCCGCCATACAGCGGCGTCATGTGGTGGTATATATTTAAGATACCGCTTCCACTGGCATCCATCTACTGTTATACGATCAAGGAGTGATACTATCTTACTGTTTCTTGGTTTTTGAAGTGGAGGGGATTATAGGAGTACCGGCATAAGCACGCTCCCGAATTTCGCTTGGCGATGCGCCGACATGCTGCTTGAACAGACGATTGAAATTAGACAGATTCCGAAACCCGCAGGATTCCGCAATCTCGATAATTTTCTGGTCCGTCGTCTCTAGCAAGTGCACGGCATGCGTCAAACGCAGCTGAATCAGATAATGGTGCGGTGAAGTGCCGACCGCCTGCTGGAACAGAGCGCTGAACCGGGAAGGGCTCAGATGCGTTAAGTCCGACAGCTCCTGCAGCGTCCAGCTGTAGTCCAGCTGAAGCTCCATCGTGCGCAGGACTTCTTTTAACGCATGCATTCCCCTGCCCTTGATCGGCCTGTTCGCTTGAGCCGGAATCGAGAGATGGCGGTTCGCCAAACTCAGGAAACGAATAAGATCCGAGCGGATCAGGCTCATATATGCGGTACCTCGGGCTTGATACTCCTCCATCATGCGCCCCAGCAGGTGAGCCAATTCATCGTGCACGGGGGACTGCCTCTCCATGTTTCCGAGCGAACGGAATGGAGCCATCAGATCCGGATCGAACTTGAGGTCGATGGATAATAATGAAGGCTCGAACATAATGACATCCATCACCAGGTTCTCAGTCTCATACGCCCGGTGAAGATCATTGCTGTTGATGAAAATAATATCCCCCTGCTGAAACTGGAGCTTCATCCCGTTGATCAGAATAAATCCGGTCCCGCTCTGAATATAATTGAGCTCCAAAGCATGATGCCAATGCAGGCGCTGGGCTCCGGCAAATATGCCGTGCGTGGTCGACGCTGTAAAAGGAAAGGCAGCGTTCGTAAAATCTATAGCATCAGGAACGACACTCTGCGGACGATTCACTAAAAAAGCACCTCCATGCCTTCGGACATCAACGTATCAACAATTTACCCTTATCGTAACATGAGCGCTTATTATACTTAAAACGTTTATGGACGTATTTCTCAGAACACAGGCCGCACTCACCCGGATGTTCTCTTGCGAAAATAGGCAGGGTAAGTCACTTGAAGGGTATACTTCCTATTACTAAAAAAAAGACCTGCCTCAGTATGCCTGAGACAGGGTCTTTAAAGAAAGGATCATTAAGATAATGCAAGCTCCACCGTCCAGCCGAACGGATCCTTAACCGTTCCGAGCTGGATGCCCGTGATGGCGTCATATACGCGTTTGGAGAGTTCGCCCGTTGCTCCCTCACCAATCTTCAATTGCTCATCCTGCCATTCCAGGGAGCCAATCGGTGAAATGACCGCTGCCGTGCCGGTGCCAAAAGCTTCGGTCAACAATCCGCTGCGATGGGCCTCCACGATTTCATCAATGGAGATGGCCCGTTCTTCTACCGGGATGTTCCAATGCTGAAGCAGCTGGATGACGGAGTTCCGGGTAACTCCATCCAGGATGCTGCCATTCAGTGCCGGGGTTACGACCGTATCACCCAGCTTGAAGAACACGTTCATGCTGCCGACTTCCTCGATATATTTGCGATGTACGCCATCGAGCCACAGCACCTGCGAGTATCCCTTCAGCGTTGCTTCATCCTGTGCCTTCAAACCTGCCGCATAGTTGCCAGCTGTCTTGGCATTGCCTACGCCGCCGGCTACAGCACGCACGTATTTAGGTTCCACGTAAATGCTGACCGGATTGATGCCTTCCGCGTAATACGAACCGACTACCGATAGGATAATCATGAACTTGTATTGCAGCGATGGCGCTACGCCAAGCACAGGCTCGGTGGCGATCACAAATGGACGGATATAGAGCGATGTGCCAGGCTCGGAAGGAATCCAGTCGCGATCCACGAGCACGAGCTGCTTGAGCGCTTCCATAACGAGCTCCTCGTCCAATGCCGGAATGCTCAATCGCTGGTTGGACAGGTTCAGCCGCTGAATATTTTTGTTCGGGCGGAACATGAGAATCCGCTCATCTTCCGTCAAGTAAGCCTTCAAGCCTTCAAACACGGTCTGCCCGTAGTGAAATACCTTGGCGGCAGGGTCCAGTTCGATCGGCTGATACGGAACGACGCGCGGATCGTGCCAGCCTTGACTTGCGTCATAATCGAGAATAAACATGTGGTCCGTAAATACCGTGCCGAAAGCCTGTTTATGGTGGCTCGGCTTTGTCTTCGGGGTCGTCGTTAATTCCACGGGTATCGTGTAAGTCATGTGCACACATCTCCTTATTTTGCGAACGTTATTAGTTGAATCATATCAATGGATACCCTATATTAAAAATATCTGATTTATAGGGATACCATACCTTAAAGGTATGGATAGGGGGTATGAACATGGATATTCGACAGCTGCGATATTTCCTGACGATTGCACAGGAAGGGCAGATCACGCGTGCAGCAAAACAGCTCAATATGGAGCAGCCTCCATTAAGCCGTCAGCTGAAACTAATGGAGGAAGAGCTCGGGGTTCTGCTGTTTGAACGCAGCGGCAAGCAGCTTCAGCTCACCCACGCAGGCGAGCTGCTTCAGAACAGAGCGGCGTCCCTGCTGAACCAGTTCAATGAAACGCTAACCGAGGTAAAGGAGATCCATGCGGGAATCCGCGGCATGCTCTCCATCGGTGCCGTCGTCTCCTGTATCTCGCTCCTGCCGCAGCGCATCCATATCTTTCGGCAGCAATATCCCGAGGTCACCTTCAAGATCCGGGAAGGCGATCACTCCCTGCTGGCGGATCAGCTCGACAAGCGCAATATCGAGCTCGCGGTGACCCGGCTCCCTTTCGAATCCAGCTTCGGGCCTGAGCGTTATGCCGTTCAGCCTTTGCCCTCCGACCCGTTCGTCGCGGTCCTTCCAAGCAGCTGGGAAAGTGTATCCTCCCATTCGGAAATCTCGATGCGCGAGCTCGCGGAATATCCGTTCTTGTCCTTAAAAACCGATCAGACGATCGGGATGCATGAGCGGGTAATACAAGAATTTAAGCGCGGCGAACTTGAACCGCGTGTCATATGCGAATGCTCCAGCGTTGCCATTATCGTTGCATTGGTAGCGGAAGGCATCGGCGCCACCATTTTACCCGAGTCGGTGATGTCCTCATTTACGATTCCCAACATTCGGACACTGTCCATTACGAGCGCTGATTTCCAGTCGGATGTGGGTATTGTCTGGCTCCGGGATCATGTACTATCCAATCGGGCTATGCATTTTTTAGCTACCTTTATAGAATAACATTTATTGATGCCCTTCGTCTTCCCCGGCTTTGTCCAAGCCGTGCCGCTTTAGCAGATTCATTATTCGTTATTCATTGTTAACAAACTTGAAGTCGCTAATCGTCCCGCACCGGCTAAACCCGATATGTTGATACAATCGATTGGAGACCGGGTTGGCTTGATCGGCATACAGCATGGGCACCAAACCGTCCTGCAGCAAGCGAAGTCCGAGTTCTGCAACCAGGGCGCCGGCATAGCCTTTTTTCCGTTCAGCCCTCGGCGTGTATACAGCGTTGATGCGACCGTGCCGTGGTGACCGGTGTGCAACATTGGCCATCGAGACCGCTTTGCCGCCGGCTATCCATAAATTTAACCCCCCCTGCTGAATGAGTCGCTGCGCTGTCTCGATCTGGCTTGCCGCATTCGCGCGGACCCCATAAGCATCCTCCGAGAATCCGACCAGAAACTGGGCCACCTGCTGCGTATCTTCAGCAGCGGCCTGCCTGATGTCGCCCTCGACGAAGTGAGGGGGCTTCACGGCGGGGGCATGATAAGACTCCATCGTCATATGATGACGGTAGGTCTCATGACGTTTCTTAGCGTAACAGCTTGCAAACTGCACTGCCACATCCGGCTCCCCGGTCACCCCAGGCAGGGTCACCTCCTTAAGCTCGCTAACCAGCGCTTGGAGCAGGTGCTGCCGCCTATCTCCGGAAACCTTCCGGGAAATCCATAACCATGCGTTCCCACGAGGAGACTGCGCAAAGATCATGCGTCCATCCGGCGATTTCAGCCCCAAGTTCTGCGGCGACCCGGCAAGGAGATGAATCAGATTGTATGACACCTCATCCTGAATAAAATCTTCCTGGTACAGCACCTCGTCCTGAGGCATCAACTTCATTAACATGATTCAGCCTCCCTCTCTCTAACAAGTGGTGGACCGATCGCACGGAACCGCCGCCTTTCAGCGTCTCCGTCAGCCCAAAGAAACACAAAAAAGCTCCGTCCCCTGTAGGGACGGAGCCTTGTCTCCGCGTTACCACCCTGATTCGCACCGGACAAGCCGATACGCACTCTCGTCATCATCCATCAATGATGCCCCATGATAACGGCAGGGAATACCCGGATACGCCTCAAGTTATAAACGATCGACGGATCTGCTCCGAGGTGATGGCCATGCATCGCCGCTGACTGCTTCGCACCACCCAGCAGTTCTCTGGCTCAGCTTCCATTTGCGATCCTGGCGTCCTCATCCTAGCATGTTCGAAAATTTAACTCAGTTTACTCCCGGCGGCATCCAGCTGTCAAGCCGATTTCACCTATAAAGAAAGGCTGGAGACTCCATCTCATTTGTTATTAAAACGGAAGACCAGCATATCCCCCTTCTCCGGATGGACGCCATCATGCTCCGTATATCGTCCGCCCGTGTACGTGTTCAACGTTTTTCGCCAAAAAATCTGGGTACTCATATTGCGCTCGGTCGGATTCGTTTGCAGCTCCCATGCACCTTGGAAATGATCGAACACAAGCTCAGCCGCTCGTTGGGCTACACCTTGTCTTCGAAAAGTCCGAAGCACAAAAAAATCATTCAAGTAGTACTGGATATTCGGCGATGGGATGTATGGCGTGGTCGCCACCAGAGCCAGCCCTGCCGCAATACCATCTACGGAGATCAGATAAGGAAAAAGAACCGATGGCTGCTCCCACCACACATCGAGCTGCTTGCTCTGCTCGCTTAAGGTCGGCACATCCTCTTTTTCAAATACACCGAACCGGTTAGGACGGACCCCCCATATCTCAGCAATGTCATGCAAGTACAGCGGATATATGTTATGCAGAATAAATGACTGTTCCTTCGGGCATAAACGTACCTCAATATTCACGGTCAATCCCCTCCCTAATGAATGATGTATGTAAGTTTAGTATGTCTAGGATAACATATTTACACTGCCAAGAGGTTTACAGGTATGTAAATTGCGTTACGAATGTAATAAAAATCCGCTAACCCTACTCCTTATTTCACCATGATTTTATTATATGTCCTACAGCTCATCCAAAATAATGTTGAATTCTGTTAATTTATATCATGCAAAGAGCCAACCGAATGTATGCATCGGTTGGCTCTTTGTTTTCTCAGCGCTGTATTCTGTGCCTTTGCAGTCTTATCAAACGGGAATACCCCCTTGCTGCATCCTCCTGCGAGGCTTACTCCGTCAAACCCAAGGCATTCCGCGCCATCGTCATATACTCTTCCTGACCTGTCAGGAGAGCGAACTGGGCGATCAGCACGGGATACGCGGCATGCTGTTCGACAATATGATCGAACATGCGCGGCCATATCTTCCCTCCGGCTTGTTCATACCGGTCCAACAGGACACGGAGATTATGCTCGCCATAAATAGCGTAGTATAACACGAAGTCTTTGGCGGGACTTGCTACCTCGGACTCCGTCCAATCCAAAAGTCCGGTCACCTGCACGCGCTCATCAATCAGGATATGCGGGGGGTGAAGATCGCCATGGATGAGGGCAGAATGCGTTGGCCAATAGGAATCCTCCTCCAGCCATTTTTGCCACCTCTCCCACAGCGCATCGGAAACACCCAGACGGCTCTTGATGTCTTCCATATTTCGCGCCGTCTCATCACGAACCTCTTGGGGACTCTTTACCTGCAGACCTGCTGCTCGGGCTGCATCGTGATCGACGCCATGCAAGGCAACCAGCGCCTCAGCCAGTGAGCGGATAAACCCCTCGCCCGGATTCTCATGATCCATATTCCATGCATATCCTTCCATGCTGACGGAAGCGGCAGGCTCCCCGCTTAGCAGCGGGTAGGCAATGAGTTCCGGCGTGTAAATCCGCCAATCCGGTACATCAACCGGAAGATGGGATTGAATCAGCTTCAGGACTCGAGCTTCGTTATCTGCTCTATCCAGCACATCCGATCGTCTCGGTTTACGCAGAATCCACCGTGCTCCAGTCCCTGCTTCCTCTGCGAATCCAACAAGGAAATCCATGCCGGATTCATTCATCTCTATTCCCTCCGGAATCAAATTTACCCCGTGTTTTCCGGCAATCTCCAGCATCTCTTGGATCACTTGTGTATAATCATCATTTGGTTTTGCTATTGTCATAAGGAATCAATCCCCTTCCATTTTTCATTGCATCAAGGCCGTCATTACAACAAAAAAGCACAGGCAACGAGCTGCCTGTGCTGGGTAACCGGAACGGGTCTTAGCTGTCCACCGTTCCTGGAATGCCTACTCGAAATACACATTCAAATAAAACAGGAAGGTGAGAACACCGTTATCCCGCAAATGAAAAAACGTGTACTTCTATAGACATATCATAAAAATGGGTTACGTAAAAAAGACGGACCCATCCCGATTACCCTGCATCTGTGCAGGTCTCTTTAGCGCTATATCATTAGCCGCGAAAAGATCTCAATCGGGAATAATCCAACATACGTAACCCTCCGTTCGTTTATAAGTTGTGTATAACTTTACCAAAGTCATTCGTAGTTTGCAAGGACTATTTGGGCAATATTTCCCATTACTTTGGAATAAGATTCCATCCGTTTAGATTTGCACAGAAATGCCCAAGTCACTCCGGACTTGCCTGTTCTCATCTTCCGGCTCTATTTACGCTTCCTGCAAATACTCTTTGCAAAAAGTCATGAGTTCTTCCTCTTCCTCGGGCTCCATATCGAAGTCCAGGTACTGGTCGGTTGTCCGCTCATAGAAGTCGTATTTTACAATGCGCGAAGACTCCTCGTCTTCCAGATAAATCACTCTCAGATAGACGCCATGCTCCGAATAGAGCTCGTCGTCCTCCGGCACGTCCAAATCGCATACAAACTCAAAGCGTTTGCCTGCCAGGATTCCAAAAGGATCCTTCACCAGTTCAACGCTATATTCTTTGATTGTCAGCATATTCCCATCCTTTCTATCACTCTGATTATTATACACAACAGTGAGTGTCTTCTTACACTCTTTCTATTCGCAAAATGGTTGCCTATCAGCACTCAGGGCCCTTCCCCCATTTTCTATTCTATCAGCGCATACCTCTTACGAGCTGCATCGAATTCACTTACGATAAAATAAGACTCCATTGAAAAGAGGAGATGAAGCGCGTGTCCCAGAAGGAACATCTGACCATCACAGTAGAGAAGGGCAAGCAACGTTTCTCCGTAACATCGCCTCTTGGTGGTGTGGGGCGATTCGTCTTTGTGGTGAACGATCAATTCACCAATGCCCCCAATACCACTCAAATCGCCAGTGGCGCCAGTAAAAGCAGCGCAGCAGGCAACAATGCGGCCATTAAATCCCCGCACACGTACCAACAACAAAGCGTCGGAGCCGGGGGAATCGCTAAAAATCTCGGATTAAAAGACCCCAAGGACAAGGACCATTTCTCCAAACATCATCCGAAACATCACTCGAAACATAGCAAGCATAAAAAAAATCAAAAAGAAGTGGTATTCGTCATTAACAAGCAGGTCGTAAAGCTTCCGAAGGGAGGCCAAAACGCGTCTGCAACGCAGATCGCAAGCGGCGCCGGCAAATACAGCACAGGCGGCACCAACTCCGCGATCGAGAGCCGCGGCACCAGACAGCAGCACGCCGTAGGCGGCGGCAGTGGCAGCAAAGCCATTAACAAAGACGCCAACCAGCGTAAGCGCAAATCCAAGCACCGCGACTGGAAGTCCAAACACCATGACTGGAAATCCAGACATGACCACCGAACAAAGAAGAAGACGTATTAAGAACACAAAATGACCCTCGAAGGGTCATTTTTCTTTGATTCAGGCTGTAAATTTCACTAAAATCGATCTCCCGTATGCCTATCGAACTTGCAATTATTTATCGTCCTCTTGACCGGTCCGTTCCTTCCCCTTCGCGGTTGCTGCGAACGATCTGGTCATGGACTTGATCAACTCCACTTTACGGTAACGCAAGGCGGACCAATCCTCATCGATAGCGATTTGCCGAACGGGCTCATAGCCTTCGTCAGCAAGAATGCCCGTAATACTCTCCCGGCTGCAATCGGAATTCTTGTAGGTTTTGGACGACTTCTTGGGGTAACACAGCCACAGCAGGCCATTGTCAGTCACAGAGCTGGCTGCGATCTTGGCTAAGCGCTGCAATTCTTCATTGCTTGTCCCGAAGGCTTGCACAAAATCGTAAGGCACTTGCTTAGGCTCCGTATGAACTTCCCCTTGCAGGGAATTGATGACCTCTTGAAAGGCCTGTGGTGCGTTTAGCATCAGAACCGGTTGGCCGAGGTCCTTGAATTGCAGCTTTTTGACGGTTGGATGTGTCTCCAGCATGTTAAAGCATCCTTCCTCTCGATTCAATTTTTATATAACGCTTCGGATTTCATTAAGAAGAGCATACCCATATGAATGGGTACGCCCTTACAGCTGGTCAATCCACATAGCGGTTAAATTCCCCTGGGATTGCGCGTTATTCTTGTTACTGCGCTTTCTTGATCTGCTTGCTTCGCAGCTGCCCGCAGGCTGCATCGATGTCGGTTCCATGCTCCAGACGAACGCTGCAGCTGATGCCTTGTTTTTTCAAAGTATCGTAAAAAGAGGTAATCGATTCTTTTGTGCTGCGCTGATATTGGCTGTGCTCATCCACCGGGTTGTACGGAATGAGGTTCACATTCGCCAGATTGCGTCGCTCGCCAACAAGCTCTGCCAGCTCAAGCGCATGCTCCCGCTGATCGTTCACATCCTTCAGCAGAATGTACTCCAGCGTGATACGGCGATTCGTTTTTTCCAGATAATAATCAATCGCTGCCATCAGCTTCTCGATCGGAATCGCTTTGTTAATCTTCATAATGCGGGTCCGAATCTCATCATTCGGCGCATGAAGGGAGATGGCGAGATTCACGCCCAGATCGCTGTCCGCGAACTCGACGATTTTGTTAGCCAGCCCGCTGGTCGATACCGTAATATGACGGGGACCAATGGCAAGCCCCTTATGATCCTTGATCACGCGAATGAAATCCGACATGTTCTCATAATTATCAAACGGCTCCCCGATCCCCATCACCACGAGATGGCTGACCCGCTCGCTTTTGCCTTGTTGATCCAAGTGAAGCTGAACCTGCATGACCTGCTCCACAATTTCCGCTGCGGACAAATCCCGGCTCTTCTTCAGCAAACCGCTGGCGCAGAAGCTGCAGCCAATGTTACAGCCGACTTGAGTAGTCACACAGACCGACAAACCGAATTTATGCCGCATTAATACGGTCTCAATCAGATTGCCGTCCACCAGCTTGAACAGGAACTTAACCGTTCCGTCCAGAGACTCCTGCTTGGTGTGCTCCTCCAAGGTCAGTATCGTATAATGCTCCGCGAGCAGCTGCAAGCATTCCGGATGCACATCCGTCATATCGGAAAAAGCGGTGACCCGCTTCCGATACAGCCACTCCCATACCTGTGTTGCCCGAAACTTTTTATGTCCACGCTCGCCTAGCCAAGCCGTCAACTGATCTAATGTTAATCCATAAATGGATGGTTTGTTCATTGATTGGTCCTCTTTCTATTCATAGTCCACTCCTTATTGTCCCAAAATTCCGAAGCGAACACAAGGGGAGTTATAGGCAATTCGCGCTTCTTATACGTAAATCAGGATTGACATATCCAATAAATACCTTTATCTTATGATTGACTGACCTAATCAATCATAAATATAGAGTAGAAAGGAGACATCGCTCCATTCGTTAAGGACGTTCACCGCTATTTGTCCTGCTTCTTTATCCAAATTTGAAATTCAGAGGATGTTTTTCGTTTATTATTGACTGACTAAATCAATCTATATTGGAGGTCTTCGAATGAAAACAAAAGGCAAAGCGCTCATTCTAGGTGGAGGCATAGCCGGACTATTCGCTGCAACCGTGTTATCCAAGCATTACGAAGAGGTAATCATCACGGATCGGGATGAGTTTCCAGCAGGACCGGAGACTCGGGCGGGTACGCCGCAGGCCTATCATCCGCACCGTTTCCTTGAGCGCGGCAAGATGATTGTTGAACGATGGTTCCCCGGCATAACCGAGGAGCTGGTTCAGCACGGGGCCCACCCCCGGGCGCATAAGTCCGTTAAAATGACCAACCGCTTCGGCACGCTGGAAATGCCCGATGAGCCCAATGCGGGATGCAGCCGATCCCTGCTGGAGTGGACGCTGCGTAGCAGAGTAGCCAAATTGCCCAACGTCACCCTTCTACCGAAACTGACGGCCCAACAATTGCTGTTTGACGCAGACAAGAACACCGTTACCGGTGTGGTGTTCCGGGACAGAAGCGTCGAAGAGCCGGCGCTCCTTCATATGAATGCGGATATCGTCGTGGATGCAAGCGGGCGCGGTTCCAAGCTATCGGATTGGCTCCAGAACCTCGGTTATGCGACACCCGAGGCCGAGAGGCTGCACATATCCCTTGGTTATAGCACGCGGCATTATAAGGTGCCAGAAGACATCCAAGCGGCGTGGAGCACCATTGTGAACGAAGGAGATCCCTCCCGTGGTATCGGCACGGCCGTATTCAATCCGATCGAGAACCAGATTGCGGAGGTTGTTCTGTACCGCGCGGGAGGAGACTCTTATCCGACAACCAACCATCAGCTGTACGACCAGGAGGCACAAAATCTGTTCGGCGCTGCCATCGGAGATTTGTTTCAGCAGCTTGAACCGGTCTCAAACCCGCGCGGCTACCGGATCGAGGAATGCCTTAGACAGCATTTCGAGCAGATGGAGGATTGGCCTTCCGGTCTGCTGGTGCTCGGTGATGCTTTCTGCAGCTTCGATCCGATATTCGGCCAGGGCATGACGGTGGCCGCCATCCAGGCAGATACGCTGGACCAATGCTTGCAATCGATGCAGAATGGAGTTCTGCTTGAGGAGGGATTCGAACGCTTCGCCCTCCTAAAGATTCAATCCGCCATTGAGCCTGCATGGTGGCTTAGCGCAGCCGCAGATCTCAGATGGCCGGGCGTGACATACGAGGGCCACCTGTCCGCCCAAGGCTTCTCTTTTGCCCAGAGGCTGTTCGATATATGCCAGGAGCTGGCTTATGATCATAACGATATGGCCGTATTCGAACAGTATATGATGGTAACTGGTCTCTTCGCCTCACCTCAGGATTTGTTTAATGCCGAATATATCACCGCACTCGTGAATGCAGACCCATCGGGTAAAGGTAAAGCTTGGCTTCATCAAGTATTACAGGAGACAAACTTGCCCCTGGAAGAACTACTCGCGCGGATCATCCCGGTCTTTAATAACGAATTTCTGCCCTTATCCATGGGATTGCCCGAATAAATCAAATGCGTTATTGTTGATATCAGCAAGAGAATTCCATGATGAGGGATGGACGCAATGGCCCCGTTAAACGAAGAACAACTGCATCAAATACGCGACGAACGAAAAGAACAAATCATGCGAGCTGCCATCAAAGTATTTTCCAGAAGAGGTATTTTCGGAACCAAGATGAGCATGATCGCCAGTGAAGCCGGGGTCAGCCACGGTCTTCTCTATCATTATTTTAAATCCAAAGACGAGTTGTTCATCACGCTCGTTCAATGGTCGATGGAGGAGGCACGGCTAGCGCTCTCCGAAATCTATAACGTGCCCGGTACCCCTCTTGAGAAAATCACATTGCTAACCTCCATGATTCTCCAAGAGGATGATAATACGCACTTTATGCTGATTCAGCAAGCACGTACCTCGGATGGCGTGCCCGAAGAGGCCAAGCGGATTATCGAGAGCTATTCCATCCATGCCTTTGTTGACCAGCTTATGCCGCTGTTCGAAGCAGGGCAGGATGCAGGGGAGATTGCGGCTGGCGATCTGAGAGAGCTCGTAGCCTGTTATTTATCCGTGCTATCGGGATTAATGACGCTGAAGTCCCAAGAGGACCCAAGCTATACGCCCCCTAAGGCGGAGCTGCTGCTGCGACTGCTTAGGAACGGATAAGGATAATAACGCAAACCAAACACACCTCCCATGAAACCACCGGATCTTTTCCGTACATTTCATAAGAGGTGTGTTTTTGACTATTGTCGTATATCAGAGGGGCGTCTCGGGTTCATGCTTCTCCTGTTCCCGAATCTGCGAGCCGTCGCTCAGCCTAATCCAAGTGTCGAACTGCCGCTGTCCTTCATGCAGGCGAATAACCCTCGCACCACGGAGCATGCCTTCCCGGCCATATGTACCATAACCGGTAGCTCTGCCGTAACAAAGACGGATGCCGTGCAGCTCCCCCCAGTAATCATTGATATGATCATGTCCGGCGAACGTGCCCATCACATCGCCCCGCTCCAGCATGGCCGCGAACAGACCGGTATTCAACTCCGGACAGCATACCCTTTCAAACTTGCTGCCGTAACACGTCTTCCGCTCCCACACCTCACGATACTCCGGCAGAGGGATATGGAAAAAAGCCAATGACGGCAGCGGATTCCCTTGATGCTTGGCGCTGTAAGCCAAGGACGCCATCTCATACCAGCGGATCTGATCGCGCCGAATCCAATCGTACCCCGGAACTGCAGGATGTTCGGACTCTCTCCCTGAATCGAAGAAGTACAAGACGGCCGCTGTCTCTTCCCCATTGCTGCCGTATAAAGGAAGCGTATAATTCCCTACGCCATGAATTTCCGGCGAGCCGTGCTCTGCACAGTTGTAGGTGTGCTGCAGGGCTGCATCCATAAGCTCTTCACGTGTGATATCCCCCTCCGTATCATGATTCCCGAATACGAAGGCCCAGCGAATTCCGCGTGACTCCACCGTCTTGACAACATCCTTGAAGGCCTGCACTGGATCCTGGCACTTTTTCCAGCCGGGATCGGCTTCCCCCGAATAAATGAGATCGCCCGTAAATACCACCAGATCAGGCTGCTCCAGGTCCAATACCGTTTCCATGCAGCGCCGGCTCATCTGATCCTCCGGCTCCCCATTCTTCCAATGAATATCTGTGAACTGCACAATCTTGAAGGTATGATCGTCTCCGAATCGAAGAGTTGGCTTCAACATAAACGTCTCCTTTACATGGACATGTGGTTTTTCAATGAATTTATGTGGTTTTATGTGTATATTAGTGGGGATAGCGATGAAAAGTCAATGTTTTTTTGTTGACAAGACGGTTTAACCAACCTAATATAAAATCAAATCCACATCTTCGGTCAACATCAGTCATATACAATATTGAGGTGAATGAATTTTATGTCTGTAACCTATGAGGAACGCAGGGGGAAGATCTTAAATCAATTGGAGCTGGAGGGCAAGGTGAGAGTCCACGCCCTTGCGGAGCAGCTGGAGGTATCCGCGGAAACGATCCGCCGCGATTTGGACCGGTTAGAGAAAGAAGGCCAGCTGCGCAAAGTTTACGGCGGCGCCGTCAAATCTCGTTCCGGGCATATTGAACCGTCCTTCACCAGCCGTTCCCAGACATGCGCAGAGGAAAAGGCCGCGATCGGTAAACTCGCCGCCTCCCTAGTCAAGGAAGGGGAGACCATTCTGCTGGATAACGGAACAACCACGATTGAAGTCATCCGTTATCTTAAGGACCGGTCCGATGTGACGGTCATCACCCATTCGCTGCCTGTCCTGAATCTGGCTATGGAGATTTTTCAGGGAAAGATTATTTATATCGGCGGGGATATGGACCGGACCAAGCAGGCGGCAACAGGTCCTCTCACTGAAATGCTGCTGGAACAGTTCAAGGTCAATAAAGCATTTATCTCGGTCGGCGGTATCTCCTTAACCGATGGCATTACCGATTACAATTTGGATGAAGCCTACATATCGCGAAAAATGCTGGAGCGTTCGGAGGAAGGCATCGTTCTTGCCGATCACACCAAGCTCGGGGTAACCACGTTCTCGAAGCTCGCCAAACTGGAGGACATCTCCATGGTTATCACGGATCCGGGCTGTTCGCAGGAATGGGTGGATAATCTGTCCGCCCGCAGCATTGAAGTCCTTATCGGACATTTCTGATGGAGCTGCTATCCCTGCTGTTGGTGCTGTCTTCCGGTCTTACCCATGCCCTCTGGAATCTGTTCACGAAGCGAAGCATTCATAAATCGGTGTTTCTGTGGTGCATCCATTCTGTCACCTTAATCCTCCTGATGCCTTCATTTCTCATGGAGATGTCAGGGCTAAAGCTGGAACCGCACATTTACGGACTTATGCTGCTGTCTATGACCATTCAGGGCTTCTATATTACGCTGCTCTCCAAAGCCTATACCCATGGCGATATGTCCCAGGTATACCCGTTTATGCGAGGGCTTGGGGCCATGCTGACCTCGCTGTGCAGCCTCGTGTTGTTCCATGAGCATCTAAGTGCAGCGGGTTATATGGGCCTTAGCATCATTATCTTTTCGTTGTTTGCTGTATCGGGTTTGAAATTCAGAGGCCCTTCCAGCCTGAACCCCAAGGCCTTAATCTATGCTTGCCTGGTTGGACTATGCATTTCCGGATATACCCTGACCGACAAGGCTGTTCTGGACGCAGGGGTCTCTCCGATCGCCCTGATTCAATTATCCAATATCAGTTATTTCATCGCTCTCATCGTTCCCGTGATACTGTCCAGAGGGCTGAAACAGGAATGGACGGTGAACTGGCGCACGATTCTGTTGGGCTCCATCCTGGCACCGGGATCGTACTTGCTATTCCTGTTCGCCATGCGGCTTACTCCGCTTGCACACATCGCGCCGGTTCGTGAAATCAGCACGGTATTCGGCACTCTGCTCGGCATCATCGTTCTGCGTGAGCAGCAAGGCTGGCGGCGAATCATTACATCCGTGCTCATCACGCTGGGTATCATCACCATTGCATCATGGGGGTAGCAACAGTCATTGCTGCAGCAATCCTGTACACATGATGCATATTGTTTTATTCAGCTTCTATGCATAAAGATCAAATGGTTCTTACCAAGGAGGTGTTATCGATGGCTAAACGCGTCATTATTCTTGGAATTGATGGAGCAGGCAGGTTCGTTCAAGAAGCGGATGCACCGCATCTTCACGCCCTGCTGCAAGCTGGAGCCTACTCGTACGATGCGCAGACCGTATTTCCCAGCATCAGTGCTGAATGTTGGGGCTCGTTGTTATATGGCGTAAGCCCGGCCCAACACGGTCTTGATAATGACCGGGCGATCCACGGGCAAATTCCGGATGACTTCCCCTATTCGTCACTATTCAAGCTGGCCCGCCAGCAATGGCCGGATGCTCCTCTGTCCGCGTTCAGCTGCTGGGAACCGATCAACACAGGAATCATTGAGAATACGATCAATGTTCATATGGAATCCAAACCCGATCCCGAGCTGACGGAAGCCATCGTCGATTATATTCATCAGCAGCCCGATTTCAAACTGATGTTCATTCAGTTGGATCACCCCGACGGCGCGGGCCACAAGTACGGATTCGGTACTGATAAGCAGCTGGAGCAGATTGCCGTTACGGATAAGTACGTAGACATGATAATCGAGGCACTGGATGATCAGCAGCTGCTGGAAGATACGTGGATCATCACGGTTACGGACCATGGCGGCGGAGGCGCTCATCCTAATGACCATGGCAGTGACCATCCGATGGATATGACCATCACCTGGGGGATTACGGGTCCGGGCGTAAAACCCGGCCTTCTCGACGCTCCGATCAGCATCATGGACACGGCCGCCGTCATCGGTCATGTGCTGGGGCTGCACACACCGGATTGCTGGGAAGGCAAGGTGCCCGAAGGAATATTTTAACCAGAAATTCGAATTATGGCGGAAGCCCGTCCTAATAAATGATCATTTATTCCATATATAAAAGCCGGCGATTACACGCCGGCTTCTTTCGTAATGAGGATTTCTTCTGTTGTCTTCACGTCGGCAAACCATCTCAGGGTAGCGTTCACATGATCTATGATCTGCTGCGCGGTTAACACCGAATTGTTCCAGGTGCTGTGTGCATCGGATACCAGCGTGACATCATAGCCCAAACTGGACGCTCTCCTGCACGTGGTGTCTACGCATAACTCACTCTGCATACCTGCAAGAATCACATGTTCTATGCCTTGCTGCTTCAGTTTCTCTTCAAGTGAGGTGTTATAGAATGAATCCGGTCTGGTCTTCTGAATGATCGTATCCGACATCGCAGGCGCAATCTCACGGTTAATCTTCCACGCCTCCGACCCTGCCATCAAACCTTCGTCATTATGTTGTATGTAGAGGATAGGAATGCCGCCGCTTCTGGCTTTTGCGATCAGCTGCTTGAGATTGTGGAGCAATCGATCCCCTTCAAACACCGGATCATTCACTTGAAACATCTCATTCTGTACATCAATGACCAAAAGCGCACTCTTCTTCAACTACAACACCCTCCTGTACGATTCATGTACTCATCGATTTCATTATAGAACGAACGTTCTTATGATGTATATAAAAATTTAGATCTCTCATTAAAAAATGAACTCATTTCGCACAAAAAAGGAATCCCTCTCTTAGGACTCCCCTGCGTCTTCTTTGGCTCCCTTCGTAAAGCCGATAACTAGCAGCCAAGGCAACCTTCAGCTACTCCTCCTCGACGATAACCCTCGGGTGTGCCGACTTTTTCTTTCCATTATGCTGATGAAGCTTCCTCATCGTCTTGTAAAGCTGCTGTAACTCCTGTTCATCCAGAACGTCGAACATAGAGGTTTGGAAATCCGACAGCAGCGGAATAATTTCTTCCAGCAGGGCCTGTCCCTTATCCGTTAGCGAGATATACTTTACCTTCCAATCCTGCTTGCGGACAATCAGATCCAGCTTCTCCAGCCGTTTTACCATATGGGAGACACCGCCGCCGCTAATGGAAAGATATTCGGCCAGCTCCTGCTGTGATAAAGGTTGGTGCGCGAAGACCTGGATCAAAACGTCGAATTGGGCAACCGTGATGCAGAACGGCTGTAAGAACTCATTCGAGAGGTGATTGCCGATCTGTTGAAAACGGGTGATCCGAATCCAGGACAGCATAGCTAATCGGTTCTCCTGATGAAATCCCAATTGTTTCATTGACTCCATTCACCTCCCTACCCTAATCACAGTCAATTTATCACTCAAGTGATAGGCTGTCAAATCAACGCCCGCAGGCAAGGCGATAACCAGTTATGAATATTTGATATAACAATTAACATCTTTATCCGTTTGTTATATATACCAATTTATTCTCTCCAATTTATTGGCGTTGGAAGCGTCTAATCTTGAAATATATCCATGGACACGATACTATGGACATAGAATCTTTAAACTATATGCACCCGAGCAGTGTATTCCTTTTGTGCATTCAAACATAACAACTGTAACTTTTTATTAAATGTATCATTAGACTTTGACATAAACGCCACAAAATGATATATCAAATTCAGGGAGTGGATCCGCTATGGAACAAATTCCACTATATCAACATATCGTAAATGCTTTAACGGCCAAGATTGAATCCGGAGAGCTCCAGGCTGGAGATCAGCTTCCAACCGAAGCCGAGATTTC
This sequence comes from Paenibacillus sp. JZ16, assembly GCF_015326965.1. NCBI lineage: Bacteria > Bacillati > Bacillota > Bacilli > Caryophanales > Paenibacillaceae > Paenibacillus > Paenibacillus sp. JZ16. Next base: position 4,073,042 of record NZ_CP017659.1, read on the forward strand.
GAAGGAATACAACGTCAGCCGGATCACCTCGAAGAGGGCGCTGACCGAGCTGGAGAATGCCAAGCTGATCTACCGGATCCAAGGTAAGGGAAGCTTCGTGAGCACAGACAAAGCCCCTCAAAGGCACCTGAGCAAGACGAATAAGGAGATCCTGCTGATTCTGCCATTCGCTCATAACCCGGGACTTGGTGATTACGAAAAAGGCATCAACGAATATCTCGCAACGACCGACTACACTTTGAACATTCAGTCCAATACGATTGTCGGACAGCGGAAGCTGCTGGAAGCCGCGCTTCAAAGCGCCAATTCGGGGCTGATTCTCTACCCGATAAGCAGCATCTCGGATCTTGGCATTCTGTATCAGTATCACCTGGCACAGTACCCGCTGGTGACGATGGATAAATGCATTGAAGGGATTCCGTTCCGTTCGGTTGTCTCCGACAACTTCGGTGGCGGGTATCAGGCCTCCAAACATCTGATCGAGAATAATCATAAGAAGATCGCCTTTATCTCCTCCTTGAAGGTAGAGAACTCTTCCTCGATCCGGGAGCGGTATTTCGGCTATTTGAAAGCTTTGTATGATTACAAACTGATCGATTACAGCGTCAATGACTTGACCGACCGGTACTTAACCCATGACAACGACAACGGCAGAGAATACTATATTCAGTTTATTCAAGCCGTTGTGACGCAAGGAATTACGGGTATTGTTGCCGAGAATGACCTCATCGCGATCGAGATCATTCAGATTGCCAAAGAGCTGGGCCTGTCGGTACCGGATGATTTCTCCATCGTGGGCTTTGACAACATTCATCTCGCGGGCTTCGTTGAACCCAAGCTGACCACCATATCCCAGGATTTCGGACAGATGGGGTATCAGGCTGCACAGTGCCTTATCACCCTGATCGAGAATCCCCAGGATCACCCGCATGAGAATACCGTGGTTCCCGTTCGTCTCATTGAACGACAGACCGTGAAGAAGCTGTAACACGCCTATTTCTAAAAACCAAAGGAGACTTTTACATGCTGAACTATATCGATACAAGGCAAGGCACCAACAACCAATACACCTATTCCAACGGGAATGCGCTTCCTTATACGGGTGTACCTTTCGGTATGAACCATTATGTCGTCCAGACCAAAAACGAAGGAAGCTGGTTCTTCAACCCTAATGACCGCGTCTTCCAAGGCATTCGCCTGACACACCAGCCAAGTCCATGGATGGGCGATTTCGCCCACTTCCTGATGACTCCGATTGCGGACGACAAAATCAGAGGGTCCGTCTTCACCTGTCAAAGCTCCTACCGGCCTGAAGAAGCGACATTCAAACCCCACTATCTCAGAGTGAAGCAGCAGCGTTATAACATCACCACGGAGCTGGTTCCCAGCACCTACGGTGCGGCAATGCGTATGAAGTACAATTCCGGGCAGCAGGCAGGCTTTGTCCTGAATGTTAATAACATAAGCGAGTTCCGACTGGATGCAGCCCAGCGCAAATTAACTGGCTATGTCAGCAACTTCGCAGGCTGTCACGATGACGGGTTCCGTATGTACGTAGCCATAAGCTTTAGCAAGGACATAGATCTTGCTACAACAGGTTATTACAACGAAGAAGGCAAGTTCTTCCCTGCGGTTGCTTTTGGCGGTGTCGACCAGCACGTCGTTATTCGTTTCATAGACTGTGAAAGAGACGTGCTGGATGTTAAACTGGCGACGTCGTTTATTAGCCTGGAGCAAGCAGAGCTTAACCTTGCGCGCGAGCTTGACATATCCCTGGATGAGCAGAAGGAACTGGCTGCACAAGCCTGGAATCATTACCTTAACAAAGTCCGGGTCACTCACTCGAACGAAGAATATATGCGCACCTTCTATACTTGCCTGTACCGCATGTTCCTGTTCCCGCAGAAGTTTTATGAGCTGGATGCCAACATGGAGCCGGTACATTACGATACAACGGCCCGATCCGTCAAAAAGGGCATTCTCTATACCAATAACGGCTTCTGGGATACTTACAAAACCGTATATCCGCTCTATTCCATCATCGCGCCCAAGGAATATGAGGAAATGCTGGAAGGTTTCCTGAATTCCTACCGCGAGACCGGCTTCCTGCCAAAATGGCTGTCCCCGGATGAGCGCGGGCTGATGCCAGGCACGCTTATTGACGCCGTCATTGCGGATGCGGCGGCTAAGGGACTGGCTCAGCACCTGCTGCCGGAACTGCTGGAAGCCATGCTGACCGCAGCCACCACGCAGAGCGGACAGAATTGTTATGGACGGCAAGGAACGCTGGATTACATCAAGTACGGTTATGTTCCAAGCAGCTATCACGAGAGCGTGAACCACACGCTGGATTACGCATACAGCGACTACTGCATCAGCCGCGTGGCCGATGTCTTGGGCCGATCGGATGTTGCAAACCAATACAGACAAAGCGCGCTCAACTACAGAAATATTTTCGATGCAGAAACCGGGTTTATGCGGGCCAAGGATCAGGACGGCCAATTCCGTCCGGATTTCAACGATACGAGCTGGGGGCTTGATTATGCCGAGGGAAGCGCCTGGCAGACCAGCTTTGCCGTATTCCAGGATTTCCAAGGCTTGATCGAGGCGTATGGTTCGGAGAAACGTTTTTTCGATAAAATCACCGAATTGTGCAACAAAGCACCGGACTTCGACGTACGGGGCTACGGCTTTGAAATTCATGAGATGAGTGAGATGGCTGCCATCGACTATGGCCAGCTGGCGATATCCAATCAGCCAAGCTTCCATATTCCTTATCTGTTCAACTATGTCGGGCAGCCCGCATCATCCCAGGTCGTCCTCAAACAGCTGATGTCGAACCTGTTCAACAGCGGCTTTGACGGTTTCCCGGGAGACGAGGATAACGGCAGCATGTCCGGATGGTATGTGTTTAGCTCCATGGGCTTCTATCCGGTATGTCCGGGCAGTAATGAATATGTGCTCGGCATCCCGTTGTTCGACAGCGTGAGTATTGAGCTGCCAAACGGCAAACAGATGTCGATTCATACCGACAACAACAATCCGCAGTCCAACTTCGTGGCCAGCGTTCAATTGGAAGGACAGGATTACACCAAACTGTACATTACGCATGAGGATATTCTGGCAGGCAAGTCCCTCGATTTCCGTCTCGGGCTGGCTCCAAGCTACCGTGCTTACAGCTCTGATGAGCTCCCGTTCTCGATATCGAAGAAGTAGCGATCACAGCTTAGTTCATATATGTAAGGGGTATCCCCATCAGGACAGCGGCCTGGGGATGCCCCTTTTTGTTATCCCGTTTTTCAGCAATTGGTTATATAACTTCAACGGCGCAGGGTATTCTTCCTGATATTCAAATAACAGGAATTTTCAAGATCACCTCGGGTAACAATACACTTGATTCACACTATGATCTATTGCTAAAAAATTGCGGGGTGACTTTCATTGTGGTCAGTAATTGTATCCTATATTCCGAAGTGGACGATTTGGGTTCAAGCTTTACTACTCGTACTGGTACCCTTCCTCATGCTGGCGTTAACCCATTGGTTTCGCAAATCTATTAATTCGAGTTACGCCCTCAAACCGAACAAGCCCTCTCCCCCGAGAGAGAGGATAGCGTTTCGCCACAGGCTCTCTTGACGGGGCTTTACGATGCGGATTTAACATCCGTCCGTAAAGCAATCGGTAACAACGGGGACGTGGAAATCAGAGAATTTACGATCCGGGGAACGGGAACGCGGGCAGCCATCGTTTTTGTCGACGGATTGATGAACAACGATCTTATGGACACCCATCTTATAAGGCCCCTCATGTTGGTGGGAATTCCAGAAGCGGAGCAGGAACAGTTCAATCGTTCAAGCGATACGATCAAATCCTATATCAGCAGCCAGATGCTCCCTGTAAGCGAAATTAAACATACCGCTAGATTACTGGAACTCGTACAATCTGTTCTTGTGGGCACAACCGGTTTATTGGTAGATGGAATGCAAGGCGCCTTCCTGGTTGGTTCTGCCAAGGGGAAGAGCCGAAATCTGGAGGAACCTCTATCCGAAGCACTTCTTCGAGGCCCGCGTGTCGGGTTTACCGAGAGATTGGCCGACAATACAGGATTACTGCGGCTTCACGGAAAAAACGAAAGCCTTCTGCTCACCCGATTTGAGGTTGGGAACCGCGTGAAAAAGGATCTGATCATTGCCTATATGAAGGATATTGCCGACCCGAAGCTAGTCGAGGAGGTCGTTACGCGAATTCAGAAACTCGAAATTGATGACCCTCTCGAGTCAGGATACATCGAGCAATTGATTGAGGAAAATGTCATGAGTCCTTTTCAGCAAGTGCAGAACACGGAAAGACCCGACAGGGTGATCGGGGCTTTACTGGAAGGGCGGGTAGCTATCCTGCTTGATGGCACGCCGTATGCGCTAATCGTCCCTGTCACGTTCAGCATGCTGCTGCAGTCGCCGGAGGATTACTACGAGAGATGGATCTCGGGATCCTTTGTCCGCTTATTGCGTTTTCTCTCCGCCCTGCTGGCACTTCTGGCTCCGGCACTCTACATTTCGTTTATTTCTTTTCATCCCGGGCTGATTCCAACCAAGCTGGCGCTAACGATCATTGAAACCAGGCAAGGCGTGCCCTTTCCCTCAATCATCGAAGCGCTCATCATGGAAATCGCCATTGAAATATTGCGGGAGGCCGGGATTCGGCTCCCGAAACCCATCGGGCCTGCGATGGGCATCGTAGGCGGTCTGATTATTGGCGATGCTGCCGTACAAGCCGGTATCGTCAGTCCGTTTCTCGTTATTGTCGTGGCCGTAACCGCCATCTCTTCCTTCACGATCCCAGTATACAGTGCCGGCATTACATTGCGCGTTCTTCGGTTTACCGCGATGTTCTTTGCGGCAGTGCTTGGACTGTATGGTGTCGTGATGTTCTTCCTTCTTCTCTGCAGTCATTTGGTCATACTGAAGAGCTTCGGCGTACCTTATGCAAGTCCAATGGTGCCTTACGGCATCAGTGACTTGAAGGACTTCCTCATTCGGTTCCCGCTGAAAGTGATGAAGAAACGACCTCGAATGTTAAAACCGAACGACCCTGACCGCAGAAATTAATCATCCTAAGCACGAAATGAGGCGAGGACCATGAGCAGCTCAAATAACACCCATGACCAGATCACCACGTCTCAAGCTGCCGTCATGATCATTAACTACATGCTGGGTGCCGGTATTCTGACACTTCCCAGAACGACGGTAGAGGCTGCCAAAACGCCGGATGTGTGGATCTCGATTCTCATCTCCGGTTTGATCATCCTGTTGGCAGGAATGATCGTTGTGTCGTTATGCCGAAGATTTCAAGGGAAAACATGGTTTCAATTTGTACCTGAGATCACCGGGAAATGGCTGGCTTTTGTTCTAGGCCTGCTGTTTATTGGTTATTTCATTATCATCGCCGCTTTTGAGATCCGGATTATGGCGGAGGTAACGGGGTTATATCTGCTGGAAGGCACACCCGTCTGGGCCATCGTGATGACCTTTATGTGGATCGGCCTGTATTTGACCACCGGGGGGATCAACAGCATCGCCAGAATCTGCGAGATCATTCTACCGATTACGCTGGTTTTTTTCCTCATAGCGATTCTGTTGAGCAGCAATATTTTTGATATCAAAAACTTAAGGCCGGTACTCGGCTCAGGGTTTATGCCCGTGATTCGGGGGTTAAAGCCATCTTTGCTATCTTTTACGGGTTACGAGATCATGTTTGTTGCCATGGCGTTTATGAAGTCTCCAAAAAAAGGCACCAAAGCCATGCTCGTTGGCATTACGGTTCCCCTGGTTATCTATTTAATCACCGTCATTATGGTTATTGGCGGGCTGTCCATAAACGGAGTTGAAACAAGAACATGGCCGACACTGGACTTAATGCGGAGTTTTGAAATGCAGGGACTGATATTCGAACGTTTTGAGTCCCTGCTGCTTGTCATCTGGATCATGCAAATATTCTCGACCTTTGCGATAACGCATTACGCAGCCTCGTTAGGATGGTCCCAGCTGCTTAAGACGAAAATACGGCCCTTTCTCTTTATCCTGCTTCCTGTCATCTTCCTCATCGCGATGATTCCGAAGGACGTATCGGAAACATTCAAGCTGGGAGATGTGGTAGGCAATGCCTCTATCTACTTATTTGGCGCTTTACCATTACTCTTGCTTCTGATCAGCATTGCCCGTAAGAAAGGTGTGAAGCCGAAATGAACAGGTATTTACGATTTACGTCACTATGGACGGCCAGCATCCTGCTGTTTCTGACTACCGGCTGCTGGAGCAGCAACGAAATTGAGGATGTCAGCGTCTATGTTGGATTGGGACTCGATGCAGCGAATGAATCCAGATTCGAACGAGATATCAATAAACAAGGGGCATCCTATCCGAAGAAGAAAGTACTGACGGCAACGGTTCAGATCGTACCCCCAATTACGGGAAAGAACGAAAAGCAAGGAGGTTCCAGTTCTTCATCGCCAAGCAAGGCCTACCTGAACGAACAGCTGACGGGCGACTCCATCATTCAAATCTTTCGCCAATTTGCATTACGTAGAGACCGGCCGCTTATCGGCCACCATCTGAAGGTTATCGTCGTTTCTAGCGAATTAGCCAAAAGGTACAGCCTGGAACAGGTATTTGACTTTATTCTCCGCGATAATGACATCCGCCCCAGCTGCCTAGTGGTGGTCAGCCACCGAAGCGCGCTTGAAGCGTTAAGCTCCACTGAACCCGGGGAGATCCCTGCTTTTTACTTGATGGGACTCGTGGATAACCGTTATCGTTCCAACAAAATCATCCCGCCCGTGACACTCATTAAGCTTGACAGCGCCATGCAATCCGGGGAAAGCTTCCTGTTACAAAATGTCGTTACCGCTCAAAGCGAGCATAAATTCTCAGGAGCCGCCATTTTCAAAGGCAAGACCAAGAAATGGATCGGGGAATTAAGCCAATATGATCTGGAAGGCTTGTCTTGGATTACGGCAGACGTGATGGGAGGCGCGCTGAAGACGTATGCGCCGAAGACCGGCCATACCGTAACCTTTGAACCCAAGAAATCCCACAGCACCATCATACCAAAGGTTCAGGGAGACGACATTTCATTTCATATCAAGGTTAATGCAGAAGGCAGACTAATCGAGGATTGGAGCTTTCCGGAAATTCCCTCATCGGGTGGATACATCTCAGAGATGGAGCAGCAGTTTGAAGAAGAGGCCCGTAAACAGATCAAACAGGTCCTGAACAAAATGCAGCATGTCTATCATGTGGACGTTGGGGGTTTTGGCAATGAAATCCGCATCAAACATCCGAAAGTGTGGAAGAAGGTGCAGGAGAATTGGGATGAAACCTTCAGTCATATCCCCATTACGTATGAAGTAAACATGCGAATCACGGACTTCGGTTCCTCAACAGATTAAACGAGCGCTGACAATGACGGTCAGCGCTCTTTAAGTTCTCGCTGTTGATTACACCAGAAACATCGCTACGACTGTAGTAGCAGCCAGACCCAGCAGCACCGGCTTCAAATTTCGCCTTGCCAGCTCGAATGGGCTGACTCCGCAGATGGCTGCAGCCGGAATCAACGCCCACGGAATGAGCGTGCCGCCGCCTACCCAGATGGCGGCAACCTGCCCAAGCGCTGTCAGTGTAGCCGCACCTGAACCGATAGCCGTAGCGAACAGCTGCGCGATCGATCCGGCTAACGAGATACCGGAGAAACCCGAACCGTCCAGACCCGTAATGGCACCGGTGATCGTCAACGTTACCGAACCTACCGCGCCGTTCAGCGGCACCGCATTCGCGAGGGCAACCCCCAGGTCGTTCACGATGCCATGGGATGCTTCCGGAAGCACTTTACCGAATAAATCGGTAAATGCCGCATCCCCCAAATAGAAGAACGCCGCGATAGGAATGACAGGACCGAATACCTTGAATCCAAACATGAATCCCTCGATCAAATAAGAGGTGACCTTCTCCAATCCCCGGTTACGATGAGCGACCAGGGCAATGACACTGAGGATCAGGACGGCTGTGCCGCCGACCAAGGCCGTTGCATCTCCGCCCTGCAGCTTTAGGATGAACATGACGACAACATCTGCTGCGAACAACAGCAGAATGACGATAGCCAACCATTTTTTCATAGCCGGGGATATGGCCGCAACAGCCTCATCCTCTTCGGTACGCGTGGTGAGCGTGTCTCCCGTGTTTTTAATGGTTACCAGTCCATCTCTCCAGCTGCCGTTCCGCTGATCTCTGCGCATCATCCAGAATGCCGCCACGGTTGTTACAAGTCCCATCACGATCACGAGCGGCACACTGGCAGCCATGACACTGGATACAGGCAATCCAGCCGCATCCGCGGTTAATTTGGGCGCCCCCTGGATAATATAGTCTCCCGATAACGCAATGCCGTGCCCGAACAGATTCATTGCCACCGCCGCACCGAGAGCCGGCAAACCCACACGGATAGCCACAGGGAGCAAGACCGCACCAATTAACGCAACTGCTGGTGACGGCCAGAAGAAAAAGGACGTTACCATCATAATGATTCCGATGCCCCAGTAAGCCATCGCGGGAGTACGCAGAAAGCGGGTTAACGGAGCCACCATCGTCTCGTTGATCCCCGTCTTGATCAAGACCCGGCTCATCGCCACGATGATGGATATAATCATGATGGTGCCCATCAGCTCTTTGGTCGCATAGATGAATGAATCAAACACACCGGAGACCGAGCCGCTCAGCGTTTCCGTTGCCAGAAGGCCAAGCGCAAATATTCCGGTAATACAAACAAGCGCCGTATCGCGCCGCCGAATCAACAGCGTCATGATCAGGACGATAAACGCCAGATACACCCAGTGAATCGCGGTTAAATGAATCCCCATATGAATCACGCCCTTTCCCAGGCAGCAGGTTTGATGTGACTACATCTTATGCATGGGCCTGGGCAAAGGTTAATTTGGGATCGTACAATTGGTTACCTTCCGTTCAGAAACATGAACCTCTGGATTTCCAACGCCCTCTCCAATTCGGTATAGTAAGTACATAATGTAGTTTAGGAGTTCAAAGGAGCTGGAACCGTGTATACCATCCTGATTGTGGAAGACGATGAACGAATCGCGGATAAATTAAGATCGACTATTTCCAAATATGATTTCAACGTACGGATCACCGAAGACTTCAGCCGCGTGATGGACATTTTTGCGGATACGAAGCCGGATCTTGTTCTGCTGGATGTCAATCTGCCGAAATTCGACGGATTCTATTGGTGCAGGCAAATCCGTACCCAATCGCACTGCCCGATCATCTTCATCTCGGCCCGAGACAGCGGCATGGATCAGATTATGGCCTTGGACAACGGGGCGGACGATTATATTACGAAGCCGTTTGACATGGAGCTTGTTCTGGCGAAAATCCGCAGCCACCTGCGCCGTGCGGTCGGTGCCTATGCCTCCGGCCAGGAGGATGAGCATACCATCGAAAGCGCCGGTCTTATCATCTATCCCGAGCGATTCGTTGTGACCTATGGAGACGAATCAGCCGAGCTTACCCAAAAGGAAGCAGCCCTGCTGACGATGCTGATGGAAAAAGAGGGCCGTGTGGTCAGCCGCGAGCGGCTGCTGGACCTGATGTGGGAGGATCAGCACTTCATTGATGACAATACGTTAAATGTTTATATTACAAGGGTTCGTCGCAAGCTTCGTGAGCTGGGCGCCGGAGATCTTATCGAAACCGTCCGGGGAGCAGGCTACCGGTTCATGACGGGCAGGGAGACCCCATGAAACTTTTCTTGCGGGAGCATCTCCCGCTCATGCTGTTTTTTACCGTTCAAATGCTGCTTGTCCCCCTGCTGTACTGGCTTACCGGTGAAGGCAGGCCCTTTACTGTCGTACTATACGGTGTGCTGTTAAGCAGTGTCGTGCTGCTTCTCTATCTTGCTTACCGGTATCTTTCCCATCGCACGATGTATCGGGAGCTTTCTTCTGAGAAGCTTTCGGAGAAGGAATTCTTAAGCCCTCCCCTGGGCGAAGCGCCACTGCCGGAAGCGATACACGAGCGGATCGGCCATTATGAGCGCTTATACCGCCAACAGCTGCATCGCCATCAAAGCCAAACCGACCAGCATCTCGCTTTCGTCAACCGCTGGGTACATCAGATGAAGACCCCGCTGTCGGTTATTCAGTTGACGCTCGATGAAGTCGAAGAGGCACCCGCCGAGCATATTCGGGGAGAGCTTGATCGTATTCGCAAAGGCCTCGAAATGGTGCTGTACACCGCGCGCCTGGACCGGTTCGAGCAGGATTTTGCTGTAGAAGCCATCGGGCTCCGTGCTGCGGTAAGCGAATCCGTGGTCGAGAACCGCAAGCTGTTCATTCGCAAGGGGATTACGCCGGTGTTCCAAATCGATGATCGGATCTCCGTCTATACGGATGCCAAATGGTTTCGTTTTATGCTGGGTCAGATACTGACGAACGCCGTGAACTACTCGGGCAGCCCCGGCAAGAAGATTCAATTAACCGCAGAAGCAGCGGGGAAACACATCAAACTCCATATCCGCGATGAGGGAATCGGCATAGCACCGGAGGACATCAACCGGGTGTTCCATCCCTACTTTACCGGAGAGCGCGGTCGGCAATATCATGAATCCACCGGCATGGGCCTGTATCTTGTCCGTGAAATCACTCATAAGCTGGATCACTCCGTTGAGTTGGAATCTAAGTTGGGCGAGGGAACCACCGTTACTTTGACGATGCGCAGAGCCGAAAACCAAGACACATCTGGAACTTAGGTGTGTCTTCTTTGTACTGGAGGAATGACCACAAACCTCACGCCCATAACCTTTAGATACGAACAAAATATACGAACATAACCTTATGGTAGTTGTAAGCTCCGTTTCACCTAAATCCATAGCAGGGCCAGGTCAGTATACGATAGAGTTAGGCTACACTAATAAGGTATACAGAAAGGAGCTTCTGGGTTTATGGATATTCTTGAAGTAAAAGCATTAAACAAAGTATATGCGGGCAAAGTGGCGACACAAGCTCTTACCGATATTCATCTCACTATCAAAGAAGGAGAATTCGTCGGCATCATGGGCCCTTCAGGCAGCGGCAAAACCACCCTGCTGAACATGGTATCCACCATCGATCGTCCAAGCTCGGGCGAGGTCAAGATCGGGGGCAAAAATCCTTACACCATGAAAAAAAGCGAGCTTGCCCACTTCCGCCGCAGACAGCTCGGCTTTGTGTTTCAAGATTTCAACCTGCTCGATACGTTAACCGTTGCCGAGAACATCGTGCTTCCGCTTACGCTGGACCGCCGTCCGCTCAAGGACATGGAGTCGCTGCTGCAGCAAACCGCTTCACGGCTTGGCATCCGCGAAATTCTGAATAAACGCGTGTACGAGATTTCGGGAGGTCAACGACAGCGCACCGCGATTGCCAGGGCTATCATCAGCGCGCCGCTGTTACTGCTTGCGGATGAGCCTACAGGCGCACTCGATTCCAACTCCTCACGGATCGTGATGGAGTCGTTAGCCGAGATTAACGAGCGGGATCGCACCACATTAATGCTGGTTACGCATGATCCTCTCGCCGCAAGCTATTGCAACCGCATCGTTTTTATTAAAGACGGCAAGTTGGCCGCCGAAATTCACCGCGGAGAGAACCGGCAGGCCTTTTTCCAAAAAATCATCGATACGCTATCGTTCTGGGGAGGGAATACAAGTGAGCTTTCCTCAATTCGCGTTTAACAACGTCCGGCGTAACGCACGTCAATATTTCGCTTACCTGCTCAGCAGCTCGTTCATGGTCATGATCTTTTTTACGTATGCGGTATTCATCTATCATCCGGCCATTGAGAATTCGCCTATGGGCACGATGACGCGTACGGGAATGACAATCGCCACGGTCATCGTCTACGTGTTTGCGTTCTTATTCGTGCTGTATTCGATCAGCGTCTTTCTGAAGTCGCGGAACCGGGAGTTCGGCATTCTGACCATCCTCGGAGCTGAAGCCAAACAGATCAATTGGCTGATCTTCCTGGAGAACATTCTGATTGGCGCCATTGCCATCGTAACGGGCATCGCCAGCGGAATGCTGTTATCCAAAGTATTCCTGCTCATCAGCACCAAAGTCATCGATATGGACGAGCTGCCGTTCTATTGGCCGGTTAAAGCGATGCTGCTTACCGCCGGTGCGTTCGCTGCGCTGTTTCTCGTCATTTCGCTCTTCACCTTGTTATTTATCCGGAAGAATCAAGTCCTGGAGCTTCTCAAAGGCACCAGCAAACCGAAAACCGAACCGAGAGCCAATCTGTTCCTGGCCCTCTTGGGCGTGGTGCTGCTTACCATCGGCTTCACCGTCCTTCGCGTCAAAGAGTTAGATCCTGTGGCACTGATCATTGCCGCGGTAACCGGCATTATAGGCACGTATTTCTTCTACTCCCAGCTATCCGTGTGGATTGTCCGTATGCTGCAGCGAAATCGCAGGGCCACCTGGAAAGGAACAAACCTGCTATGGATTTCCGAAATGAGTTACAAGATTAAGGATAATGCCCGCATGCTGTTTCTGGTCACGGTTGTGGTTGCACTGGCTTCCATGAGCACCGGTTTCGTACTGGCTATGCAGCAATCGATCAAATCGGTGTATGTAGATAACCCGTATGCGCTTAGTTACAGCTACAGCTATATCGCCGACGAGACTAAAGTGCAGGATGAGTTGGCCCTGATTGAAAATCATCTGCAGACAGAAGGGCTGGAGTATAAACGGGCGGAGGTCGAAACCATCTATTATCGCTTGTCAGCGAATGGAGAGGACTCCTTACACATCATCCCGCAATCCCAATACGACCGTTTGGCTGCTTTGATAAATACCAAGCCGGCCGGGACATTCGGCGAGAATGAAGCCTTACTGGCGGAAACGCCGAATGCAGCGAAGAAGAGTCAAGGGAAGCTAACGGAAGCGGATATCGAATTATCCGGTCAGCCCTACTCTTTCATCTTGAAGAACCGCACAGACCGGATTGCGGCTTTGGTATACAGCGGCAGATTGCTTGTCGTTACGGACACCATGTTTGAAGAACTAAGGGGCGGGAACAAAGCAGATGAAATCAGTGTGAGTTATACGTATCCGTTTATTCTTCCCGATTCGCAAGGGCTCCCTCAGAAGGATGATCCTGAAACCAAGTTCGGCCTTGAGTTGTCGGAATGGAACAGAAGTACAATCAGTGAAGGATTTATCGATTCCAGGGCGGCGAACTATTACGTCAATAAACAAGGATTTTCGTTATTCAGCTTTATCGGGGTGTTTGTCGCCTTAATCTTCTCGATCTCATCCGCCAGCTTCCTGTATTTCAAGCTGCATACGGAGCTTTCAGCTGACCAGGCGATGTACCGGTCCCTGTCCAAGATCGGACTCAGCGCCCGTGAGATGAACATCTCCGCGACGATTCAGATTGCTGTGCTGTTCTTTATCCCCATTCTGGTTGCAGCCCTGCAGTCCTTAGTCGTGCTCGGCCCGGTTCTTGCATACCTGGATTCTCCTTTCGTAAGTGGTCCTGTATTGGCGGCTTCATCGGCATTCTTGGCCGCTCAAATGATTTATTTCCTGATCGCCAGAGCCCGTTATATCAAGTCTGTAAATAGGATGATGGTGTAACTAATGGCTCCTGTAAAAAATGAGACCGTGATGAAACGCCAGCCTGCCACTGGAAAGGGGCGATTGCACTTTTTAGACCAGTTCAGGGGTTTTGCGCTGCTTGGTCTGCCGTTTGTTAACGTATTGGCGCTTTGGCTCATCGCCACGCCGGAAACTTCAGCGGATTTTTGGCTGCAGCGCGTGCTTACCTTTTTCGTGGAGGCCCGATTCTACACGATCTTCACGTTCCTGTTCGGGCTGGGGTTCTACATGTTCCTATCCCGAAGCGCTGTTGCGGGAGGAAAGCCAAGGCTTCGGCTGTATATCCGCCGGTTAGCGATCTTGGTGCTAATCGGGTTCATACATCAGCATTATCAATCGGGGGAGGCATTATTTCATTATGCGATTGTCGGCCTGCTAGCGCTTCCCCTCTATTGGGCGCCAAGGAGAGTTAATCTAGGTATTGGAGTGGTCGGGTTTACGGTTGCGGCCGTCATGGGAGTCAAGCTGCTTACCATTCCGTTTCTGATCCTGTTAGGGCTAGCCGCGGGCCAATACCGATTACACGAAGCAACCAGCAAGGGAATACGATGGAGTAAGCTGCGCATGGTGTGGCTGCTGTCATTACTCGGAACCGTCATTGCGATCGGGGCCATGTGGTGGGCAGCACCTCCCGAGCCGATGCCCCCGTTTCTATTCATGATAGAAGGCGAATCGCCGTCATCGACCATGCAGGCAGCCTTAACTCTGGCACATATCGGGGTGGCAACGGGTCCTATCGTGTCTGCATTTTATCTAAGCTCGCTCTTATTGCTGGGGCGCACCCGTTTAGGCGCAAGGATACTGTATCCGTTACAGGCATACGGCCGGATGGCGCTTACCAACTACATCGGACAAACCGTCTTTCTGGTAGGTATTCAGCGCTTCATACTGAACACCACACCGACGACTTATGTCGTATCTACACTCGTTTCCCTTGGGATTGTGGTCTGTCAGATCATAGCCAGCAATCTGTGGATGCGTTGGTTCCAATACGGACCCCTCGAATGGTTGTGGAGATGCGGCACCTATTGGACGATCGTGCCGATTCGCAAAAAAGCAGGAAACCTATAGGTCTCCTGCTTTTTTTGTTTTTCGCCCTATTACCATGTAAACGCCAAATATCAGTGTCCATATAAACACCGGACCTGAGGTGATCGGATAGATGATAACGCTGAGTTTTGGAAGCAGCAGTGCTGCAGGTATGCCAATCGCTCCCCACAACCCTGCTGCTATGCCTATCCATGCCATGACCGGTTTCACAGTTTCTTCAGAGAGCGAGAGCAGTGCAATGCTAAGCAGGCTTATTCCGATCCAGGCTAGCATCATGGCAAAATCCCCGGCCATAATACCGAACGCAAATAACCCGACACCCAAGGCGGCCGTCCCTGGGTCTTGCACCGAACCCCACTCCTTGGCCAGCACTGGGAGAACGGTTAATTCCATCGCGAGCACGAGCACCCATATCGTAATTGCCGCATTGAACAAGCGGGCAGCCATCATTGCAGCCGGGCGTCTACCGGCCATAGTCTCCCCGAGAGACAGTCCTCCAAGCCATAATAATACAGCCGCCAGCATCAGGCTGTGATCCCATTGCCAATAGGTTAGCATGTCCGGAATCATCGAAATCACATGATGACCCGTCCAGGGATCGGTCGCAGGAGGGTGCATAAGTGTAGCAATAACAAACAGCGCTCCGCCCAATAAAATGCTGATGCCTGCATAACGGCTAACTTGCGTACGTTCCTTCCATTTGCTCATGAGGGATTCCCACCTTCTGCTTCGTCGTCTACTTATCCTTATACTTCCCGTTCCGTAATGAAACTAGAAGTTTGAGATTGTCCGGCGACTTTCCCCGTTTCAAGGAGCCTGATAGGTTCTTAGAAGCCCTGATCTCCATCAAGCATATGCACGCAGCCGATCATCAATTAGACCCAGCAGCCATTCTCTTTCTCCAGGGACATCCTCTCTCAGCCTGGCTGCCGCTACGGGCAGCATCCACCGGTCGATATCCTCCAGCTTCGCACAGGATAAGCGGCAGTACTCGTTCAGATATACTTTATTCCACAGCATGCGGGCCATCCGGAGCGGAAGCAGCAGGATGCCCGGTTGATCGTCCGGGTTAAACGGCGATTGGAACATCAGCGATGTCCTGGCGACGTCGCATAGCGGGTTACCTACATGGGCATTGTTCCAGTCGATCGCCCGGCATCCGTTCTCGGTGACAATCACATTGTCCGGGTGAAAGTCGCCATGGCAGATCGAATCGCCTTCCGGAAATGAATCCAGTACCTTGCATATAGCCTGGGCCTTTCCTTGCAGGATGCCGCTTGCATCAAGAATTGCATGCTCCAGCCTTTCTTTTTGCGACGGCAGCAAGGTTGTTGTGCAGCCATGCATCGCATGCTGGAGCCGTGCCATCTCACGGGCGCACTTCAATAGCTGAAGCGGTGACGATTGAACCTGATGCAGCATCGACGGTCCTGTAACCCGTTCGTACACCAGCCCTGTTCGTCCCTCGATATCCATCATGTCAAAGACGGCAGGAGCAGGCACGCCCGCTTCGGCAACGATGCGGCCCATCTCCGCCTCATACGTCACCCATTCCGGCCGATACCCTTCATAATACAGCTTTAATGCCTGAGACTCTCCCCATTCATACACCTCTGCGCTCCTGCCTTTTCCAATCTGCGAACCCTTCTTCAAAGCAATCCTCCGCTTTCTCTACTTCAGCTGGATTTTGATTTCGAACGCATCACCAACCGCTGGATCCAACCTGGCTTCTGAATCCGGCAGTTATGAAATGCGGATATCTTCCATTCCCCGTTCACCTTGATCAGCACGTTGGTATTAATGGAAAAGCGGCCGGTGGGCGGCTTCTTATGATATCTAAGCTGCACCGCTCCCGTAGCCTAGGCTATCGCAAGCTCCGGGGTCAGGAACCGCAGCTGGGTCGAGGTTGGTCCCGCAACCAGCTTGGAGTCTCGCAGCACCCCATCCCACAGCTTCTGATGAACTTCATCGATCTCTTGGCGGCCTTTCAAGTGCTGTCCGCTAAACGTGACGTAATCCGCATCATCCGTAAAGCATTCCGCATAAGCCCGGCCATTCCCTTCTCCCCACGCCTTGGACAGCGAATCGAATAACGCTTGGATCGCCTGGCGATCCTCGTACGTTCCGTTCATCAGCCTCATCTCCTTTCCTTTCTTACTCTTTAAGCGGGATCACGAATCTTCTTTGAACATATTGTACGATAATTCGGCCGAACTGAATTCCCGCCCCGGGATGAAAACGGACTCGGTCTTGGGACCGAGTTGTTCCTTCAGATCCAGCGAACTGCGTTCTTTACGTAAGCAGGAGCGCGAGATATGATATCGTTATCCATGAGAGACCGAATCGTAAAGGAGGTTGCAGCCGGCATGATGAAGATCAGCGCTTTTGCCAAGGTCAGCGGCATTTCCATCAAAACATTGCGATATTATGATGAGCTGGGCCTATTGAAGCCGGCCCATACTGATGAACAAAGCGGATACCGTTACTATTCCGAGGAGCAGCTTCTGACCGTCAAGCGGATTGCCGCTTACAAGGAGCAGGGGTTTACCTTGGAACAGCTCAAGCCTTTTTTGGAAGAGGATATAGGAAGCGATATCGTAAAAAACAAACTTGCGGATAAAATGACGGAGCTTCAGCATGCGATGCGGACCCTCCAGCTGCAGTTGGATGAGGTCAACAGCAGGATAACGCGCTTGGAACGATCCGAAGCAGGAAATCCAAGTGACCCCATTATCCGGGAAGTCCCCTCCCAGCGTGCCGCTTTCATTCGTGACCAAGTCCCCCGCAGCCAGCTATGTCTCTTGCTGGATGAGATTACGAAATACGCTGTCTCCAATGGAGAAGAGGAGGCCAGGCAGCTAACCATTCTTTGGCATGACCACGGCAGCGGGAATGCCGACATTGCCGACATCGAAGTCGCAGTTCCTATAATTAGGGACATACCTGCTAATGGGCGCATTCGCGTGGACTTTCTGCCGCAGCTGAAATCTGCCGCATCTCTTGTACATCGTTGTGATCCGTACACCTACACCTGCCCCGTCGTACCCGAGCTCAGGGCATGGATTTCGTCACAAGGCCTCGTTCAGGCGGAATCGGAGCCGATCCGCGAGATCTATCTCACCTCGGATAAAGATATCTACGGCAAGAAGCGCCCTGCGGAATTGCTTATCCCCTTGCAAGGTAACGGGGAGTAACTCTTCCTTCCCGTGATAGGCTGTCGAAACGAACCTCGACCCCGTCTCCACTCGTACTTGCAGAAGCAGTAACCCCGGATGTCCTTTTTGTTCATGAAAAACGCTAGAATAATTCTAAACCTCCCTCTTGACTCTCCCCTTAACAGGAGAGTGTACAGTAGCTTTAAATCGAACAAGAGGAGTGGGATTTCATGAAACGATTGGAAAACAAAATCGCATTAGTTACAGGCGCAAGCCGAGGCATCGGCAAAGGAATCGCGCTTCGGTTAGCGGAAGAAGGGGCTCTGGTCATTGTCCATTACGGAACCCGCCGGGATGCGGCGGATCAGGTTGTCCAGACCATACAAGATCAGGGTGGGCGAGCTATCGCTTTAGGTGCCAAACTTGAATCGGTAGACGGCGTAAAAGGGCTGATTCATTCGCTGAAGGAGGAACTTCTTCGCGTAACGGGGGACAACCGTTTCGATATTCTGGTGAATAACGCAGGCATCGGAACCTCCAAGACCTTTGAAGAGACGACCGAGGAAAGCTTCGATGAGCTGCTTGCCGTAAATGTAAAAGCACCGTTCTTCTTGGTGCAGCAGGCCCTGCCGCTCCTGCGTGACGACGGGCGCATCGTCAA
This sequence comes from Paenibacillus sp. JZ16, assembly GCF_015326965.1. NCBI lineage: Bacteria > Bacillati > Bacillota > Bacilli > Caryophanales > Paenibacillaceae > Paenibacillus > Paenibacillus sp. JZ16. Next base: position 4,091,613 of record NZ_CP017659.1, read on the forward strand.
CATTTCCTCCGGCGTTACGCGGATCGCCTACCCGCATATTATGGCTTACAACATCACCAAGGGAGCCGTCAATACGTTCACCTTGCATCTCGCCAAGCTGCTCGGTCCACGCGGGATCACGGTGAATGCGGTTCTTCCTGGCATCGTGGATACGGATGTGAATGCTGCATGGCTGCATACGCCGGAAGGGCAGCAGCATGCCGCTGAGATGTCCGCGCTTGGCCGAATCGGTCAGCCGTCGGATATTGCGGATGTCGTAGCGTTTCTCGCATCAAGCGACGGGCGCTGGGTCACGGGGCAGATGGTCGATGCAACCGGCGGTTCTCATCTGTAACGATATCAGGCAGCAGATCCCCCGAGGTTTATCCTTTCTGATATGTTAAAAAGAAGCGATCCTTGTTGGGCGTTAACGCCAGCAAGGATCGCTCTTATGTTTATCTGCTGTTAATCTGATTCGCCACTCTGCTCAAGATCGCTTTTTTCCTATATCTGCTGTTCAATCGGATTCAGCTATCCGCGCAACCGACTTCCGCTCCGGATCCCAGCGCCATGATGGAGCCTTGCCCCGCACATGCAGGCCTCCTACCCATTTATCGATCGTTCCGGAGCAGGCATAGTCGGTCTTCCCGGCTAATACCCCATGCCCCACACTCGTCACTTGCAGCACCCGGTCTTGGAAATGCGGGACGACCTGCTTGAAGTCCGGAAAAGGTGCTGTACCATCGATAACCAGCAACGAATCCGGGCCCTCCGTCATCTTCGCCAGGTAATACCAGAACTCCAGATCTCCCATTCCGAGTGTATGGAGCTTATCACCTACCTTTCGGAACAACTCATACGGCTTATGGATTCCGCCCGCTACAGCCTCTAACGTCGTCTTCTCGATGATCCCGAGTCCATGGTTCACAGAGGGCAGCCGTGCCAGATGGGCTTCGAATGCATCTCTCGCAAAAGGCAGTGCCGAGGAATCCACCTCCAGCATGCGCTGATGTCTTTCCGGCCCATCCGAGGTATAGCATTCCCACAACATGCTGCCCAGCCTAAGCTCTTCTTCTCCAATTGCATGCCATGTGCCCGATAAAGTCTCGAGCTGCTCCGTGCTAAGCTGCCCCAGCCCCCGAAAAAGCTCGACGCCCGGGTAGGCGCCAATGCACAGCAAACTCAGCTTCGTATTTCCCAGTGATTGTTCCTTAAACCAATGCAGCAAGTAGGCCAGCATGGTCTGGTCAAACAGATCATGCTCAAACCAGAGCACGATTTCATCATATTTTCGAAAATCCTGTAGCTTCCTCTCCTGCAACTCGCAGGTCTCGATATATTCCTTCTCCGGAATCCCGAGCGTTTGCTCCAAATACCGAGCTCTTGTTCTCCTATGATCCGGCTCGTCCATCTTCGTAAAGACCGGACCAAACGAATATAGCTCCCTCCACACCAGGATATCTCCTTGAATGTTCCCTTGCTTCAGCTTATCCCCTACCGAATCCCCGTTAACGATATGCAGCATACGTTTTCCTCCCTCATACAGATCGGTGAACACCGATACAAAGTCGGCTACGTGCAGCGTGTTCTTCAGCTTCCGCCGGGCATCAAAGAGTCTCTTCTTCAAAGCCGGCAAGGATATATCCAAATATTGTGAGATCTCCCGCAAGCTGTAGCCTTGAAAATAATAGAGCTGGACCGCAATCCGCATGCCGGGCGGCAAATCCGCGATCGTGGCATGCAGCTGGCGAATCATCTCTCTCTTTTCCACGACAAACTCCAAGCTCCGCTGGTCGCCAGCCGGCAATTCCATCTCATGCAGCGGTAACGTCTGCAATTGCTTACGGCGCCGGTCTCTGTAGCACTGCCGCTCCACGATCACTTTGAACCATCCGGGAAAGCGCCGGGGATCCTGCAGCTTGTGCAGATTCGCAAATGCCTCCGTAAAGGCCTCCTGCACGGCATCTTCCGCCAAATAAGGATCCTGCAATTTATCGTAGGCTACGGCCAGCGCCATGCCGGTAAAATGCCGGACCAACCTTCCCTGGGCCTCCGCACTGCCCCGCCGGGCTTCCTCAATCCACTGGAACACGTTCACTAAAACCTCCCTTCATGGTGTCTCTATCCCTTAAGTGCCGATCTGAACGAAAAAGGTTACCTCTCTTCAGGAATTCTGCACCGGATGGATGATATATCGAAAATTCTCCATCGCCTTCGCCGGCGCCTCCCAGGCCCGATTCAGACCACCCGATTCCTCTTGACATTCACTTAACACCTGTGTGATGATACTCTTCAAATCATCTTGTTCTCTCTTTACATCCGAAAAGAGCTGCGCAGATGAATTTAAGAACAACATACCACACGGCTATGAGAAGAAATAGTAGCTTATCTCTTGAGGTCCAAGCGAACCGGCGAATGGTGCGAGGCCCGGTACCCCGGAATGAGTGAATGGATCTTCTCGCTTCAACCCGAACCTTTCGGCTGTGCCGGAGCAGTAGGCCTTGACGGCTCTCCACCGTTACTTTGGGAGATATGGCAGGAATAATAATGGTGTTTTTCCCCATTTCCACGTCATGCTAAAGAGCGACAGTATAGTCGAATTCGGGTGGTACCGCGGAGTTACACTTCGTCCCATAGAGGGATGAGGTGTTTTTGTGTTGTTCGCAAACCATTAGGAGGTGTTTTTTATGCAACGATTATTGTCAGGCATCAAGCCGAGCGGGGATTTGAATATTGGCGGATATGGAGGTGCGCTCCGTCAATATGTGAAGCTGCAGCATGAGTATGAGTCCTATTTCTTCGTGCCGGATCTGCATGCGATCACGGTCTATCAGGATCCCATGGAGCTGCACCAGCGCACGCGGGACATTGCCGCTCTGTACATTGCGTCAGGCATTGACCCCGATAAAGCGACGATCTTTCTGCAATCCCAGGTCCCCGCGCATGTAGAGCTCGGGTGGTTGCTGGAGACGCAGGCGCATTTTGGTGAATTAAAGCGGATGACCCAATTCAAGGAGAAATCGGAAGGTCAAGAAACGGTCAGCTCGGCGCTCTTCACGTATCCCGTCCTGATGGCTGCCGATGTGCTGCTCTATCAGGCAACGCATGTGCCTGTCGGCGACGACCAGAAGCAGCATTTGGAACTGACCCGCGATATGGCCGAACGCTTCAACAACCGGTATGGACGCACGTTTACGGTGCCTGAACCGATCATTCAGGATATTGGCTCCCGCATCATGGGTCTTGACGACCCGTCCAAGAAGATGAGCAAGAGCAATCCGAACAAAAACAGCTGTGTCCACATGATGGATACGCCGGAGGATATCCGCAAGAAATTCTCGAAGGCCGTTACCGACTCAGACGGCGAGGTCCGGCATGACTGGGAGCAGAAGCCGGCGGTCAGCAATCTGATCGAGATTTATTCGGTATTCTCCGAGGAAGCCATCTCCGTCATCGAGAAACGGTATGAAGGCCAAGGATACGGCACGTTCAAGAAGGAATTAGCCGAAGTCGTCATCGAGAAACTTCAACCGATCCAGGAGAGGTTCCATCAAATCGTGAATTCCTCCGAGCTAGATCGCATTTTGATGGACGGAGCGAAGCGGGCTTCAGAAACCGCAGGCCCAACACTGCTTGCCGCCAAGAAAGCGATGGGATTGGTCACGTTCTGAAAGAACCGAGAGGGCGTCCCTTAATATCTGCATCCTGCTTCAGGAATCAGGTTAAGGGGCGCCCTGCTTATTTTTTATACATAGCTCTGCGTATCTCTATTTCTTCCAAACTTGTAGGTTGCAATCAGCGATAAGGCCAAGGCAAAGGCCAGTAGAATCGCCACATTCAACATAATGTCGGTCAACGCGCTTCCTTGTTGAAGCTTGCCGAACGTATCGAGCAGCCAATACTGCGGCAGGAAATCGGCGATTCGCTGAATCGCTTCGGGCATCACGGTAAGCGGGAATACACACCCCGCCAGCAGCGAAGTCGGCATGATCACCATCGTCTGGATTCCGTTCGCCATCATGGTGCTGTCCGAGAACGCGACAATGACCTGCGATAAACTGACCGCGACCAGAGCGAACAGCGACAGAATCAAGAACATCTGCCAGAGCGGAAGGCCAGGCTCGATATGAAAGAACCGGGTCATGACAAACAAGGTGGCCGCAATCTGGATCATCATCAGAACGATGTTCACGATGGCATTCGAGAAGACGTAACTGCGGGCCGTAATAGGCGACGATAAGAGTCTATAGTACGTACGGTTCTCTCGATCCCGGATCGTTAATGCTGATAGATTCACGGCGGAGAATAACATGAACACAACCAAGTAACCAATCGTCCGGTTGGTCATATCATGATTGACCGATTGATCCGCGACCGTAGTCGTGGACAATTGAAACGTTGAACTCCGATAACCGCTGTATAATTCGTTAAATGCGGAGGCATCGCCACCCGCCATAACCCCCATGGAGGAGATATTCCGGATGTACGCGTTCAGATACGCTTTGACATACCCCGTAACCTGAGCTCCCTTAATCGACTCGATCCGGACCGGCTCGGGTGCCCCCCGAATTACGCTCTGCGCAAACCCCTCGGGGAAAATCAGCACCGCATCCAGTTCACCCGACACAACCAAGTCATCCGCTTCCGACTCCCTAATGACTGATGCCTCGGTATGCTCCAAATGAGCAACAAAATCGATCGTATCTTGCGTGACCTTCTGTTCGATATCGTGATTCACGATGCCAATGTTAACGGAAGTCTCTCCAGAACCCTTGTAGATTAAGGTGGATAGCAGAATACCGACAATAGGAAGCGCGATAACGAGCAGCAGATTTTTATAATCCTTCAACGAGGTCAATATCGTCTTTCGAATGAGCCAGAGCATATCCTTCATCATTACAGCCCTTCCCTTCTTCGCATCGAAATCATGGCTACCGCCAATAGCAGGACGGAAAATCCCACGTTCAGCATTATCGCATGCACGGCTGCAGTCCCATCGCCTGAATAGATGATTTGCAGCAGAGCTTCATTGGACCAATGCAGGGGAGAATACGTTGCGGCCTCCCTCATGAATCCCGTTGTGCTTGCAACCGGCGTATATCCTCCGCCAAAGAACGCAGCCAGTTGAATAATGACCATGATGACAGCTCCGGCTGCATTTCCCTTCAGCACGTAGCTGATGCCGAGCCCGAGGCTGAGCGCAAACAGGATCTCGGTGAACAAAACCAGGAATACCATGATGGGGTTCTCCCCCCAATAGGCATTGAACATATATTTGCTGATCAGCACAACGATGATGACAAATACGGCATTGATTGCGAGCGTGCCCATTATTTTTCCGGCAAAAATCTCGGCTTTCGTCACCGGTGAGGCCAATAGGCGCTGCGCGGTGTTTCGCTTTCGCTCACTATCGATGAGTCCGCCTGCCGTCAAGGCGCTGTACAGGATGATCATCGTGGTGACCGCAATCGAAAAATAATCAAGCGAACCCGGCTGCCTCGCCCCCTGAATGGAAGACTCCAGCACATAGCTCCCTCCATCATCAACAAGCAGCTTGCTCTCATATTCCGGATCGATCTTCGCGGCTTCGGCTGACAGCCGGTACCGGTCGGTAAATGCGGACAGCATCCCCTGTACAATCCCGTTCTCCATACTGTTGCGGCTGTTTCCATCATAACGGATACCTTGGCCGTCCATTTCCACGTAACCGGTGTACCGGTTGTTTTTCACTTCCTGCCCTCCGTCCATGCCTTCCTTGACTTGCTCAAAGACCATGCCCGATGAGCGTTCCGCCTCCTGCATGAAAACCTGCCATTGCTCCGTAAGCGCGGGTTCTGCACCGTCGTTATGGTATAACACCCGGATGTCTCCAATCGTGGTACTGCCGTTAAAAGCATTCGAAAGCGCTGTCCCTAGGATCAGAATGAGCAGCACCGGGGTTGCCAGCATAAACACCAGCATCCGCGGTTCCCGGACGATCTTCATCTCCTTCAGCGCGATTCTCAGTACGTTCATGTATTTCCACCTCCCTCTTCCTTGGTCCGCTAATCCCGAAGGCTCCGGCCGGTCAACGTCAGGAACACCGTTTCCAAATTCGGCTCGGACGCTTGAACGGAACGAATTTCAATGCCTTGCGCCATGAATTGCTGAATGATTTTATTCAGGTTATTGACCCCTGCGTCGGAGCTGATGTGCACGGTATTCTCCTTCACTTCAACCGATTTGACGCCCGCGATCTCTTTCAGCTTGCTCGCTTCAAGATGGGCGGCCGTTTGCACTTCGATCCCGATATCCTTCTGGTCCGTAATAATGGCCTTCAGCTGTGCCTTTGTGCCCTCCGCTATGATCTTGCCGTGGTCGATAATGGCAATCCGGGTGCAGAGCTCCTCCACTTCCTCCATATAATGGCTCGTGTACAGGATCGTGCTGCCCATCTCATTCAGCTTCCTGACCGAGTTCAGAATATAGTTCCTCGATTGGGGATCGATGCCGACGGTCGGCTCATCCATGATGATCAGCTTCGGTCTGTGGGCAATCGCGCAAGCGATATTCAGTCGTCTCTTCATGCCTCCGGAGAAGCTCTTCGGGTACATCTTATGTTTGTCACTAAGTCCGACGAAGGCAAGCGCCTCTTCGGCCCTGCTCCTAAGCTCCGATCCTCTCATTCCATACAATCCGGCAAAAAAATGAACATTCTCATAGGCGGTCAAATCCTCATATATCGCGACCTCTTGCGGAACCATGCCGATCTGCTGCTTCGCGAACTTTCTGTGCTTCATCAGATTCTTGCCCAGGACATGAACCTCTCCCTTGGTCATGGGCATGAGCGACGATATGATATTAATGGTTGTGCTCTTGCCTGCTCCGTTCGCGCCCAGGAAGCCGAAGATCTCGCCTTCCCGTATGTTCAACGACAACTGATCTACCGCTATGAAATCCCCAAACTTCTTCGTAAGACCTTTGATCTCCAGCACGTTCATACGTTTTTCGCCTCCATATTCCATCCACGCATCAACCGGTGGACTTGATCTGCATTTATCGTACGAAAAAAGGATGCCCTTGCGATAGTGCACAAGTTCATCCTTATCCATGAGAATCTTCATGTTGTTGACGATCCAAATCTTCACCCTTGTGGGGAATGTCATTTTGACCCGATATCTCTAATCCGCCAAATGCACTTACCGGTTTTAGCTATAAGGTATTAAAGTGGTCACCGAGAAGCCGTCGGAGCCATCCACGATCACGGTACCATTCACGACCGCGGCGCGCTCCTCCATGCCTATGATCCCAAGACCCTTGATGACCTTCTGCATGCCCTTGCCGTTGTCGCTGACCTTGGCCTTGATCATGGTGCCCAGAACTTCGATATGTAACGAGACTGCCGTTGCATTCGCATACTTCATCGTATTGGTTAACGCTTCCTGGGTGTTATCCTGAATGATTTTCCACTGAAGCGGTGTAATCACATCCATATTGCCCTCATGCGTTAATACGGTCTTGATCGGGTGCTGGGTGGAGAACTCCTCTAGGAATAAACGCATTCGGTTGATGCCGAGCTGCTCCGTAGGAGGCTTTACGTTCTTCAAAACCAGCCTGATGCTCTCAATGCCTTCTTTGGAGATGGATATGGCATTCTGCAGCAGCTCGGCGGACTTGTCCGGATTCGTTGTCATCAAGCGCTTGGCCGCCTCCATCTGAATCAATGCTCCCGTCATGGAATGCCCGATCTTGTCATGAATTTCCTGGGACAGCCGATTTCGCTCTTCCAGCTTGAACATATATTCAAACTGCCGGATGTACTCATTATTTTCGCTCAGCCGCTGGGTCAACCGATCCAGTTCACGATGCATCTGCTCGTTCTGCTCCTGATAGGATGTGACTCGGCTTATAAAAGTCCTCAGCATGGTGAGATAAATATAGGATAGAACGGATATAAAGAAATAGGTCAAGCCAAGCTCGTAAGGCACTATAAACGCTGGAACCAGCAGGAGAATCAGGATCATCCAGCTCCTGCGAAGATATAAAGACAACAGCTCATACAGATTCGCGGGAAGCAGCATGAAGAACAGCGGATGAATGTAGAATGAGGACGCCACGACAACAAGAATAGCCAGTACCATGAAGTATGGCTGTGTATTGCGACTCTTGAAAATATAGACGGATACATTCACGGACAGGTAGAGAAGCATGACCAGTATATACCATGACGTTATCGCAAGATCAGAGGCATACGACTGGCTGATCACATACAGGAACAGCATACTTTTGAAACCGATGACCCACAGTTCGGCATAATTTCGGCGTTCGCTCACTTATTCACTTCCCCCGTCAGATAAAAAATCGCAATCTGGGTTCGATGCTCAAGACCTGTCTTGCTGAGAACTGAAGTGATGTGATTGGCAATCGTGCCTTCGGAAATAAACAGCTTCTTCGAAATTTCCTTGTTGGCCAGCCCTTTGGCGATGAGCGCCATAATGTCCAGTTCCCTTTCGGTGAATAGACTCCGGTCGAACTTGTCTGCCTTATCTTCCTTTTCAGGCTTTCCGGGAGAGAGCCCGGATTTGATTTTATCCAGTACGACGTCCTGCAGCACATGATGGCCGTGGTACACCGTTTTGATTGCATCGCGAATCCGTTCCGGGTCGTTATTCTTTAGCAGATAACCCTTGGCGCCGTTCAGGATCGCATCGGTAATATATTCATCGTCGTCGAAGGTCGTTAAGATCAGCGTCTTGGTCTTGGTACGCTCCGTGAGCTGCTTCGCGGCCTCAACACCGTTCAGATTCGGCATCCGGACGTCCATCAGCGCCACATCCACTTCATGCGCTTCGCAATAGGCCACCGCTTCCTGGCCGTCTTCAACGGTCGCCACGACGTCGAACTCATCAAACGTAGTCAGAATGATTTTCATACCTTCCCTGATAAACGAATTATCGTCCGCTATGATCACTTTAATCTTCAACTTACGCTCACACTCCCTTATTCAGGATTATACAGGCCGTCATCTTGAAGAACGATAGTATTTTTATTCACCTAATACAAGGGGGACCGTCACGGTGCCAACGCACTGCTGCCATGTTCCCGGCTAACATGGACCAAGCTGCTTGAGCGTAGCAAAAAAAGCAGTGCGGGTAAACCCACACTGCCCATTCGCCAGCCTATTCTATTAGTGCGTGTTCAAAAAGTCGGATTTTCAGCACCGAGAAGGTTGGATGAAGTTAGGGACTGAGGAGCGGAGCGTACGTTTTGGGTACGTGAGCACCGGAAGGCCCGACTGAATTCAAGATTCGATGCCGAGTTCCTTCTTGACTCCCTTCGTGTTAGATATAGGATTTATAAGTTATCAACGGAGTTGATGAAATTCTATATCGCAAGAAAACCTACTTCCGAATCGCGGTCGCTCAGCTCTGAATTTGCCTCGATTGGTTTTCTTATCAAAAGACTACATTTTGAACAACCTCTATTAAGAAGCGGTCATCGACTTTCTTTTGTCGGAAAGGCTCCCCTTCTTCAGCACCGAGGCAAGCAGCAGAACAAGGAAACCTCCGGCGATAGACCATAGTACGGCAGCATTCGCGGAAGATGCGGAAACGCCGTCAAAATACATTACATCTCTTAGAGCCGAAGCAGCAAAGCGGAGCGGCGTCCACGAGTACAGCCAATCCTGTGTTGACTGCGGCAGAAACTCCGGCGCCATATTAAGAAGCGGCATCGAGAAGAACATCAGGAGCACCAAGATGCCCATAGCCGGGATTCCCATCCAGTTGAGCAGGGTCGACTGAAGGAGGAAAAAAGCAGAACCTGCCAGCCACAGCATCAGCCAAACGCGGCCCCCGTTGGTAAACTCCATGCCATACCAGGAGGATGCCATCCATACCAGGAAACCGGAAGCCAGACCCGCCAGCAGCAAACCGGCAGCGCCTTGCAGCACAATCGAGGTTCCCCTGCCGCTGCCGTCAGCTACGGCTTTCTGCAGCGCCTGGAACATGAACACGCTAATGATCAGACATCCAATCCATAAAATCTGCACCAGCATGCCCGGCGCATTGCCGCTTGCGTGATTAATCCCGACAGGATGTACAACCTCCTCCTGAACCTCAAACGGGGTAAGGAGAGCCTGTGCGGTTGTTACAGGCAGCATATCCGTCTGCGTGCTGATCATCGTCAATGCCTGGTTGGAGAGCTGCCCTCCCGCCATCTTCATCGCTTGCCCGAGCATCTGTTTCACCGCTGTGGATGCCTGCGTGCTCATCCCCTCGTTCACCAGCACCTGCACCACAGCCGGCTTGGGATCAGGCGATTGCAGCGACAAGATGCTCGCGCTTAAGTCCTCAGGCAGCACAAGGGCTCCATAATACTTCTGGCTGTCGAGCCCTTCCCGTGCCTCCGCTTCCGAATTCACGATTCTCCACTGAATGGGCAGCTGTGAGCTGCCCTGCAGCATCCCCTTCATCATATCGCCAACAGCAAGGGGTTCGCCGTTCGGTAACTCCGCCGGCTGATCCAAGACGACCAATGCAACGGGCAGCGACTTCGGCTTCGCTCCCGCGATCGATCCCATCATGGCCACGCCGAAGACCGACAGGGCCAGAATGACAACCAATGCGCCGATCCACAGCATGTTTTGTTTTAAGAAACCCATATCTACCACTCCTCGTCATTAATGAACATACTGTTGATTAAAGATCACAGCGTTAATTATAATGAAGAGAGATTTTTGTTCAATCATCAGCTTTCGGCGGAGTGTTCATTACTCATCAGTGTTCAAGCATTCTGTTGATTAAGTGTTCAAAATTGTACTGGAGGGGAATTCCTTGATCAAAAAGACGGATCGCCGGCAAATTCGGACGAATCAGTTGTTGCGGCAGACCTTGTTTGAGCTCATGGACGAAAAAAGCATAAATGCGATTACCGTCACCGATATCGCCAATCGCGCCAATATCAACCGAGGTACCTTCTATCTGCATTATCGGGATGTGCCGGATATGCTGGATAAGCTCAAAAAAGAGGTGCTCCAGAAGATTAAGGACATCGTCGTTCATATTGACCCCAGGGATTCCAGAGACTATGCGGAAAAGGGCGAGCCTTATCCGGCGTCAGAACGAATATTTGAGGAGCTCATCCGTCATGCCGCCTTCTTCCGTGCCGTTGTCGGCCCGAATGGGGACATATCCTTCGTGCGGCAATTCAGGGAATTCATGAAGGAGCATATGTTTGCTAAGCATGCGTTCAGAAAGCCCGTAGCAGAGAATCAAATCATTCCGAGCGATTACCTGATTGCGTATATGACCTCCGCCAATATCGGCCTGGTCATACACTGGATCGAGTCCGGCATGAATAAGTCCGCAAGAGAAATGGCGATCATGATGACCCAGCTGATCAACTACGGCCCGTTGATTACTTCAGGGATCATCCCAAAACAGTAAGGTAATGCAAAAAAAGAGAAGCGGGGAATTCCCTCGCTTCTCTTCTTTGCTTAATGGCACATAGGCGCTTTGCCTGCTTCGCTAATTGATCAATTGCTTTACTAATTCGCGGTTTCGCTCCTTGAATACCTCGTTATGCGAGGAGACCATCGCGTACTTTTTGGCATCCGGCTCAATGAACTGCTTCGCGCTGTTCACCGCGTTCGCGGCATCCTGGAAGGCGCCCGCAATCAGGTGCAGCTTCCCGTCAAAATGCAGGATGTCGCCCGCGGCATACAACCCCGGTATGGAAGAGTTGCAGCTTGCGTTGCCCGCGATATAGTAATCATCCACCCGATGAATATCGAGCTTGCTGTTCTCCAAGAGCGACATATCCCGTTCATAGCCATGGTTAATGATCACTTCGTCTACGGCCAGATAGGAAACTTCCCCCGTCTCATTATTGGTCAATTCCACCCGCTCGATCACCTCATGATTATCCGAAGCAATAAGCTTCGTGATCGATGTATTGAGGTGGCAAGTGGCCTTGCTGTTCATCAACTGATCGACCTGGGCTTCATGGCCTGACAATTCGCCTTTTCGATAGGCCAGGTACACCTTCTTCGCCACAGGCTCCAGCTCATTCGCCCAATCCACGGCCGAATTTCCTCCGCCGGACACAATCACCGTTTTGCCCTTGAAATGCTGCAGGGACTTCACCGTGTAGTTCAGGTTCGACACCTCAAACCGCTCGGCTCCTTCAATATCCAGTTTCTGCGGATTCAGGATACCTCCGCCGACCGCCACGATGACCGTTTTGGACAGATGCACGCCGGAATTCGCCGTATGTAATTCGAACAGCCCTTCCTCATTGCGGGCGATCGATTCAACCTTCTCGTTTAACAGCACTTCGGGATTAAACGTCAGACCTTGCTGAACCATCTGTTCGATCAGCTTCGCGCCCGGAACGGGTGTCAGTCCGCCGACGTCCCATATCATTTTTTCCGGATAGACGTGAACCTTCCCGCCAAGCATGGGTTGATATTCTATAATCTTGGTTTTCATGCCGCGCAGTCCACTATAAAAAGCAGAATATAATCCTGCTGGTCCTCCACCAATAACCGTTACATCAAATATCTCTTTCCCACTCATGCATTTCACTCCCGGTCTATAGATTAAAAGGCTGTTTGTGATCACCTTGTAACGTAAATGATTATCATTATCAATTAGTATACGTTGCCTTTCACCGTTTTACAATCAATCATTTAGAAAAAATTCATATTGTCACAATTTCGCCTATATATAGGCATGTAATACTCTGCCAATCTATATATGGATATGACTCAGATGAAACATGAATATTATTTAAAATTTCCATTAAGATATTTATTGACAACGACGCGGCCCCACATTATATTTATGGATGAAATTGAGAATCATTATCGTTTGATAGCTAACTACTCTGGAGGTGAAATGATGATTCGCCTAAGTACAGATCGAATAAGCGTCGGTTACGGCGAGAATCTGATATTGAATCGTCTTAACGTAGATATTCCCGATAAAAGAATCACAACCATCATTGGGCCGAACGGCTGCGGCAAATCCACTCTTTTGAAGGCTGTTACCCGCATTATTCCTTACCAGTCCGGTGCTGCCATTCTGGATGGAGAAGAAATCGCCAAGATGAACACCAAGCTCCTGGCGAAAAAGCTGGCCATTCTGCCCCAAACTCCGGAAGGACCGGGCGGATTGACGGTTGGCGAGCTTGTCTCCTATGGCCGATATCCTCATCAACGCGGTTTTGGCCGCTTGACCAAGCAGGATATGGAAGTGATTGACTGGGCGCTGGAGGTTACCGGGACCCAGGATTACAAATATCGCTCGGTGGATGCTCTATCCGGGGGACAAAGACAGCGGGTGTGGATTGCGATGGCCCTTGCTCAGGAGACCGAAATGATCTTCCTCGACGAACCGACAACGTATCTGGACATGGCGCATCAGCTTGAGATCCTGGAACTGCTGGAGAGACTTAACATCGAGCAGGAGCGTACCATTGTTATGGTCCTGCATGATTTAAACCAAGCCGCCAGATTCGCTGATTACATTATCGCGATGAAGGATGGCGATATCATTCAGGCCGGAGATCCGGAAGCCGTCATTTCACACGACGTATTAAAGAAAGTATTCCATATCGACGCCGAGATCGGCCGCGATCCGCGCACCGCAAAACCGATCTGTATCACGTACAATCTATTAAAAGGGGAAAAAGAGGATGTACTCAAAACGGAGCAAAACGACAACTACGAAGAAACTACTCATCCCGTTTATAGCGCTGCTGCTCATTCTTAGCGCTTGCAGCAGTAAGCCTGCGGAGACAAGCAGCAATCATACAGGAACGACCGAAACACCGAAAACGGAACAAAGCGAAACTCCATCCGGGACCATTACATATGAGTCCGAGAACGGACCCGTCGAAGTACCTGCCAATCCGCAGCGCGTGGTTGTGCTGTCCTCCTACGTAGGCGACCTGCTTGCACTCGGCGTCAACATGGTGGGCGTTGATTCCTGGTCCAAGGCAAATCCCGCATTTGCGGACAAAATCAAGGATGCCGAAGAAGTCACGGATGAAAGCCTGGAGAAAATCATCGAGCTGGACCCCGACCTCATCATCGGCCTGTCCACTATCAAGAACGTCGATAAGCTGAAAGAGATTGCCCCAACCGTGACCTTCACCTACGGAAAAGTCGATTATTTGACGCAGCATCTTGAAATCGGCAAGCTTGTGAACAAAGAAAAAGAAGCCCAAGCCTGGATCGATGATTTCAAGCAACGGGCGCAAAAAGCCGGTGAGGACATCCGTGCCAAAATTGGAGAAGACGCCACCGTATCCGTTATCGAGAGCTTTGATAAGCAGCTTTATGTATACGGCGATAACTGGGGCCGCGGTACTGAAATCCTGTATCAGGAAATGAAGCTGAACATGCCGGAAAAAGTGAAAGAAATGGCACTCAAGGACGGTTACTATGCCCTTTCCGCGGAAGTGCTGCCGGAGTATGCCGGCGACTATGTTATTCTGAGCAAATTTGCCGATGCCGATACGTCCTTCCAGCAAACCGAGACGTATAAGCAAATCCCGGCGGTGAAGAATGGCCGCGTATACGAAGCAGACGGAAACCGGATTTATTTTAATGATGCCACCACGCTGGAGTACCAACTGGAGTTCATTACGGAACACTTTTTGGGCAACTAGCATATAGGCTGTACTTGCTCAGACTTATGTAGATTGAATATTCCAACTTTAAGATGAAAAGATGATTCCATGACAATGCCTACGAAACGATCCATTCCTATTTCCATCAAATTGATTGCAGGCATCATCGTATTTATAGGCATGTTTGTTGTTGCGATGGTGTTCGGCGCAGCTGAAACCAGCATCAAGGATGTATGGTTTGCCCTTACCACCTCGATGGAGGGCGAGAAATTATCCCTCCTTCGCGAAATCCGGCTGCCCCGTGAGGTTGCCGCCATTCTGGTCGGAGCCGCGCTTGCGGTCTCCGGCGCCATCATGCAGGGCATTACCCGCAATCCGCTGGCGGATCCCGGCCTGCTCGGTCTTACCAGCGGGGCGAATGCGGCGCTTGCCTTCACGCTGGCTTTCATGCCGGCTGCGAATTATTTTGGCATTATGGTGGCCTGCTTCATCGGAGCAGCGATCGGTGCCGTGATGGTCTTCGGTATCGGAGCCATGCGAAAAGGCGGCTTCTCTCCCTTGCAGATGGTGCTGGCTGGCTCAGCCGTATCCGCATTCCTGTACGCCATCGCTGAAGGAATCGGCATTTATTTTAAAATATCCAAGGATGTGTCCATGTGGACGGCAGGCGGTGTGATCGGCACATCATGGGGACAGCTGCAGACGATATTTCCGTTTATTCTCATTGGAATTATTATTGCCATCGTGTTATCAAGACAGCTGACCATCCTTAGCCTAAGTGAAGAGGTCGCCGTCGGTTTGGGACAGAACATTGCCGCTATCAAAGGCATCCTGTTTGTCGTGATTGTCCTCCTGGCTGGAACCTCTGTGGCCTTGGTGGGAAATCTGGCCTTCCTCGGCCTGATGATTCCCCATATCGTACGCGGGATCGTTGGAACCGACTACCGCCATGTCATTCCGATGTCCGCCCTCGTCGGAGCCATCTTCATGCTGTTTGCCGACACGGTTGGACGAACGCTGCATGCTCCTTACGAAACACCCGTAGCTGCTCTGATCGCCATCATGGGATTGCCCTTCTTCCTGTTTATCGTACGCAAAGGAGGGCGGGGACTGTCATGATTCATCCATCGTTAATAAGAAAACAACGCATTACATTTCTGGTCTTGTTGATCCTTACAGTAGTTACTATCCTCGTTGGTCTGGGTCTCGGTTATTCATCCGTTAGCTATGACCGGATTATTCCAACCCTGCTGGGGCAAGGCAGCTTCAAGGAGAAATTCATTATTTTCGATGTGCGCCTGCCGCGCATGCTTATTACTTTGCTGGCCGGAATGGCGCTTGCCTTATCGGGTGCCATTCTGCAGAGCATTACCCGAAATGATCTTGCGGATCCCGGTATTATCGGCATTAACTCGGGGGCCGGGGTCGGCGTAGCCGTATTTTTCCTGTTCTTCCCGATCGAAGCCGGCTCCTTTATTTACATGCTGCCCTTGGCGGCATTTATCGGAGCTGTGCTAACGGCCGTGGGCATCTACCTGTTCTCTTTCCGAAAAGGCGAAGGCTTACAGCCCGTTAAATTGGTGCTTACCGGTGTCGGGTTCTCCATGGCACTCTCGGGTGTCATGATTATGCTCACGTCGTCTGCCGAGCGGACCAAGGTCGATTTTATCGCCAAGTGGCTGGCTGGCGGGATATGGGGAACCGATTGGCCCTTCATTGTGGCACTGCTGCCCTGGCTGATCATCCTGATTCCGTTCACCCTATACAAAGCGCAGCGCATGAATCTGCTGGGATTAAGCGATCCCGTGGGCATCGGCGTCGGCGTATCTATTGAGAAGGAGCGCATCGTGCTGCTTCTGGCTGCCGTAGCGCTTGCAGCATCCGCGGTATCCGTTACGGGCGGGATTACATTCATTGGACTCATGGGCCCACACATTGCTAAAGCGCTGGTCGGCCCGCGGAATCAGATGTACATTCCGATTGCCGTATTGATCGGGGGCTGGCTGCTGCTGCTCGCGGACACGATCGGACGCAATATCGTGGATCCCGACGGCATCGCCGCAGGCATTATGGTCGCCATCATCGGCGCGCCGTATTTTGTATATTTGCTGCTGAAGAAAAAATAACCGTTATTCTTTTTTTAACTGAATGCCTAAGCCCCTATTGCACTCTTTCAGGTGTAAAAGGGGCTTTTTTGTATACGGTGAATCGCTTTATTTCATACATAAAGTTCATGAATAAGGTAATATAAGGATAATTCGCTTGGTAAAACAAAAGGGAGGTATTATGGCAAAATCAAAGAAAGCCACCGATTCAGCTGCAAAGCGATGGATGTCAACATTTCCTCTATGGATCCTCGTGACGGTCAGTGTACTATGCATGCTCTGGATATTCGATCTCTTGATCGACCTTGGGCTGCCTCGACAAGATGCAGGCTGGATTAACATCGCTATCGTGGGAATGTACCTTACAGGTTATTTTGCCGGCGAGCTGTATGTCTATCTGGATCGAACGTATGTAGATGGAAAGCAATCCTATACCCCGGGTGACGACATGAAGTCCGGATCCTTCAAGAAACGAATCCTCCTTCAGTTCGACATATACCTCTTTGTGATCCTAACCATCCTATGTTTCAATTGGATTCACGGCTTATTCAGATCTCTTACATTGCCATCGTGGTATGCCTATTACCTGCACATATCTTTCCTATGCTTATACTGGTTCGGCTATGGTTGCCGTCTTTTCCGAGCGTATCTCCTTACAAAATAAAGAGGGCACCGCATGGATGCCCTCTTTATCGAACAGGGAGTAAAAAACCTCGTTCGGCTAAGCGTCAGCCCTTTACTTCTTCCCCCGGTTGGCCGCCTCCTCCAGACGGCGGAACCGTTTCAGATCAGCCTTCCGAATCGGAATCGGCTCGCGGCTCAGCAGCTTCACCACGGCAATGACCAACAGCAGCAGCAGCACCGTAAACGGCAATGCCGCAATCAATGAAGCCGTCTGTAAGGCTTCCAGCCCGCCCGCATACAGCAGTACACCTGCTATCGCTGCCATGAGCGTGCCCCACACGATTTTTGCAATGTGCGGAGGGTTCAGGCTGCCATAGGTGGTCATGCTGGATAAGATGTAAGTTGCTGAGTCCGCTGATGTTACCAGGAACGTCAGAATGAGTAAGATCGCCAGCACATTCATGACCATGGAGAAGGGTAATTGGTTAAAGAGCTGAAACAGAGCAGATGTCACATCTGCATTAACGGCTGCAGCAATCCCGGTGCTCTCGTGCAGATCAAACCAGATCGCCGTCCCGCCGAATACCGCGATCCATAGACAGGCAATGACCGGCGGCACAACCATCACGCCCACAATGAATTCACGAATCGTTCTTCCCTTGGACACCCTCGCCACGAAAGCTCCCACATACGGAGACCAAGCAATCGCCCAGGCCCAGTAAAAGATCGTCCATTCCCGTACCCACGTGCCTTCAGCGTAGGGTTGAAGCCTCAGGCTGTACGAGACGAAATTCGTAATGTAATCGCCTAGCGCCAATGTAAAGGTCTCCAAGATGAAAACAGTGGGACCACTAACAAACACAAACAATAAAAAAATGAGCGCCAACGCGAGGTTCAGGTTGCTTAAGTATTTAATCCCTTTATCCAATCCCGTTGTGGATGAGATCATATAAGCGACAAAAATAAGCCCCAGCATCATTAACTGCAACCCGACACCATTGTTCACTCCCATAATCGTGTTCAAACCACCGCTCATCTGCAGAACGCCAAGTCCAATGGAAGTCGCGATGCCCATGACCGTTGCAATCACCGCAAGGATATCAATTGTATTCTTCACTGCGGGCTTCGAGCCGGTGACAGGCTCCAGCGCTGTCGACACCAGCCCATCCTTCTGCTTACGGTACTGAAGAAACGCGATCACAAGTCCGACAAGGGCAAACACCGACCACTGACTAATCCCCCAATGAAAAAAAGAATAGCCCATAGCCACGCGCGCCGCGTCCACACCTTGTGCTTCGACGCCTCCGAACGGCGTCTTAAAAAAATGGCTCATGGGTTCAGCCACGCCCCAAAACACCAGCCCTACACCAAACCCCGCAGAGAACAGCATTCCAATCCAGGTGAAGAACGGATACTCGGGCTTCTCCTTATCTCCGCCAAGGCGAATCGTTCCGTATTTACTGGCTGCCACCCAGATCAAAAAGATAATAATCACAAAGATCGAGAGCAGATAGAACCAGCCGAACGTATTCGTCGTAAATCTGTACAAATACCCTGCCACTTCACCAAATGCTCCAGGCATAGCAGCCCCTAGAATAGCAAGAATGGCAATGATAACGGCCGAAACCGTAAACACGATGTTCTTCAATAAACTCCCTTTCATATGCTCCACCTCAGGCTATTAAGTCATCCATTCCTATACAGTATTTGTATTTAAACCAGAATTGATGTACTTAATCGGTGAATGTGTGCAGTAATGGGTAGTACTTCGAAAGGAAGCGATCTTGAAGCCTATTCGTTAGGGACCTGTTTCGTATCGATATACTGTTGTCCCAGAATGACCATTTGCTCAAGCACCGCTTTGAAATGGATACCGAACTCCGTTATGGAGTATTCCACCTTGGGGGGTACCTCTTGATACACCGTCCGTTTCACGATGCCCCTCTCCTCTAATTCCCGCAATTGAACGGTAAGCACATGCCTTGATACTTCCGGTATTCTCCGATGCAGCTCACCAAAACGCAGCGTTTCCTGAAACAGTTCATACAGTACTCGAGGCTTCCACTTTCCACTAATCATGTGCAAGCCTACTTCAGCCGGGCACCCATACCGCTCATCCTGATATGGCATATGTATTGCTGAACCCCCTTTAAGTCATTGGTCATAAATAGATGACTAAGTCATAAAATTCTGCGTACTTATCACAGCTTTTATTTTCAGATAGGCTATTGCTATCATCATACAGAAAGAGGAGATTCAATGAAACCATCCATTCCCGCAAGCCGAGTCTGGAAGCCGGAGGAGATGAATGCCGCATTTGCTGATTCATATAACTCAGGGGACATCGATCAAGTGCTGGCGTTGTATGAACCGAACAGTATTCATGTCCACAGCAATGGAAGCTTGGAGATCGGAATTCATTCCTTCCGCCATACGCTGGAGGAACTGCTGCTGCTTCAAGGCAAGATGGTCTCCACCAATCTATACTGCATCCCTTTTGAAAATATCGCTATGCTGCGTGCCCATTTCATCTTGCATACCGTGGACCCGGATGGCCAATCTCTTGTGCTGCAAGGTTATACCTCCGAGATCGTGAGACAGCAGCCTGATGGAAGCTGGTTGTACATTGTGGACCATCCGTTTGGTTCAGATGTTATGGAATGAAGGTAATTATACAATTACCTTAGTAACCGGGCTGGTAATTCATCAAGGGATCACCAGCCATGTTATGCTATCTAGCTACAAACCAATTTTCTGGCTCAGGTGTTATGGTCACAAGCACTTGGCCAACTTGGCCTGGCTGCGGATCAACCGCAGGTTGTCCGGCAACAGGAGTTCCTCCCCCGTTACCACCGTTTCCGCCGTTGGCCCCACCTCCACCGCCAACGGTAACAATGCCTGTTACACCCATTGCATTCACTCCGCCCATACCACCATTCAGCTGGAGTGTCCCCGTAACTGTTGGAGAAACGGTTGATATAAGGTGGATAACACCACCACTTCCGCCTCCGCCGCCACCTTCGCCATCTCCGCCATTACCATCCCAACCGATAGCCCCGTTCCCTCCAGCCGCCGCAAGGGTTCCCGCAATGGTTATGCTATTCTTAGCAGCAATCAATATAAAGCCCCCAGCACCACCCCCGCTACCGACTATACCGCTACCCGCAGAGAGTGGGTTTACTCCATGATTTCCGTTAGCAGTAATCAGGGCCCCATTGGCAATTACGACTTGGCCCTGGGCAGCCAAAATCAAACTACCTCCGCCTTCTCCGCCACTGCCTAACAAAGTTCGGCTCCCAGCCCCACCGCCAGCTGCTGTTGGAATGACCTGTGCTGCTTGCAGTGATCCGAGTCCAATTCCGCCGTTATATGGTCCTGCAGCAGCAGCGGATATTCCCTCGTTTGGTGAGCCATTGCCAGAGTCTGCTGCACCGGGAAGAACCGTAACTACACCACTTATCACGAGATCCCCCGATGATTGGATCGTGATGCCGCTTGGAATGATAAGTGTCCCCGCAATTTCTACTCTGGAGAACTGCAGATTTGTTCCAGAAGGCAATGCTGCAAGAGAGCCTGGAACACTTAAATCCACAACCTGGCCACTGTTTATGAGCAATTCACCGGCTGAGCCATCCCCATAAACAGCAAGCGAACCATCTACCCCCTGCGGCCCAAGCGGCCCTTGTGGTCCTGCCGGACCAATCAAACCTACCGCTGCTTCCGATAAACCCTGAATCCCTTGAGGACCCTGAGGGCCAACAGGCCCTACGGGACCAATCGGTCCGACCGCTCCTGGCCTTCCCCGAAATCCCCGGAGACCACGTTGCCGGATTCCCCTTACCTTGGATTTCTTGCAGTGAAAATATCGTTTTGAATGATTACGGTTATGACTATATTTGCTTGGTAAGGGTGCACTTCTTGAATGAACAGGTTTAACTTTACATCTTAACAAGTGACCACTACCTCCCTCCGTCGTTCAACTCAGTGTATGCACTCAAGACCAGACAAGAGGTGGTCAGGTGACTAGCAAACGGCCTATTTTACTTGTGGATGTTCTTCATGGAATCGGAGGGAATATCCCTTCTATAGCAATGCAGTAATTTAAAACAAGATAAGGCTGCATGTTATTATGCGGTTGATTTCCTCCAGTAGGAGCAATAGCGCCCGGGCTCATGAATGAATTAGTGACTTCGTGATACGTCAAGCTGTCAGAGAGCGCCCATGTTCGATCCACAGGTAACACACTATTAGCTGGATTGGCGCTTCCCATTGCTTGATGCGTATGGCTGGGAAGCTCCGCGTCCGTTAGGGTATGGAACTCCTCTCCACCATTCTCTCCTATCGGGAAGTTGGTGCCTCGATGAACAGCAACTCTCCCCCTTAAATCCGGGAGCGCAAAATGGGTCGTGCCGTTCCCCCCGTACGTTGTCCCCAGCAGAGAAAACAAGGCTGTATTCTGAGCAATCGGCAATAACTGCCCGTCACAAAACGCCCACCCATCGGGAGCAAAATTAAAAGCGAATAAGCGAATTTCACCTAAGAACGGATCTGCCATTATATGTTACCTCCTGTCCTCTCTGTCGAAGCGCTCCACTCCATGTGTACATAAACATCATCTCCCCCTCTTATCCGGAATCCTATGCGTTCATATAATGCTATAGCTGGATTTGAGCTGATAACATGGAGACGGATGGACTTCGAGTCTGTCCTGGCCATATCCTGTAAATGAACCAGGGCTGCCGTTCCTATACCCTGATTCCCGAATTCAGGCAAAATCGAGATGTCGACCAGGCGAATTTCGGCAGGTGTTTCATGTACAATGACTCGCCCAGCCTGTAGCTGGTTATTCATAAGAATCAGGTGCGATGCTTGAGGGAACTGCAGTGCATAGGAGCGCTGCTGGAGATCAAACTGCATGCGCAGAAACACCTCCATTTCCTGTTCTCCCCATCCCCAGGAGGAAACTTCTCTAAGGCGTGTGCTGCGGTACAGCTCATATAAAAACGCTGTATCTTCCTCGTTAGCATCAATCATATTGATCATGGGATTATACGATACCTGCCCCTGCCTAAAAGTCGATAACCCCTAGGTTATCGCGGTACTTCAGTTTATGCGGATAAAGAAAGTAAGGTACAATAATCCAGAATATGTCGTGCTTTGCCTGTCACACACCTTTACTACGGAACAAAAAAAGCAACCCAGCTGTGTCTTAAACAGCCGAATTGCTTCTTCAGATTCATTGCATTATTCCTTCACGAATTCCTTCGTGCTGCGCACGGTATCGATTGGACGAACCATACTCTCAATCTGTTCGCGCTTTGGCTCCAGGAATGGAGGCAGGGACAATTTCTCGCCAAGAGTTTCATATGGCTCATCACCCATGAAGCCTGGACCGTCGGTTGCAAACTCAAACAGAATTTGGGGTGCAACTCGCGCATACAAGGACTGGAAGAAATAGCGGTCTACAAAGCCCGACGTATGAAATTGGAAGTCGTCAAGACGCTTGATCCAATGTTCCAGCACCGAGCGGTCCTCTACCCGGAAAGCCGCGTGGTGTACAGTGCCGAAGCCCTGCTGAGCTCTTGGAAGCACGGCGTTGTACTCGACAACCACCTGGGCGCCATTGCCGCCTTCACCAACCTCAAACAGATGAAGCGAGCCTTCCTTGCCGATTTCTTTGAATTCGAGCACTTTCTCCATCATTTCCTTGAAATAATCGAAGTTGGACACCCGTACAAACACCGGGCCGAGTCCTGTAATCGCATGCTCCAACGGAATCGGTCCCTTCTGCCAAGGAGTTCCTGAAGCCACGCCCTCGTTGTTCTCATCGGAGATGAGCTGATACTGCTGATCGTCAAAATCAACAAAGGCGAGTGTTTTTTTGCCAAACAATTCTTGAATGCCTTGATGCTTTACATCCAGCCGGTCAAATCGCTTGATCCAATATTCGAGCGCTGCATCGTTAGGAACACGGAACGAGGTTTTGTAAATCTCGTCTGTACCGTGTCTGCCCTGCGGGATGCCCGGAAAGTCGAAGAATGTCATATCGGTGCCGGCATTGCCCTTGTCATCCGCGAAAAACAGGTGGTATGTCTGAATATCGTCCTGATTAACTGTTTTCTTCACAAGTCGCATACCGAGCACATAGGTGAAAAACTCGTAGTTCTTCTCGGCACTGCTCGTAATGGCTGTTACGTGGTGAATTCCTTTTAATCCGTTCATGGTTAAATTCCTCCGTCTCTTCTATTTAGAAAGTGTTTGCCCGACCTTCAAAAATTATTATTTCGATTTAAAACATCTTTAATTTAAGATAATATTAT
This sequence comes from Paenibacillus sp. JZ16, assembly GCF_015326965.1. Taxonomy (NCBI): domain Bacteria; kingdom Bacillati; phylum Bacillota; class Bacilli; order Caryophanales; family Paenibacillaceae; genus Paenibacillus; species Paenibacillus sp. JZ16. The sequence goes on from NZ_CP017659.1 coordinate 4,115,257, forward strand.
CACGAGAACTCTGTTCCGTCAACCTTCTAAATTCAATATCTTATTTTGGTCGTGAATGATGATATAAAAAAACGGTCGGACATAAAGACATCCGGCCGTTCTATTTCTATCCTTATAAGAGTCTCCTCATGTCCGTTATACGCCAGTATTGGATAATCCAATGACAGGAAACAGCTCGATGCGTTGATGGGTCTCCTCGTGATACAACCATCCATCCCGAACATGGTCCACAAATAATATGCCGTTCAGGTGATCAATCTCGTGCTGCATACATCTGGCCAGATAATCTTCACCTTCCAGGATCACCGTCTGGCCTTGACGATTTAGTGTCTTTACTTTAACCTTATTGGCCCTCTTCACATATCCGTAATACCCCGGATAAGACAGACAAGCTTCGGGGCCCATCTGTTCCCCGTCCATCTCTACGATTTCCGGATTAATCAGCTCGATCAACCCTTCTCCGCAGTCCATGACAATAAGCCTTCGTAATATACCGATTTGGGGTGCGGCAAGACCAGCGCGCCCTTCACTGTCATACAGTGTCTCTGCCATATCATCCAGAATCTTCAATGCTCTGGCGTTTACGGTATCGACTGGCCGGGCGATCTTTCGTAAGATCGGATCACCGAATGGCACAATAGCTTTAACCGTCATTCACTTAAGCCCCCTTAGTTCTAGAAGGAGGTGTATGCACCCATAAGTCACCTGGAGTACACTCTAAGGTTGTGCAAAGGGCATCTAACGTCTCTGCCTTCATCTGCCTGGGCTGGTTCGTCAGCAATGCACTAATGGAAGCAGCTGATAAGCTGTAATTCGCCTTCTCTTTCATCAGCCGCGCCAAAGCCGCTCCCGACCATATCCCTCTCTCCGCCATCACATTACGTAGCATCCATTCGAGCAAAGGGTCCCCCTCCCGTTCCATGAAAAATATTAGCTCATACCTTATTTTATTAGGTACTGCCTAATATCTCAAGCCTAATTTTTAGGAGCTAACGAAAGTCGTTCTCTCCAAGATCTTAATGATCCTTAAGAGACACTTAATCGGAAACGAGTTCAGCCTGAACAATCAAACGATGTGTAGCCTCGTAGAGAGGATCGCAAGTGATCAGTGTAATGATCTGCTCATCCGAATCTCCTTCCAGAACAGATACATCGGTCGGCTCCACGATGGAAATCTGGTTGACTCGGTAAATCAATTCACGGCCATCCGTCTTAATGATGATCTCATCCCCGTATGTGAGCTCATTCAATCGATTGAATAGACGTCCGGTCTTATGGGCCCGGTGGGCTGCAATGGCAGCATTACCGGCTTCTCCGAGTCTTGCCGTCCCCGTAACGCGAGCAGCTGCATTCTTCATATTCGATTGGGTTGCTCCCTCCAGAATAGGAAGCTCTAACTCTAGTTTGCTAATGGTGATAATGCCGATAGGTGAACCTTCTTCATAACCGGTTTGTTCCTCTTGTGTTGAGGCCGCTGCCTCTCCCTCGTCCAGGATACGGGACAGCTCCTTGTAATGAACAGCAACATTATCTCGAGCGGAACTCTGTTGAGCCTGAGCTTCAATTTGCGCTGCTTGCTTTAGTAAATCCCTCTGTTGGCGGTCTGCATTCCAATCGCGGAGGATCGGATATAAGAATATGAGAAGCCCAACAAGAATCAAGACAACCGAAAGCTTTCGCATGAAGAGCCCTCCTTCCCTATTACGATTGAAATTTAAATCCCCCTCTCCAGTTACACGCAGGGAGAAGGGGATGATATCATCAAATTATTGACGTTTGTTACGCAGACGGCGGCTTAAGATGAAGCCTGTAAGCATGAGTGCCAGTCCTCCGAGTTGGAACGGTACTGGATTGCTCTCTCCTGTTTTTGGGAGCATCGCAATCGGGCCGCTTTCCGGCTTAGTTTCTTGAACCGAATTCCGATTTGTATCATTCTCGGCGGATGGTGTAGAAGGATCTTGCGGATTCGCCGTCTCGTTCCCAACCAGGGTGTCATCTTCTTCCGGTACCTCTACAGGTATTGGTTCTGGATCAACTTCGCCCGGTACGACGGGATCAGTTTCTCCAGGTCGTACAATTTCCCCAGGAACGTTTGGCGTTTCTTTATCGTTATTACCACCTGGTGATTCGGTTCCACCCGGTGATGTACCTGGGTTTGGATCTGGATTGCCCGGATTTGGATCCGGGTTCCCTGGATTTGGATCCGGATTGCCCGGATTTGGATCCGGGTTCCCTGGATTTGGATCCGGGTTCCCTGGGTTTGGATCCGGATTACCCGGGTTTGGATCCGGGTTCCCTGGGTTTGGATCCGGATTACCCGGGTTTGGATCCGGATTACCCGGATCCGGTCCTGGCGTAACGCTATCCTTGCTGTTCGTTATGGTGATTCGCTTGATGTTGCCAGTCTGTTTAATGCTTGAATCGATCGTAATGGTTGTAGTTACTTGATCAATTACATATCCTTGAGGAGCCGAAATCTCCTTCAGAATGTAATCGCCGTAGAGCAGCTTCGTAAACAAAGCCTTTCCAGCTGCATCGGTTGTAAGCGTCACTTCAGGACGCTTGCCTTGCGTGTCTTGGAGAACAAACGTTGCTCCTTCCAATATAAGCGACGGATCAGCCCTGTCCACCTTCAAGACCTCCAGACTTCCTCGAACGCCCGAACCGCTGCCGGAGCCAGAAGACATGCGAACTTCGAATCTTTGTTTACTATCTGTAATTCCAGCCGTAATGCCTTTACCTTCAAAGCCAGCCGAGTTGCTGACAACTTCCCGGTCGGCAGCGTCGATCAGCGTCTCGTATTCCAGAATGTAAGGACGATCTATCGGGCTCAAGAATTCCAATACAAACTTCTCGGTATCGCCATAAATGAATTTCAGTTTATAATCCGAAGGATTAACGAGTTTGTCCGTCTTCGTGACCGTTCCGTCCACCGCAACCTTGGTCTCGTACAAACGGAAGGAATCCTCCACCAAGATCAGGTTGCCCGACGGCTCGTCGCTGACTTTGGCTGCTTCCACGTAGGACTGACCCCGATTAATATGCAGCGTCCATTCAATCTTTTCGCCGTTTTGGACCCCGGTCTTCGCAACATACTCTCCGCCCCGCGGAACTCTAGCTGAACCATTCCAGTTGGAGACAGGCGTATTGTCGTCCATCAATATCGCTTCGTTGGCGATAGATTCCCGCTCTATGATTCGATCACCCAACGCGGTTTTAAACGTGATCAGGAACGGAGCGTCAATCTTGTCCTTAAAGGCAATTTGCAGCTCATTGCCGTTCGTCTCCGACGGCTCCGTTATCGAATACTGAGTGGATGGGATTACAACCCCTCTATTTGTTTTCCCTGAAGCGTCTACATTCAGATTATACACTTCTAATGACCCATCGACGTACTGCTGTGGTGAAACCAGCTTGTCCTTAACGACAGGTTTGTCAACACTATTGAAATTGTAGTTCCCCTGGATGGTCCAGGTAATCTCCTTATAAACGGCATCATAAGCTCCTGATTTATCCCCGTTTCCAACAGTCAATGGGTTAGGCTTCAGGCTCACGTTTCTAGTCGTCGAGAACGGCTTGCTGCCTTCCACCCAGGATAGATCGGCACGGTTCCAAAAGCTCTCGTTATCCTTATTTTGGCGGAGATCATAGTCAAACTTGGTTGTGTACGTGATAATGATCGCCTTGTCAACAGGCTTAAGGAATTCTACGGTAAAGCCCTGGTTAGGGGTGCTCGCATCCACCGTATAATCCAAACCCTCATCCCAAAGGGTACCGACAGCATCCTTTACAACGATGGGGCCAGTCAGCTCAAGCCCGCCATTCGTAAACATGTCCTTCAGTATCACGTTGTCCATGCTGTAAGTGTCCTGGTTGAGCGTGATTTGCCATTTGATCGTTTTATCCTTGTAATCGAAGCCATCGTTGCTTTTGATGAGCGCTTTACTCTGCATCAATTGCTTGGCTTCCCTTGTTACACCGTTTCCGTACACACTGTTCGTTACAGTTTCGTCCTTAATAACACGCCCACTTGCCTTGGTCTGGTAGGTAATCTCATGCTCAGTGGTAATGTCTTTTTCAAACTTCAGATCGAATCCGGTTTTCCCTCCGCTGTTAACCACCGGCGTAAGGACATAATCTGTTCCTTCCGTGAGAATCGCACCTGTCTGTGTATCCTTGACTTGGAGCGAACCGTTTACCAACTCTTGCGTTGAGTTAAAACGATCTTCAAGTCTAGCATCTACTTCCGGAATGGTGGTTTCGCGGGAATTGTACAGGATGGACCAGTCGATGGTCCGGTCGTTTTCATCATACAATACGACTTCTTTCGCAAGTAACTCCCCACGGTCAATCGTCTGTTTATTCTCGGCATAAGCCTTCTGCTGACCGTTATCGGACAAAGTTGCCGTATTGAGGAATTCCGTTGTATCGCCAGCGGCAATCGTCGTAGAGTACTCGATTTGATACGCCGAATTCATCGGCGAACTCTTGGTGACGACTAATTTTGAAGCATCGGAAGTGTCGATACTAAACTCTCCGACGGCCGCTTCGGCGCCAACCGCGGTGCTGCCATCCACATTAACGGTCAGGTTGTTGATCTTAACAGAGCCTGTTTCCAGCGTAAGCCCGGAAGGAATCAAATCCTCTATAACGGGCTTGTCTATCCGTTCCAAGACCGTATTGACTTGAAGCGTCCACAAGATCGTGGAAGGTTTGCCTCTGCCATCATTGACAACCTTGCCGTTCTTGCCCAGAAGATTGCCTTTTGCCGGCTTCACCGGGATAATGATCTGCTTCACGCCATCCCGAAGCTCAATCGGAATTTCAACGTCCGGAGTACCGCCGCCGATCCCCTCTTGGCTAAGCTCCGTCTGGAATTTCAGCTTTCCCCGGACTTCGGCATTATCCACCAGAGAGTTGAACGTCATCACAACATGACCGTCCACAGATACGGTGAAGGTTCCCACATCCCCGATGTCCGTCTCAAGAACCCCGTTGATGCTGTTGTACAGTTTGAATGCCTTGGGCAGGTCGAACTCAAACGTTGAGCCATCCACATAGTTATGATTGTCCCCAAGCTCCCAATCGTAGAGCAGGATGGCGTCGGAGCCAAGCTCTACCCGACCCGCATCCGGATTGTAGACCGAGTCGATGACGGTCCCCTTCGAATCCTGGACAGTGACATTTGTCAGAATGCTCTGCCCTGCGGCTGAACCGTATACCGCGTTGGTAACGGATACTCCATTACCCGGATCCGATGCAGGATTACCCGCTCCAGCCGCACTGACTCTCTGGCCGTTAAACATACCAAGGCCCGTACCAAATATACCTTGGACCATCAAGATGACAATGAGAGCCAGCATGCTTCCTTTCTTTTTCATAGTTTAACTCCACCTCTAAGTATGATTTCATCTGTTTTTAGTAGAATATTATGACAAGTGGCAATGTGAACAGATGCTACAGCCTGTAATCATACATGGTGGAACTCGACAATTTCTCTACAACAAACAGATTAAGCTGGTTTCGACTTGTTCCGCCCAAGCGCTTTACGACTAGCGCTCTTAGATCTCCCGGCAAGGCTGGTCCCGATCACCCCGATAATGACGAGTGCTGCGCCGATGACATGATAATAAGCCAGCTCCTCATTCAAAAAGGCGACACCTCCGAAAATCGTGACCACGGTAGCCAGATTGTTAAAGATGCCCATGCGGGATGCCTCCATCTTGGATAAGGAATAATTCGACAGTAGCGATGTCCCGAGAGAGGACAGAATGCCAAGATACAAAACGGCCCATACGAAGGACGGATGCATGAACGGGTCAAAATAATGTACAAGCGTCCCCTGCGCAGCATGTTGAGCGGCCGACATCAGGTTAAACAGCACGAATCCGATCATCGACATGATGAACGTTATATCCAGTACCGGCTGCTTCTGCGTCAGCTTGCGGGCCATCACGCTGTAAATGGCGTTGGATAGCGCCGACAGCAGAATTAGCACAATCCCAAGTGTACTCGAGGCCTCGAAGGAAACCCCCTTCAACACGAAGATAGAGATGATCCCTGTCACCGACAACACGGTAAACAGCTTCTGTGCCCAGCTGGAGCGTTCCTTTAATAGCAGCGATGCCAAGAGCATCGTAAAGATCGGTACCGTAGCGTGAATGATTCCGGCCTCGGCCGAAGAGGTGTATACCAAACCGAAGGTTTGCAGCGTAAAGAACAGGAACGGATAGAATATCGCCAGCGGCACGATGGTCAGCAGCCTTTTCAGATCCAGCGGGACCTTTCTACGGGCTATGAGTAGCGCGAGCGATGCGGCAATGAACGAAATGGTGAATCGGTGTGCCAGCGTGTCCAGCGGGTTAGCATGGATCAGCGCCAGCTTTACAAACATAAACGAAAAACCAATGATGGCCGTATATCCTAACGCGGCGGCATAGGCACGGCTTGTATGCGGTATATTCATAATATGTGTTCTCCTTCATCTTCTCTTTTGCAGGACAACCAGAAGGTTGATGCATTTGCTACTTATCTTACGGCAGGGAGAACCCCATTACGATTTGAAATAACTGCAACTGTACCGGTACAGTTCATACGATGAAGGAAGGAATGACAAAAAGGCTGTTTCCCACCATTCCAAGATGATAGGAAACAGCCCCGCTATACTTTAACTTGTATACGTTTCATAACAGGCATACCCAGGCCAGCCCGTTATCCATAACAATCAGCGCTAATCACGTTTAATCGAAATCCAGCCATCACCCTCCAGGTGAAGCGTCGCACCGAGCGCTTCTGCCATAAACCGGAGCGGAACGAAGGTAGATCCGTTGGTATGAACGAATGGAGCTTCCTGCAGCGTCACGTTTTTACCGCCGACGCTGGCTGTTTTGGAGCCCACGGTCAATACGATTTCTTCCCCTGTCAGATCATTAATGACTGTAATTTTCTTGGAGCCTTTGCTCCACTTCACTTCGGCATCCAATTGGTCTGTCAAGTAACGAAGCGGAACGAAGCTCTGATTGTTCTTCTTGATTACACCATATCCATATTCATCGCTTACGGGACTAAGAAACATCGTTTTGTGCGTGATCTTCAGATCATCCTTCAACACATTATAGATAAGGGAGTCCTTTTCAAAGTTCCGCAGCACTTGACCCGGTGTCACCGAATCATTCAGAACGTCCAGCACGCCTTTGGACGTGTCCACCTGATTGGCCTTCACTGCGCCGCCGATATTCCAGACCTCACCTTCGGAATACACCTTGAATGCTTTCAATGGCAGGTCCTCGGAAGCCGGTAGCGCGACAGTCAGCTCCAGCGCATTCTTGCGTGTATTCAGCTGCTCATCGAAGTAGTAGTCCAGCTTGAGGACCGTATCCTTACCAAAGACGGTTTCGGATCCCGGTAGCTCCTCCAATAACTGTTCCTTCTGTTCATCATAGTTCTCCGTGAATTCGATCAGTGCGCCATGCACGATCTCGTAGAGCGATGCGACGACCTCCTCCTTGGATTCCTGTGGCAGGAGTTCTACGTCTTCGCCATAGGCCTCGCCGATGCTGGTTATCATCGGATAAATGGCATCATACGCATCGCCGATCACTTGCTTCAAGCCGGCTTCATCCTTAAGCAGACTTTCGGCGAAAGGCTTAACCATGTTCAAGATCTCTTCACCGGTCAGCTCCATGTGGAGATGCGTCAGGTTCAGGCTTTCCCCGTTCACCTTCTCCTGAGCGGACTTCACCGCAATTGTTGATGGATTTGGAAAATGCTTCAGCACAAGTCCTGCAGCCTTCTTCACGACATCCTGAATCGCCTGTTCGTATTGGCTGGTATCAGGCAATCCGGGAACGGTCGTATCCATCGATAAATAGAACGGCTGCTTGGCGCCTTCTAATTGAATCGCCATTCCTTTGGAATCCATGGACACATGAAGCGGAATCTTCTTGTCCGAATATTGGATACTGCCCTGAATGGACACCGTTTTGCTATCCTGCACGATGGCATGGTCCATATTCAGAGATAACGAATTAATGAGATCAATCGCTTCTTTATCTTCAGTCGATAGGGCCTTGTCCGATGGCACCACCTCGAATCGAATACTTGCCTTGGATTCGCTGGATTTAACATCGAGACTGGTAAGCAACGCCTTGTTGATATCCAGTCCCCCGACGGCCTGACATCCTGTCATAACAACCAGCACAGCTGCAATGAGTACAGTCAACCACTTGAACTTCTTATACATAACGATATTTGTCCCCTCCCAGGTCATAGGCTCATTTCTATTATGGGAAGGTAGGAAATGTTTGTAAATAGGTATTTAAGCCTCGTCATATACGCACACGCGGATGGGTCCCACAGATAGCACATATCGACATTTTGCTATACACTGGGAATGAAAACTGTAGTAATTTGCAAGCAATAGTCAGCTTTTTTAGCACCGGGAAAGCTTGCTGAAGGGCTTTGAACAACCTTATAAAGCGTGGTGAATCTCTTGTTTAAAATTATGTTAATCGAAGACGATGTGACCCTATTCCATGAAGTGCAGGAGCGACTGTCTCAATGGTCGTATAACGTTTATGGCGTACAGGATTTCAGCGCCGTACTTCAGGAGTTTACAGCGGTTCAACCCGATCTGGTCATCATCGACATCCAGCTGCCGAAGTTTGACGGGTTCCATTGGTGCCGAATGATTCGCTCCCACTCGAACGTGCCGATTATCTTCCTGTCTTCCCGCGATCATCCGACCGATATGGTGATGTCCATGCAGCTTGGAGCCGACGATTTCATTCAGAAGCCGTTCCACTTTGATGTCCTGATTGCCAAAATCCAGGCCACTCTGCGCCGGGTATACAATTACAATACCGAACGGACCGAGCTGAGAACTTGGCGCGGAGCCACCGTCGAATTCGGTAAAAATACCATTAGCAGCCCTCAGGGCACCGCTGAACTGACAAAGAATGAGATGTTCATTCTGAAAATCCTCATGGAGCGAAAAAATCAAATCGTCAGCCGTGAGGATCTGATCAAGAGTTTATGGGACAACGAGCATTTTGTCAGCGATAATACGTTAACGGTCAACGTCAACCGGCTGCGCAAGAAGCTGGAGCCCCTCGGACTTGATCCCTACATTGAAACCAAGGTGGGACAAGGGTATATCGCCACGGAAGAGGCCCATGCATGATGATCGCCTACATCCGGGAACGACTAAGCTGGATTCTGTTCTTCGTGTTTCTGCAGCTGCTGTTCCTGTTCATAGCCGCCGTGGACTCCCAGATCCCGTTCTTGCCCATCCTTTATATCGTGTTTCTGTCGGTGCTGTTCTTCCTGGTGTTCCTGTTCGTGAGGTACAACCGGGAAACCAAGTTCTACAAAAGCCTCCAGGCGTGGGATGACACCTACGATTTAGCCGCCATCAGCGAGCCGGAGCACCCCTTTGAGGCGATTGCCATGGACATCCTCTCCCTTCAAACGGAGCGCTTCAAGAAGGAATCCTCCATACGTCTAATGGAGATACAAGGGGAGAAGGACGATCTGCTATCCTGGATTCACGAAGTGAAAACGCCGCTCACCACGATGCAATTGATGATCGAGCGCATGAAAGATGAGACGTTAAAGGCTCAGCTCCAGTATGAGTGGCTTCGCATCCACCTGCTGCTTGACCAGCAGCTGCACCAGAAGCGCATCCCCTTTATCCGGAATGATCTGCTGATCGAGGAATTCGCGCTTGAGCCGATCATCTTCCAGGAAATACGTGCGCTCAAGTCCTGGTGCATGCAGAAAGGGATCGGATTTGACGTTTCCCTTGAGGTAACGGAAGTGCTCAGCGATGCCAAGTGGCTGGGCTTTATCATCCGCCAGCTGCTGACCAACGCGGTCAAATACAGCAACGCTTCGGACATCCTCATCGAGAGCGATCTCACGGATGACCATGTCAGACTTGCCATCCAAGATGCCGGACGCGGCATTGATCCGAAGGACATGCCCCGTATTTTCGACAAAGGCTTCACTTCGACCACCTCGCATCAGGACAGTGCCGCAACCGGCATGGGGCTCTATTTGACGCAAAAAGTAGCCGATGCCCTGCTGATTCGCATTCAGGTGGAATCAAGGCTCGGCATCGGCACCACCTTTACCTTGATCTTTCCGAAACGGAATGATTTCGTGAGCGTTACCGGCATGTGACAACAATGTCACATGCTTTTGCACTTTGTTCGGCGAATCGAAGGAAAAGGCGCTGCGACTCCTTTATGATAAGGACAGATAACGAAGGAGTGAGTGAAATTGGCAATTCTTGAAGCAAACCAAATTCATAAAAGCTACGGCAACAAATTCAATAAACAGGAAGTGCTGAAGGGTATCGATATCCGCGTGGATAAAGGCGAGTTCGTCAGCATCATGGGCGCGTCGGGTTCAGGTAAAACCACGCTGCTGAACGTGCTCTCCTCGATCGATAAAGTGAGCCTCGGCAGCATCAAGATCGAGGGTAAGGAGTTTACGGGCCTGAAGGAGAAGGAGCTGGCGGAGTTCCGGAAGCACCATCTGGGTTTTATTTTTCAGGAGTACAACCTGCTGGATACATTAACCGTCAAGGAAAACGTGCTGCTGCCGCTCTCCATTAAGAAAGTCTCGAAAAAAGAAGCGGATCAGAAATTCCAGCGCATCGCGACCGAGCTTGGCATCTACGAACTCAAGGATAAATATCCGAACCAAATCTCCGGGGGACAGAAGCAGCGAACCTCCGCGGCTCGCGCATTTATCCATGATCCCAGCATTATTTTTGCCGATGAGCCGACGGGCGCGCTGGACTCGAAGTCCGCTTCCGATCTGTTGAACAAGCTAAGCGAATTAAATCAGAAGATCGATTCCACGATCATCATGGTTACCCATGATCCCGTGGCCGCCAGCTATTGCACCCGGGTCGTCTTCATTAAGGATGGACAGATCTATACCCAGCTGAACAAGGGTGAGCAGTCCCGGCAGGCCTTCTTCAATGACATCATCAAAACTCAGGGCGTGCTAGGCGGTGTTCAGAATGAACATTAATTATCTGATCTACCGGAATTTGAAGAAGAATATCAAGAATTATTATCTGTATGTATTTGCGCTCATCTTCAGCGTGGGTCTGTACTTCGCGTTTGTCACGCTGCAATATGATCCGGCGATGGATGAAGCGAAAGGCTCTGTGAAGGGAGCGGCAGCGCTTGGTGCTGCCTCCGTGCTGCTCGTGGCAATCGTAGCGATATTCCTGCTGTATGCCAACACGATTTTCATTAAACGGCGCAGTAAAGAGATCGGGCTGTTTCAGCTCATCGGATTGACCAAAGGCAAGATATTCCGGATCCTAAGCGCAGAGAACCTGATCCTGTATTTCGGCTCCATGGTCATTGGTATTTTTGCCGGCTTCGCGGCTTCGCGCTTAATCCTGATGATTCTGTTCAAGGTGACCGGCGTAGATACCGAAGCGGCTTTATCCTTCTCCACCGAGGCGATGATCCAGACCGTGATTGTGTTTGCCGTCATCTACGTTCTGATTATGATCATGAATTATACATTCATCAAAAGACAGAGCATTCTGTCCCTCTTCCGCGCCGTATCCACAACCGAGAACCAAATTAAGAAAATGTCCTTCGCCGAAATGTTATTCGGACTGCTCGGCATCGGACTCATCCTTCTCGGTTATTATGTATCGACCAAGCTGTTCAGCGGAGATTTCACCACCATGAACGAGCTGTTCATGGCCATGATCCTAATCTTGGGATCGGTAATCATCGGGACTTATCTGTTCTATAAAGGGTCGGTTAGCTTTCTATTCAACGCAATCCGGAAGAGCAAGGGCGGTTACTTGTCCCTGAACGATGTGCTATCCCTCTCCTCCATCATGTTCCGCATGAAATCGAATGCGCTGCTGCTGACCATCATTACGACCGTATCCGCGCTTGCAATCGGACTATTGTCACTCAGCTATATCTCATATTATTCTGCGGAGAAATCGGCCGAGCAGAGTGTACCCAATCATTTTGCGGTAGCGGATCAAAAGGATTATGCCGCCTTCATCCAGGCACTTACGGATGAGGATATCGAATTTACGAAGACCTTACGGGACGTGATTCAGGTGAATGCGGACCTATCCGACATTATCGGGGCCAGCCTGGAAGTCTCTGGGCAAGTCGATTCCAGTTCCATGATCATCCCGGTAATCAGTGATGCCAGCGTCGAAGGCAAGGATGTTTCCCCCGGGGAGATGCTGTTCACGGGATACAGTGACGCAATCCAGCAATTTATGGCGATTCAGACCACAGGGGAAATTGAGCTCATAAGCCCTAAACACAGCCTTAAGCAGAAGCTGATCGGCTTGGACAAGGAAGCCTACGTATCCTATTATTATGCAAGCGGCGGACTGCCGACGGCGATTGTGGACCAGACCGTATTCGATAAGCTGGTTCAAGACCTTGATCCGAAGATCCAGAAGAAGTCCAATGTCTATCACGGCATTGATATTGTGGATCCAAACGCTATGGATCAGGCCAATCAAATCTTTAAGAACCTCGACATTAGCGAGGGAACAGGGAACTTATCTCAGACGGAAATGGTCTTCAACCAGAAGAGCAATATGGGCTTGATGATGTTCATCGTAGGATTCCTGGGACTTACCTTCCTGATTACTTCAGGATGTATCCTGTACTTTAAGCAGATGGATGAAGGTGAAGAGGAGAAGCCGAATTATACCATTCTCCGGAAGCTGGGCTTCACGCAAGGAAACCTGCTGAAGGGGATTCAGATCAAGCAGCTGTTCAACTTCGGCATTCCGCTGGTCGTCGGGTTGTCCCACAGTTACTTCGCCGTTAAGTCCGGCTGGTTCTTCTTCGGAACCGAGCTCTGGCTGCCCATGGTCATGGTTATGCTGTTGTATACGGCGCTGTATTCCATATTCGGGTTGTTATCGGTCATGTTCTATAAACGGGTAATTAAAGAAGCGTTATAAACGAGGTGCATGGGTGGGCCCAGGGAAGATTCGGGTACCATCCATGCATTTTTCGTGTGCAGGGAGATGTCATTAGCAACCTGGGAGCAACGAAGCTGTACGAGATTTCAACCGTGGAACACCTTCAGGGGTGATAAAAACCGCGGATTACCATTCTAAGGGGGTACAGCTCTTCTGCAGCTTGCGGATATACGCAATCTGACCGATATGATAGGCATTGTGCGTAGCAGCATTGCCCACAATCTCCCACCACTTGGCCGGTACCGGGAATCCATTCACTTCCTGCTCCAGCTTGGCCGCTGACAACAGCTCCTGCCATTGCAGCAAAACCTCAAGCAATCGGTCTCTTAGCTCGGCGAAGGTTGCGTTATCCGGAATGATAAAGCTTTTATGGTTGTCTCCAATAGAAGGAACGGCATCGACCCGCGATTCGCGGTACCGCGTCTGCCACGTTTCATTCCAATACAGCAGATGCTGTATGATCTCGACAATGCTGTGACTATCGTTGGCAGGTGTCCAGAACGCTTCATCCTCGGTCAAATGTTCCACGGATTGCTGGAACGGGATATGCCAGCTGGGATCATTTGCGTTCGCTAACAGTTGATTCATTAGAACATCATTTGCATGCGCCATGGGTCATTCACTCCTTCATAGCCTGATAATGAGCAGCATCACAAACCATGACTAATTTTACTATAGGTTGAAGTCCTGTGATTCGCAGAAAATGATTAAAATCATTCTTTCTCGACTAGCCTGTCAGCAGAGGCGTCTACCTCATCGTTGTTCGCTCGTTGATCGATAGAATTCGGTTTACCGTTAAACCTATAAAATTGCTTTTTTTATTTTTTTGGAATCTCATATAACATTTCAGTGTGCTAATCCATCTAATCTTATAGAGGGCCCTCAAAAGGAGATGAAATCGTGCAAGATATGGAACTGGAAGTCAAGAGAGCACAGCGGGGAGATCGTGAAGCTTTTATCCGGCTCTTCCGGAGGCTGGAACCCGAGCTGTACCGCTTGGCAAAGTCCATTGTAAGACGCGATGAAGATATTGCGGACGCATTTCAAGAAACGACGCTGAAAGCTTATAGATCTTTGGCAACATTGCAAAAACCACAGTATTTCAAAACTTGGGTGATCCGGATCTTGATCAATGAATGCAATCAGCTGCTTCGGAATCAGGAAAAAACCGTGACCATGGCTGAAGTGCCTGAAGCGACAAGGTCCGCTGATTATTACGAAGATAGTCACAAGCTCGATCTTCATGAAGCGGTGGAGAGCTTGGACGAATCGCTTCGCATCGTGATCCATTTGTTTTATTTTCAAGATTTGCCCATCAAACAGATCTCAAGCGTGTTGGATATTTCTGAGGGAGCGGTTAGAGCACGCCTTCACAGAGCGCGCGGGATCCTAGCGGATCGGGTAAAGCATACTCGGGAGGGGAAGCTGTCTTATGAACCCAATTGATCTGAATAAAGAGCTACGGGAGGCCGGAAAACAATGGAACACCACGGTTCCGGAAATCATCCGACGCCGGCAGGATGAGGTCTATGCTTCCTTGGCTGAACTTCCCATGCAGACCGAGACCGATCAGAAACGCCGCTCCAAAAAGGTGCGCAGAATTGTAGGAGCCGTAGCCGCGGCCGCCTTCATCGGGGTAATCAGCAGCGCTTATGTATCGCCGATCATGGCCGAGTCGCTCAAGAAAATACCGGTGATCGGCAGCATTTTCAAATTGACCGACGACCTGGGACTGCAAACGGCGGAAGAACGTGGCCTGGTAGCTATGACGGACGCCAAGGTCACCCATGAAGGAGTGACGCTTAGCATCCCTGAGGTCTCATATGACGGTATTCGTTTGTCCATGGCTGTCAAACGGGAAGGTGAAGGATTTGCTGGAGACATAGTGAATGCCGATAGCATAATGGATGACAAATCAGTCAGAGGCTCCATAAACGATGTTGAAGTGCTTATCAACGGCCAGTCTATTTATGACAAATCTTACCCCGGTAAGCTGGGTTTGAGCGGCAAACCGACATCAGATCCGAATGTGGTAATGTACGAACTGTTTGATTACTCCTACTTGACCGATGGAAAAGTTCCTATCCCCGATCAGTTTCAGTTAGAGGTCAGGATCTCGCTTGATGGTATTGAAGAACCATTTGCCATGAAGATTCCGGTCCACAAGAACAACGAGCAATTAGTAATCTCTTCAGGAGAGACAAGGGAATGGGGTAGTCTCAGATTAACCCTTGAGCAGGTTAACTTTACGCCGATTACAACGGTAGTTCGAATAAATGTCGAGCAGACAGACTCAGCAAAAAGCCTCCGTAACAATATCCTGCTATACGAGGTTTCGGATGATCAAGGCCGGGTGCTCGGTGCGATAGGCGCTATGGGAACTTTCAACGATAACAGTCTCAAGCATCAGCGAGATGAGCTGCTGTTTGAACGCTTTGCAGACGCTCCAGCTTATATCACGCTAAAGCCGTTTCTACCCGAATACCAGGATCCTTCGGCGAAAAGCGGTCCATTTAAAATCGATAAGCATGGTGAGATTGTCAAAACCTACTTAAAGGACCTGGAGATCACGGTGCCTGTGGATCAGACCATTCTGAAAAAACTGTACGGCCAGCAGTGACCGCTGGAGTACATCACAAGCAATAGTAGAAAAAAATAAAACAACAATTTAAACAAGGAGATCATTATTATGAAAAAAGCATATAAAGTTCTATCTACCGCTGCACTTGCAGCCACCATGTTAGGCGGGGCTGCCTGGGGTAACGCTGAAGCAGCCGCAACCAAAACAGCAGTCACCAAAACGGCAGTTCAAAAAACGGAAAACAGCAAACAAGCTGTGATTGCTAGCGCGACTCAAGGGGAAATTACACTTAGCGCAACTAAGGCCATTCACGACGGCAACCACATTCAAATTATAATTGAACGGAGCGGAAAAGAGCTTTCCGGTGAAATAACTGGGAAATATGATCCTGAACTCGAAGACGTGATTTATGCCGAAGGCGCCATCAATAACTTGGACGTTCTAATTGACGGCAAGCCTCTCCATAGTCTTGGCAACGCCCTTGCGGACAGACCAGACTTGCGCTGGGGAACTGTGGGCAATGACGCCATCCAGATCTCGCTATCCGACGCTTCCTGGCTTGGAAAGAATATTAAGCCTCTGCCAGACAAGTTCAAGCTCACCGCTAACGTTTATCTGGAAGGAACCAAAAAACCTTTTAAATTGAACATTCCTATCCAAAAATCGGCGGAGAAACCAGTTGTGCTGCAGCCGAATGTAACCAAAACATCGGGTAAAATGACCATGACGCTCAAGAAGGCGGCACTTATGTCCACTTCTTCCCGAGTGCAGCTGATCTTAAAGGGATATGAGAAAAATCGCGAAGAGTATCAAAGCATCTCTTACGATTTTGTGGATGACCAAGGGAACAAGCTGGAGATGATAAGCGCAAGAGGCACGGACGAGAACAATAAGAATGACGACATGTATTACGACTTCATTCTGGAAAAATTGGATAAAGACGTAAAATCCATCACCTTGAAGCCTTACAAGCCTGAATTTATAGAAGGCAATTCCGGCCCATACAAACTAGACAGTGACGGCAATGTTATCAAACACTATATTGAAGATCTGGAGATGACGTTTTCCGTAAAGTAGTACCGTCATTTTAAGTTCTGCTGCTCATGCAAAAGAAGTACCCCGCAGGCTGACACAACCTGCGGGGTATTTTGATTAAGACTGTAGTCCAAAAAAGACCACAGAAGCTGAAAAAGTTTTAACTTAATGGTCTCACCTTGAGTGGTGTCAAAACCCTTGAGCCGCCTCTGCAGCTTGCCGCAATCCCTGCTCAATGATCTCCTCACTCCGGTCTCGGAATTGATTATGCCCTTCAATCACAAGGGTAGTCACATTCGTAATGCCGAATACGTTCAGGTGATTCTTAACGAAGCTTACCGCCATCTCCGACGTGTCTCCTTCCGCATATACGCCGCCTCTGGCATTCAATAAGGCCGCCTTTTTATCGGATAAGAGCCCCACCAACCCTTGCTCCGTGTACTGGAAGGTTTTGCGCGGATGGTGCATGTAGTCCAGGTACGAATGCAAAACAGCCGGGACGGTCAGGTTCCATAGCGGGAACGCAAACACCACCTTGTCTGCGGCTATGAACTGCTCCAGATGTTTGGTGACTATATCACTCATAGCCTTTTCTTCCGGTGTGAGTTCCATGCCCATAGCAGACTTAAAATTCCCGTTAATCATCACTTCATCCAGATAAGGAATATGCTCCTTATACAGATCCACTTCAATTACGGTATCCTTCGGATGGGCCACCCGATAGCTCTCCAGAAACGCGTCATATAGTCTTCCCGTTACAGACCCTTGGCGGTTATTGGCTTTGATAAATAAGGTTGTTGTCATATAAATCTCCTCCATAATGTATGATGATGTTGCATGAAATGCTTAATTTGGGCTTTCCAACACAATCCCCTTGGACTCTCTTTGACCGAACTGAACATAATAGAACAGCATGATGGCTATCAGCAGCACAGCCAAAGCTAGGTAGATATTGCTATAGAGGTTCCCCTCCGTGTAGAAGTGGGCCGGATTCCAGTGGATGCCGGACTGGATATCCAGCATCTTGCCGTACACGCCCGAGGCCATGCCTGCCGATATAAAATTCAGCATCTGCATCAGTCCCATCCCGACTCCCGCTTGTTCCTTGTGCAGGCTGAGCGAAACGGAATTGGACAATGCAATCATGACAAACGTCTGTCCCACATGTCCGAGAATCAAGAAGACCGCGATCAGAACAGGCGATATTCCAATGAAAGTAGACAGCAGCGCAAAGCATGCCAGCAATAATCCGACGGCCACAAGGAAGAGATACGTATTCCCCCTCCCATCCGCAAGCCTTCCGCCTGCTTTACCCAGCAAGGCCGACGCGATTGCTGCCGGTACCATGACAAAACCTACCCACCCCGGCGAGAGCCCCTGTACCTCCGACAGCAACAACGGGCTTAGAAAATGCAGAGAGAACCCGATGCCGCTAACGATGAACATCACGATTAATCGGAGGGTATAGTTTTTGTTCCGGAATAATCCCGGATCTACGAACGGTACGGCAGCCGTGCGAATACGCATGATAAGCAGCCCCATTGCCAGCAGCCCAAGAAGAGGCTGCCACCAGGATCCGTTCGTGACGCCGAGCAGGAGAAAGGTAACCGCCGCCGCTAACAGTCCGCCTCCCAGCCAATCGAATTGGCCGGAGGACTGAAGTTTTTCTTCCTTCAAGTATTTTCGATATAAAGGAATCGTGATTAAGATCAGCAGCGGAATAGAGAATAACCAGCGCCAATCTGCAATACTGGCTACAAGTGAAGACACGATGGGACCCAGCGCACTGCCGATGGACAATCCCACGAATGCCGTGGCCATAGCCGATCCCCTTCGCTCGGGTGCAATGTAGCGTATCGGAATTAACATCGCCGTTGCCGGAATCGCCGCGGCTCCGACGGCCTGCAGACATCTGCTGACCAGCACCATCCAGAACACTTGCGAGAACAGGCCGACCAGCGATCCGACCGCGAACAGGAGCAGTCCGATCGTAATCAGATTTCGAAGTTGAATCCGTTCCGTGAGCTTCCCATATAGGACCGTTCCGACGCCATAGATCAAGGAATATGAAGAACTGACCCAGCTGACTTGAGCCGTCGTCAGGCCGAATTCCTCCCGCATATCCGGCAGCACGAAGTTAAACATCAAGCCGCTCATCGCGGACAGACATAAGGTGAACATCACAACGCGCATTAATCTCTGTGTTTCCATCTCCTGAACCACCTCTCGTTGGGCTTCTTTCGTGAATTCGATATACAACAGTTATGACCGTCAGTACTTACTGACATTCTGTTTAAAAAAATACTAGGGGGTTAATGCCCTAGCAAAAATCCGCACGCTTTCCTCGATAAAGGCATCAAGCGTCACGGAAGAGAAGAGTTCCTCCGAGTCCAGTTCATTCATAAACGCCCCGAAGTTCATCATCATGAACGAAATGGCCCGCAGCTCCGGATCGCCTGCGATCATTTTGCCCTTCTCGGTCATCACGGTAAAATACTTCGTCAATACATCCATGTATTGCTTGGGATGTTTGCTGGTAATCTCCCGCAGGCCCGGTAAGTTATCGTTCTCCTTCACGCTGATCGTGATCAGCTTCCGATTCCGAATCATCAGCTCATGGTACGTCCGGCTGATAAGAAGTAAGTCTTCGCTTAAATCTCCTATCAGCTTCTCTTCAAACAGCTTTGTCATTTCTTCACCATAATGATAGCGCTCAAAGGCTGTTTCCAAGAGGTTCTGCTTGCTCCCGAATTTACGAAACAAGGTTTTCTCGCTTAAGCCGGCAGCCGTAGCGATTTCCAGCGTGGTTACCCCGTTGTAGCCCTTCCGAGAGATGAGGTCGATCGCGGCCAGCAGCAGCTTATCATCCGTGCTCAGGTTGTCACTATGCTCCATGAAGGCTCTCCCTCTCCCCTTAGGAATGTCAGTACTCACTGTCATTTATTGAACCCATCATATTCCACTCGGGTATGCTCTGTCAAGCATTTAACAAAAAATAGGCCAATCCTATTTCCCGAAGTAGTTTACAGGACCTACAAACTTGCTGTAGCATATTGACGCCCGAGCGCCTGCAGCCGTTCCGCAATCGCATGCTCGATATCGCGATCCAGCGGAAGGTGTTCCGAGGAATACGGTGCCAGCAGCGGATGATCACCGATCATTACCGCGTGCAGCGCATGCTGGAACATCGTAATATCGTTGGCATCGTTGCCGAAGGCAACATACTCGCCCTCCTTCACACCCAGCTGCTGAAGCCCGCTCCATTTATGTATCCCCTTAGGGCTGATATCCAGCACATTTTCCCCTCCATGCACGTGAACAACGACATCCAGTTGTCTCAGCCTCTCCTCGACTTCCGCCATATGGTCCGAGGTCAGCATCAATATTTTCACAACCGAATTCAGCTCCTGGAGCGCCACGTTCTTGGCCAGCTTGTGCGGGTCTAAATTCAGCAGAATCGGATGATCTGCAGGACCCCTATAGGCATAGTCCCATTCTCCATCGATCAAATAGCTCACGTTATACGTTGTTAACAGCTGAAGAAGGCTCGGAAGCACCTCGCTGTCAAAGCCCGCCGTGGAGATCCGCTTTCCCCCTGCCGCCACCATCGAACCGTTGCCTCCGATCATCGGGTAGTGATGAACGCGCTCATGAAGGACGGGAAGTAAGTCGCGAATCGGCCGGGCGGAAGCAAAAATAACCTCATGCCCTTGCGCCACCAGCTCCTCCAATGCCTTCAACAACTCGTCCGAAACCGGCTGCCCTTTAAAACAGATCGTTCCGTCCAGATCGAATACAAATTTCATGCCCTTGCCCTCCTGTATCTTCTCATTGCTCTTATCATAGCAGTTGATCGTATAATGAGAAGGACATTTGTCCAGGAGAGAAAGGAGCAACCCCAAGACCCATGAAACTACTTCATGACGCACCATTGATGAAAGCCAAGCTGGAACAATTTCAATTCGAGAACATGCTGGACCTGAGCAGGCCTGTGCCTTTTACATTGCAGCAATACGAGCCCGGCGAGATCATCCTGCATGAAGGCTTCGCCATGAATTCCCTTCTGTTCCTTGTGCAAGGGAAGATTAAAGTGACCTCCAGCATCGAAACCGGCAAATCGCTTCTTCTGCGCTTTGGCCATCCTTTTTCCATCATCGGGGATATTGAATTGATTCGAAGCGTTCCGGTCCAATCGCAGATTGAAGCCGTTAACGAATGCCTCTTTATCGGGCTGTCCTTTGACTATATTAAGCAACATGAAATGACAAACGCCCGCTTTACATCCACCTTGCTGGATCACCTGAGCTACAAACTCCAGACGTGCACGACCGCTTCCCGCGTCAATTTGTTGGCATCGGTCGAGAACCGGTTTGCCAGCTATCTTATGTCCACCATGTCGCCGGGATCCAGCCCTTCCTTCGGAATGGAGCTGAAGACCGACCATATCGGGGAGATCGCCAGCTTGCTTGGTACCACACACCGGCATTTGAACAGGGTCATGCATGCTTTTGTACAAAAAGGGATCCTGGAGCGAAACGGACAGACCATCCGCATTCTGGACTGGAACGCGATGGAGACGGCATCGAATGGGATCCGCTATGAGTAGATCGCCCGGCCGAAACTTTTCCCTCAAGTTCTTGTAACGAATCGGCCCTGACCCGGTCATATAGGCAAGGAGGTGAATATGTGACGGATTTGCGCCAGGTCTATCATCAGCACTTTCAAGACGTGTATCGGTTCCTGCTGTCGCTTAGCAGAGATGAGCATGTTGCGGAAGAACTCACACAGGAGACGTTTTTCAAAGCGCTGAAGCATATCGATTCGTTTCAAGGTACGTGCAAACTAAGCGTTTGGCTCTGCCAAATCGCTAAACATACATACTTCTCCTATCTTGAAAAACAAAAGCGGTATGAGCCGGCTTCGCAGGTCGAGCACAGCAGCGGTCTGGATATCGAATGGCAAACCGTCGATAAAGCAGAGGCTTTCCGAATCCACCAGATTCTGCACTTGATGGACGAGCCGTATAAAGAGGTGTTCACGCTGCGGGTGTTCGGAGAGTTGTCTTTTGGCGAAATCAGCCAGCTGTTCGAAAAAAACGAAAGCTGGGCAAGAGTCACCTTCTTTCGAGCCAAGCAAAAAATTCAAAGCCTGTACAAGGAGGAGAATCGACCGTGAGCCGAGTTTCATGTGATATTATTCAGGATTTGCTGCCCTTGTACTATGATCATGTGTGCAGCGCAGACACCAAGGCCCTGGTAGAAGAGCATTTGGCCGATTGCCCGGATTGCCGGGAAGTGCTAAGCCACATAAGCTCCCCTATGCCGCTGCCAGCCCAAACGATTGATCAAAACCGTGATGAGGGAGCCGGATTGCGGCAAGTTGCCGCCCAATGGTCGCGCACCAAGTGGATCGCGTTTACCAAAGGTTTGTTGCTCACTTGTCTAGCCGTTGGACTCCTGTTCCTGGTATATGTAGGCCTGTTCAAATGGAACATTACCAACGTACCTACCCGCGTTATGCAAGTATCCGATATTAGCCAGCTGAAGGATGGACGCATTGTCTATCATGTGAAGATGACCGACGGTTTCAACGTCAATCAGGCTAGCGGTCACTCCGATGCTAACGGAAATTTGTACATCACACCCAAGCGCCCCATTATCAAGTCCAAAAAGTTCGCGGATCTGGGACTTTCTAACATGTACTATTTCAACGATATTAAAGAGCGGAATGCCTATGAGAAGAGCTTTGGCGATGGTGTTCAAATCAAGGCCCTCTACCTGGGAACGCCCGACGACCGAATTCTGATCTGGGAACAAGGCATGGAGCTGCCTCCGGCAAGCGAGTCCGTCGAGTTGCAGTTTAAAAGTGATGAGAATGAAAACAAGAGACCGCCAGGGCAGCCATCTGGGCCCTGAAGCGGTCTCTTGACCTTTAAACCGTCGTAACGGATCTACGCAATAATCTCCACTCGATCCATGCGTAGACCAAGCCGAACGTACCGAACAGAATAACGGCGGTACTGACATGGAGTTCATATTCCTGTATGAATCGAGCATCATAGCATTCGTAGAACAGGACCCCCCCCACCCCGGCCCACATCACGGCATACAGCAGAGCATACAGGAGAAGTGAAGCTCTAACCCATCGCATGCTGCCGATTAGCCACGATAACGGAAGCACGATCACCGGATATACGAGCGATGACAGTAAGATCGGGATGATCACCAACACGAACCCCAAATTACGAAGGCCGTAATATTCCGTCGTTGCAATCTTATATCCTTCGATATACTCCATGCCTACGATCGCACCGGTAAATAGCAATATAAATACGAACCACAGCACAAAATATCTGGCAACCCGCAAGGTGTACACCGCCTTGTCCGTTTATGTCATAAACGATGCGGGCCGAAAAAAGTTCCGTGTAATTCCATTCCATATGAATCAAAGTGCTCCAGCTTACTCCGCAGGTTCACCCGCGGCTTCCCAGCGGTCGATTTCCTTGCGCACCCGAGGGGCGACTTCGGTTCCCAGCAGTTCAATGGCTCTCATGACTTCGTCGTGAGGCATTGTTCCCACGGGCACGTGAAGCATGAAGCGGGTAATGCCCACATGCTTGCGCAGATGAATGATTTTTTGGGCGACCGTCTCCGGGTCTCCGACATAGAGCGCACCTTCGAAGCTTCGAGCCGCATCGAATCTTGCGCGGTCATAGAATCCCCAGCCCCGCTCCCGTCCCAATACATTCATGCTGGCTTGGGTAGATGGGAAGAACTTGTCCGCTGCCATCTCCGTATCTTCCGCAATAAATCCATGGGAATGCGAGCCGATCGGCAGCTTTGATACATCATGTCCCGCGTGAGCGGCCGCCTCTTTATACAGCTTAACCAGCGGCGCGAACTGCAGGGGACTTCCGCCGATAATCGCCAGTACCAGCGGCAGACCGAGCAGGCCAGCGCGTACAACCGATTCCGAATTGCCTCCGCTGCCAATCCATACCGGTAGCGGATTCTGAACCGGGCGCGGATAGACGCCTAAGTTATGAATCGCAGGGCGATGCCCGCCCTGCCAGGTTACTTTTTCCGACTCGCGGATTTTGAGCAGCAGCTCCAGCTTCTCCTCGAACAGCTCATCATAATGGCTCAGATCGTAGCCGAATAACGGGAATGATTCGATGAATGAACCTCTGCCCGCCATAATCTCGGCACGCCCGTTCGAGATGGCATCCAAGGTGGCAAAATCCTGAAACACCCGCACCGGATCAGCGGAGGACAGCACCGTAACCGCACTCGTCAGCCGAATCCACTTCGTCTGGGACGCAGCCGCGGCGAGCACAACCGCAGGCGATGATGCCGCATAATCCTTACGATGATGCTCACCTACCCCATATACATCCAATCCCACCTGATCAGCCAGGACGATTTCCTCAACAACCTCACGCAGCCGCTGAGCGTGGCTTATCACTTCGCCTGTCTTTACATCCGGCCAAGTCTCTACGAACGAGCTAACCCCAATCTCCATCATAATTTCCTCCTATTATGCTTTGCCGCGAGGCAGAACCGTGGCAAAAAAGGTTATCGTTGTTTCATGCCATCGGGCAGTCAACATCGTTATCTATCATTCAATTATCTTTATATTGAACTTTTAGCTCGGGTTTTTCAAGTTACAAGTTAACTGATAACTCGAATTCAACGGATTCCATGCATAAATAATACAAGAATGGCCGGGATCCACGCGGATTCCGGCCATTCATTATACCTTTTAACATTGTAAGTGAGACTAACTTATTGTTTGGCTGCCAAGTATTCCTCTAGACGATCCCAGGTTTGCGTTACGCCCTCTTCCATCCCCATATCCAGCACGGTTTTAAGAGCCTCCGGAGAATCGTACACTGCCCGGTTGATCAGCTTGGTCTTCCCATCCTGCTCCACAAAGGTCATCGTAGAAATAGGAGCAGGCATTCCCTCTGCAATGGTACCTTCCGCATCGGAGAAATAATCGATAAGGACAATTTTCTCCGGCTCTTCGATCTCCTGGTACACCGATTTGCCCCAGGATTCCATTCCGTAGAAATCGCCCTGGTTCTTATCCAAACACTTCATGCAGTAATGCCACGAGCCGCCTGGACGGAAATCCATGTTGGATACGGTAACCTCCCATCCGCGAGGCCCCCACCATTGCTTCAGATGCTCTCCATCCGTAAATACCTTGTATACCAGTTCTCTTGGTGCATTAAATACACGTTCCAATACAAGTACTTGCCCTTCAACCCGCGTAATCATTTGGTTTGTCATTATAAATTCCTCCTCATATTAGGTGTTAATCCTGTTTCTTACCTGTTCCTTCCGATTGCAGTGTCTCCAAGTATTTATCCAAGTTGTCAAAGCGCTCGTTCCATATGCTCCGGTAATTATCAAGCCAATGGTCCAATTCCTGAAACGGCTCCGACCGCAGCTTGTAGCTCCGCCGGTTGGCCTCCGCCCTTACCTCTACCAAGCCGGCTTCCAGCAGCACCTTCAGATGCTTGGAGGCTTGTGGCTGCCGAATGTCAAGACGTTCAGCGATTTCTCCTACCGTTAAAGAACCCTTCAGCAGGAGACTCACAATACGAAAACGGTTCGGTTCGGCCAAAGCGTTAAATGTTGTTAGTTCCATCTTGTAGTGATGACGGGTACAGACCCGCTGCTATAGCGTGTACGGTGATTGTCAGTTCTCTCTGTCCACGTCACCATCATCACCTCTTTTTTTTGCTGATTTATTGGTGTGCCGTATTTCCTGATAACAATATACCACGATAGGAATATTCCTGTAAAGGAATATTTAAGTTATTTTTTGATTTTTTTTCACAACACAAAAAAAAGCAATAAACGCGGGTCTTTTACTCGACCACGTCTATTGCTTCTTGTCATTTATCCTTCCTTACTTAAAGAACACCTTGTCTATATTATATTTGGCCTTGAATTCATTAATGATATAGGTCTCATAGATCTCTCTGTGAACGGCGTCTTCAATGACGCAGACCTCGATTCTTGTAACCTCATCCCGATGCTCCTTGATCGGAGAGACGCTATCTTCGAAATGCTTCTTGATCCGCGGTCTGAGCTTTCTTGCTTTGCCAACGAACAGGAGCTCCTCCTTGCTGTTGTAGAACATGAAGATCCCGCCCCGATCTCTTGGAATCAGGTGAAAATCTGTAAATCCGTAAATGTGGCTCAACTCCGGAGCAGCCTGCTTGGTAATGGTAACGTCCACCTTGGGAATGGTTATATTGATCACGACTAACGCTCACTTCCTCAATCATATATTGATCTAAATCGTATCACTAATCTGCTAATTTGCCCATGCGGGAAATTCAAAATCACCCTTCTCTGGGCATCCGCATAGGATGGAAACTAGGTATGACTAATAACGATGGGGGTCTTTTTTATATGAGCATTCAACATTCCGGACACCAGGAACAAACCTTATATCAAGCCGAACCCAACATGACGCACAACATCAAATCGGTTCGCGATCATATTCACCATCTATGCGGGCAGCATGCGAATCAGCTGGTTCGTGTCGAAACGCTCGACGGTGATGTTTTTGAAGGAACGATCATGCATTGCGAGAAGGGAGTTCTGTACTTGAGTCTGTCCGGGTACGAAAACCAGCGCGGCTTCGGTCCCGGTTACTATAATAATGTCATTCTCCCCTTAGTTCTCTTCGAATTGCTTGTCATTACGCTGCTGTATACCTAGAATTTGGGGACTGTATCCATGCTTGCCTTAGTTTGCAGCTTCAAGAGCAATTGCCAACCTATATAAACCCGATTAAGGAGTGAACCCAATATGGCATTTATGCCGCCGCAAGGACCTCAGGGACCACAGCAAGGACCCTTATCCCCACCTCCAACCACGATCCCCCAACAACCTTTGGCCAGTGTCTTTGCCGTTGACCCGGGAGCGATCACAGGATGTTTGTTTCGCTTCACCTATATTTGGCCGAGATTTGGGCCTGGCTTCTGGTTTTTTCCGACCTTCGTCGGCCGCACCTCAGTCGCCGGTTTCCGATGGACGGGAAGAAGATGGGTCTTCTCGGGATTCGATTTAAGAAGGATCGAGTCGTTTACCTGTTACTAACCCTTATCATCATCAAGGGCTGAAGTCAGCAGGTACGATCAATGACCCCGGTGATCCACCTGCTCATCAAGAGAGTGCCCCTGCGGCGCTCTCGAGCTGCTCTTGCATCATGGACAAGCTTCCCTTAACAGAGGCTTCCTCTTCAGGGTTCCCATTTTCCCAAAAAAATAAAGTTCTTGATTATCCTCCGGCAACATTAAATAATATGTAACAGTCCCTCTTTAAATCCGATAATGAAGATTG
Source organism: Paenibacillus sp. JZ16 (assembly GCF_015326965.1). Classification (NCBI taxonomy): domain Bacteria; kingdom Bacillati; phylum Bacillota; class Bacilli; order Caryophanales; family Paenibacillaceae; genus Paenibacillus; species Paenibacillus sp. JZ16. The sequence goes on from NZ_CP017659.1 coordinate 4,142,240, forward strand.
GGATATACCATTAATAAACACAGCAGAAAGGTTGACTTGAACACCATGGAACTATCGCAGCACGCCACTGGGAAACAAAGCGCCAAAGAGCCCTTTCCCATCTCTATACTGTCTTTAACCGTTGGCGCTTTTGCTATTGGCATGACGGAATTTGTCATCATGGGAATACTCCCGAATGTTGCAGATGACCTGAATGTCAGCATTGCATCGGCCGGGCAGCTGATTACAATGTACGCCCTTGGGGTAGCCGTAGGAGCCCCTATTCTAACGGTTCTAACCCACCAAATACCGCAAAAAAAGCTGCTCCTGCTGCTCATGGGCCTATTTATTCTGGGTAACGGCATTTCGGTCTTTGCTCCGAGCTATGCCGTTCTTATGGGTGCCCGAATGCTGACCGCGCTGACGCACGGTACTTTCTTCGGCGTGGGAGCCGTCATTGCTTCGAACCTCGTGCGGCCGGACAAGCGTGCCGGGGCGGTATCCGTCATGATGGCCGGATTAACGATAGCCAATATCATCGGAGTTCCGATCGGCACCTTCATCGGCCAGACGATGGGCTGGCGCGCTTCATTCGCCGCAATTGCCGTTATGGGGGTGTTGGCATTGATCGGCATCCTGATCTTCATTCCGAAGCTACGGCAGGAACAAGCGTCAAGCATCACGCAGCAAATTACAGCCCTTATCAGGCCACAACTCCTTCTCTTCCTGCTGATTGGGGCGCTTGGCAACGCCGGCCTGTTCGCCGTCTTCACTTATATCGCGCCGCTGCTGATTAAGATCACCGGCTTTGCCGAACCGAGCGTCACCTGGATTCTGATCCTGTTCGGTATCGGCGTAACCGTCGGTAATATCATCGGCGGCAGGCTGGCCGACTGGAAGCTGCTGCCCTCCATTCTGGGTGTTTATTTTGCGACAGCTGTCATTCTGACCATCCTCACCGTGACGATCCATAACCCGGTCACCGCCGTGCTGACCATCGTGTTGTGGGGAGCTGCCTCTTTCGCCGTTATGCCGGGAATGCAGGTGCGAGTCATGAGTCTGGCCCAGTCCGCTCCCGCTCTCGCCTCTACGGCAACCCACTCTGCGGGCAATCTCGGAAATGCAGCAGGGGCCTTTATCGGAGGGTTGGTCATTACCCATCTAAGCTTAACGGCCCTGCCTTGGGTGGGCGCTGGTTTGGTGGGACTCGCCTTCATTCTGGGAGCAGCTTGTTATATGTATGAACGCAAGGCCGTAACGGTTAATGCTTAGTCTGTCCCGATAGATACAAAACTCTCGTTGCCACACGAGGCACGAACCATGTTGAAAAGGCGTAACCGGCCATTGCACCCCGGTTACGCCTTATATTTATATTTTCGTTGATTCTTCTGCGATTACAGAGCTTTGATCTCCAGCAGCTCGTACTTAACGATACCCATCGGCGCATCCACGTTGACCTGATCGCCTACTGCTTTGCCCATTAGCGCTTTACCAAGTGGACTTTCATAGGAGACTTTATTGTTCAATACGTCTGCTTCTGCCGGTCCTACGACTTGATATTCAAGCTTCTCCGCAAACTCGATGTCGTTCAGAACGACATTCGAACCAACATTCACCGTTTTCGAGCTCACTTGATTGGCGTCGACAATCCGGGCGTTGTTGAGTGTTTTTTCCAGGATGATGATGCGCGTTTCCATAAACGCCTGGTCGTTCTTGGCCGAATGGTACTCGCTATTCTCCTTCAAGTCACCATAGCTGATCGCGAGCTTGATCCGTTCCGCTAACTCTTTGCGTTTCACATACTTGAGGTCATCAAGTTCTTCCTGGAGTTTATCATAGCCCTCCTGGGTCAAGATCAGTTCTTCTGCCATGTTCATCACATCCACTTTTTAATTTCTTACTTCTAGTGTACTCTTTATTTCGAAAATAAGCGAAAACTTTCTGAAAATCGATGGATGGAATATTTGGTAGTTAAAACCACTGGCGGGCCGCTACCCGAATTGAACCACTTGGACAGTTATATATGATGGATTATTTTGAACAAATCAAGATCGTTATATACCCTAAAGAGAACCATAATAGCCCCTGATTTCTCCGCAAGGAGAACCAGGGGCTATGCATGATAGATGGAATGCCGCGCCTATCGGCACATGCATCCGTCGGCTATGATATTCACCGCCAATACCTTACGAACCCGCTTCGATATCAGCCTTCATCGCATCATACTGCTCCATCAGCTCACCCATGATCGGATGCTCACCGGCAATTCCGGTATATTGGGAAGCCGTGTCGCTTGCACCGATATCCCGGACGGATGCTTGCAGCTCCACACTCTCCGGATCTTCCGGAACATCGAACATCAGAGCCGCTGCCATGGATTTCGCCAAGCTCTTGTACGCAAGCCCGCTTTCGAAAGCCAGCATGGCTGGCGACACCAGACGGTCGCCCGGGGACAGCTTCCGGATCGGGGAGCGGCCGACGCGGGACACCTCGTCGGTCAGCGCCGGATTGCGGAACCGCTCCAGAATGGTATCGATATACGCTCCATGCTCGGAAGGATTAAAGCCGTGTTTATGCACGAGCGCAGCTCCCGTCTCCTCCAGTACCGCGCGGACATGACTCGCTACCTCTTCGTCCTTCATGGCGTCCTGGATCGTCTCGTAGCCCTTAAGAAAGCCCACGTACGCTGCTGAGCAGTGTCCGGTATTTACCGTGAACAGCTTCCGTTCAATATACGGCTCCAGGCGATCCACATAGTGAATGCCCTCCACAGGGATATAGTCCTTAAACATCTGCGAGCGGTCCACCGCCCACTCATAGAACGGCTCCACCACGACCTTCAGACGGTCCTCATGCTGCTGCAGCGGCACAATCCGGTCTACGGCCGCATCCGGAAAAGCAACCCGCTGATCAGCCTTCTGCTTCGTCTCATCATCAAGTTTCCCGTAGACGTGCTCTTTCAGCTGCGTGCTGCCGCCGATGGCATTCTCGCATGCAATAATATGAAGGGGGGCGGCCGACTCCGCTTGCAGCCGGAGCTTCAGCCCCTCGGCAATGGTACCGGCGATGAACTTCAGTATGTTCACGCCTACCGCTGTTGTCACGAGATCCGCTTCCGCTACTGCACGTGCAGCAGCTTCCGGCTCCGAGGCGCTATGGAGTGCCGTGATGCCTTTAACGATCGTGGTCTCCTGTCCTTCGCTGGCCAAGGTTACGGGATACTCCCCGCGCACTTTCAGCTCCGACACCAACTCTTCGTTCACGTCGATAAAACAAACCTCGTAACCGGCTTGTGACAGCAAGAGCCCTATAAAACCGCGTCCGATGTTCCCTGCTCCAAAATGGACTGCTTTCATGCGCCCATTCCTCCTTCGAAGATGGCCAGAATCTCCTCTTCGCTGGAAGCGTTCATCACCTTCTCAATGCTCTCATCGTCCGTGAAGATCATAGCCACATTCGTCAGAATCTCCATGTGGTCACCACCGGCAGCCGCGATACCAATGACAATAAACGCCGGCTCATCTCCTCCGAAATCTACCCCTTCCGGGAAGCGAACGATGGACAGTCCCGTTGAGATTACCATGCCTTTAGCCTCTTTGGTGCCGTGGGGAATCGCGAGTCCTCCGCCCATATAAGTGGAGGCAATCTCTTCGCGTTCCAGCATTTTATCTACGTAATCTTCGGATACATGGCCTGCCTGCACTAGCAGATTCCCCGCCATGCGGATGGCTTCGCTCTTGCTATCAGCCTTTGCGTTCAGTACGACTTTATCTTTGGACAGTATGTTACTCATGTTGGTCTCCTTCTTTCTATGGTCTGTGATTGAAAAAATGCTGAAGCTCTTCTGCTAAATAGGATCGGATTTCTTCCTCGCTGCCCCGCTCCATCAGCTCAATCAGCTCGGAGTGAAGCAGCATGGCGCTAATTTCACTGAGCACCTCCAAGCTCTCCTTCGGAAGCTGCTTCGGTGCCAGCATCAGCAGTATGACACCCGCCTCCGCCCCGTCCTCCAGCGGCGCTCGATGCGTCAGCCGGAACAAGGTTAGCGACGGCCAGGTAATATGGCGGCTGCGCGTATGGAACAAGGCCAGCGTCGTATCCGGAATGAGCTGGGTACCCATCCGTTCGCGCTCAAGCAAACGCTCCTTCACCTTCTCCGCATCACGAACAGCCCCGCGCTCAACCACCTTAGTCAAAGCTTCGCTCAAGGTGCCCTGCAAATCATCCTGCCGATTATCCAGGTGGTACACATGAAAGCCATCCAGTAGCGATACAATCTCGTTCATCAGGGCTGCCTGCATGCGCAGACGCTCGAATGATGCAACCTTACGCTCTTCCTCGATGCGCTTACTGGCAGCCATGCCCGCAGCCGTTTTCAGGGATGTGCTCTGGATAAATTGCAGCAGCGCCTCTTTATCATCCGCCGTGAGCAGCGGACTTAATCTCACATACCGATCCTTCGGCAGCGGAAGATCAATAGTCGAAATAATAAGGTCATATTGCTCCTTCGGTATCCGGGCCGCTTCATACCACGAGACGTTGCCGAGCACCTCAATCTGCGGCATCTCCTTATTCAGCCGGGTCCCGAGAAGCCTAGAGGAGCTAAGACCGCTGGAACATACCAGGATGGCCTTCAGATGATGTCCCAGCTGGTTCAGCCGTTCGCTGGAAGCACCGAAATGCATAACCAGAAACCCGATTTCTTCATCCGGGACCATCATGTCCAGCTTCATGTCATCAACTGAACGACGGACGATTCCGAACAGCTCCTCATAATCCTTCCGAATCGGGCTCAGCAAGGGATTCCGGATCCGGGTCCCTTCCCGAATCCGTTTCATGGCAGCCCCGATGTGCTCCACCAGACCTGCCCGCAGCGTGCGGTCTTCCTGGAACGGAATGCCTGTGCGCCCCTGAACCCGTTCGATAAGACGCTGAGCGATTTCCACCATCTCTACATCCGTGTGAGCCAGTTCGCTGATCTCGGACATGTCCTTCGCTGATTCGAATAAATGAGCAATATATTTCATTTCAGGATCGTGAATATCTATCTTCAAGATTTGGCCTAGACGACTCGCAAAATCCTGTGCCTCCTCCACCGACGAGGAGGATTTACCATATGCCGTAATATCCGTTGTCTCAATGCTCCGCCCCTGCTTGATCCTGTTTACGGAAACCGATAACGCTATGAGCATCGCGGTATATGCACCTTCGCTAAGCCCCTCCGTCCAATCCCAGTTCATATCCCATAAACATTTCTCTACATCCAGCAGCACTGGTTTATCAATCATGGAGAGCAGACGTGCGGTCACCGGCTCGTTATGATTCCCATATCCATCCCCGACAAGATCGGAGTAATCCAAATATTCCTCGACAAGCCGACAAATCGCCGACCGCCTTACGCCTTCCGATCCTTCAATCTCGATACCATAGCCTCTCCGGCGAATTAGGGTAAGGTTAAACCGCTTCATCCATGGCTCCAGCTCATCCAGGTCATTACTGATGGTCGGCACGGTGACCTTTAAACTATGGGCCAAAGCAAACAGTTTGACGGGTTCATTCGCCTCAAGCAGGGCGCAGAGCATGAGGATTTTGCGCTCCTCCACGGAATAATCGGCCGGCTTCCCTGTAAGCAGGCGTTTCCGCAGCTGAGCCATGTCCTCAGGCGTCTCCTCTTCCAGCCGGATGCCCGTGCCCGACTTTTTATGAAGCAGAACGCCTGTGCCCTGCAATTCCTTCTCAATCTCCTCCATTTCCCGGTGAACCGTCCTGACGCTGACCCCGACCTCAGCGGCTATTTCTGCAGCCGTCATGCCCTCGTTCCTGCTCATCAGGAGCAGAAGGATTTGTCGTTGGCGGGCAGTGATGTGTCTCAGACGCATGGCCCCCTTCTTCATGAAATGAAAGACAACGCCGGCGTTGCTACGCCAGCGTGTCATATGGTTTTAGGCTTATGTTAGTCTTTGAGTCGTTCCACCAGCTCATCATATCTCGGACTCTTCAAGAAGTTGTCGATGGAGATATGCTCCGCGTTCGGATTCTTCGCGATGGCCCGCTCGGTGAGTGTCTTCTGGGTAATGACGATATCCGCGTCATCGGGTATTTCACTTACCGCCGAGTTCACAACCGTAATATCGACGCCCGCCTGCTGCAATTTCTTTCTTAATACCGAAGCGCCCATCGCACTGGAGCCCATGCCGGCATCGCAAGCAAACACGATTTTGTTCACATTCTCTTTGTCCAGATTAGCTACAGCCGCCGAAGCAGGAGCGACCTGATCATTCATGCCGCCGGTTTTCATTTCTCTCATCTTGGCGGAAGCTTCTTCAAGATTCGGCTCTTCGTCGGTCTTTTTGCCTGTTTTGAGCAGTAATGCCGCTACAGCAAAGGAGACAATCGTTGCAACAAGAACACCGGCCAGGACCGATATCAAGCCGCCTTTAGGCGCCATGGCGAAGTAAGCAATGATGCTGCCCGGCGACGCTGGGCCCACCAAACCGGCACCAAGAATCTGGAAGGTGAATGTTCCGGCAACGCCACCCGCGATGGCAGCCAAGATCAGAACCGGCTTCATCAGAATATACGGGAAGTAGATCTCATGAATACCGCCCAGGAAGTGAATGACAACTGCCCCCGGTGCGGAAGACTTGGCAGAGCCGCGTCCGAAGAACCAATAGGCGAGAAGAATGCCCAGTCCCGGGCCAGGATTCGACTCCAGCATATACAGGACCGACTGACCGATCCGCGCCGACTCCTCTGTGGCGATCGGACTGAAGATCCCGTGGTTGATCGCATTGTTAAGGAACAATACTTTTGCAGGCTCAACGATAATGTTGACCAGCGGCAGCAGATTCGCATTGACCAATACGTCAACACCGGCTGACAACGCTTGGGTAATCCCTTGTACAAGCGGCCCGATTCCGGTGTATGCAACCAATGTCAGCGCGCCGCCAATGATCCCGAGCGAGAAGTTATTCACCAACATTTCGAAGCCGGATTTGATTTTGCCTTCAATCAGCTTGTCGAACTGCTTTAATACCCATGCAGCCAGCGGACCGACGATCATCGCGCCGAGGAACATCGGAATCTCCGCCCCGACGATAACGCCGACCGTGGTAACCGCACCGATCACCGCACCGCGCTTGCCATGGATCATCTGCCCGCCCGTGTAACCGATCAAGAGCGGGAGCAGGTACTTGATCATCGGGTCAACCAGCGCTCCCAGATTCTCATTCGGGAACCAACCGGTCGGGATGAACAGAGCCGTAATCAGACCCCAAGCAATAAACGCACCGATATTCGGCATCACCATACCGCTTAGGAGACGGCCGAGCTGCTGTACCTTTAAGCGAATGCCTTTGGAAGCGTTTGTATTTGTCTCGTTGGACATCGTATAGACCTCCTAGTCATATTTGAAAATAAAACGGAATGTAGTTGTGTGTCGCTTTCATCTGACATCTCTATGTTAAGTCAGCCTGGCAAAAGGCTCAACGAAAGGAAAAGCGGGTTTCGTCAAGAATATTGTTGACAACTTTTAAAAGGATCATGTCGTTTTTATGAAAATACCGCCGCACCGCGGTTTCATTCGTAGGGCAAGCCTGTCCATTGATCCTCAATATTCCAAACTTTCAAGCCGAAGCGTGGTAATTTCTCGGGTCACGTACATCTCCGTCATAAGTTCACAACAATCCTTCGGTAAACTAAACCTCATAACGGATAACATTGTGAATCCGAACTTAAACGATGGAGGTTTTCCCACCAAATGAACACACAAGCAAGAAACCACATCGGACTATCGATGTTCACTATCATGCTGTTAGCTTTGCTCGGTGTACCCCGTGTCATTGCCCATGATTTACAATGGGTTGATCCCCACGGGTTCATCAATCGGCTGCTTGTCTTTATTCCCCCGATCGTCTGGATTCTTTATGTTCTTGGTAAGCGGCATAGCGTTAAACATCCTTTTGTTCCCTTAATGGTCATCGGCGCCGTCTATGGATTGCTCTTGGGCATTACCCATCAGCTCTTGTGGAATGTGACATTCGAAACGCCGCCGGCTCTGGGCGGCAATCTGGCGGATCTACCCGCAACAGCGGGCAGCTTTCTGACCAGAGCCTTCGCCTTCATCAGCAGCGTCGTGACGGGTACGGTGGTTGGCATCATCTCAGGCATTGTTGCCACGATGCTGCATCCGCTGGTGAAGGGGCGATCAAGACGCTAGCCATGAACGGCCGATACAAAAAAGAAACGTCGAGCATCTCTCGGCGCTTCTTTTGCTTCAGCATCCTTTATTCTTCTATACAAAATGAGATAACACGAACACAGCCGGCGAGTTCCAATAGATGGCCACCTCGTTGGTAGAATAGCTCTCCATCACATCGGCAAAAGATGCTGCGGGCGCCTTGCCTGCCAAGTGCTCACGCGCATAGTCATCGTGAAGCCCCTTGTTCGGTCCGCCGGAGACGAGGCCCGGCACCGGCTCCTCCACGCCATCGCCTTCGGAAGGACGATGATGGGGGTGCAGGATGGGCTTTGTCCCATACCCGGTCACATAACTCATCCCCGTGACGTTAGCCCCGAACACATAGTGGATATGCTCGTGAACATGCCGATCATAATCTTCGGAACCTGACAGTCTTCCCGCCACCAGCAGAAGCATCGCGTGATTCAATACCACCATATTGCTGCCCCAAATATATTGATCCGGCAGCAGCGAGATCCCATAACCGTCCCGATCACTGACAGCGGCAAGTTCATCCGCACGCTGAAGCAGACCCGCCATCAGTTCCCGTGCCAGTGCGGGCTCCTCTTCCCGCTCCGACATCAGATAGGCGAAGGTTCCATAGCCGCCCATGTCCGCCCAACCCAATTCGTATTTCCCGAATGAGTCCTGCCTGGCTAATGCTTGAAAAGCCTCATGGTACCGCGCCTCGCCCGTTGCGCGGTATAACTCTGCCGCGGCCCAGTACCGTTCATCCGCATCCTGGCCGTCGCCGTATTCACCTGTAGCGATATCTGGCGGATTGCGGAATCCCGGCATGTTGGGATGCGCCTCCAGCCATGTCCAAGCACGTTCTGCTACCTGCAGACAGCTTGCGGCGAAGGCTTCATCATAGGGGGAATAGATCCGCGATGACATCGCCATGACTCCGGCAAAACAACCGGTTGCCGTTGCAGAGATCGGTGACAGATACAGCGGAGCCGTATCGTCCTCCGGCATAACATCTCCCGCCGGAAACCGCAGGGTCGTGAGTTTATGGAACACACCTCCCGATTCCTCCTCCTGCAAACGCTGCATCCATTCCAGCTCATACCGGCATTCATGAAGCACATCCGGCATGCGGCCGTCGCTTTCCGGCAGTGGCAGCTGCTGCGAGAACGCCTCTGGATTAAACTCAAAAGCCAGTAGCAGGTCGGCTACCGCTTTGGCACCGGGAACGACATACTTGCCATAGTCACCGGCATCATGCCATCCTCCCCAGGCATCCACCTGCCGCGATTCGTCTCCATGGACGATGGCGGGCGTAAGATGACAGGCTCCGTGTTGCCAGGGTCCGGCATGCAGCTCATCCAGTTTCGTCCCGCAGCGGAAATAATAAAACGCTTTCAACAATGCGCGATGCGCATCCTCGTATACCTCGTCAGCTATGACAAAAGGCATCGACGCTTGCCCATATTCCGTCTCAATTCGATACGTGCCGGGCACTGCCCATGCGGTGAAATCCCCCCGGCTTACCGTCTGCCCGCTGGCCACATCCTCGATGGCGGGTGATGTATGGCCCTGCCAAACCACCTCGCCATTCAACGCATGGACGATATGAAACCGTCCACCCTGACCGGCAATGACGGCAACCTTGGCATCCTGGCTGCGATAGCCTAGCTGGTTGACCGCAATGCTGTTATGCTGTCCATGCTCATTGTTCATGCTCCCCTGTTCATCCCTTTCCGATTGTCGTTTCGAAACTTCCACGCTTTACAACTTCGATAACGATTGCCAATCCCCTCTCATCCGCTCTATAAAATGCAATGCAAAATGAAGAAAGCCCTTCCTGCCCATGAGGAAGAGCTTGTCTGGTGTGTATTCATCTTTGTTTCATTTGAGCTCTCACAATCACGTTTAGCCATCGGCTTGCGTCTGCAAAATATAACCTTTTCCACGGATGCTCTCAATGTCCAGAACGTCTCTCGTCTTCTTACGGACCCGATAAATCAGTGCATTCAACTCCTCCGAGCTCACATCGGGCACTTCATCCGTTCCGTAGCTTCGCTCGGGCCAAACGTATGCCTTGAGCTGATCCTTGGACACAAACTGCCCTTGGTGGTTGATCAGCAGCTCCATGCATTTGTACTCTTTTTCCGAAAAAGCGTACACATCCTCGCCGTATACCAGCTCCTGCTTGAACGGATTCAACCTAAGCCCGCCTGAAGCCTCGACTGCAGCCAGCTGTTTGATAAGCGGTGTAATGTCCATCGTCTCATCCATGCTGAGGATGGAGAAGGACAACACGATCAGATCTCCAGCGAGTACAATGGTATCTCCATGCTGGAGGGGAATTTCGTCATGGGGAGCCAACCGTTCCTGATTGACGAAGGTACCATGCTTGCTGTTCAGATCCTTAATGCTGAACTTCCCGTTTCGATACAGCAGCGCTGCATGCCGCCGGGACACAAAGATATTATCAAACGCGATATCCGGATCAAAATGCTGGCCCTTGCGGCCAAGCACCGTTATGGGTTTGGTCAAAGCTATAACGTCCCCACGTTCGTAGGGATTCCCCCGCTCCACCATCAAAAAGGAGGATTTGTCCATCATGCTCCCTCCCGTTCTTATATGCTGCTCATTGTGTTTATCAGTTCGCTATTATGCAATTGTTATGATCCAGCTATTGAGTATGCGCCCAAAATCACTAAGATTTATGGAAGAAGGATTTAATATAGAGAACTTAGATAGAGATAAATATAAATCTACTACTGCATATTGTATACGATTTTGGGGGATTGGATCATGCGAAAACTAAAAAGATGGAAGAAAATCATACTGTTTTTTCTCGTGTTGTTTGTATTTCTGTTTGTTAATAATACATCCCTGTTCACCAAAGACCGTGACGCCGAGCCGCTGCTGCTGGCGCATCGGGGGCTTGGCCAAACCTTCTCGATGGAAGGCATTCAAGCTGACACTTGCACCGCCTCCCGCATCTATGTGCCGGAGCATGCTTACCTGGAGAACACCATCCCGTCCATGAAAGCCGCATTCGAAGCAGGCGCCGATATCGTCGAGTTGGATATCAAGCCAACCAAGGACGGACAGTTCGCCGTGTTCCACGACTGGATCCTGGAATGCCGCACCAACGTGGAGGGCTCGGTCAAGGATTATACCATGGAGCAGCTAAAAAACATAGACATCGGGTATGGTTACACCGCCGATCAGGGAGCCACATATCCTTTTCGGGGAAAAGGAGTCGGGCTGATTCCGTCGTTAGACGAGGTATTAGAGGCATTTCCTGACGGTTCATTCCTGATCCATATCAAAAGCACCGACCCCGAAGAGGGAAAACTCCTGGCAGAGTATCTGTCCGGACTGCCGATGAAGCGTCTCAGCCAGCTGACCGTATATGGGGATGACGAACCGATCCAAGCATTAAAATCACAGCTCCCCTCCCTACGCGTCATGTCGATGGGCACGCTGAAGAGCTGTCTGGCATCCTACGCCGGAGCCGGCTGGAGCGGTTACCTCCCATCGGTCTGCCGCAACACCCAGCTGCATATCCCGGAGAAATACGCCCGTTACCTGTGGGGATGGCCGGATAAATTCCTGAACCGGATGGACAGCATCAATACACGGGTCATCCTCGTCGCCGGGGATGGCGGCTGGTCGGAAGGGTTCGACTCCGTATCGGATTTGGAGCGACTGCCGGAAGGCTACAGCGGCGGCATTTGGACGAATCGGGTCGACGTTATCGCCCCGGAGCTGACCATCAAGAAGAATGAATAATCGAAGGGAAAGCCCCTCCGCCCCGCTGCGGGGCTTTTTTTATTTTCACGGGGTGTAGGGCAAAGTTTTTGGGACGTTTTTACCGATTATTATTAATAGGGGTCTTTTAGCCTAATTTCATACTAGAATCATTGAATATATAGGAGTTGATATTTTGGCCAGGGAAACAGAGAAAAAAGGAATGGCGTGGTTTAAGAGTGCCCGCTCGAACCAGAACCAGCCCGAGAAGAACAGTACCGAACAAGAGGATATTGCTGCAACGGCAGAAGAAGAGGCGGCTTATTCCGCGGAGCCAGAACTGCCCGCTGCAGAAGGAAACAAACCTCTATTCTCCAAGGATAATCAGGACAAGATCGGCCTTGATGTCATTGTTTCGATCGAGAACATGCTGAAGGAACGGCAGCTGCTGGCCTATAAGAATAGAGGCCTGGAGGATCAGCTCTTTACCGCGAACGAGACGATCAACCGGTATAAGCATGAGCAGATCAAAAGAGATCAGCTGGTTCAGGAGAAGAACAAGGAAATCCGCGAACTCGAGAACGTGCTGACGAACAAACAGATGGCCTACGATCAGCTGCTGGAGGATTACAAGGAATACCAGTTAACGTCGAACCTGGCGTATGAGAAGCTCTCCAATCAGCTCGAAACCGAGACCGCCAAGTACAACAAGCTCTATGAGGAGTCTAACAACACCCAATATCAGAACATGCTCAAGATCAACTCGCTTGAAGAGAAGGTCCGGGAGCTGGAGATTGCCAACCAGAAGTACGCGGAGCAATACCAGAATATCCTGGATGATAAAGCCAAGCTGATGCAGACCATCAATGATTTTACCGAGAAGATGTCCTTCTCCTTCTCACCGAAAACCACGGCTTCCAATACACCATCGGAATAATCTTACCCGCATGAACAGCTAGAGAAAGGGGGGCCATCATGTCAGAATCCTACGGCAGAATCATAGAGCTGCTGGCGATCGAGAGGGATACCGAAACATTCGGTCTACGAATCAAGCTATCCCTAATAGAATCGGCGGAGCCATTATGGTTAACCGATAACGAGACCATAGCGAATATAGCAGCCGTGACGGAGTTCGATGGGGTTCATAAACACCGAATATCCTTACATACCGCATGGGATGCAAACAAACAGCAATACATAGGTTCCATTACGCGTACATATCGTGAACATAGTGAGCGGTTTTCATTTGCCTGCTCCGTTCCGTTCAGGAACGAATTAGAGTCAATCAAGAAGATCCGGCATGCAGATGACTTGCATACGCTGCCTTTCCTCTCCACGCATCGATCCGAAGCGGATCAGCCCGAAGAGATGCCAGCCGCCGAAGGGGACCTGAAAACCAATCGTTTCGCAAGGAAACGGCGCCATCTTCCGCTTAAGCTGGTAAGCGCCATCATGATGAGCTTGATTTTTGTTGTATTATTAAGTTCATTTAATTACTCGTATCCCGGTGACATTAAGCCTTATTCTGCAGTAACGGCCACTGCGGAAGCAGAGACCGTTATCCAATTGCTTGCCGAGAACCGGAGCGCCATCATCGCGAAACCCGTGGCAGCCTCAAAGGAGGAAGCAGCGGAGAGCAGACCGAAGGAGAGTAAACCGAAGGATAACAAACCCTCTGCTTCCATTCCACAGCTGGAGCTGGAGGAGTTCATCTCGTTTAGCCTGCCCAAAGGGTATGTAGCCCTTACATTTGATGATGGGCCATCCAAGCACTCTATCGATATTATGAATGTCTTAAAAAAACACGAGGTTGGCGGAACGTTCTTCTTTGTTGGCACCAATGTAAAAAAACATCCCGACTATGTCAGGGCCATCCATGCGAACGGATACTCTGTCGGCAGCCATTCCATGACTCATAGCCAGCTGACAAGCCTTACCTATGAACAGCAGCAGGCAGAGTTGACCCGCGTGTCCGACCTCATCGAGCATATTACCGACGAGAAGCTGGTACTCTTCCGTCCGCCCTACGGTGCCTTTGACGATCGGACCGAGGCGTTAAGCCAACAGCAAGGCAGTAAGATGGTGCTCTGGAACCGGGATCCCGAGGATTGGCTGACCCGCGACGAGGATAAAATCCTCGAGTATGTCCAGCACATCGAAGCTTCCGGCTCCATCATCCTCCTGCATGAATCGCAGGCGGTTGTGGACGCCTTGCCGAAGATTATTAAGCACCTGCAGGATCAGGGACTCACGATCGTCAGTTTGCAATAGCGAACCTATCCTTTAAGAGAATGCCGTATCCGTTGTTCTGCAAACATCGGGTACGGCATTTTTATGGATAAACGAACGATGGGGCCTCAGAAGCTAAATTTATTCGTTCGGTCTTCTTAAAGGCTTTAGGAACGCAAGCGTAGAATAGTATGTTCGAGGTGAACCTATGACAACCCGGATTTCCCGCAAGAAGGCCATTCTTGCGATCATCGCCCTTCTTGCTCTAATCGGCGTCGTCTTCATCGCCTACGCTATCATCCATAGCAAGGAGAACCCCGACGTGACAGCAGCGTTTATTGAAGAGCATATGACCAACGATAACGGTACCATTGCTACCTATCTCAAGCCCGCTTCTTCCCAGAACCCGGACATCGTTGCCGGTAGAGAAGCGTTATCCGAGTCGCTCGGACTTTGGATGCAGTATGCTGTCTTATCCGGCGATCGAGCCCGGTTCGATGATAGCGCCCAGCTTCTTACAACCTACTTCCTCCATAAGGGTCAGGAAACTTATATCCGGTGGAAGCTCAGACCAGACGGTCAATCCGAGGTAACGACCAATGCCCTAGGCGATGATCTCCGAATCCTCGATGCCCTGCTGAAGGCGTACAAACTCTGGGACCGGGACGAATACCTTCAATTGGCGAAGGAGATCGGCTCATCATTGCAAGCACCTGCCCAAACCCAAGGATATTTCGTGGATTATCATGATTTTGAACGGAATGCATCGGCAGCCGTGTTAAGCCTGGTCTACGCTGACATATCGGCACTGCGCGAAATGCAGAATAACGGAATCCTGTCCCGTCAGGAGTATAAACAGTATCAGGACCTGCTCTCCCACATGCCTTCTGACGGCATCTTCTATCCCAAAACCTATCAAATCCGCTCCGGTCAATATGAGTATGACGCATCGGTCAATCTAATCGACCAGCTGATCGTTGGCATCCATCTGGCGGAGATGGATCATCCGCCGAAGGAGCTCATACAATTCTTGAAGGGAGAATTCCAGAAGAATCAGCAGCTGGCAGGGCGCTTCAACCGGAAGACAAGAAAACCTGACGCGGCATATGAGTCACCTGCCGTCTACGGACTGGCTATTATCCTGGCGTCAAAAACGAATGACCTCCCTTGGGCTCGGGAGCTGCATGATCGAATGATCCAACTCCGAGGCCAAGATCCCGCTTATCCGGGAGGGTATGTGTTTGATGGGAATACGCATGCTTTTGATAACCTGTTTCCTCTGCTCGCGGAGACGCTGCTAGAACCAACCGTGAAATAATCCGTCGTCGCTGCAATCTTTGGTCTCTTTACAGACTCTCGATGAGCATATACACACCCGTAAAGATCAAAATGATATAGGTGAATATCTGGAATACTCTCTGGTTAATGACAATGAATAGTCGCTGTCCGATCAACAGCCCGACGAACACCAGGGGAAGCGCAATTCCGCTCGATACCCAGACGGTCTTGCTCGTTCCCGCCACGATCACCTGAATGATCAAACTCAGGGAGTAGATGAACAAATAGAAGGCGAGTGTCGTCCCTCTGAGCTTTGCCTTCTGCGTGTCGGTGCCCGAGAAATATAACAGCAGGGGCGGACCCGGCATTCCAATGCTGGTCGTTAGAGAGCCTGAGAGCCCCCCTACCGCCAGATCCCTGCCATGGCTCTGACGGATTCTGAATTTTAGCATCAGCATGACGGTTAATGCCAATATAATCAGACTAACGCCTAACTTCAGATAACGAATATCGATAAACGAAAAAATAACGATGCCGAGAGGGAGTCCTGCCGCACTTCCGATCACCAATCGCTTGAGGATGCCATAATCGATGTCCTTGCGTATCCTCGCGATTAGAGCAGCCGAGATGACAAGAGAAAGAATTAAATTAATCTGAATAGCCTCGTTAGGCTGGAATAAGAGCAGCAGAAACGGCGTAGCCAGGATAGAGAACCCAAATCCGGTGCTGGTCTGAAGAATGGACGCCACGAAAATAATGACCGCAAACAGTATAATATCCACGCTGCACCTGCTTTCTTCACGTATTGCGGGAGACTCCTATTTGAGGCAACCCCATCCTACCATTGTAACATAATGGAATCATCGGCACGGGTAAGTCGGGGTACTTAATTTGTGCATGTTGTGCACCAAATGTAAGACACGTGCCTTGGTTAGATGCGAACAACCCTCCAGGTTTGGAGGGTTGTTGTTACTACGTTTACACGATGATATGCAATATGGGCATCTTATATCTGCTGGCCAGTATCAATAATTCGGTAACCGAGGATTAAGCCTTTCCGCAGACACCGTAGAAGAACATATGAACCATTCCCTCCAGGAAGCCGTCCATATCATCACTTTGCTGGGCCATAGCCAGAATCGATTCATATTGATTCATGTACAGCTGGATAAAAGCCAGAACGTGTTCCGTCGATACCTCCGGTGAAATCTCACCGCTGGCCTTGCCCTCCTCAATAATCTGGATGGTGAGCGGAATGGCTTTGTTCCTGTACTGCTCTTCCATATAACGGGCCAATTCTTCGTCATCGATCAACAACTCTTTAATCAATGCGGGCGGGAAATCACTGTAGGATTCCTTCTCCAGAAAAATAATGTGCTCGATCTTCTCCTTCAAAGAATGGCCTTCGCTCATATATTCCTCAAAATCCCGGATCGCCTTATCAAAATAATTGCGAAAAACCTCGCGCAGCAGCTCCTCCTTGCTGCCGAAGTAATTATAGATCGTCACCTGCGACACCTTGGCTGCCTTGGATATGTCGGCAATCCGAATTCGCTTTAGCTCCGAGGTGCGCACCAGTTCCAAGGTGGTTCTCATAATCTTCTCTTTGATCAGATTCGCCCTTTTCTCAAAACCGTTCATTTCCCTTCATCCTAACTCTTAAGATTAATTGTGTAATTTATGAAATTTATACGTAAATTAATTTCATTAAATCATTGACGAAGCCACAAGCTAGGTATATTATAACATATGAAATATCTGATCAATAATATTTCATTTCTCCAATTATTACGGAGGTGGCGGTATGTTAACCGTTCAGCATTTGACGAAGACATTTTCCAACGGAAGGGGCATCTTCGATGTTTCGTTTTCGGTGGAGCCGGGCGAGGTTTTTGGTTTTTTAGGGCCGAATGGCGCCGGAAAATCAACGACCATCCGGCACATCATGGGTTTTATGAAGCCGGATCAGGGATACGTCAAGGTAAATGGGCTGGATACCTGGAGAGAACAAGGAAAGTTCCAATCGGACGTGGGTTACCTCCCAGGTGAAATTTCCTTTATCGAAGGAATGACCGGAAAGACCTTTCTGGATTTCATGGCCGATATGCAGGGAATTCGGGACTTGTCCAAGCGGAATCAATTGATCGATCGCCTGCAATTCGATGTACAGACCCCGATTCATAAAATGTCCAAGGGAATGAAACAAAAGGTCGGGATCGTCGCCGCCTTCATGCATGGTCCGAAGGTCATTATTCTGGATGAGCCCACTTCGGGACTCGATCCGCTGATGCAGAAGGTGTTTATTGAGATTGTTCTTGAGGAGAAAGCCCGCGGCACAACATTCTTGATGTCATCCCACAGCTTTCAGGAAATCGAGAGAACCTGTGACCGAGCCGCGATTATCAAGGACGGGGTCATTATTGCTGTCAAGGACATTCACGAACTGCAATCCATGCAGCGGAAGCTGTTCGAGGTCAACTTCGTGCATTCAAGCGATGCCGAGGCTTTTCGGAGTTCAGGGCTGCTTGTCGAATCCTATGAAGGCACTCGGGTGAGCGTAGCCGTCCAGGGCAATTACGATCAGTTTATCCAAGAGACGGGCAAATACCCTGTGCGCAGCATCGATGTCTTCACCCAGAACCTCGAGGATATTTTCATGAATTATTATGATCGGAAGGGGATATCGAAATGAATGTCACCTTATATAAACAGATGATGAAAGTAAATATGAAAAGCTTGATGAATTATGCGTTCGGGTCCGCTTTTTATATTCTCCTGATGTTCTGGTTATATCCCAGCATCGCCAAGAACACAGGAGCCATCGACGATCTGGTCGCGTCGATGCCGGAGGGCGTCGGAAAAGCCTTCGGGCTTAATGGCTTCGGTACAGCCGAAGCTTTCATCTCCGGGGAATATTACGGATTAATTCTGGTGCTCATCCTGGCTATCGTCTGCGTTCAGCTGACGACCCAGCTAATGGCCAAATTGGTCGATCAAGGCTCGATGGGCTATTTGCTGTCGGCCCCGACAACAAGAGGGAAAGTGGCGCTAACGCAAGCCATGGTTATGACAAGCGGGCTCTTCCTTATCCTGGCGGTCACGACATTGGCCGGATTCGCCGGATACGCTTGGCTGCTGGGGGATTCCTACGAATTCAATACCGCCCGATTCATCCAGATGAACGCAGCGGCGTTCCTGCTCTTTTTTGCCATCTCCAGCATCTGTTTTCTCGTGTCCTCGCTGTGTAATGACGAGAAGAAGGCACGGAGTATCTCCGGGTTGATTACATTCGGGTTCTTCAGTCTGGATTTGATCAGTAAATTCAGCGATAAGATTGAATGGATGCGCAACCTTACCCTCTTCTCCTTATATCAGCCCGGGGAAATCGTAAATGGAACGGGGGATTTCATGGTAACCTCCCTTGTGCTTGCCGCCATCGGCCTGATCGCATTCGGCCTGGCTGTCGTGTTATTTCGAAAACGCGATTTGCCGTTGTAATCCATTCAGGTTGATAGCTAAGTAAACATAGAGGGCACCCGGATCGGGTGCCCTCTCTTATATATTCCATTCGTCCTCTTCCAAAACCCACCTACCCCGTTATGATCGACTTCGCCTTCTCCAACGCCGAAACAACCTTGTCACACCACACATCAAACTCTTCATCTTCCCGTTGATGTTCTGGATGGGACAAGATATAGTTCACCGTTTGCCTGATTCCTTGATCCGCCCGGGTGGTTGCCACGAATTCAGGGACAAGCCGCTTGAGCTTGGCGTTATCAAACACAACGGTATTCGCTTTGTCCCCCAACAATGAACCTCTAAAGTCCTGCGTGCTGGTTGCATCCAAGAATTCCGAAGACACGTGCACCGCATTCAGCTGTACGCCCAGGGCATCCGCAATGATTTGGTAGATCTGATTCCAGGTGAGCGACTCGTCAGAGGTAATATGCACCGACTCCCCGATGGCATGAATGTTGCCCATCAGACCGATGAATCCTTTTGCAAAATCGCTGTTGTGCGTCAACGTCCACAGAGACGTCCCATCCCCGTGAATAATGACCGGTTTATTCTCCAGCATCCGCTTCACAACCTGCCAGCTTCCTTGGCTGCCGTGCACGCCGAGTGGAATGGACCGCTCATCATACGTATGGCTAGGCCTTACGATAGTTACCGGGAAGCCATGTTCCCGATACTGCTTCATCAGATAATCTTCGCAAGCGATTTTATTTCTGGAATAGGCCCAGTATGGATTGGATAAAGGCGTGCCTTCCGTAATGCGATAATCGGATAGTGGCGTCTGATAAGCGGAAGCGGAGCTGATGAATATAAACTGCTTGGTTTTTCCGTTGAACAGACGATAATCTCTCTCCAGATGGGCCGGTTCGAAGGCTATAAAGTCGGCCACAATATCAAAATCGAGCGGCTCAATAAGTTTCGCCACTTGGTCTTCGTCATGAATATCGGCCTGCAAAATATGTGCGCCCTCGGGCAATGTGTCGTTTCGGTTCCCTCGGTTGAGCAGGTATAGCTCGCATCCCTGTTCCAGCAGCTGCTTCGTAATCGCCGAGCTGATCGTTCCGGTTCCTCCAATAAACAACGCTTTCATAAACTGCACCTCCGCTAGCAATAATGAGAAGACCTGCAACTTGACCTTCTAACCTTTACGATAGCATGGGCACGGTTGCCATTACAATTTCCAAAAAGGGTTGGCCAGCAGCAGGTTAGTTATTTGCACACCGCCAATGCAGCCTCCAAACGACTCCTATGTATCGAGTAAGGTTTACGTGCCCCTTCTTTACGCAATACGCCTTCAGATACCAGCTGATTGAGTATCGGCGTTACGGTTTCTCGTATGCTGCCTGTCATGGTCGCCAGCTCCTGATGGGTAAGCTCGATCTCTAGCGGGGCCCATTCCCCTGCAGCCTTCGAATCTGGTGAGAATTTGGCGGCCAGCTTGTGCAGCAAGAATAGCAGACGTTGTCGCACGCTCCCGTAAGCCATATACTCCAGCAGTTCTTCCATCTCTTTGAGCCTGCCAGTTACGAGCTCAATGTACTTGAATGCCAGATCCGGCTGTTCGCTGATCACCTTTCGGAATTGACGGCTCTCGATTTCACAAATGACGGAGTCTTCCATCGTGACGGCAAACATGGCAGATCCCGTATGAAAGGATGTCATTTCCCCAAACAGATGCCCCGCGCCCAAAATATCTAGCGTCAGCTCCTTCCCTCCTGCCGTCAGCTTATAAAGCCGCACCTTTCCGGATTTTACGATGTACAGTACCTTCGGCTCCATATGAGGAGAGGCCACCACGGTTCCTTTGTTACGGATTTCAAGTGGCGTCACATGGTTCAATTGCAGCAGCTCTTCTTCGCTAAGTCCATGAAACAGATCCAGCCGGGATAGATATTTAATCATCTCCATGTCATGTTTCGCCCTTTCGCTATGTATTCTGGACTACATACTCCAATGTTTTGTGGCGTGTAAACTAATCCTCGACAGGATGAGCCGCTAGAGAAAACAAAGGAGTGTGGATGATATGGAACCACTTTGGGTAATTTTATTTCAATGTGTATTGATTGGTATGTTTGCACTTTCCGCGTCGTTCAAATTTCTCCGCACCGGCTCGATGGTGCAGCACTGGAGCGAATACCGATACCCCCTCTGGGGGATGTTCGTTGTTGCCGGTCTGGAGTCAGCGGGGATTGTCTTTATGATATCAGCATTCTGGATTCCAGAGAACAAGCTCTACGCTGCTTCTCTATTTACGGTTCTAATGGTGGGAGCCATTCATGCCCATCTGATTCGGGCCAGGCATAAACCGTTCATGGCTCTGAATGCTCTGCTCATGCTTATGTTGTCAGTTACCCTTTTACTTCAGTAGTCGCTCCGAATAAGAAAGCAGCCGTATAAAACTTTCTGTAATCTGCACCGTAAAAAGAGGCTGCACATGCTGTCTGCAAACAGACGTGTGCAAGCCTCTTCCTCTTTTCCCTATATATCGATTCATTCTTTTATTTCACCCATTTATGCAGCAGTGGCCCTTCCTCTCCAAAGACAGGATCCAGATCCGGAACAGGCACGCTTCGGATTTCGTTGATCGCCTGCGCCCGATCCGTCGGGTTCCGCTCCCTCATATTCGGGGTATTCCCTTCGGGATAAGCACCAATCACCTCAAAATCAGGGGTGCTGGTGAGTTTCATATGTGCAGTGCCTGCCGGCAAAACAATCACATCGCCTGTGGCAAGCTCCAGCCGTTCTCCCGCATCACCGCCCACCAGGACGGTCGCGCTTCCGGACCGCACACCCAGGACTTCGTGCGTGTTGCTGTGATAATGATGGTAATCGTATACGCCACCTGCCCAGCTCCCGCTCCAATGATGCCGGTTAAAGGCAGCCTCCAGGCCGCTCGGGTCATCCGCGAATACTCCATTGTACACAATGACCGGCAGATCGGGATTATTGGGAACCTCTCCATCGTCTTTCACGAAAAATGATCTGACATGTACCTCCACGGTCATCCGCTCCTTTCTACTCATTGATGCACTCGTAGTACCAGTACCCGGGGCGAGCCGTTTTCAAACCGAGTTGTTCAAAAATAGGCACGATGACAAATGGTCAAAGCGATTTTATCGCTCTTTTTTGTATCATGTCCGAGCCGCCCAACATTGCCTCCGCAATCATCAGAAAATCCTCTCGTTTGATCTCGAAATGCCCATAACGAAAGGCATACCCCCAATTTCGATTCCCTCGCGTAAAGCTAAGCTGGTCCAATAGGCAGGCTATTTTCACTTGCTGACCTGGAACATACCGGATATCCCGGCGGCAAGGGACGAATGATGCCGTCATTGGATACTCATAGACTTGATCATTCACAACCTGGCCGACTGCGGTGAATGCTTGAAGCGCCTCCCCAGACTTCATCTCGGTGCGCGGAGAATAATAGATCAGCCAATCTCCTTTGCGCATACGCCGCAGCGGAGCCGATTTACCGTGACATAGCTGGGCAAATCCCCCTTCCACCCCCAATTTCACATGCGATTCGGATACTACTCCAATCCAATAACGGGTTCGATCTCCTAATCGTGTAACCACGTCCTGATATCCCATCATCCATGCTGCTGCTCTAAAGTCTGTTTCAATCGGTCCAGCTGCCGGACATGATGCCGATAATGCATCTCGATGAGCAAAAACCACTCTAGGGCATGCAATCCTCCGAAACTCGGATGGGGAACGGTATGCTGCAGGGATGCCTCTCCAAGCATTGGCTCGGTTTGTCTCATTCGTTGGACGACAGTATCCAAACCTCGAATCAACTGCTCTTTCGTTGCAGGCTGCTCCGGGGTATATTGAGGAGACGGCGGAACCTGAATACGGATGGGAGGGAAACTGCCCTGTTCGAATATCGCCATACCTACTTCCGTTTTTCCCGCTGAAGAGACTGCTGCATCCTCAATCGGGTTTAAACATAACTCAATATTTCGCAGATGCATGGATAACGCGGATTGAATCAAGTGCTGATACATTTGCCCGATCGACCACTCGTCCTCTGCTTGTCTGTACTTTAATTCCTCCATGCTGAAACCATCCAGCTCCTGTAGATACACCTGCACCGTCTCTTCAAACCGCTGCAATGCTTCCGTTGTATTCATATCAACCACTCCCTTACATCGTCTTTGTACCGAATATACAAAAACGCTACTGACAACGTCATGTCAGTAGCGTTTTAACATCTTTTCCGCTTCATCGCGGATCCGGTCACGGAAGGATTCCGGCTCAAGGACGACGACATTCGATCCCCAGCCGAGCACCCACTGCAGGATCTCCTCCAGCCGGCGAACGCGGAAGCTCACAAGCAATCCGTCCTCGCATTCTTCTAATGTCTCCATGTAATAATTGTCGGATTCCTTAACTCGATCCGCAATATCGGGATTTGCCAGAACTTGCACCCGCAGGTTACGGTCATCCGAAGGTCGATAGTCTTCCAAGTCAAAATTCGGCGGCATCTCAAAACGCTCCTCAAGGACCTTCAATTCCTTCATGCGGGACAGCCTAAAATGGCGGATTCCCTGCCGCAGGTCACACCATGCAATTAGTGTCCATGCGCCTTGGAGAAACGCTAGACCATAAGGAGCTGCCGAGCGAAAACTCTTCCTGTTGCCGTTAGAATCGGGCATTTTTTTCACATAATTGAATTCGACCTTACGCTCCTGCAGGATGGCTCGGCGAACGATTTCAACATAATCCTTCTCTTCTCCTAAACTTACCCTGTTGCCCGGTGAGAGCAGCCGCATGGTCTTCCGAACCCGCGAAGCATCTGCGCGGACAGGCTCCGGCAGAATGGACTCTATCTTCTTACTCGAAGTCCGAGCCTTCAGACCATATTCCGGGTCAAAGCGTTGTTCGACGAAATCCGTTCCAATGAGCAGAGTCACAGCCTCTTCCACCGTGAACATGACAGGCGGAAGGAAATATCCCTCCATTAATGAGTATCCTTGCCCGGGAGCTCCCATCACGGGTACGCCCGATTCGCTAAGGGCCTGAATATCCCGGTAGATGGTCCGGACACTCGTCTCGAATATAGATGCCAAATCTTCGGCCCGAACAACCTTTCGCTGCTGCAGCTCAAGCACGATAGCCAGCATCCGGTCTGTCTTGTTCATGCTGCTGTACCTCCCGTTCCATTATTAAAGCCGGTGCTCTATTATTCTGCAAACAGCGAAACCGAGCAAGAAGGACAGCTCACACCTCTCCCCAGTACACCTTTGTCTCATAATCAAAAAACACGCAGCCAGCCTGCTCATTCCGTTCAAATATCGCGCGCAGTTCGTTCATCATTGGATCGTGGTTCGGATGTCCCAGCAGCGGAGCGTAAGATGACGAGTGCAAGCGGCCGCACAATCCCTCGTAATCAAATGTCTGCCGATTGAAGAACTTCGCCTCCCTCATGTCCCCTCCCCGAAAAAAAGCAGCCAGCGTTTCACGCGAAATGTTCTTCTGATCCACTTCCTGATAATCGGTGCCATAGGTAAGGAGCAGCTGCTCATACGCTTCCAGGAACGGCGTTCCCTGCGTGAGCCTGGAATTCCATATCAGCGCAACCTTTCCGCCCGGTCTCAGGATCCGCCGGAACTCCGTTTGGGCGGCATCACGGTCAAACCAATGAAAGGCCTGGGCGCTCACGATATGATCCACTGATTGATCAGGCAGTCCCGTCACTTCGGCTGAACCCGAGACCATTCGAAAGCCGGGTTCGCCTTCAAGGTCCGACTCGGCAGCTTCCCGCATCGCCTGATTCGGCTCCACAGCGGTCACGCAACTTCCCCGCTTCAGCAGCAGCTTCGAGAAAATCCCCGTCCCGGCGCCAATATCGGCGATCTCGCCGTCCAATCCTACCGTATCAAACAAATAATCCATGACCTCTTGCGGATAACTCGGGCGATACTTCGTATACGAATCGACGCGACTCGAAAACCGTTCCTTGCTGTTCATCCTAACCACGCTCCCATCCAAGATCTAAGTGAAATCCAGACAATGACATTATTGTTCCACTAGATGAAACCTTATTTCATTTTTAATTCCATTTTATAGCAACACTCGCTTATTAGCCAGCATTTATTGTCTAACAGCCTAACCAGATGGGCGAAACTCTCGTGCGAGCACTTGCAATACAGATAACCCCACATTCACCTGGGCAGGCAAACCGGGGTTCTCTGGGATTGCAGGACTGGAACGGACGTCTGTCAAGCTGAGTCGTAATTGTCGTTGCCGAACCTGCCGGCGCAGTTGTATCTAAGGCTCATACTCGCTCAGTTTCCCTTCATAGATCAGTTGCAGGCGCTCGCTTTGACGGAAATCGTCCGGCGTCACCAAGGCCGGCAGCTTATCCCATAGCCTGACTCCGGACCGCTGCAGAATCTCCGCCACGAATTGCGAACAAAAGTAGGAGTTGCTGAATTCGATCGGTTCCTTTAGCGCGATGCCCAGGACGCCCAATATATTATAAAAATACTTTTTGTCCTTTCGGATAAAAGCCTGCAGAACCCGCTTCATCTTCGCGATGTCGCGTTCCGATACCTGAAGCTCATAGATGACGCACGTCGTGTTGGGATATTTACTGAACGTTCCCGTCTTCAAATCCTCCTTCACGAACCCGCCGTTCAGAGGATTGTTCGGATTCTTTCTCCCGAAGCTATATAGCTCCGACAGCTCCCGATTAAAGGAGATCGAAGCATGGTTGTAAGGCGCCCTCGTGTAGCCCTGAATGACTTTCGTAAAGAGCGTTCCGGTATTGGTAAGCAATATAAAGACCGATTGATCCTCTACCATTTACGAAATTTCCCCTTATCCGTATTGAATTATTCCTTCATAATAACATATGATTCCTTTAGTAGAACAAGAATGATACCCGTGATAAGTTGGTGATGATAGGCATATGGACAGCTCGCTTTTAACCTTAATTCTAATATTCTCCGTCTTGTCGGTCATCCAGCTGCTCTATTATGTGATGAGCAAGACGCAGCCGAATATCGACTATACGGAAGTCGGATTTCGCATCAAAACCTGGTGGGGCATGCTGGTCATCTTCTGCTTGGCCACGCTTCTGAATCCTGTGGTTTCCCTGCTATCCCTTATGGTGTTAACCTTCTTTACGCTCAAAGAATATTTCTCGATGATCAAAACACGAAAAGCCGATCGTCGTTTGTTTCTATGGGCGTATTTAACCATACCCGTCCAATTCTATTGGATCTACATCGAATGGTACGGGATGTTTATCGTGTTTATTCCGATCTATGTATTCCTGGTGCTGCCGCTTCCGCGGTTGATTAACAAAGGCACCGTCGGCTTTATGCGTAGCGTCAGCTCCACCCAATGGGGTCTGATGCTCATGGTGTTCGGTCTCAGCCACCTGGCCTATTTCCAATTCGCCACGCCTCAGTATGGAGCAGGGCTGGTGCTGTTTCTCGTCGTCTTAACGCAGCTAAACGATGTGGTGCACACAATCGCTTCACTCTATTTTGGGAGAAGGAGAATCGTGCCCACCTCGAACCCGAATCTGACCTGGGAAGGCTTTGCCTGCGCGTTTATCGCAACCACCGCAAGCTCCTATCTCATCTATCCCTATCTGACGCCGCTTAGCCCGACGTTTGGCCTTCTGTCCGGTATGCTGATCAGCCTCGCCGGATTCTTCGGCAGCTTGACGGTTTCGGTGCTGAAGCGCGATTTGTTAATCGGGGATGACGGGCGGTTCGATGCCTTGAAGAAAAGCTATCTGAGCCGGGTCGACAGCCTGACCTATACCTCACCAATCTTTTTTCATTTCATCCGTTACTTTTACGACTTTATGTAGAAGTGTCAGACAACCCTCAGGTGCAGCACGGGGCGATACAACCTTTAGAAGCCATAACCACGCGAGCTAGGCTCAACTTGGTTATGGCTTTTTACAATGCATGAAATCCTATTAGTGCGAATCCCCCTGAATCCTTGTTCCAGAATCCATGGGCACCCCCTGCCAAATCGCTTTATCCGCCTAAAATATAGAAAGTGGAACCAAAAGAGAGACTGCTCTCGAAAAGCATCTATGTATTCGTTTTCTTGCTCTATAGAGCGGTTTTACATTTAGGAGTCCATTACGATAGTTTATTACATAGAGTGTTATATGGGTTTATATGGAATGAAAGGTTTTAATTGGATTATATTATCCCTTAATACCTGGATTTTCCCCCTTGACATTGCTTGTTATAGAAAAAGCGCATACCTAATCTAAAGTCCAATAGAGTAGGCGCACCATACTGGTCTTCATCACAAAGAGAGACGAAGAAGAGAGGAGTGAGGAGTTTGCAGTACTTTTTTTATGGATTAGCCGGCGTATTTCTCGTGTTTCAAACCCTGTATACCTTCATCCCGCTGCTGTGCAGCAAGGTGAAGAAGCTAAATCCCGATCTCGCCGAAAAATCAATCTCTGTGCTCGTCCCCGCTTACAACGAGGAGCTGACGATTCGAAATTGCATCGATGCCATGGCGGGCTTGCGCTACAGCAACTATGAGATCATGATCATCAACGACGGCTCCAAGGACGGAACCTTATCCGCCCTAGACGAGCTTCTGGATTTGGAGCCGAGTACCAGATCGGCCGACAGCAAGCTGAACTACAAGCCGATAAAAGGATTCTATCGCTCGAATCGCTACCGCCATATTTACGTTATCGATAAGATGAATGGCGGAAAAGCGGATTCGCTGAATGCCGGAATCGATCATGCCGCCTCCGATATCGTCATCACCCTGGATGCGGACAGCATGCTGGAAGCCGACTCGCTCAAGTATGTGAATCAATATTTTCACGATAACGACATCATTGCGCTGGGCGGTACCGTCAAAATTGTACAGGGCGCCGCGCGGGACAAGAACGGGGCCATCGTTGAGAAGTTTCGCGGAAGAGGGCTCATCAAGAGCCAGATCATCAATTATACGCACGGCTTCTACGTCCGCAAACTCACGCAATCGTATTTTAATTCCATCGTGGTGATTTCAGGCGCGTTTGGCGCCTTCTATAAAGACGTTCTCGTTCATGTTGAGGGCTTCCGCAGCACGGTCGGGGAGGATATCGACATTACGCTGAAAATCCACGAGTACATCAAAGCCAATCAGTTGAAGAAAAAACTCGTCTACGCTCCCGAAGCGGTATGCTACACCGAATGTCCGGAGAATCTACCCAACTTCTATAAGCAGCGCATCCGCTGGCAAAAGGCCTTTATTGACTGCATCCTCATCTATTGGTCCAGGCTGTCCCGAAAATTCAGCGTCAGCGTGAGCCTGTTCTTTGCGATTGACGGATTTATGCTGGGGACACTCTCCGCGTTTACTACGATTTTTTATCTGGGGCAGACCCTGATCGTTGGCGGAAACCTCCTGCATGCCATCATCTTCCTGCTGATGAGCGTGCTGCTGAATGCGGCACAGATCATAATCGCCCTGTACTTATGCCGTAAATATGGCAGTACCTATACATTTTCCGATTATATGAAGATGTTCTTGTTCAGCCAAGCGGAGCTGTTAACCTACCGAAATTTGCTGTTGTACATTAACATTGCGGGGACATTCAAATATTTTGACAATGATGAAGGCTGGGGCTTCGTGGAGCGCAAAGGCGTGGCCGCCATCAGCCAGAACATCGCCGCAGGATCGAATTAACTTATGGTGAAGGAGGCTGCCTGAAACAGCATGGTTCCCAATAAAAGAATTATCTATGTCGATATCCTAAGAATCCTATCCATTGTTGCCGTCATCATCCTGCACTACACAGCGGAGGTACTGACCAGCACGAATGATTTCCATTCCTCCTCCTGGTGGATCAGCAACGGGTTCAACTCCATATCCCGCTTCGCCGTGCCGGTCTTCTTCATGATCAGCGGGGCGATGATCCTGCGCACGAAGATTACATCCTACCGGGAGTTCTATGCAAAGCGCGTCGTACCGCTGCTCATTCCCCTTCTGACCTGGTCGCTCATCTATGGCTTGTACAATCAATACTATCTGATGCGAAGCAAGCTGAATGCCTATGAGTTCGTTGTTGACTTCGGGTATCGGCTGCTGACCGACCGGAATTATGTGCATCTGTGGTTCCTGTACGCCATTATTGCCATCTACATGACGGTGCCGCTGATGAGCAAATTTATCAAATCCTGCAGCGAGAAGGATCTCCGGTATTATCTGCTCCTCTGGTTCATCGTCAGTATCGCCTATCGCTTCATCTCGGATGCCGTATTTCGTGCAACGGATCAATACATCAACATTCCCATCATGAACATCCCGTTCTTCATGGGCTTCCTCGGCTATTTTATCCTAGGGTACTATCTCTTCCACTTTGAGCTGCCGCTCAAAACCAAGAGCATTCTATACAATCTGGGCATCATCTCGTTTTTCATCACGCCGGTGGCCACCTATTTTGTCTCGCTGCGCAGCGGTGTCCTGGATGAGATGTTCTACGGCAACTATTCCGTCACCACCTTCTTCATGGCTGTCGGTTTGTTTATCTTCTTTAAGGAGAAGGAAGCCCGAATCAGCAATCAAGTGAACCATAAAATCCAGAAATTGATCAGCTCGGTCTCCCGGGCGAGCTTCAGCATCTATCTGATTCACCTGCTGGTCGAGATGATGTTATCCGGCCGAACCGAGATCGAGGCCACGTTTCTGGAAGCCTCCCTCAGTCTGATCGTGAATATCTCCATCATCTTCGCCATCAGCTA
The DNA here is from genome assembly GCF_015326965.1 of Paenibacillus sp. JZ16. Lineage (NCBI taxonomy): Bacteria > Bacillati > Bacillota > Bacilli > Caryophanales > Paenibacillaceae > Paenibacillus > Paenibacillus sp. JZ16. Next base: position 4,171,919 of record NZ_CP017659.1, read on the forward strand.
CATCACCGTCAAGGTGCTGAACCTAAGCAAGACGGCAACCTACATTCTATTCGGCGGGCGAGGTTAAAGAACGATGCGGATAACGATATATACGAAAATATTCATTGTGGTGCTGCTTGTCGGTATGGGTCTCTATTTCTATCAGATCTCCGCCGCGGAGGACCGGAAAATCACGGCAGTCTACGTGGAAGCCTGGCAGGATTACCGACACATCAAGTTATCGGAGAAAGGCGTGGACATCGCGTTTATCGCTTTTGCCAAGATTAAGGGAACGGATCTCTATTTCCATGAAGACAGCACAACCAACAACCAGATCAAAGAAAACATCAAGCAGTTGAAAGCGGCGAATCCGAAGACCCAAATGGTCCTGGCTATAGGTGGTTACGGCGCAGACGGCTTCTCCGACGCTTCGCTGGACGGCAACCGGTACCTCTTCACCGAGAGCATCATCAACCTGGTCAAGGAGCTGGATCTGGACGGCGTGGATATCGACTGGGAGTATCCGGCGTTTCATGCCTGGAATACGCAGAAAGCGCGCCCGGAGGATACGAAGAATTTCACCAGTCTGATGAAGGAGCTGCGCGAGAAGCTGTACAGGCTGCCTCACAAGAACAAGAAATATCTGCTGACGTTTGCCTCCGGAACCCAGGACTGGTATTTCCAAAACGTCGAGGTCAAAAAAGTGGAGAAATACGTGGATTACATCAACGTCATGACCTACGACCTGACAGGCAAGTGGTCCGACACCACCGGCTTTAACTCCAATCTGTATGTGGACAGCCAGGGGAAATCCAAGCATTCCATTGATGGAATTATCTCGATGTACCTGGACCATGATATCGACAGCCAGAAGCTGCTGCTTGGCGTCCCTGCTTATTCGTACGGCTGGAAAAACGTGAAAGAAGCCAAGGGCACCAAAGACGGACTCTTCGCTCCCGGAACGCCCATCGACATCGACAAGGTGAACCTCAATTATAAGCAGATCGAGAAAGCCTACCTGAACAAAAACGGCTTCACGCGTTATTACGACAACAAAGCGAAGGCCGCCTACCTCTATGACGGCCATACCTTCATCAGTTACGAGGATCAAGAAGCCTTGAAGGAGAAGGTGGCCTACATCCAGAGTAAGAATCTCGGAGGAGCGATGGTCTGGCAGTACTCTCAGGACGCGGAGGATGGCATCGTGAAGTATCTGACGGAGCATTTGAATGAGAGACAGCAAGACGACAAGCGGTAACATTCAAAACCTTTTCTAAGCTATCCTGGACAGCATCCTTACTGGGGTATGCGCCTGGCGTCACCACACCCCTACCGCAAAAAGCCGATGATCATCGCAGTCGAATGCGGATCATCGGCTTTTTAATATTTTCTATCAGACTCCCTCGAGTGCCTAATACGGTCGTTTTAAGAGCTTGCCTGCCAATCATATTATCGTCTCTTCAGGATTCCCAGATACTCGATCCAAGGCCCCACGTCATCTCGGTAACGCTCGGCCAACACCCGCACGATTTGAGAGGTATGCGTTAAATCGTGCACCACCCACGTCGACAGCAGCTCTCTCAACTTCACCACACCGAATGCCGGGTGCAGGCCCGTCCGTTCGAGATTAGGCCCGGATTCCATTAGATCCTTTAGTTTAACCAGGTTTTGAGCACGGATAACCTTAAATGCATGCAGCTTTTGATCGATAGATCCCCCTCCAGGTTCGTTTAAGTGAGCGTAACGGTCAAAGGGCGGAAACGGCTTGCCCTCCCCTTCCTGCAGCATAAACTCCAGCCGCGGTATCCAATTGGTCCGCTCACCTTCGATTAGGTGCTCAATCACTTCCATGGCATTCCAGGTGCCATCCCCTTCATGGCTCCTAAGCCACCCATCCGATAAACCGGATAACATGTGCTCCAAGGTGACGGGGGTTCGCTCCAGAATCTCAACGGCTTCCTTGATATCAAAATTCATAACCCTCAGCTCCCATCCGTTCCGTATTCACCATGCCACTTCCTATAGAAACCGGAATCGTCTCGATTTAATAACGTAATCGACTTATTCTTAGTTCCACATGAATTCGTATCCTATTTTTACATTGATCACTTTTCGCCCGTAATTCTAACAGCCTCTATGTGACTGTATCGATTAAAGTAAAGAGTTTTGTCCTTTTTGATCCATCTAATTACGATATGGCAGAAGATAAAGAACCATAACAGTCCTGTAAGGAAAGCCACTCCAATTGCAAAAAGGTTGGCTAGAAGATCTTCACCCATATGATTAGAAAATATCTCCGATAAAGCTGAACACAATAAAGGCAAATAGACAATGGCGTAACGTCGACTCAAACATCCTATCCAATTCCCCTTTTCCGGAAGTAATCTCATGCGAACGATCTTAGAACCCACCGTATTTCCTTTCCAAATCACAGGGATAACGACCATTAACACAAAGAAAACAATGGCAAAGATGATCTCGTCAACAAGTAATCCTGGACCCTTCAGCAACCCGAATATAAAGCCGGTTATCACTCTGGCAATCATAATATTTAGAAGAACCTCCATGAGCTGGGCACCAAAGGTTGCTTTTCTCTGGTTGTGAAAGAAGTGGCTTTGCTCACTAAGCGTTTCCCGCGATGGTATTAACACCAAAAACATGGGGGCGAGTATAAAGCCAAGTAAAGTCCCAACCGTATTCGTCAACAAATCATCTACATCAAATATACGGTAGGGGCATTCATAAAAGCCAAACAAAGCGGTTCGTTGGGTTATTTCAAAGAAAAGCGAAACCCCAAAGCCAATAAGAGCAGCATGAAACCATTTCGCTTTCCCCTTAAAAAAATACCTCAGAAACACACCTAATGGAAACAAAAGCAAAACATTAAAAAACATTTGATAAAAGGCCCGCGTTGTTAACAAATGGATATAACTCGAAGGGGCCGTCCAATGAAATCCGCTTTCGCGTTGAATATCCCGTATAAATTGAAAAGGGCGATATTGAGTAAAAATCGTGCCGGGATCCATTGAAGCACAATTATTCCGAGCGCTGGGGAGTGGAAAAATCACTAAGAAGAAAGCACTTAATCCATAAAAGATAAAACTTAAGATAAGTAATGTTCTCCAAAAGCTAAAGTACCCATGTTTACGATACTGATAAACCGCCCAAGGGAGCGTCAGAAAGGATGCTAATACAAAACAAATGGATAAAGCAATGAAAACAGGCATTACATAGGCTTGCATTTCATTCTCCCTTTCTAGAAGCAGCTAGTCTTTAGTGTTTATATAAGTATTTCCAAAAGATTGATCTGGCCATACTTTATAATCCAGTTCATCAAAGGGCACAGAGACGTAAATGATTTGATCTGTGAATAAAAATCGATATTGACTTGGTGTTAACACCAAGTTGTACGATAATAGGGCAAACCAAGCGCTGCTGCAGAAAGAGGTGCCAACATGGGAGACACATATTCCATCAAACAAGTATCTAAACGAACCGGCTTGACTGAGGATGCCATTCGCCATTACGAGAAGATCGGTCTCCTTCCTCCTCCCGCAAGGAAAGATAATGGCCATCGTGTATATCACATAGAGGATGCCGAAATTATGGAACTCATCACATGCCTGAAGAAGACAGGAATGTCACTGGAGGATATGAAAGCCTATGTGCATCTTCCCTTTAAGGAAAATATTCAATCCGTTCCGGAGCTGAACGCCATGCTCCAGAATTACCGTCAGAAAATTACCGAGCAAATTTCGGACCTGCAGCGCATTCTGCGGTTCATCGACGACAAGTTGATCCATAATCAGTCCCTGCTAAATCCCGATAGGGCGACCAGTGAAGAATCTTAAGTATAGGAGAATGACACATGACACATAAAAGAAATAATCGAGTCGCCTTGATCACGGGTGCAAGCTCCGGCATTGGCTTGGAGCTAACCAAGCGATTGTTATCCGAAGGCTGGCAAGTCCTCGCTTTGATCCGTTCTGCCTTTCCATCCGGTGATTCCCTTGTACAAGACTGCATTATGTCGCAGCAGCTGAGAATATACACGGCCGATTTGTCGGATTTCACGGATCTCCAAACCTCGCTGAATCAGATCAAGAAACACGAGGAGCATATCGACCTGCTGTTTAATAACGCAGGTGTTTCCTTTGGCCAATTATCCTACTCCAAACAAGGGCGCGAGATGCATTTTGAAGTAAACTCCGTGGTGCCTTATATCATCTTGATGGAAATGAAAGAGCTCCTAGCGAGAGGCAGCTTCAAAACGGTAATCAATACGTCCTCCAATGCGCTGCTGTATCTCAAACGGTTCGATTACACTACGTTGGCTTCCCCTACCGTGTTCAAAAAGCTGGTTGGACCTTACGCTGCAAGTAAATTAGCGCTATCGCTGTGGACTCAGGAGATCGCCAATTCCATACAGAAGGATGGCATTATGATCCGGAGTGTCTGTCCGGGAGCAAATAAAACAACCATCACCAACAACGCCGGAATGCCAAAATTTATGATCCCGATCCGCCACCTGTTCTTCTCTCATCCCAGTGAGGGAGCTTCACGTCTGTATGAAGCAGCGATAGGCAGTTCCCCACAATCGACGGGAGTCTTTCTCAACAAGGGGAAAGTAACGCCTTTGAAATTCTCGAGCCAAAGTACGGAGGTGCTTGGCATGGTAGAGCGGATCTATAGGCAGGAGTTTACCGCCCTTTCTTAAAACCCATGCAGCAGAGTTAATGGTGTTCAACCCATCTCATGAAGGACCTGTTAACGGGTTTGCTGCCATTCCTCGATGAAACGGATCGTGTTGCGTGCGTGATAATCAGCCAAATTTGAAGCAAATGCCTGATCCGGGAATCCACGGTGAAGCAGCTTCAAGCCGCCCGAGGTTAATGAGATATAGTGATGCAGACGGTAAAACAACATCCGATTCAAATCAAGCCCGGTTTGGTGGAAGTAAGGGTAATGCTTCCCGAATCGCAGCTCAAGAAACGTATGCTCATGCTCGATGTCAAAGTATTGCGCACCTTCAATATCAATGAGACAGGGCTCTAAACGGTCTGTAACCAGAATATGGTCAGGGCCCAACTCGCCGTGGATAAAGCCATAACGCCGACGGGAATCGATCCTGGATTCAAGCTCATGCAATATAGCGAGCAGCCTGTCGTGATTGTTCCGGATACTCTCGTTATGAAGGATGATGTAGGACAGCTGTTCCCTAGCGTTTTCCAACTGCACAAGATGGCATCGCTCCCGTTGATTCCAGCTTTGATCAGGCTTACCATAGTTTTGCCTGTGATTTGCATGCATGCGTGCGATCATGTTGCCCACCCGTTCAAAGACCTCATCCCGAACCCGTTGATCCGGATGCTGAAAGTAGGCTTCCGCCTTCTGTCCCTCCATATATTCGACTAATGCATAGTCAAACGGGTATCGCTCCCGTTCCGTGTGAAGATTATATAGAGCAGGCGTCGAAATACCATGCTCCTTTAACCATCTGTTATTGATTTCGAACGAATGCCCGCCAAAGGATCGTTCATGCACACTTTCGTTCCCTATTTCTTCCTGAAAATAATTCTTCGTCAAGTCCCACACATACAACACGCAGGAGAATCCGTTTTGACACTGGATCTTATAGACAACCTTTTGCGCCCCGCCATGCATCCTCGTGACATCCGCCACAACATAACCGGTACCCAAAACCTTTCCGACATACTCCTGTACATCTGTTTCATCGAGGTGACAAGTCCAACTCATGAGACCACGCTCCATTTCATTTGGTTTTGCCGGCTTCCCCACTCTATGGCATTTCCGGGCAAAAATATAGACTGTTTCTTTCGGCTCTGCTATGATGTTGAATAAGGTCTCGAATAAAATAGCCATACGATGAATAGCCCTTGGACACCGGTCCAAGGGCTTTTGTGATAGTACCCGATTCATGCTCGCTATTGGAACGTTCCGCTATTCTTACGTGCCGCAGAAGGTTCGGTAAGGACGCGACAACTCCGGCACGATAGCATATTCCGCTTGTTCCGGCGAATGCGCATATGGATCGGACAGCGCATGAAGCAGCTGCTCCATCACGCTGTAGTCCCCCTCCTGCTCCGCTGCTTCCAGCGCTTCCTCCACCCGATGGTTCCGGGGAATGACCGCAGGATTGCTGCTGCGCATTAATTGATGGGATTGTTCCTTCGATTCCTGCTGGCTGCCAAGTCTCGCCTGCCATCGCTCATACCAGGAAGCCAATTCGGGGGTGCCGTTTAGAGGCGTATCCTCCAGCTTGTCAAACGTTAACGCACGAAAGGTATTGGTATAATCCGCCTGGTGATTTTTCATCATCTTAAGGAGGTCTTCGATCAGGGATTCGTCATCCTCCTCTTCTTGGAAGATCCCCAGCTTGGCTCTCATGCCTGCAAGCCACTGCTCGTGATACAGATCGGTAAAACTCCCAATCGCACCCTCGGCCAGCTTGACGGCCTGTTCCTCTTCTTCATGTAGCAGTGGCAGCAGGGATTCGGCCAATCTTGCGAGATTCCAAGCCGCAATATACGGCTGGTTCACATAGGCATAGCGGCCTTGTGAATCGATGGAGCTGAATACCGTATTCGGGTCAAAGTTATCCATGAAGGCACAAGGGCCATAATCAATCGTTTCGCCGCTGAGGGTCATATTATCGGTGTTCATCACCCCATGGATAAATCCGACGAGCTGCCACTTGGCGATTAGAGCGGCCTGACGCTTGATGACCTCCTGAAGCAGGACAAGATATCGGTTGGCACCGTAACCAACGTCAGCCTCCGGGTAATGCCGCTGCAGGGTGTAGTCTGCCAGAATCCGCAGATCCTCGGTTGTACCCGCTCCCCTTACGTATTGAAATGTGCCCACTCTCACATGACTCGAGGCCACGCGGGTCAGAATCGCACCCGGCAGCTCCCTCTCACGAGTGACAGGCTGGCCGGTGGACACCACCGCCAGGCTGCGGGTAGTCGGTATCCCCAGCGCATGCATGGCCTCGCTGATGATATATTCGCGCAGCATCGGACCCAGAGCCGCCCGACCATCTCCTCCACGGGAGTACGGGGTCCGGCCCGAGCCTTTAAGCTGAATATCCATACGCTCATCCTGCGGCGTGATTTGTTCACCCAACAGAATCGCACGGCCGTCGCCCAGCATCGTAAAATAACCGAATTGGTGCCCGGCATAAGCCTGTGCGAGCGGTGATGCCCCCTCGGGTATCTCGTTGCCTGCGAGCATCGCTGCACCCTCTGGGCTCTTCAGCCCCTCGGCGTTTAAACCCAGAGATGCCGCCAACGGCTCATTAAGGATTATCAGCTCCGGTGAGCGCACAGGCGTGGGATCTTGTTTTGTAAAAAAGGACTCCGGCAGCTTGGCATAACTGTTCTCAAAGTTCCAACCTATATCGATCATGGCTTTCTTATTGGTCATGGGATCTCCTTCTTCAAGCAGTATGATGATGACAGTATCTACTTATTATTTAAACACAAGTCGCTCTTTGTAGGGTTTACTGAAGGAAATTTATTATTCGACTGTTTCAAAGGCCATATCCTTTCTGATATCTTAAAAAAAATCGCTGTCGAGAATGCCCCGACAGCGATGTTGACCGTACCCATCCAGATATTAATCCCGATTCGCCAGCTTCGCCAGCAACCGGATAATTTCGATATACAACCACACGAGTGTAACCAACAAACCGAAAGAGCCGTACCATTCCATATATTTGGGTGCACCTTGCTGTGCTCCCTCTTCGATAAAGTTAAAATCGAGTATGAAATTCAGGGCTGCAATAATGATGATGACAACCGAAATTCCGATGCCGATCGGGGTGCTGTCATGCAGGTAAGGCACCGCCACACCGAACATGCCCAGAACGAAGCTAAACAGGTATACAAGTGCAACGCCGATGGTTGCTGCGATAATACCCTTTTTGAAGCCTGCGGTTGCCCGGATCAGACCTGTTTTATAAGCGAGCAGCATACCGAGGAATATGCACATTGTCAGTAAAGCCGCTTGTAATGTAATTCCATAATACAGATATTCATAATGAGCCGATAATGCACCGAGGAAAAACCCCTCCACGATCGCATAGATCGGTGCCAAGTAAGGGGCTGCCTTCGGCACAAAGCTGATGATCAGTGCCAGAACAAAGCCGCCTATCGCTCCCCCGATCATGAACGGGAATACATCATACCCGTTAAAATACATAGCCCATGAAATGACCGCTGCCCCGATCAGCAGCGCGAGCAGCATGAACGATTTATTCACCGTTCCGCCAATCGTCATCGTTTCCTGGCCGTTGTAATACCCACTCTTCTCAAATGTTTCTTCGTTTAGTGTTGGATTTCCACTGCGCCCTATCAATTAAATGCCTCCCTAACTTTCTTTTTTGTATCCATTTTAGCATAGGTTGGAATATTTTGGGATACAAAAAATATAGCATCACGGGTGAATTGGAATTGGGATCAATTCAATAACTCTATTGATGAAGCTGATAAAATCCATAGATCTGAAAATCATGAAGATCTTCTTCTGCAATCCACACCATTAGTCTTTTTTGTGCTACGCATCGAACTTCCTTTTTGTTCCCGCAAACATCCATACTCTTAGTGTATATAAGCACTATTTACAATAAAATATTGAATATTATATTCTGTTTGTTGCCATACTACTTCTTTAATCTGAAATAGAGGTGGTTAAAGATGCTCCTAAAAATGATAGGCGAACGAATCAAGCAGCTCAGAAAAAAACAGGGAATGACCAGGAGGAACTAGCAGAAAAGGCTGGGATAAACGCCTCTTACATAGGAACGGTAGAACGCGGGGAACGAAATATATCCATTGAAACACTGGAAAAGATCATCGAGGGATTAGGAGTATCGTCAGCAGCTATGTTCCAGTTCCACGAGACAGATAGTCTGGATACCGCAAGTGAGAAGGCAGAGGTCCTAGAATCCATCAGCTCGCTGCTTTATTCTCGTACATTGTCTGAAAGCAAGCTGCTCTTTCGTGTACTTAAAGACATCGTGGATACACTGGATCATCGGGAGAACTAATCAACCCCCATCTTTACATATACAAAGAAAAAGCATCTCCCACGGTAGGAGATGCTTCATTCATTTTATGCTTATGTTATTGTTTCAAGCCGCCAACGAAAGCCTCGAAATTCGCAGCAAGGCGGGTTATTTTGTAATCATTAGCCTTGTCCACATGGATGACTTCAGGCTCCCCGTCATTTCCGGATGAACGGTAGTCCAGCATCACGACCTCGGACTGGGAAGGACAATCGCAAATGACCACACCAATCTCAGGATATCCGCCATGCTCTATCATATAGCGGCTGCCCAAGCTTCCGCACAATGATTTTTTCTTCTCTCGTCCAATGCCCAAAATACCTGTAATTTCAATATAATCCTGGGCTCCATCTCCGATAGGAAACTTCCGGTTGCGGGGAATCCCGCCATTATGTAATTTCATTGCTTGGATATAAGAGGCGGGAAGTTTGAAGACCAGTGCTTCCTCCACGGATTCAATCAATTCATCCGTAGGCGGAGCCGACACGTATTGGTCTGCCTCAAGCGCGCCATCATCCCAGAAATTCAGCACATCGGGGTCCGTATAAGACACCGCATTGGGTTCCTTAGCAGGTTGCGGAGCGGTTTTGTTCCGAATCCACTCCAGAAACTCCAACGTATCTTCATCGCCGGGATCCAGGTGATCGGCCACTTCAAATGCTTTGCGAGCATCTTCATACCGCTCCAAATAGTAATAAGCAAGGCCTATGCGGTAATGCCATAAGGGATCATCCTTGCCCTCTTCTTGAATGGCCAGGAATTGCTCAACCGCCTCTTCATAACGTTCAAGATTATTCAACGCTCTGCCCAAGTGACTGATCAGCACATAATCGCGATCTTCCGCAGGAATCTCCGTAATCGCATCTACGATCTCTTCAAATTCATCCTCTTCATGCCACTCTTCCAGCTGCTCTATTAGCTCCTCACTCATCGTTTCACGCCTCCCACACTAATCATCCTTTCTGAGATTATACCATTCCGGCATGTCACTCTCCAGCATAGTGAAGCTAGCGATGCATACTATGCCCTTGTACGTGATTATGCTCTATTTGGATCTGCTTTACGATCCCTTCTGGTTAGAATGTATAAATTTCAATATCAAAACCAGATTCACAGTATAATAAATGAGCATACTGTAGATGTACGGTGAGAGCCGGTATATATAGGTATTCGAATATAGCGTAGAAGAGGTTGAAGATGAGTAAGAAACACTTTACGGATTATCAATTAAGCGAATCGATTGTGAAAGCGCTGAATAGCTTGGGCTATGAGACACCGACGGAGGTACAACAGGAAGTCATTCCGGTTGCGCTTGAGAAAAGGGACCTGGTGGTCAAATCACAAACAGGTAGCGGCAAAACAGCTGCTTATGGGATCCCGCTCTGCGAGCTAGTGGATTGGAATGAGAATAAGCCGCAGGCATTAATCCTGACGCCAACCCGCGAACTGGCGTTACAGGTCAACGAAGATATCACGAATATTGGGCGTTTTAAGCGAATCAAAGCAACACCTCTTTTTGGGAAACATCCTTTTCACATACAAAAAGCCGAGTTAAAGCAAAGAACGCACATGGTTGTGGGTACGCCGGGACGTGTGCTGGACCATATGGAACGCGGATCGCTCTCACTGGAGCGGATTGCTTATCTCGTCATTGACGAAGCGGATGAGATGCTGAATATGGGCTTTATTGAGCAGGTTCAGTCGATTATTCAACGGCTGCCGCGTGACAGGGTCACCATGTTATTCTCCGCTACGTTTCCTGAGGATGTGGCCAATTTGGCCCACAAATATATGAACCATCCTGCCCACATTGAGATTCAAGCAAGCGGTATAACAACTGCCACGATAGAACACGAGCTTATTCAGGTGATGGAGACGAGGAAACTCGCCCTTCTTCAGGATCTGCTCATTGTTGAGAGTCCGGAGAGCTGTATCGTGTTCTGCCGTACGCAAGAGCATGTGGATAATCTATTCAGATCATTGGCTGATCTTGGCTACCCATGTGATCGTATTCACGGTGGAATGGAGCAGGAAGAGCGTTTCGAGGTCATGAATGCGTTCAGAAGAGGGCAATTCCGTTACTTGATAGCGACGGATGTAGCCGCCAGAGGTATCGATATCACGAATATCACTCATGTGATTAATTACGATATCCCGCTTGAGAAGGAAAGCTATGTTCATCGCACGGGACGTACGGGACGAGCAGGCAAAACCGGTAAAGCGATTACTTTCGTCACACCAAGGGACGATAGAAGATTAGCCGACATTGAAGAGTATATTGGGTTTCCCATACCAGTAGTGAAAGCTCCCTCCAAAGAAGAAGTCGATCACCGGCGAGAAGCTTTCGGGCACAAACTAAGAATCCAACCCGAGCTGAAAAAGGATAAGCGTGAGCAATTAAACAAACAAATTATGAAGCTTAACTTCAATGGCGGCAAGAAAAAGAAGCTTAGAGCCGTAGACTTTGTCGGAACGATTGCCAAGCTTGAAGGGGTAACCGCCGACGATATTGGGATTATTACGATCCACGATTTTGTGACGGATGTTGAGATTCTGAATGGCAAGGGACCTCTTGTGCTTGAAATGATGAAAAACACGACGGTAAAAGGCAAACTGTTAAAGGTGCGCCAAGGGAATAAATAAAACTTGTAGGAACACTGACATAACGCCGTCAGTCATCGCAGCTCATAATAGCTATAACAACCATCATAACGGGTTTTAGGAGGAAGTATAAATTATGAGCACACATCCAACTTTACGAGGATTTGCGACCATCAGTTACTGGGCGGACGATATGGAAGCGGCAAAGGCTTGGTATTCGGATCTGCTGGGTATAACACCTTATTTCGAACGTTCGGGACCCGATGGTCAACTGGCCTATGCCGAATTTCGAGTTGGAGACTACCAGCACGAGCTGGGTCTCATTGATCGCCGTTTTGCCCCTGCACAACCAATGTCCGGCCCCGGCGGAGCGATCATGTACTGGCATGTCGATGATATAGAAGCCACCTTCAGCCAATTGAAATCCATGGGTGCTAAAGAGTACGAGCCGCTCGTACATCGGGGGGAAGGCTTCATCACGGCATCTGTTACAGATCCATTCGGCAACGTGCTCGGTATTATGTACAATGCTCACTATCTAGAGATGCTGAATTCACGAAGCCAGGGGTGACCCAAAAACCATGGAAATCGATAAGTCGGTACACGTGCAGACTCGGCAGGATTGGCGGAAGTGGTTAAGCGATAATCACCGTGCTGAAGATTATTGTTGGTCGATCATTACCGATCCTTCCGTAAATTATCTGGATTTGGTTGAGGAAGCCTTATGTTTTGGCTGGATTGACAGCACACGTAAAAAAATGGATGCCACGCATACAGCACAACGATTCTCACCCAGGAAGAAAAACAGCAACTGGTCAGAGCTCAATAAAGAGCGTGTCCGACGGTTAGAGCGATTAGGCCTCATGACTGAAGCAGGAAAGAAAGTACTTCCTGATATGAGGACCGAAGCTTTTGTAATTCAAGAATCTATATTGATGGAGTTGCAGCAGGATGAAGAGCTGTATCACAACTTCAAAGCCCTGCCAGAGCTGTATGTTAGAGTCAGGATCGACAACATCCAGTCCGTGCAGAGCGACGCAGGTCTGTATCATACACGATTGGATAAATTTATAGAACATACTCGTATGAATAAAATGTATGGAAAATGGAATGATGATGGTCGTCTTTTAGGGAAGTAAACCTCCTCAAAGCCGAAACTATGCTTCACCTTCTATGTTACTTCACGCTCCAGCCCCAAAAGGAGCAGCGTAAGCTGCTCCTCATTCATCATGACCTCCCACTTCCATCCACTTTTACACCACATATTCCGCCATAATCTGCTCAATATCGAATGGAGTAACCCCATTTTCCACCGAAAAGATCGTTTCCGCTTGATCCGCTGTATCTACCGACTCTCCTCTTGCCTTGGCATGCAGTATGAAAAGATCATACAGGTCAGGTTTCCGTAGGGTTGTCATGGCTTTGCCCATCAAAACCATCCCCTTCTGATTCCCTTCTACGTTGTTGTAGTAATGTGGATGTCTCGTCAGGGACAGATCGGTCCAGATAACCGTACGTTCCACCAAATCCAAGATAACAGGAATAGCGATCTGCGTATCTGCGGCGACATCGATTTTATTAGCCACCGTCGAGGGCTCGAATATTTCACCGGAACCGGGTTTCTTGCGCATCATCCAGCCCACGAAGCACTCCGGCAGGTTGCAGTACGGTTGATTCGTAAACGAATGAAGAGTCGCTACAATATAACGCCCCCCATATTGGACGATGGATGGAATATGCAAATCAATGAACTCGCATGCTCCTTGAGGCGCCGACACGATGTCTCCGCTGTGGACAGCCTTGTAATTGGAAGACCGCAGATTCGTATAAGAGATATGCTCGACATACTGCCAATCTTGATCATACATGACGGCGGACAGGTCAATATCCACGCGGCCCGTAGGCTCCCCGTCAACCCGTCCTTCCTTCCACCAGCTGAAGAAACGGATGGTATCCCCTTCCGTCATCGGCATGCGGCTCCCCCGAACTATCGTATGCAGGGCTTTGCTTGCCGATCTCTGGGAGAACGGCACGTGATAGTCCTTTAAGCGCTCGTCGACATAGGCCTTTCCTAAGGGCGGCAGTGCGGCAAACCGCTGGATCAACGCCTGCTCGCATACCTGCACGATGTTCCGGCATGCCGCTTCATCAATCTGCGGGAGCGTATGGGGTACGGCAAAGGCTTTCGCCACATTTCCTTTTGGAAAAAAGACGCGCAGCTCTTGAGGCTCACGGCGGCGGGCAAAATGCTCCTTCACTTGCAGCAATACCGGCGTCGATACTTGACTCGCGACTTCGCCAAAAGCCATTGCAACATACTCCGTATGTTCGGTGGATCGCAATAACTGATCCAATCTGCGGGCAATTTCCCCCGGACGCTGCATCAACAGATCAATCAAATTCCAGACCTGGTTGTACTGAAAAGCAAGCTCCACACTCCCGTTATACGTGGTAAAGGGCTTACGATTGCGTAAAATATCAAAAGCTTCCTCGCAGCGTATATACCGATGCTTATATTCGGATGGATGCAGAATTTCACCCAAACGAATCCAGCGGTCCTTAAATTTGAGCATATCCTCCGTTATCGGATGGCAGCGTTCCAGCAATCCGAGCATCAGTCGTCTTTCACGCCGCTTAAATTTACGAAACCGCGTGGCTTCCGCCAGACTGACATCTCCGTCTGACCACGCCACCGCCAGACGAAGGACATCGGTTGCGGTTTTGAAATAACGCCCGATCAGCTCCACATTCCCCTTGTCATGCTTCATTAATGAGGCTGCCACGAATCCCGCATTCTCCTTGAACGGAATCTCGGGAGGAAGAATGGCTTCCAGCTCATCGGGATCTGCATGCTCGATAACGGTCTCAATATCCTCTTTATCTGTTTGGGAGATGGAGCCTTTAGCCTGGATAAGCTGACGTATCGTGGCATAGAAGTCCGCTTTGCTCCCCAGGTCAATAACCTTCAGTTTGACTTCGTCCTGCAACGGAGGTCTCTCCTCAAGCTCATACTCAGGCAAGTCCCATGTAAGATAATGATAAATGGCATTCAGATAGAGCTCCGCATCTTCCTCATCCATCACCTGTTTCGGGAAAGCAGGATACATCGGCTCATATTTCACATGCGCACCTACCAGCACCCTTAAATCATTAATGAGTGGTTGATAAAACGCTTCAAACTGCTCCTTGGATAAGGTACGAATCGCGTGTAATAGTGGATATGAGAACGCGAAGCCAAGGTGTTCAATGTTGTTTATGGCCGTTGCCAAATAAGCTTTCGAGAGCCGACCCGGCCCTTGGCCTTCGCTTACAATCAATTTGTTCGCTCTTCGCAAATAAATGGTATTCATCATCATAAAAGAGTCCAGGAGAGCCATATCCCTAATGTCATTAAAGGAATAATAGAAGGAAGGAATATGATAGCCTGGACGCCTCCTCTCTTGAATAAAACTCCTTCAGGAAAGCTGCGACCCTAGGTTCTCCAATTGAAATAGAAGGAAGGATCACAATAGCCTGAAGGCCAATGGTTCAAAGTCCAAGACCTCAAATCTTTGATGAACCCATCATCCCATACCCGATAGCCGGCCAACAGGGCGAAAGTATTACGACTTTGGAAAATGAGGAATGATTTCACTCTCATTCGTGATAAAAAAAAGCGACGGCCGCAGGTCCCGGCAATCGCTTTTTGGGTAAATTGTTATTTATATTTATGAGAACTGCCAGAAGCCCGCTATCAGGTCCTGAACGTCATTCGTGGTGATTTTGGCGTAAATATACAGAGCTCCAAAACCAAAAGGATAACTGCTGTCCTCTCGGAGCAGCGTCTCGGGATACCCTTCCTCGTCTACCTGCAACAAAAAGGAGAACCCTTCCTCCCTCAGCCTCTCCGAATAATAATCTTCATCTTGAACCAGTCTCGGACTCCCGCCGAATTTGACCAGGAAAGACTGATCGATCGACTGGAAGTCGCTGCATGACTCTGGATGCGAAATAAGATGTTTGATTAGGCCCGGGTGCGCAACATGATCGTTCAAGCTCTCGTCGGTCATCGGATGCTCCATCACCTTGATTGAGCAATCGGGGTATTGATTGTGCTCCACGTATTCCTCATAGTCATTAGGGATGAAAATGGAGATCATAGATGCTGGCTTGAACGGATGAACGAGACTTAAATAAAAGTAATAGTTCTGGTCGCCATCATGGATCGTATCCGCTTTGTCGTCGAAATAGGCCGGGGCATTGCCGCCGATCCAGCCCGCGGCATGTTCGGATGAACATGGGCTTGCGGAATAAAGTATACTTTCTGTTCTCTCTTCTAAAATGCTCCTGAAATGATTCATAGCCATTTTCCTGAATCCCTGACGTTTACGGATTCATCCCCTTTCTAAGTATTGCTGGATCTAAGCGTCACGAAACTAAATGGCAGGCTATCCACACAGTGGTAAGAACCGTCATCCCGATCGTAAATATCCCCGCCTTTCAAAAAGGCAACTTTATCGAAGTAAAGCATATGACGATAGACAATGAGTTTAAATTTGAGGTTGCAGGTGCCTCCGACTTTTCTCTCGATTATATCCGTCAGTGCAAAGAAGTCGATATACCCGATTTCATATTCATTCTGCGATAGCTCAAGCCGCAACTGGTCTCCTGTCAGAAAGCGAACGAGTTCATCGGTCAATTTATATTTTTTCAGCGCATACTTCTTGTTCTCTAAACTATGATATTCAGCCGGCTCCAGCGATTTCAAATAGTACGCCAAGGCGGTATCTTTATTACTCACAGCAATCGCATAAGGTTGTTCCCCGTCTTTTTCCGCTATCGTCACGTCCGCGCCTCGCTCAATTAAATGCTTAACCATGGCAAGATTCCCCATCCGCGCAGCAATCGTTAACGGAGTCGCTCGATAAGGATAGACCATATCGGGCTGATTATAATTGATGTCCGCCCATAATCGAGTAGATAATCGAGGGTCTTATAATCATGGTCCGACACGGCTTGGCGCAGTACAACGCTGCCATGCAGCTTGATATCCAACCCCAGCTCATGAATGAGCGGATCTTATCCACTTCGGCGCCACGACAGCTGCCTTGGTGCCGATACGATGTACATGATCACTCCTCCTGTTTTCTTCTATTATTCCACAATTTTCAAATCATGACGAGAACCCCATCTCACACCACCCTTTCCCAACATTTATGACACGTGTCATACGGATCTCTTTACAGGTGTGAATGTTGCGCCCGACGGATTGTTCCTACAATAGTGACAAGAGAACTTAGAAGAAAGAAGGAATGGGAAATGGAACAACGAAAGGACAGAATCCGCCTGCTGGATATTTTGCGGGGCTTCGCGATCCTAGGAACGCTCGGGACGAATATTTGGATTTTTGCGCATGCGGGGGACCTCAGGTACATTACTACCTTTGATCATTCCGGTTGGTGGGGAGCGAATGACTTACTTCGCATGATTGTCTTATTCCTTGTGAACGGGAAACTGCTCGGACTGCTGACCATCATGTTCGGCGTCGGTCTGGAAATGAAGTATCGGCAGGCCAAGCGCAAGGGAAAGCCGTGGCCTGGCGTTTATTTGTGGACCGTCCTGTTTCTGGTCTTCGAAGGCCTGCTGCATTTTATATTGGTCATGGAGTATGACATCTTAATGAGCTATGGAGTAACCGCCATCATTGCAGCCTTCATCGTAAAGGGCGGCGACCGGCTCATCGCACGTACGATGAACGTAATCGGCAGCGTCTTCGCTATTGCGATTCTGGCCCTCGCGGGACTAATGCTGGCGAGCGGCGCAAGCGTATCGTTGGGCAGTTTTGACGATGTTGTTGCCCTTTATCAGGAAGGCACCTGGATGGAGCAAGTCCAATATCGGCTGGCGAACTTCCTTCCGCTGCGAATGGAAGCCATCCTGGTGATACCGACTAACGTGTTTCTGTTCCTGCTCGGGATTCGTTTCATGCGCTCAGGCGTATTCTCCCCGGACGAGAACGGCAAAAGCCTGCGGAAAAGGCTATTTAGGCTGGGGATATATGTGGGCGTACCGCTCAACCTGCTTATTTTTGTGCCTGGCGGCGCTTTCGATCTGCCGGTGCGCTATTTATTCGCCCCGCTGATGTCCATGGGGTATATAGCAATTTTGGCGAGAATGATACAATATACGAAGTTGGAATGGCTGTGGCGCCTTCTGGAGAACGCCGGGAAAATGTCGCTGAGCTGCTACGTGCTCCAGAACATCATGGCATCCGCGGTATTCTACGGCTGGGGCTTGGGCCTTGCCGGCGAGCTGAATTCGGCCGTCATTATCGCCGTCTGGCTGGTAATATCCGCGTTTCAGCTGGGCATGGCATCCCTGTGGCTTCGCGGCTTCAAGCTGGGACCCATGGAAACCGTCCGTAAACAGGCGGTAGGTTTCTTCGAATCAAGATAGCCGGATTGGAGGCTAGATATGTTCTATAAGCTGTATCCGAGGGATCAGATTAAAAGTTATTTGCTCATCGATGTCGTACTGACCGTATTCTTATGCTACCAGGTGTTTCGTTCGGATACGGCGCTGGGACTGTGGGGCAGCCTCTTGCTGCTCCTGCTGTTCCTTGTTTCGTTCTATATCGCCCTGTGGCGCCGGGACGGCTGGCTGCTCTCTGCCGTGCTGACAGGCCTGTTCGCCATTGGCGTACTCGCGGTATATACGGGGCCGACCACCCTGATGTTCGGGATTATTTTTGCCGACTTGCTGGGCCGGTCCAAGTCCAAGGTGCATATCGCCATCGGCAGCGGGGCCATTGCCCTATCATTCCTGCTCGTGTTCGTTTTCCGAAAGGACCCCCTGCTTGAAACGTCCAATGCCATTTACCTTCCGATCATGATCATTCAATCGGTATATCCGATCGTCATCTACATTAAGGAGAAAGCGAAAAGCCTGCAGGGGGAGCTGGATGAAGCCAACGAGCAGATCGCAAAGTATATCCAGCAGGAGGAGCGGCAGCGTATCGCCAGGGATCTCCACGATACCTTGGGACAGACCCTCATGATGATAAAAATGAAGAGCGAGCTGGCAACGAAATGGGTGGATAAGGATGCTGTCCAAGCCAAGCGAGAGCTAAGCGAGATTCTCGATACCACCCGAACGGCCCTGAAGCAAGTAAGGGAGCTGGTATCCGATATGAAGTTCATCTCGCTGGCAAGCGAGCTGGAGCATTCGGCCAAACTGCTGCATACAGCAGGAATTTCGCTGAGCATCGAGAATCCGGAGAAACTCCCGCTGTTATCCAGCGTGGAGGAAACGATGCTTGCGCTCTGCGTCCGGGAAGCCATGACCAATATCATCAAGCATAGCCGTGCCAAGCGGTGCACGATCAGACTAGAAACGAAGGACCATGCCTTCGGAATCCATATCGCGGATGACGGCGTGGGGCTGGCGGGGAACGGCGACGGAAACGGCATCCCGTCGATCATGGAGCGGATGAAGACGCTTGGCGGCTCTTTCGCCATCGCCCCATCGCCTGAGGGAGGCACCAGGGTATCCTTGAATCTCCCGCTTCGCCGGCATGAAAAGGAGGACGCTTCATGATTCGAATCGTTATTGCGGAAGATCAGAAAATGCTTCGCGGTGCATTCGCCTCATTGCTTCATTTCGAAGATGACATCGAGGTCGTTGCCGAGGTGCCCGACGGGCAGCGAGCCTGGGACGCGATCCGGCAGCATCAGCCTGACGTGTGCCTGCTCGACATCGAGATGCCTCATATCAGCGGCCTGGAATTGGCCGAATCCATACGACAAGCAGGTCTGCCCTGCAAAATCATGATCGTTACAACCTTTGCGCGCCCGGGTTATTTGCAAAAAGCAATGGATGCTCAAGTAGAGGGATATCTGTTAAAGGATGAGCCGATCGATTTCCTGATCGAATCCATTCGGCGGGTCATGAAGGGCGAGCGGGTTGTGAGCACCGATCTGGCGGCCGCGCTCTTCATGAAGGAGGAGAATCCGCTCAGCGAACGGGAAATCGAAATGCTTCGCTTAACCAAGGAAGGCATGACCACCGGCGACATCAGCAAAGCCCTGTTCCTGACGAGAGGCACCGTTCGCAACTACCTCTCCTCCGCCATACAGAAGCTGGAGGCTGATTCCCGGCAGCAGGCCGTGGCGATCGCCGAGGAGAAAGGGTGGCTGTAAACGTCCTCGGACACAGCTCAAATGGTACCGATAAGCTTGCTCCCCTTATTGCGGAGCTGCTGCTTTTGCTTGAACCTCCGTACCGGTGAGTAGCGTTATGTAAGTTCAACGATAAGGTGCGAAAGCCCCGATAGTGTACGTTTTTTAGTTGCTGAAACAACGCAGCCTCATTAGCTGCGTTGTTTTTTATTGAGTACACACTTACAAAAGCAATGCGAGTCTGTGTCCCAATCTATCCATCTTCCCCGACCGGGTAAGCATAGAAAATATAACGCTCCGGCGCATTTCCTACAAAGCGAAACGGATAGCAGGTCGAAATGACCAGCACCTCGGTTCCCATAGAACGAATCACCGATGTATCGTCTTTATCTACAATATCCGTACTTTTAATCTCATATTCAAAGGTACCGTAAGGTAGCTTTACGATAAAATGATCCCCTACCGACAACATGTCGAAATCCCGAAAAACGGTGTCCCGGTGCCCAGACAGCAAAATCTGCTCGTTATCCATTGGAAAAGCGGTACCGCTGTAATGCCCGACGCCTCTCTCGAGCATCTCTTCATCCGTACCTTCGATGATCGGAAGTTCTGCTTCCAGCTTTGGGATTTGAAGCATTCCGATCACATCGTTCGGTTTTGGATCGAACTTGGATTTGTCGATCACTTGATCACGATAGGATATAGGATCCGCACGCCGTTCTTTCGAAGCATCTATTGTATTTGACTGGCGAATCAGTTCGTTTGCTTCCGCCATAGCTTCCTTCAAGTTTGCCTGGTGTTCGACATACTGAATGACAGCGAAAGTCACGATCCCCATACCTGCGAGCAGCAACAGCATACCTACTATTCTTCGCATGTTCTCTCCTTCCAGTCTGCATTAATATATCAATTGATGACTGCCGGATAGCCAATAAGAGTTTGATTATCCTCTATATTTTTACAATGTTATCTTACTGTTTCTTATCTATAAAATCCAGCTGAAGGCCATACTTCTGCTGCACAATAAGCCAAAAGTAATATGTCCCCCCTGCAGGATTTCCCCCTCTCTGTACTAAGGATTTGCTCCACCTGAATCTATATTAGGTTGGGGCTTCGTCCAATTGCTAACCTCCCACTGGAAACGCAATTCCAGCGTTATCTATTGAAGTCATACGGTGACCAACAGCCTAAACAAACTGCCTATTTAAGCACGGCAACATTGTAGTTTTTTGTCGAATCATGGTATGGGCCAAACGTCCATTTTTTGCTGGTTATATATGGTACCACGGGAATATTGTCGATAAATGGTTGCTAGCTTATACTTGACGGGAAATTGTATAAATTTGGAGGTGAAAAGGAGTGGTGCCGGAAACAGGAGATGAGCATATCGCACTAAAGCTCCGGTGATCCGAAAACATAACGATTGGAGGGAGACAAAATTGCATTCTACCCGCTCGGCAGGAAAAACCGTATTGAAACGGATTTTCATTCAATTTTCCATCTTATTAGTTATTCTTGGCGGGTTACAGCCTGTAATGACAGTACCTGTGGAGGCTGCAGGAGGAATAACCATTAATGGCACCGATTCCTATGCAACGGTTAGGGCTGCCGATGGCACCTCATGGTTGTACCAATTTGACGGCCAGTCGCTATCGGGAACCCCGATCGGGACAGTACCTCTGAACTCCGTTTTCGATGGGATTGGTTTAGATCGAAATCAAGGTGTTTTTTATGGACTTAGGTACAGTACCGGAGAGATCCATAAAATTATGCCGGATGGAACCAGTACCCTGGCGGCAACGAACTCCGGGTGGACGGTAGTCGGTGCCGGAGGGGTTAGCCCAGACGGTTCAACGTTCACCTATAATGTTCAAAGGGACGTCTCGGGGACCATTGAGCGCGAGATTCGGAATCTCGATTTGAGCTCTGGACAGATAACCACGCTTACAAGTTTAGATACGGATATACGGGATCTCGTATACGATCAGGAAGGAAATATCTATTATATTCAGACTGGTGACGAATCCTTTGTCAGACTTAATCCGAAAACACTGGATAAGCACGCGCTCGGTGAGTTTAGGCTTTCGGACGGAACGAATCCGATCACTTGGGGCAGCGGCATCAGTATTTTACCGGATGGGAAATTGCTGATTTCGGATGCATCAGGGGCCATGTATATTGGAAATCCTGAAAATAACCTTTTGACATTAATTGGGCAGGTTCCGGATATTAATTTGCTCTGGGATCTTACGTCAGGAGCTTATCCTACATATGCACCGAAACTGACCGTTGAAAAATGGATTAACGGTACTGAAAAGAGCAATGAGATTTCACCCGGGCAAGAATATTCATACTCGCTGAGAGTAATAAACAGCGGAAATGTATCGGCGAGCGGAGCCGTTCTAAAAGATCAGCTGCCAGACGATACGGAATATGTAGCGGACAGCACGACTTTGAATGGCAAAGCAGTCGCTGATCTTAACGGAACAAGTCCTCTATTTGCAAATGAAGGCATGTTGGTTAAGTCGCCTAATCCGTCTGCCATGAACGGTTCCCTATTGGTTGGGGAAGACGGGGCTGCCGTTGTTACATTCCGCGTGAAAGCCAAGGACAATACAGCGGTTGGCACCAAGATCACAAATACAGCCACCGTGTCTTCAAATGAATCGGGAACCATTCAATCCGATGAAGTCGTTTCGACGGTTACGACCGGAACAACTCCTCCAGCCACGTGCCCAGCGCCGGTAGCGTTGATCAATGGCAGCTTTGAGGAGCCGGTGTATGCGGCTAACGATCCCAGTTTCCCGGCCGGCCCAGGCTATTTTTCGGTCCAAGGTCAATACGTACCCGGCTGGAAGACAACCGATTCTACGGGATCCTTCGAAATATTTAACAAAGGTTTAATGGATCAAATCCAGCCTGGTTCTCCTAACGATCAACAAGGCCTTAAGAATGCTGTTCCCCATGGGAAGCAAATGGCGGAATTGAATAGCAAAGAGCCTGCACAGCTATATCAGGATGTGAAGACGACTCCCGGGCAAACGATCTATTGGAGGATAGCGCATAAAGGAAGACTCGGCGTGGATACCATGGCTGTCAAAATAGGTTCGGCCAATGTGGATCCGAAGGTTCTTCCGATTGTCGACCAACTAACGACGGGTAAGGACGCTTGGAAATATTATACCGGTACCTACGTCGTTCCGACCGGCCAAACGATGACACGCTTTGGGTTCGAAGCCGTCTCATCCACGGGCGGCAACCCGGCAGCAGGTAACTTCATCGATGATATTTTCCTCGGAACAGAACCTTGCGTCATTGCAGATAAAACAGTATCTCCACAGGGAGAGGCATCTGCCGGTCAAGAATTAACGTATGAAGTGACGGTTAAGAACAACGGCGGCGACGCCGCAGCAAATGTAATTTTTGAAGACAGCATTCCTGTTGGAACTGAATTTGTTCAAGGCTCTATTGTGGTGGATGGCCAACCGGTTAACGACTCCCACTATGATAGCAGCAGCGACATGATCGTGATCGATTTGGGTGAGGTGCCGAATGCCGCCCAATTGCCTCAAGGAAAAACCATTCAATTTAAGGTGAAGGTGTTATCCGGTTATGGGGGCATCATCACAAAGAATCAGGCCATTATCAAATATGAAAACCTTTTGACAAACAAATCAGAAGAGGTAGCTACAAATGAAGTGAGTACGTCAATAACCGGCGAAGCCAATGTGTGCCCGGCTCCGGTAGCGATGATTAACGGCAGTTTTGAGCAAGGCGCTGTCAAAGGATCTGCTGTTAATACATCCGGGCTTTACTATTATGAATCCGAAGTACCTGGATGGAAGACCACGGACGATGCTAACGGTTATCCAGTCATTGAGCTATGGGACTGGGCACGAAATAATCCTTCGGTTGTAAAGAACTGGCCGGCTCCCCCTGATGGCGGGAAATGGGCAGAACTCAATGCTTTCGAAAACGGGATGCTGTATCAGGATGTGAAGACAACCCCTGGGCAAACCATATATTGGCGCCTATCCCATATGGGGCGGAATGGGGTTGACACGATGCAGCTTCGTATTGGGGCAGCAACGGCTAACCCTTACGATGCCGAAGTCCAACGACAAATGACGGATGATAAAACCGCGTGGGGTACCTATACGGGTACTTATAAAGTCCCTGCTGGGCAAAAGGTCACTCGCTTCGGCTTTGAGGCGGTGAGCACAGCAAGCGCGAGCATAGGTGCAGGCAACTTCATCGATGACATCTTCCTTGGCACGGCACCGTGTGTAACGGCCAACAAGACCGCATCTCCACAAGAAGTGAGTGCCGGCGATGAAGTAACCTACGCGATTCAGATCAAGAACGAAGGCGGAGACATCGCAGCCGATGCAAGTGTGACGGATCTGATTCCTGCAGGAACGGAATACGTCCCTGGTTCCATGAAATTGATCCAAGGCTCGACCACCAAGGACCTGACGGATGCGGACGATGCCGACGAAGGTCGCCTTGAAGGCAGCCAGGTCAGCATTAAGTTAGGCGATTTAGCGAATACGAGCCAATTGGCAGATGGCGTTACCGTGCAATTTAAAGTCAAGGTCTTAGCGAACGCTGCCAATCAGCAAATTAAAAACAAAGCGCTAATCAGCTACGACAACTTATTAACAGGCGACACGGAAGAGAAGGAAACGAACGAAACCACAACACCGGTCCGTCTCAATCCTCCTGTTCTGGAGTCCGACAAATCGGCAGTCCTTCAAACCAAGGCCGCTGGAAACACGGACCCTGACCATCCTGAACCAGGCGATACGCTGCGGTACACGATTCAGGCACGGAATACGGTCCTTAACAGCTTCGTCAGCAGTTTGGTCATCTCCGACGATCTGCCGGCTGGACTGCAATATGTACCGGGCAGCCTGAAGGTAGACGGCGTCTCCGTCACGGATGACGAGAGCGATCAAGACGGTGGTCTGTATAATGGCGACCAGGTAGTCGGCCTTTTCGGGGATATCACGGATACCGAGTGGCACACGCTTGAATTCGAAGCGGTCATTGCGACGGGCCAAGCCGGCAAGAATATTCGCAATACCGCCGTCGCCGGCGGCGAGAATGTAAGCACGCCGAGCAATGCCGAGGAAGTTGTTCAGGTCTATCCGCGCCATCCGGTTGTGGAATCGGAGAAGATCGCCGAAAACCTGGATACGGGTAAAACCCATTTTGAAGTCGGGGATACGGTGGTCTACACCATTCGGGCAAGAACGGTGACGGAAGATTCGTATATCTCGAATTTGAAGATTACGGATACGCTGCCGGAAGGACTGGAATACGTGCCGAACACCCTAACCGTGGACGGCAAAACCGCCACCGATGAGGAAGGCGACGATAACGGTCATTATGTCACCGGGGATGTATACGGTGTAACCGGCGCGGTGTATGGCGGATTCGGCGACATCTGGGATAAGGAGTGGCATGTGCTTCAATTCCATGCGACGATCCAAACCGGACAAGCCGGCAAGGATATTCGAAATATTGCCGACGTCAGCGGCGACAATTTCGACGAGCCAAGTAGGCCGGAAGAAGAAGTCAAGGTCTATCCGCGAGAGCCGATTGTCGTATCCGAGAAGTCCGCAACAAATCTTGAAGCGGGCAAGGATACGTTTGAAGTCGGAGATACGGTTACCTATGTGATCCGGACAAGAACGGTAATAGAGGACACGTACATGGCCAATCTGGCCATCACCGATACGCTGCCGGCTGGTCTGGAATATATTCCGGGCAGCTTGAAGGTCGACGGCGTTTCGGTAACCGATGACAAGGATAGCGACCAAGGCCACTATGCCTCAGGTCGGGTAGTCGGTAACGTCGGGGATGTATGGGATACGAAATGGCATACGCTCGAGTTCCGGGCGAAAATCGTAGCAAACGCAGGGGAATCGATCCGAAATACCGGAGAGATTACCGGAGACAACATCGATCAGCCAAGCCGTCCAACGGATGAGATTGTGGTTGAGGAAGGCGATACGCCGCCGGTGGACCCACCGGTTGATCCGCCAGTCGCCCCACCAGTCAATCCGCCGGTAGATCCGGATCCACCAGTTACACCGCCTGTAACACCACCGACTCCGCCTTCCCCAGTCATCGAGTCACGGAAGACATCGCGGGATCTAAGTGGTGGCATCACCGGGGTTGGCGATAAGATGGAGTATACAATCTCCGCACGCAATACCGTTGCCGGCAGCTATGTATCGAACCTTGTGATTGCCGATATCCTGCCGGAAGGACTGGCATATGTAGCAGGCAGCCTGAAGGTGGACGGTATTTCCGTAACCGATAACTCTGATGGCGACAAAGGTCAATATGTTAACGGCAAAGTGAGCGGTAACTTTGGACGGATTGCTGATACCGAATGGCATACGATTACGTTCCAGGCAACCATCAAGGCGGGACAAGCCGGCAAATCGATCGTTAACATCGGTGAAGTCACAGGGGATAATGTGACAAGTCCGGAGAAGCCATCAAATGTCATCGAAGTGACAGACAACGAGAACAATGGTGGAAATACTACGAACCCGGGTGGAACGGGAGATTCCGATGGAGACTCGAATGGAGATTCGAACGAAGACCCGAATGGAAACTCGAACGAAGATTCCAACGGGAACCCGAATGAAGACTCGAATGGAGACTCCAACGGGGATTCGAATACAGGGGCACAAACACCGGAAGATCATGACGATTCAACATTAGGCGTATCGGATTCGACTCCACGAGATCCGGCTGAGTCCGGAGATCCGGCAACGAACGAGCCTAACGGAAATAAATTACCGAATACGGCTACGAATATGTACAGCTACATGTTAGCCGGAGCTATTATGCTTCTTGCAGGATTGCTTTTGTTAAGAAAAAGAAGACAAGTATAAACTGCCAACAGCTGCCCCCCAAGTGAAGACGACTTGGGGGGCAGCTGTTATTTTGAGGCGATTTTCCTTAAATGAGCTGAAACGCCCATCCTCTACGCAAACGACTCTCCCATATTTAAACCATTTTTAAACGGAACTGCCCGTTCGTTTTAACCTTGATCCGTTACGATTAAAAGAAACTGGAGCAATAAGGGAGAGAACGTATGCGAGTATTGGAAATGTTGTTGATAACATCCAGCGTTTTGGTGCTGATGGTCTTACTATTTCGTAACACAATCAACCGGATGACAGGGGCTATAGCCGGCGTCGCTTGTGGCTCACTGTTAGCAGCGCAACTGCTGTTTGAGGGCTATAGGTGGCAGATGATTCCGGCCTATATCGCTGCTTTGCTCCTCACCTTCGTCTTATTTAGACGCAAAAAGGTAGGAAAACCGCTTCGTTACACGATTTTGGCTCTATCCGTTGTTTTGCTGGGCGTATCGGTTGCCTTATCTGTATTGCTGCCGGTCTTTCATTTACCCAAGCCTTCAGGCGAGTTCAGTGTGGGAACGGAAACATTCCATTTTATCGATGCCGACCGAGAAGAAACGTTTACCGAGCAGAAGGGCGACAAGCGAGAGATGGTCGTTCAGGTATGGTACCCTGCTGCGGAATCTGGACGGAGCGCCGAGAAAAATTCAGTGTTCCCTAAGGACAGAGGGCTCTTCCATGCCTATATGCAAGCTTATTCCGGATATCTGGGCCTTCCCGCTCCCGCCCTCGACTACTGGAAATACAGCAAGGCCAATACATCTATACATGCAGATTTGCATCCCGCGGACAATCCGTATCCAGTGGTACTGCTGTCACACGGCATGGGGGTCGGCAGAATTTTGCATACGTCGCAGGCTGAACATCTTGCCAGCCACGGCTATATCGTATTCGCAGTCGATCATACTTATAGTACCGTTATGACCGCATTTCCGGACGGACGCATGACCGGATTCCTAACGGAGCAGTCTCAAGAGCGATTATTTGAAGACAGCCGCGCCATTTTAGATGTGTGGAACAAGGATGCAGCATTTATTGTGGATCAGCTAGAGAAGCTGCACTCAGGGGCCGTCGCCAGCAAATTCGAAGGAATGCTGGATATGGACAACATCGGGATGCTGGGTCATTCCTTCGGTGGAGCAGCAGCTTTTGAAGCCGTTTATTCCAACCCGCGAATCAAGGCCGGCGTGAATATGGATGGCACGTTGTTCATAACGAAGAACCGTGACGACATGAAGAAACCGTTTATGTTCATGGAATCCGAAGATTTTAAGAATGTGAACGAGCAGCAGGCGAAGTACCGCAAAACACCGGCCACGGATGCTGAGCTCAAGGAGCTCCGGTTAACGAGAGAACAATTTGACACCATACTGGCGAATCGGGAAGCGGAACTGAAGCTGATGGACCGTTTATCGCAGCAAGGGTATGGACGAACCATTTATATTGAAGGAGCCGGACATTATAACTTCACCGATCTCCAGCTGTACTCTCCGCTTATCGGACTGACTGGCATGACCGGAAGCTTGAATGGAGAGAGGGGCGCAGAAATCGTCAATCGCTATCTTTTGGAGTTTTTCAACCAGCATTTACGCGGAATCGAGAGTAAGCTTCTAGCCGGTCCCACGGAGGAGTATCCGGAAGTGAAATATCCGAATTCGGTTTTTCAAGGAGATTAAATCCATAAGTATGAGTCGATGACCCGCATAAGGCACTTTGGAAAAAGTGATCCCTTGCGGGTCATTTTTGTTCAAAAATCAGACATCCTCCCGCTCTATGTCCAGTTTTTGTCTATTTGCCTCATATATAATGAGAATCGATTTTTAATTATTAGGAGGTAGATTATGAACGCGTCATTCAAAAAGTACGCTGCCGAGTTCATTGGAACTTTGGTGCTTGTTCTGTTCGGCTGCGGCAGTGCCGCTACGGCGGGAGGAGCGCTCGGCCATTTGGGGATTGCATTGGCATTCGGGCTGTCTATCGTAGCGATGGCCTACGTCATCGGTCCGATTTCGGGATGTCATATCAATCCGGCGGTTTCACTTGCCATGCTTATTAAACGTAAGCTAACCGGTACCGACTTCATCGGGTACCTTGTTTCGCAAATCGCCGGTGCCATTGCGGGCGCCGCTATTCTGTACGCCATCATCGTCTCCGCGGGTATGCCCACTACGGGGCTCGGTCAGAATGGTTTCGGCCCTGGGTATGGGTTCGGGATTTCAACCACTATGGCATTCGTTGTCGAAATCATTTTAACCTTCGTATTTATTTATACGATCCTGGGCGTAACCTCTACGGAGAGCAACGGAAACGTAACCGGCCTTGTGATCGGACTGACACTCGCTTTCGTACATATTTTAGGCATAGCCTTAACGGGAACATCCGTTAACCCTGCAAGAAGCCTGGGACCCGCACTTCTGCTTGGCGGGCAGGCCTTATCCCAAGTGTGGGTGTTTCTTATCGCCCCGCTTGCCGGCTCAGCGCTGGCCGTTGCCGTATACCAGCTGCTGAATAGCAAACCTAAGGGGAAACAAGTGTAACATCGTTGACCATAAGTGGTGCCTTTGCAAGGTGCCACTCCGGTTCCGTCGTTATGGCGATCGTGCTTCATGCCAGGCATCTATTGGGATGTCGTTTTATTCTGTACGCAGGACCATGCGTTCCCAATTCCATGAACAGACGGCCAACCCCGGTAACGAAAAAAAGCCGCAGCTTCCATGTGAACTGCACCCCAATTGTTAGACACATCTAACAGTTGGAGGTGCAGTTTTTTATGACTAAATTTACTAAGGATAGCAAATTGACATTAATTGAAGGGTATGACTCTGATCTTCTATCTCAGACCGAATACGCAAATCAAATGGGCGTTACCAAGTCTCAATTCCAATATTGGTTGAAGCTCTATGAGATCCATGGAGAGACTGCCTTTACTAACGGCTATACAAAATATTCGGCAAGCTTTAAACTGGACGTACTCAATCATATGGCTCAATCAGACGCTTCTCTCATGGATACCGCTGCTTTGTTTAAGCTTCCGGACTTCTCCATGTTGTATTCCTGGCAGAGAAAGATGGAGACAGGCGGTTTAGAAGCCCTTGAGCCAAAAAAGAAAGGGCGTCCATCCATGAAGAAAAATCCCAATTCGTCTACCGAACGATCCGTAGTTCAAGGGTCTGTCGAAGCACTCGAAGAACGTATCAAACAGCTTGAAATGGAAAATGAGTATCTAAAAAAGTTGAATGCCTTAGTTCGAAACAAGGAAAAATCACCAAACAAGACAAAGCACAAGCCGTCTGGCAACTAAGGCATAAATATCCGGTGAAGGCACTCGTACAGCTGGCTGGTATCCCGCGCAGCACCTATTACAACCTTATAAAGCGTATGAACCAACCAGATCCGAATGCCGAGTTGGGGGCTGAAATCCAGTCCATTTACGTGGAACATGATGGGCGTTACGGATATCGCCGTATTCGTGATGAACTGGCCGTCCGTGGGTGGAAAGTTAACCACAAAAAGGTTCAGAGACTCATGAAGAAGATGGGCCTTCAATGCCTGGTTCGCATGAAAAAGTATAAGTCATATAAAGGGACCGTCGGCAAGATTGCACCGAATCATCTGGACCGCCAGTTCACGGCTGGGGCGCCAAATGAGAAATGGGTGACGGACATTACGGAGTTTAAGTTATTTGGAGAAAAGCTGTATCTATCGCCCATTTTGGACTTATTCAACGGGGAAATTATCACCTATACCCTGGGTTCACGACCAACCTATTCTCTGGTATCCGAGATGCTGGATGCAGGACTGAAGCGTCTGCCAGAAGAACACCAACTTCTCCTTCATTCAGATCAAGGATGGCATTACCAAATGAAGCCGTATCGCCATGCGCTTAAGTCGAGTGGCATTCTCCAAAGCATGTCACGAAAAGGGAATTGTTACGACAATGCCGTCATAGAGAATTTCTTCGGCATTCTTAAGTCGGAGTTTCTGTACTACAAAGAGTTTGAAAGTGTGGAACATTTTAAGGAAGAACTGAAAAAATATATTGAATACTACAATACCAAACGGTTAAAGGCAAAATTAAAAATGAGTCCGGTACAGTACCGAACTCATTTTGAGAAAGCTGCCTAATGAAATAACCGTGTCTAACTTTTGGGGGTCACTTCAATGCTCCGACTTTTTTTCGTATATAAAATTACATTTACCTCGTTTCGCTGCGCACGTAAAAAGTTACCTCGGTTCCTTTACCCAACGTGCTTTTGATATGAAGTCCTGTGCCGAAGTGTCGCTTCAAGCGCTGATGCGTATTGATCAGGCCGACTCCTGAGCTGCGATCTGCATTTCTTTCCAATACCCGTTGCAATTGAACTTCGTCCATGCCGATCCCATTGTCCTGAACCGTTATCTCTGTAAGCGTGTCATGGACAGAAATTCGAATATGTATTTCCCCTCCGCGAGTGCGCTTCATAATGCCATGTCTTATTGCATTTTCAACCAAAGGCTGGATCGAGAGGAAAGGAATTTGTAACTCTTCGCAGTCATCTACCTCCCAAACGACCTGCAGCCGCTCTTCAAACCGGACCTTTTCGATATATAAGTATGAACGCACTAGACTTAATTCCTCTTTAATCGAAACAAGTCCATCCGTATCTTGAAACCTAA
Organism: Paenibacillus sp. JZ16; assembly: GCF_015326965.1. NCBI lineage: Bacteria > Bacillati > Bacillota > Bacilli > Caryophanales > Paenibacillaceae > Paenibacillus > Paenibacillus sp. JZ16. The sequence continues at coordinate 4,203,343 of NZ_CP017659.1, forward strand.
ATTTATACCTCAAAAAATTGCTGAACTCATCAAGCAAATGGCGCATCTTATCCAAATTAATGTCACTCAAAGCGGTTACCGCGCTTAAAGCATTGAATAAGAAATGAGGTTGGATTTGGGCTTGCAGCCATGCCGCCTCCAATCGCAATTGTTCCCGAACCGTTTGTTTAATCGTCGTTAGTGCTTCAATCCGCGATCTGATTTCCAATGCTTCCACCGGCTTTGTCACATAATCGTTTGCTCCTGCTAAAAAACCGCTCTGGATATCCTTCGGCTGGCTTCTTGCGGTAAGGAGCAGCACCGGGAGCTCGGTAAGCGTGTACCGCTCTCGAATTCTTCGTGTCAGCTCATAGCCCGACATCTGCGGCATCATAATATCGGAGATGACCAGATCCCATTCCCTCGTGTCCAGTATAGCCAATGCTTCTTTACCGCTCGTTGCCATCGTGACATCATAATCATCAGGCGGTAGTATGGTTTCGAGCACTTGCAGATTAACAGGATCGTCATCCACAATTAATAAGAGCGGACGATCACAATTCATTGCAATAGAGGTTGTTGGTTTTGCCGCTGGCGGGATATCCTCTTTATCCAAGATGATGGGGGCAGTTTCCTGAGTCGGCGCTGGTTGTATTGTAAATGGTTTGAATGAGTTAGAAACAAGTTCCTCATCTTCCACATTCAATTCCGCAAGCTTTAACGAAAATGTAAATTTCGAGCCTACTCCTAAAACAGAAGATACCTCTAACGTACCTCGATGAAGATCAATCAGTTGCTTGCTTATACTTAAGCCTAAGCCAAAGCCGCCTTCAATCATAGTTTCGCTGGCGCTGGCTTGCTCATACGGAAGGAATAAACGCTTTAGCATGTCCTCATCCATGCCGATCCCGGTATCAGCAATAACAATATACGCTCTTCCGTCTTCTGCCAAAGCTTGAATCGTAATGACCCCTTCATTCGTATACTTCACGGCATTATGAAGCAAATTGAAAACAATTTGAATCAACCGATTCTCATCCGCAATAACAGGTGGAAAATCCTCAGGAATCTGATTTGCGATGTTGACGGACTTCGCCTCTGCGTTAAATTGCAGCATATCAATGACTCCCGTTATGATCGGCTGAATCAATATGGCTTTTTCCTGTAAACGAGGATTGCCCTCCCGCAGACTCATCACATCAATCAAATCATTTAATATAAGTGTTAGCCGATGTCCTACAGATAGTACCGTTTCGAGCTCCTTGACACTTCGATCCTGTAACAAATGCCCTTCTCTGTTCAGCACGGACTGTGACATGTTAAGGATGCTATGAAGCGGATTTTTAAATTCATGAGACGTGTTCGCCAGGAATTGATCTTTATGGTCATTCACTCTTTGCAAGGTTGCGGCAATCTCCTTGGTGTTAGCATGCATGATGAAATAAGCCTTAAACCATACAGAGGCCAAACACCCCATCGATATAATCAGGTCAAACGGATAATGGACAATGCTCAAACCGCTCTCCCGCCAGAATAACGACCAAAGGAAATGGTGAACCAGCGCAAGCATAGAAAAGAGCAGTAACAGATGGCTTTTTATATCCTGGATTACTTTTTTTATAATGGCTATGATCGTGATTAAGGCTGCGATGCATCCCAATAGGTAATAAACCGGGAAGAGCATGATCACCTGATGCGGAGCTAAAAATAACGTAACCGCGGCAGTCCCCAGAGCCATTACGGTATAAACCGGATATACCCTGCGCCAGTAAGGGAGCTCACGATGATCCGTACATTCCAGCAACGCATAGCATCCGATCATAAAAGCGGCATTGGATAGCCGAAAATCCCAATCACTGCCGATGTAAAATAATTGATGAAACAGCTTTTCATCGTTACTAAACAGGCTGGAAATGGTTACGCATAGTGTTAACAGGGAAAAATAGAGCAGCTTCTTCTCTTTATTTCCTAGTAAAAATAAAATAAGTGCATACACGGAATGCATAAGAAATATAATGGCTCCCAGCGTCTGCATGGAAACGGAGAATTTCATTTCCTGTGCGACGGCTTCTTCCGAACCGAATTTAATGGACCTGGCAATGCCGCCGCCTCGACTATCCACATAATTTGCCGCCTGAATCACTACATCGATGACGCCGTTTTTGTCTGCTGTAAAGCTTGTAGAGTAAGGCAGGTTCTTCGCCGTATATTCTTCCTTTGTTTTTGCCACCTGCCCGGATTTAGCAAGCAGTCGTCCATTTACATATAATTCGGATGACGTGCGTACGCTGGGTACACGAATACTATAATTAACGTTCTGTTTCGGGTTTACCTTAATACGCAGGCGGTAGGACGCATAACCATATGGAGTCGGCTCTTCACTATGCAAAGCTTCGTTCCATCCTCCCGGAACCGAAATCAGCTTTGGCTCGATCTCGGCTGACACACGCTGCCGACGACTACCATCCAGCAACCATAGTGAAGGATAAAACTCCCATTCCCCATCAAGTAAGAGCACGCCGCCATCATCTGCATTCCAATGACGCAAATCCAGCTGCCCGTTCGTAATGGACACCTGCTCTTGATGAGGCAACAATACCATCCACACCATGCGCAGGCTCGATAGAATGACTAACAATAACCCTATTAACAAGATCATATGACTCTTTTTCATTTGGTATATGGGTGAGTCGTTTGCCAAGAAGTATTCTCTCCTAATCCATTCTAATGTAGGCACTGCTCCATGCAAGAACAACCATTGACGACTTCCATGCCATCAATGGTTGTTTTAAGTTGCTTCATTATTTATTGCTCAATTTATCAATTTCAGCAGCTATGCAATTAATACTCTTACCGCTGCACGCGTCAATTGTTCAATATCCAAAAATTGTCCTACATTAGATTAACAACCCTATCTATACAAAATCTATACAGGGTGGCCTAGGGCATTGACAGCGATTCTATGACGGGACACAAACTATATAGACAACAAAAAAAGAGCGTCCCCCTTATGGGAAACGCCCTTTCTAGTTCTCCGAATTATTTCAAGCCCAGTACTTCAAAATCATAAATCCGCGTAGCCGTGTCCCCGCCTTGCGTCGCCTTCTCTATTTGAAGACGCACGTACTGTGCGGAGGTGAGTTCGATGGCATGGCTGCTGACCGCTTTCGTATTGTCTTTGACCGATACCGCGTCCTTCCATTCCTTGCCATCCGAGCTTACCTGAATGGTAAATGCCCGCGTATTGAACGCGGCCGGCTCGCCCCCGGCTTCCGCATGCTTGATCGCGAATTCGCTGAGCTTATGCTCGGCTCCCAGGTCCACCGTCAGCCAGTGAGGCCCGTCTCCAACAGCACACCACTTGGTGGCGGCGTTACCGTCCACCGCAAATGCAGGTGCTTCCTTCTCATTCACGAAGCTGGATGCTGATGTTTCCTTGCCAAGAGCAAGGTTGCCCACGCCATTCTCCGCTTCCCGTGTAACCGTGATGAGTTTCTTCCGAACCAAGTCCTCGCCAACGCTATTTGTAGCGGTTAGCGTCACTTCGTACGTTCCTTCCTCCGGATAGGTCACTTTAGGATTCTGCTCCGTGCTGGATGCTGGCTGTCCGCCCGGGAAGCTCCAGCTCCAGGACTCCGTCACTTCCGAGGAAAGATCTGTGAATTGTACCGTTTCTCCCGGTGCGATCAGTGTTTTATCCGCTTTGAAGGCTGCAACCGGCTTCGGATATTCCGGCTAGTCAAAGCTTACCGACGATGCTTTTCCTTGTTCGTAATGTCGGTTTACCGGAATCACGGCCATCTTGGTTGCCTGCTCTTTCAGCATCCGCTTCATTTCCGGCACGTAATATACCGTATTCCCCGTCATGCCCATCAACTCGGACTTGCCGTCCGGATGAACCCGGTACACCTGGTAGTACATCACGTCCTCAGCCTGTTTCGGTGCCTTCCAAGACAATCGCGCATCTCCATATATTCCGTCGCGGAAATCATTATCGATGACCTGAAGATCGGTCACCTGGTGCGGTTTCTTCGCCTTATCGTTCACCTGAGTAACAGCCAGTTTTCCAATATTCACCCGATAATCCGCTATATCCGCGGCTGATTCGAATTGCAGCGAGATTCCCACAATCGTGCGGCCTTTATACTTGTTCAGCTTAACGCTGCCCTGCTTCCAATCCTGATCGGCACCCGTGGCGGTCCACTTGCCAGGCTCGAAAAATTCATACCGATCCGGCGCATCGGAGAATGCCAACCCAATCTTCACCTTGGCGTCCTTCGCATTGTCCGCATAGACGAGCGATACTTCCGTCGTCGGTTCTACCGGGATATTCGCCTTATACAGCTTGACATGAGTAGAGGAGCCTTTGCTTACGGCACCCGCCACCTGAAGCGAGCTGCCTCCGTAGTAAGATTTGCTGAAGTCAAATCCAGGCTTGAGGGCTTCACCCTTGCCATTGGTTTCCGTGATCCAGCGCCAGGTCGGCAAAATATCCTGCAGGCTCCGATTGCTCCAGTCCCTGCTCCGCATCACTTTACCGTCCACCGCAAACATATGGCCGTTCCCGGTATTGAAATGGGTGACAAATTCGGAATCGGTGAGCACGGTTTTGGCCACCACATCATTCGCAATCCCTCTCCAGGCGAGCGGATCGGTCCCTTCAGGCTGCGAGGTATTAGCCGGATTCATGCCAGGTCCCGCCCAGAAGATCTGCTCCTTTTTCATATACTCCTCATGGGTTTCGGAGCTGTTGAACGCCCAATCGGGACGATAAATGCCAAGTGAAGTCGTGGCTTTCTTCCCATCCGGGAACACAACCGGCCAATTGAACTTGCCTTCGTAGCCCTTCGCCTCCACGTCGATGCCGGCATATAAATCATACGGACTGCGGCCAAGCTCCGCCGCTTTGGCCGGAGAGTTCAAGAACGGAGTAATGTAATCGTATTGGCCGTTCTTCTCGTCTTTGAACTGCCAGCGGAAATCGATGAACATATTGTCGGAAACCCGCTGATTTCCCTCCTGGAAGAACATCTCGTTCTTGTCCGTCAAAGCCCCCTGCCACTTCACCGGTCCTTCCTTGATCATGGAATCGTACCAGATCACTTCCATGCTCGGCGCTTTTTTCTGCTGAAGATACGTTAAAAACTCAGCCATCTTGGCGGCATCCTCAGGCGTTCCGCCCTGAGTCTCCTGATTGATGAACCAGCCATCAAATCCGTAATACTTAGCAACCTCAATCAGTTTGTCTGCAACCGGGAAGGATCCATCCTCCCGCTGCTTTAACAGATCATGCATCCACTGGATTTTGCCTCCATGCTCGGTTTGCGGCAAGAAAACGGTTCCAAAAACAGGTACGCCATTCTTGTGAGCCGCATCGATCACGTCGGCGCTTGGCGGAACGATCAATCCCTCGCCTGCCGAACCGCCCCACATCACCAGCTTGTCGATATACTGCCAATTGCTGAACGTATAGGTATGGAACTTCTCCGAGCCTTGGGAAGGAGCTCCGCTTGTGCTTGGATACATGGAAGCGATCGATAAAACCTTCACTTCCTCCTTGGCATTGCTGTTTATCTTATGACCCTGGATACGCTGATCCTCCAGCTTAACCGTTCCCCGATTAAACAGGGCATCCTTATCCGTGGACGGCGACCATTCCAGCAGCGTGTTCGGATACCAATATGACGAGTGAGGTTGTGCTGCTTCGGCTTCTCCAGCAAAACCCGTCAGGGACGCGGCCAGCACTGCCGTGCTCATCCATACCGTCATTCTGCGTTTCCACTGGGCTTTCGTTAAATAATCCGGTTTGATTCGTTTCATGGGAAAACCTCCTGTTTAATTCATGATTTCGTGGTGACAATGAATGCGTTTTCCATCTAATAGAAGGAATGACAGAGAGAAACGGCCGCTTTAGATCAGCCGTTTCTACCCCCTCATACACTTTTATGGATTACTTGTTTTGAGCCTTCCACTCATCAAACTGCTTTTGAGCTTCAGCGATAACTTTGTCAATTCCAGCATCCTGGAATTTTTGTTTTGCTTTTGGCAAGTATTCTTCAGGATCGATGGAGCCGGTGTACAGTGCAGGAATGAATTCTTTCGCTACGTTGGTGATGGCCGCAACCTCCGTTTTTACCGGAGCCGTGTCGAAGTTAAAGCCGAACGTAGGAGCTACCACAGCGGAGCTGTTAAATTTCTCGAATGCTTCCCATTTGTCTTCAGGCTCGCCTTCATGAAGATACGTCAGGAACATATTGCCGAGCGCAAATCCAGGCATGGCATAGCTTTCCTGCATAGCAGGCATATCCTCGATGTATGGTCCTTCAAGCTTCTTGTAATGCGTGCCTTCCAAACCGTATTGAATCATATTGCGCAGCTTCTCATCCGTGTTCAGCAGGTTCAAGAACATCATCGCCCGCTCCGGATTTTTGGAGTACGAAGAAATCGCCATCATCGAGCCCGCAGCCGAGCTGGTGTAAATGACTGGATCGTGCATCGGTCTTGTCACAATGTCATATCCCGCGTTTCTGGACCAGCCGAGCTCCGCGTATGGCTGTGTAATCTCGCGGTCCACGAGCCATTTGCCGGTTTTGATGTTATCAATGCCGTCGAGCGTCGCTACGTCCTCGCGTACATAACCCGCTTTATAATATTTGCGCATCGTGGTCAGAGCCGATTTCAGTTCAGGTGAATCCAGCAGATTCTCAAATTTAAAGTCTTTGGTGTCAAGGTACATACCGATTGGAATTTCATCGCCAAGCGGGAAGTCGACCGGTAAGTACGGCTTAAAGCCTTTCGGTACGGCAAGCGGTGTAATATCCGCAGGCTCGTTCTCTTTAATCGTTTTCAGAAGCGGCTCCAGATCCTCAAGTGTTGTCACCTTGGAAATGTCCAGGTTGTACTTATCCAGATACTTCTTATTGAAACGCCATACAAACTGCTGTGCCAATTCCTTGTTGGCCGGGATGCCATAGTTCACGCCGTTGACCTTCGTTCCTTCCAAGAAACGAGGATCCAGCGCTTCCTTAATGCCTTTTCCATATTGATCAAGCAGATCATTCAGCGGCTTAAATGCGCCCTTCGCTGCATTTGGAAGATAATCGAACGCCCATGAGCTAGTGAAGGCGATGTCGTAATTCTCGCCGGAGCTTGTAATAACCTGCATCCGCTGGCTGTAATCGCCCCAGTCGATCATACTGATCTCGAGCGTTGCATTGATTTTTTCCGTCAAATATTTATTGATTTCCTCTTGAACCACGGGAAGATCCTTCTGGTTAGGCCCGATCATATACATTTTCAGTTTGACCGGATCCAGCTTGGAAACATCGACCGTGCCGTCGCTCTGAACGGCTGCCTCTTCCTTCGCAGGCTCGCCGGACTTAGCGCCTTCCTTGCTGCCGCAAGCCGACAATACAACCGTCAGCAGAAGCACAAGAGCAAGGGACAGTATAGAAACCTTTTTCTTAAACATGTGTTTTCCCCCTGTATCACTTAATGGTTAATGCTATATTGACACCGCTTACACACCTGAAACATCAAAGCCGGATTTCTCCGGCAGTGTGCGATGCGGGTACAACCATATGAAATTAGCCTTTGACCGAGCCTACCGTCAGGCCCTGGACAAAATATCGCTGGAAGAACGGATACGCCATAACAATCGGCAGTGTCGCCAATACGACCATCGCCATCCTTACCGTCTCTGTTGGCAGGCCGGCTGCTGCATCGAATGAACCGATATTCTGCGCATTCTGCGTCAGGAAGTCCATGTTCTTCTCGATCTTCATCAGCATGAACTGCAGCGGTGGCGTTGCCTGTGGATTGTTATAATACAGCAAGGCATTAAACCAGTCGTTCCAGTAACCCAAAGAGCTGAACAAACCAATCGTTGCAATCCCCGGCAGCGAGACCGGCAGCACGATTCGGATAAAGGTCAGAAACTCGCCGGCGCCGTCGATTTTGGCGGACTCGATAATTTCATCCGGAATCGTCGTTTGGAAAAAGGTCCTCATGACGATGATGGAGAACGCGCTCAAGGATAAAGGAAATATCAACGCCCAGATCGTGTTTTGCAGATGCAGGAACTGGGTCATCACGATATAACCAGGTACCATACCGCCCGAGAACAGCATGGTAAAGAATGCAAGGAAGCTGAAAAAGCCTCGAAATTCAAAGTTTCGGCGAGACAATGCATAGGCATAAGTCGTAACCAATGCCAGACTCACCAGCGTCCCCAGTACCGTAACCAGGAGCGTTAAGCTGAATGAGGACAGCAGCTCGCCTCCCGTTTCAAAAATATATTCGTACGCCGCCGTACTGAACTGACTCGGCAGCAGCCTGAAGCCTTCCAAGACCAGCGTCTGTTCGTCGGTCAAGGAAATAATAATAACAAATAGAAACGGAAAGATACAGGAGAACGAGAAGATGCCGATCACGATATTAAAAATCGTATTCCACAATGGGGAGATGGCGTTGTAGTCTCTCTTCTTTGAACGCTTTGCCGGCTGATTCGCGGTTTGCGTGGATAGCTGCGTCATGAACGGTACACCTCCCTCGGATTAGAAGATCGCATGATCTTTTTCAATTCGTCGAACGATATAGTTGGCAACTAGAATCAGAACCAGCCCTACAAGCGATTGGTACAAGCCCGCTGCCGTACTCATTCCGATGTCCCCCATATTGATCAGTCCGCGGTAGACGAAGGTATCGATAACATTCGTTACCGGGTAGAGAGCGCCCGAGTCCTTCGGAAGCTGATAGAACAATCCGAAATCGGAACGGAAGATGCCCCCGATGGCCAGTATGGTCAGTATGATCATAAGCGGCTTCAAGAGCGGAATCGTAATGTACCGCGTTTGCTTCCACTTGTTGGCTCCATCGATAACAGCCGCTTCATAATAAGACTTGTCGATCCCTGTAATAGCTGCCAGGTAAATAACGCTGTTGTAGCCCACGCCTTTCCAGATGCCGACAAAAACGAGAATGAAGGGCCAATATTTAGCTTCGGCGTACCAGCTGATCGGCTCTCCCCCGAAATAAGTGATGATTTGATTCAACGTCCCTTTGTCTACGCTCAAGAAGGTGAACGCAAAATAACTGATAATAACCCACGACAAAAAATGCGGCAGAAACATGCCGGTCTGATATACCTTGGCCGTCCGCTTGTTGACCAGCTCGCTTAGCATGATCGCAAAGCCCACCGCAATGATCAGGCCCAGGATAATAAAAGCCAGGTTGTACAGAATCGTATTCCTCGTAATGATATAGGCATCATTGGTTGTAAACAGATATTCGAAGTTTTTGAACCCTACCCATTCGCTGTTGAACACGCTGGCAAAAAATCCGTCCGGGCTTATACGGAAGTCCTTAAACGCGAGAACGGTGCCAAACATGGGCAAGTAAGCAAAGATAAGAAACCAGATGGTTCCGGGCAGTATCATCAGCAGCATAAACCGGTTGCGTATAACCTTTTTGATGAACCCCGACATGAGCACTCCTCCTCTTCCCCGTTAAATACAAGTGATGCGACTGTTCTAGAAGATCCCCCATGATCTATGTCAATGCGGCTATTCTATCACTCACCCTTAACTACTATCATTGTGCCAAGTAAGCGCTATCGCGCTCAAGTTGAAAAATACTAGAACGGGATGGATAAATTAAAGAATCCCCAGAAAATAACAAAAAACAGGCCAAAGCTTATCAGCCCTGAGCCTGTCACTAGACGGTTTACGGTTTATTTAGATCCGATACATGGACCTCATTTCAGTTGGAGACACGCCCGTATATTTTTTGAACTGCCTGTAAAAGTACGAGCTGTCCGTGTAACCTACGCTGAACGCAATATCCGCCGTCTTTTGATCGGTATGTAACAGAAGCTGCGTGGCTTTCTCGATGCGGTACTGGTTCAAATAATCCGAGAAGCTTGCTCCGACCTCCTGCTGAAAAAGCTGCCCCAAATAATTCGGATGCATCTGCAGCCGCTGGCTCAGCGTCTTCAGGGAAAGCTCTTCCGGATAATGGTGCTGGACCTGCTCTACAAGGAACGAGACGTGCAGGCTATAGCCCTGATCCGCTTCTTCCAGGCGCGCAAGGCTGCGCTCGACGATACGCCACACATGATTTCGGAGTCCCTGGAGCGTATTAATCCGGTGCATTGGCGTAAACACCTCGCTGTAATCGGGGTTCTTCTCCATATCCTTCGCCGCGATCATCAGCTGGACTGCCGCATTCAAGCAGCTTCCCCGGGGTACCGTCTGCTCTCCGCTGTCACCGCCGAGAACGGACTCGATATAAGCCTGCAAGGACGGAACGTCTCCCTCGATCAGTAGCTTCGCGAACGTGTCGGGGCGAGCGGACGGCGAAGAAGCCTGAACGGTCTCCGGTTCCGCAGGCGGACTGTACAGCGTCATGTCATCTCCGGCAATCAGACAGGCGTTGAAGTGGCTCTTCGCCTTCCTGTAGCTCTCCTGAATGTCTTTGAAATCATTGAATCCCGCATTTCCTTCGGAGCACCACATGCGCAAGCCAGTCAGCTCCCTCAGCTTGACCATGGCATTTCTCATACCCTCCCGTGCGGCATCCCTCCGCTCAGTCATCGCGACCGACATCACCACGATGTCGTCATCCGCATCGGGGAAGCAGATCACCTCATGATCTCCCCCAAGCTCTTCCGAGAAAGCCCGGCAATATTCATCGGCTAGGCTGGTCAAGCGATAGAGCTGGGATACCGGGCGTTCGTCAGATATGAGCCGCAATACGTAAACCTGGTAAGACACATAATTCAGCGGAATTCCGAGAAGCTCGGCTCTTTGTTTTAATTCCGAGCTTTTGATGTCGCCGTTGACCCATCGCTGCAAAATATTGCTGCGGAGAATCTTCCAATCCTCTTCGGAGCGAAACCGTTTCAATTCCTCGCGCTCCCAATCGCCTCGGATATGCTTAATGGTGGCTTCCAGCTCCTCAATGTTGATCGGCTTCAAAATGTAATTCTGAATGCCGAGCGTGATCCCCACCTTCACATATTCAAATTCTTCGTACCCGCTCAGCACTATGAATTTGGTGCGGGGATGCATTTCCTTTACCTTCTTGATCAGCTCGAGCCCGTTCATTCTGGGCATCATAATGTCCGTGATCAGCAGATCCACGGGCTCTTCCTTCAACCTCTCAAGCGCCTGTAACCCATCGTTGGCCGAACCAGACACATGCAGGTCGTAGTCCTGCCAATCCACAATGGTGGCTAAGCCCTGAGCGATCAAAGGCTCGTCATCAACAAAAAATACCTTCCTCATGTCGTCTCCCCCTTGCGAAGCATCGGTATTTCCATGCGGACCTCGGTTCCCTGTCCTTCCGTACTGTTTATAGTCACTCCGTAATCATTCCCGTAGTTCAGCACGATTCGTTCATGCACGTTCATCAGCCCGATCGAACGATGGCCCTTTTCGGGAGGCTGGAGAACCTTGTTCAGCGTGCCGCGAATTTGGGTCAGCTTTTCCTCCGGAATGCCCGTTCCATTGTCCGATACGATGATCACAACCCGGTCCCCTGCCCCATAAGCTCGGACTGAAATTTTATTGTTGTCTTCCAGCGGACGAAATCCGTGAACGATATAGTTTTCCACGATCGGCTGGACCAGCAGCTTGATAATGCTGGCACTTTGGATTTCCGGATCCACCTCGATCTCCGTCTCCAGCCGGCCATCATAGCGAATGCGAAACAAGTCGAGATAAACGGAACACATGTCCATTTCCTCTTCAACGGTAACCACCGTGCTTTTCTTTACCATGTTCTTGAACATGACCGACAAGCTGTATATCATCTGCCCCACTTCCTTTGCCCCCACGAAGTACGCCTTCATGCGAATGGATTCAAGCGTATTGTATAGAAAATGGGGGTTGATCTGGGATTGCAGGGCAACCAGCTCCGCGTTTTTTTGCTTGATCTCCGAGGTATACATTTTATCGATATATTGCTCCAAACGGTCGCCCATGTCGTTAAACCGGCGGGAAATCTGCTGAAGCTCGTCTTCGCCGGACATTTGAATGCGCGTCGACAGGTCCCCTTCGCCGATCCGGTTCATCGAGCGGATAATCCGCTGCACTTTTTTGGAGAACTTGCGAACGATCGTAAACGTAATCGCAAAACTGGCCGCCATAAACACCAGGGTGACCAGAATCAGTCCGGTTCTGAGACTCTCCGTGCTCTCTTTAATCAAAGATTGCGACACAATGCCCACCACCGACAGGCCCGCATTGCCGACATTCAATATGTTCACTTTGGAGGGTTCATCCAGCTGAACCCAGTCCCCAGCTTTCTCCTGCTCCAGGTGGTAGGGATAGGTTTGACCGTAGTACTCGTCCTCCGAATCGTAAATCACGGTTTCCTGTGCGTTCAACACCAGGATCCGGCCTTTGACCGATGCGCGGCTCTCCAGCCAGGATGAAATTTGCCGGGCGTCGAACTCCACATTCATCATCCCCACCCGATTCAGGGTCCACGGGTCCTTCAGCTCTCTCGAATAAGAATACGATCTTGGACTGGAGCCTCCCGGTGAATGCGAAGACTCGTTCTGCGGCATGGTATCCCAGCTGTGCTGCTCCCGGCGGGCGAACCAGGTCTCCCACTTGTTCTTGGAGCCCGCTTCATTATTCAGCTGCTGGTTGGTCCGGCTGATATGCATGTAGAAATTGTTCGGATAGCTGTAGATCGACACGCTTCTGGCGCTTGATTCCTGCTCCAAGTAATTTTTCAGCAAGGTATTGAAAGAGCGCAAACGCTGTTCTCCCGTCCTGGTGTACAAATCCAGGCGGTATTTCAGGTAACTCTCATATTCGTGGTTCAAAAAATAGATCAGCTCATCGCTCAGCGTGGCATCTCCATATATCTGCTGAAATATATTCTGTATGCCCTCATACTGCCGGCTTAAATAAATATTCAGAACATGCGCGGATTTAAGATTCGCATCGGTCTGCTCGCGGAGTATGCGCTGCGTCTGGTATTGATAAACCAGGGTTGCCGCAATCGCAAATAGCACGATCATGACGGTCGAATACAGCACAACGATTTTGTTGAACATTTTTCGCTTCAGATGATTTAAATAGAATTGGCGCAGTCTGAAAATATGAAACACACCCTGTTCTATAATGGTCACTTCGGCACCCAGTGTACACCCTTTCCGTAAACCCGGCAATTGAAATTTGCATCTTTATGAAGTTCAATGAAATAAATCACGCGCTTTCCGCGGCCCACGAATGCGGCACTCCGCTTCATGCCACCGAACGAGGTATAAAACGTATTCTAGTATGGAATTGATGAATTGCGAAGGCAGCAAGGAATAGCATCCCGTTCGTTCTGACCGAACGCGAAATGGAAATGCTAATCGTTGCTACTCTTTTGAAATATTAATTTTGCGGGCAACAGGGGGGGCTTTTTCCTCCTCAATCGTGTCGATGACACTGTCGATCACGGATCGCGATGCAAGCAGCCATTCCTTGACCGCGTTTTTTACATGCTCCTTGGTTTGATGTCGCTCCAGATTTTCCAACAAACGCTCCACTCGAAGCAGATTTTCCATCACTCGTTCCCTCCTAAGCTCTGCGCTTCTCATTGATCTTCAACCTCTCCTTGTGCAGTCAATTCCCGTTTGCCAAATCGGATGATAAGACGGTCCTTCGCATACCTTGCGCCTATAACTTCGCGGCCCATCAGCGTTCTTGGTAGGATGACCTTGCGTTTGTAGGCGCCTGCATCTACCGTTAATTCGTCACCTGTCTGCGTTAAATCAAGATCCGCCTTCTCGACAAAAGGAATGGAAAGCTCCAGCAGCATGTCTCCGTCATCCTCCCGGATCGTCTCCGTTCTGCCACGATATAACATGGCAGAAGGAACCTGCTCTCCATAAACGATATCCGCTAATTCCTCAAGAATAGGGAGTCCGATAACTTCCTTTTGCATCATAGGCGCCTTCAGAATCGGAAGCGGCTGAAAGTTCAATACGATTTCTTCCTCGTATTTCTTTTGAATGTCCCGCCAATGCGCGAAGAATCCTTTCCCTGCCTCATCCGGCAGCACCCGATTAACGATAATGGCATCCGTATTGAACCCGAACAGATTCAAATAGGTAAAGGAGCGCTTCGCTTCGGCAAGCACCATCTTCTCCGGATTCAGCACGATCCTGACCGACGTGATCTCCGGATCCAGAACGAGCCGCTGCATTTCCTCCAAGCCGCGTGCTAACCGCTCGATGCTGTCCAGCACGTCATCCGAAGGAAGATCGATATCCTTTACAATTTTGGCCACAGGCCGCACGATCTTGATCAATTTGCGTTCGGTCGGGAATATCTTCTCCAGCCACCAATTCAATACGTTTGGATAGCTAAGCAGCCGCAGCGTCTCTCCGGTCGGGGCGCAATCCACCACCAGTACGTCATATTGCCCGCTTTCAGCATGTTCCTTGATTTTCAGCAAACTGAAAAGCTCCTCCATACCTGGGAACACGAGCATTTCTTCTGTAGTGACATCTTTAAGCTGCGCTTTGTCGAGTAATTTCGTGATCCAGCCCTGGACGGTTCCCCAATTGCGCTCCGTCTCGCGGATCGCGTTCACTTCCTGCCCCCACAAGTTGTCGCTGATTTGGACGGGATCCGGTCCGATCGGTACCGCCAGCGAATCTGCTAAGCTATGTGCCGCATCTGTACTGAGAATAAGGGTCCGTTTGCCTTGTTTGGCCATTTTCACTGCCGTCGCCGCCGCAATACTCGTCTTGCCGACGCCACCTTTGCCTGTGTAGATGATGATCCTCATATCCATCCGCTCCTTTTAGTACGATTTCGTAGTAAATAGCCGAGAAAATCCGGCTTGAACCGGTTATTCCTCAATCTGAATCTTTACAGAGTGACGTTTCTTTTCTTGAAGCGTTACAGGTCCCCCATCCTGGAAGACTCTGGCTGCCTTGAACAGTAGTGTCGTGAATTGCTCCATTTCCTCAGGCGTAAATGCCGTCTCCAATCTGCTCAGCATCGCCATCATGATTTGCTCCCATTCCTTTGCCAGCTGCAGACCTTCCTGCGTCAGCGTGACGAGCTTAACCCGTTGATCTTGTGCAGACGTAGCCCGTGCAATCAAGCCTTTACGTTCAAGCCGTTTAGCTATGCTTGTCATCGAACTTAAAGGTGCCCCCATCTCGGAGGCCAGCTGCGACATCGTCAAATCTCCGCGGAGGAGCAAAATAAGCAGCGTTGACATATCGGAGCGAGTCACTTTTTGTTCAAGCTGAAGCGTATCGGTCATAAAAGCAAACGGACGCAGACCGGTCTTGAGGAAAAGGTCATATAGGTGTTGGATACCGGTCACTCCTTTTCGTACGATTTCGTAATATTACGTCTGCGCCTATTTTAATACGATTTCGTAATAATATCAATCACCTGCCGAATTTTTATACGATGTTTTTATTAGCAGGTAAAACCTACGATTGACAGCACTTCATGCTCAGTGTTACATTGATTTCCAGTCATTACTACGAAATCGTATTAATATGTTGCTGGAGGTGCATGGATATGGATTGGAGTAGTATGGTTTTGGCAACGGCCGGTGTCATAGGCGGCGGCACGGCAGTGGCACACGGCATTCTCATGAAACGGGTGATCATTAAGCCGATGGAGACGGTTTTTGAAGCGGATGGGCGAATATCTGCGCCGCTGCGAAGGCTTGGGACGCTGCTTTTACATTTCAGCACATTCAACTGGTTACTCAGCGGGCTCTTTTTGATTGCAGCCGCGATCTGGTTCGGGGAGGAGGCAAGGCTCGTGACGGGCCTGCTAGCCGGCAGTTCTTTTCTGTACGGTGCAATCATCTCATTTTGGGTAATGCGTCGCCTTCATCCCAGCTGGATCTTGATGACCGTTGCGCTCATTCTGACCGTCTTGGGACTAACGCTGCCATAGGCTCTAGTATATAGCCAGTATTATATATAAACCCGAAATTATGGGACCCAACCAAAAAAATGGTACCTATCCTTCTGATTATGAAATTCGATAGAATAAAGATATTCCTTCGGTGTAAGCGTTTTCCATCACGCGCATAGTCTGGGAGAATCCATATTTTTTTAAGGGAGGGTATTTATGAAGCGATCTCAGATTTCGGAAAGGCGGTATAGGCAAAAGGTATTGAGTTTGTTCTTGGCGGTCATGATACTGGCTGGCATCGGCTTATTGCCGACTTCGAAGGTTCAGGCAGCTGACGCTGCTGGAACCACCATCACCTCGATGTCTTATTTTTCAGCTGCGGACGGACCTGTCATCACAAAATCAGGAGTCGGGGAAGCCAGCTACGGTTTTGTCATGCCGCTATTCAACGGTGGCTCTGCCACCTGGAATGATGTTGCCCAGGACCTGGGAGTAAAGGTGAAAGTAAATGGCAGCTGGGTCGATATCGACAGTGTCGGCAGCTTTGTCTATAACCAGAACTGGGGCCACTGGAACGACGGCGGCTTTACCGGCTATTGGTTCACGCTCTCCGCAACAACGGAGATTCAGCTGTACTCCAAAGCCAATGGGGTCACGCTTGAATATTCACTCGT
Source organism: Paenibacillus sp. JZ16 (assembly GCF_015326965.1). Lineage (NCBI taxonomy): Bacteria > Bacillati > Bacillota > Bacilli > Caryophanales > Paenibacillaceae > Paenibacillus > Paenibacillus sp. JZ16. The sequence continues at coordinate 4,219,892 of NZ_CP017659.1, forward strand.
TTTTGAAAACATCAACAAAACAACCATCACGGCGATGACCCCGACGCAAGGACCGCAAATTACGGCAGGGTTTACGGGCGGTGCCGGCTTTACCTATCCGATATTCAACAATGACCCGGCCATTACCTATGCGGCCGTAGCGGATGATTTGAAAGTGTACGTGAAGCCTGTCAACAGCAGCCAATGGATCGATATCGACAACAATGCAGCCAGCGGCTGGATCTATGATCAGAACTTTGGTCAATTTACCGATGGAGGCGGCGGCTATTGGTTTAACGTAACGGAATCGATTAACGTCAAATTAGAATCGAAGACCTCTTCGGCTAACATCGTCTATACCATCACCTTTAATGAGCCCGTAAGAAACTCTTATGTCCTTACGCCTTATGAAGGAACGACCTTTACAGCTGATGCAAGCGGCGCTATCGGCATCCCGCTGCCTAAGATTGACGGGGGCGCTCCAATCGGCACCGAGCTTGGCAAATTCGTATACCAGATTAACATCAACGGACAGTGGGTGGATCTGGACAATTCAAGCCAGAGCGGATTTGTATATGCCGCTAATGGCTACAATAACATGTCCGATGCCAATCAGTGGGGATATTGGGCCGACCATATCTATGGCCTATGGTTCCAGCCGATCCAGGAGGATATGCAGATCCGTATCGGCTATCCGCTAAATGGGCAGGCAGGTGGAAGTGTGGGCAGCAATTTTGTCAACTATACCTTGATTGGCAACCCGGATGCTCCGCGCCCGGATGTAACCGACCAGGAGGATATTCCGATCGGAACGCCAAGCGACTCTGCCATCGAGGGCATGAATCTCATCTGGCAGGATGAGTTTAACGAAACGACGCTCGATAACAGCAAATGGAATTATGAAACAGGGTATTATCTCAATGATGATCCGAATACCTGGGGTTGGGGCAACTCGGAGCTGCAGCACTATACCAATAGTGCGCAAAATGTTTTTGTACAGGACGGAAAGCTTAATATCAAGGCCTTGAACGAGCCAAAATCCTTCCCGCAGGATCCTAGTCGGTATGCACAATACTCCTCTGGCAAAATTAACACCAAAGATCATTTCTCCCTCACATACGGCCGAGTGGATTTCCGTGCCAAGCTGCCTACCGGTAACGGCATCTGGCCTGCGCTCTGGATGCTTCCGCAGGATCATGTGTACGGAACATGGGCAGCCTCCGGCGAAATCGATGTGATGGAAGCAAGAGGACGCTTGCCAGGTGCGACGAGCGGCGCCGTACACTTTGGGGGCCAATGGCCGACGAACCGGCATCTTTCCGGTGAGTATCACTTCCCTGAAGGCCAAACCTTTGCCAATGACTATCATGTCTATTCGGTCGTCTGGGAAGAGGACAATATTAAATGGTACGTGGATGGCAAGTTCTTCTTTAAGGTAACCCGCGATCAATGGTATTCCGCAGCCGCGCCGAACAATCCGAACGCCCCATTCGATCAGCCGTTCTACCTCATTATGAACCTGGCGATCGGCGGCACCTTTGACGGCGGCCGGACCCCGGATCCGTCCGATATCCCTGCAACGATGCAGGTGGACTATGTCCGTGTTTATAAAGAAGGGCAAGGCGGTGGCCAGAATCCAGGAAACGTGTCCGTTACCGGCGTAACGGTGAATCCGACCACGGCACAGGTGGAAGTCGGGCAAAGTGTTCAACTAAACGCCAGCGTGGCGCCGTCCAATGCAACGAATAAGCAGGTCACGTGGTCGGTTGCGAGCAGCGGCATCGCATCCGCATCCGTGAGTGCAAGCGGTCTCGTGACCGGGCTCGCTCCGGGCACGACAACCGTCACGGCGACAACCGCTGACGGCAATAAAACAGCCAGCGCCTCGATTATCGTTGTACCGGCACCGTCCACCGTGATCGTCATCGGTGATGAGGCGAAGGGCCTGAAGAAGATCGGCGATGACCTGCTGTTCTATGTCAATGGCGCGACCTTTGCCGATTTACATTATAAGATCAATAATGGCGGGCAATTAAACGTAGCCATGGCCCCAAAGGGGAACGGCAACTATACCTACCCTGTCAACAACCTGAAGCATGGTGATACCGTCGAATACTTCTTTACCTATAACCCGGGGCAAGGAGCACTGGACACCCCTTGGCTGACGTATGTTCATGGGGTAACGCAAGGAACACCGGAGTAAACCGGGTAAGTCTTGACAGACATGTCGCTGCAGGTAAACAAGGTGCCTGCTCCGGGTTGCAATCGCGCAATGTCAAATTAATCTGGGCAAACAGAAGGCCGTCGACATCATCGACGGCCTTTCTTCAGTTGATCAGCTATGGTTGGTTAGCTGATTCACTTGTCTTCATATTTTTTGCATATAGCTCAATATTACGAATGTACACTCTCTTTACTCACCTGTCTGGAATGCAAGACTTTCATGGCGTATCTTGCTATAGGCTGTGCGACCAACATTTCGCTGATCATTAGGTCATCAAGCGTTTTACACCCACATGCGTTAAGTTTTTGATATACCGATTGATTAAAACCCCAAAGCCTATTACGATTACTTATAAGGATACTTGTCCCGAGGCATAGCTATCCTCCAAATAGAAAAAGCACATGGACTGTAAGCCGCGTGAAACGGGATGCCTTCTGAACGTTTTGCACGGCTGTTTATAAATCCGTACATTACGTCCCATACTTAGGTCTATCAACAGGTAAGACGAATGTCTCTAACCGACTCGTTAGTAAGGGGGAACGCAGACACATGGAAAAGGAATTCATACTGACACACAAGCTGTTGACCCTGCTCGATTCCGAATATCGCTGGTTCACCCTTGCCGAGATTGAAGAGCAGATTGGCGTATCGGACAAAACCATCCGTAAAATTATCGATGAAGCCAAGCAGGAGCTTCCTCCTTCCATACATTTCGAGATTTCGCGGGGAAAAGGCGTCATTCTCCATTATGATAAACGAAATGTCGCGATTGGCGAAGTCATCTCTTCCATGTACAGACAGAGAACCTTCTACCAACTGCTCGCTGTGCTTTTTGCCGAGGGAGGGCGTTACTCGCTGGAAGAGCTGGCAGACAAGCTGTATATGAGCTCTTCTTCGCTGAAAAAGCTGATCATCCGGCTGAACAACCATGAATTGAAGCCATACCATTTGCGCATTGCGTATTCCATGCCAGAGGTCAAAGGCAGTGAAATCAGTATTCGTTATTTTTACTGGAAAATGTTTTACGATGCCTATGAATTTTCCGGCTGGCCATTTACCGACATCGACCAAGCCCAGATCCATGAGTACATTACGGCGATCGAGTCGGAGAATGACATCGTGTATTTCCTTAACGCTAAGCGCAGCTTGTCGTTTCTGGCGGCAATCATGATTACCCGAGTGCTGCAGGGCAAATACGCGGATGTTCAGAGCGGGTCATATGACTGGGAGAATCGCATGCTTCACGCCTCTGTTGCCACACTGGCCAGAGCGCTGGAGCAGCGGTACGCCATTCATTTGCCGCTGGACGAAATCCGGTTTCTGCAGGCCATGTTCAGCTTGGGCCAATACAATTATTATGATGAAGCGAAAGTCAGCGCGATGTTATCGAGGGAGAAAGCGAATCTGATGCAAATCGAGGAGGAAAAATATCAAATCATCAATCATTTCCTCATGCTGGCGCTTGCCGCGTTCCCTGCGATCGATATGAACGACCGGTTCATCTGGGAAATCGGGGATTTCTTCGAGAAGCTCCGGCTGGAAAATGCGCTTCCCGATCTAATCGCCATCTCGGCAAGCAGCCTGACGGAATATGTCCAAAGGGATTGCCGCCCCATGTATCAAAGCGTAAAGAGCTGCATGCAGGAATGGAGCCAGCGTTACCCCGGCATGCGGTATAACGACTATCATCTGACGAAGCTGACGCTGTTGATCAGCTCCAGCCTGCGCTATAACAGCAAAAAAGCTTTCCTGCTGATCGGCGAGGAATTCTCCATCCGCCATTACGTCGCCAAGCTCATCAAGAATGAAATCGGCGACGAGCTGATCATCAACACCTCCATTATGGAGGGGCTTACCGATGAAATGATTCAGAAGCACGGCATCGATTTCGTGATCAGCACGTTTCCAGTTAAGCTGAATACAGTACCCGTGGTCATTATTTCAACGATACCGACCAAACGGGATTTGGAAAATATCCGCAAGGAATTAATGCAACCATGAGACCTCATGGTTGCATTTTTCCGTTAAGCTCCGTAACTTTCTGGTCTTGGTTATCCCTCCGATTCTGACTATGATGAAGGCAGATCAAAGAATAAAGCGCTTTCTTAAAAGGGAGGCCAGTAAGCAGGAGGAGCAAGATGAGCATACATTTGGGAGCACAACAGGGAGATATCGCAGAACGCGTGCTGCTGCCCGGCGATCCGCTGCGGGCGAAGTTTGTGGCTGAGCACTTTTTGGAGGAGGTATATTGTTACAACGAAGTGAGAGGCATGTACGGGTACACCGGCCTTTATAAAGGCGTTCCCGTTTCTGTCCAAGGTACGGGAATGGGCAACCCGACCATGAGCATATATGCGACGGAGCTGATTCAGGATTACGGGGTCAAAAAGCTGATCCGCATCGGTACTTGCGGCGCCATGCAAAAAGAACTTCAGGTCCGCGACATCGTACTGGCCCAAGCCGTATCCTCGGACAGCAATCTGATGGAAAAAATATTTCATGGCTGCAATTACGCGCCAACCGCTGATTACCCCATGCTAAGCAAAGCGCATCAGCTGGCTCAGGAGAAGCAGGTGAATGTCTTTGTCGGCAACATCTATAATTCCGATGAATTCTATAGGGAAACATTGGACCGTCTTCATAAATTCATGGAGTTCGGCGTGCTCGCGGTCGAGATGGAAAGCGCCGCCCTGTACACGCTGGCTGCTAAGTACGGCGTCAGGGCCCTGTCCATATTGACGGTAGGCAGTCATCTGCTGACCAATGAGCGCTCGTCCCATCAAGACAGCGAGAAGTCCTTCCACGACATGGTCGAGGTCGCGCTCCATACCATTTTAGCGGACGAATAGTCTGCCGCAGGATTGCTTGCATAACAAAAACGTTCGGATATCTTAACAAACTTTGCTCTAGGGGGAAAAATCAATGGGAATCAAACGCGGATTTAAATATGATTTTTCGTTGTTGGCCATTTTGTTGATCCCGATCGGGATCGCCATCAACTTTGTCGGGGCGCAAATCATTCTGCTGCTCAAGCTGCCGATATACCTGAACACCATCGGGACGATTCTGACGGCCATGATCGCCGGTCCTTGGGTCGGTATGATTACGGGGGCCAGCACCAATCTTGTTGTCGGCATAACGAACCCGGTCTCGTTCGCATTTACGCCTGTACAAATGGCCGTCGGTCTGGTGGTCGGCCTGCTCTCGATGAGAGGCATGTATACGAAGCTGTGGAAAGTGATCTTGTCTTCATTCGCAGTCGTACTGACCGTTCTGATCGTGGCTTCTCCGATCCAGGTGCTGATGTTCGGCGGAGCGACCGGCAACTCTTCGGATGCCGTGGTTGCTACATTCCTGGCCTCCGGTCAACAGATTTGGACAGCGGTATTCTCAACCAAAATCCTGGTGGAAAGCGTCGACAAAATCATCAGCAACGTCATTGCCTTTGTCATCGTGATGAAGATGTCCCCAAGATACTTGTCCAAGCTCAATTACGGTGCAGCTTTTATCAAAAAGAAATGACGTATAGTCCGTAATGGATACGCTTTCATAAGGGAGGGGTTTTTGTGCATAACGAACGGTCCCTGTTAAGCCGTCTTTATCCAACAACCAAGTTTATGATTACCATCGCTTTATGTATGGCCGCATTTATCGTGCCCGGCTACGGGTTCAGCTACGCGATTCTGCCGATTTGTATGGTCCTCGCCTACTTTGCCGGCAGCTTTAAGGAGTTTTCCAATCTGGCGATCAAGGCACTGCTGATGATTGTTGTGTTCATCTTTATCCTGCAGAGCTTCTTCTACCCTGGCAACGACATTCTGTGGAGCTGGAGCATCTTCTCCATCAAGCGGGAGGGACTGGAGTTCGCCCTGTTCCTGACATCCAAAATCGTGGCGGTGGCCTCGGCCTTCATTCTGTTCTTCCGCATCACCAAGGTCAAGGATTTAGTCCATTCCCTGGAACAGATCGGCCTGCCGTCCAAAGTAACCTATGTCATCTTGTCCACCTTGCAGCTCATTCCGGAGATGAAAAAGCTGACCCACGTCATTATGGATGCCCAAAAAACACGAGGCGTTGAAACCGAAGGCAAGCTGCTTGTCCGCATGAAGGCCTTCCTGCCCACCCTTAGTCCACTCATCCTCGGATCCGTGGCCAGCACGGAGGAACGGGTACTGACGCTGGAGTCGAGAGCCTTCTCGGCCAATGTCAAAAAGAGCAGCATCTACAAACTGGAGAAAACAAAGCATGACCGGCTGGTTCGAATGCTGCTGGTCGTACTGCTTGCTATCTTAATCGTCTGGAGAGTTGCGCTATGAGTATCATTACGATCAAGAATCTATCCTACCAATATCCGATCAGCGAGTCCGATGCGCTCAAGAACGTGAATGTAACGATCGAAAGAGGCAAGCTGTATGCGCTGATCGGGGCCAACGGAGGCGGAAAAACGACCCTGTGCAACGTCATCCGCGGGTTTATCCCCCACTTCTATAAGGGAGATCTGCGCGGCGAGGTGCTGATCGAAGGCAAGGATATCCGCGAATGGGAAATGGGCGAGCTCTCCCAAAAAATCGGCTATGTGTTCCAGAATCCTTTTACACAGATCAGCGGCGTGAAGGATAACGTCTTTGAAGAGATTGCCTTCGGCTTGGAAAATCTAGGCATGGAGCCCGCACTGATCCGGGAGAAGGTGGATCAGGTCATCAAGATGCTGGAGATCGATTATTTGCGGGAGAAAAACCCGTTCGAGCTCTCCGGCGGCCAGAAGCAGCGGGTTGCGCTCGCTTCCATCATCGTCATGGAGCCAGATGTGCTCGTGATTGACGAGCCGACCTCGCAGCTTGATCCGAAGGGAACGGAAGAAGTGTTCAAGATTATCGAGCTGATGAAGAAGAAGGGGAAAACCATTATTCTCGTCGAGCACAAAATCGAGCTGATTGCCGAATATGCCGACGATGTCATCCTGCTGAATGGGGGTGAAGTGGCCATGCAAGGCAGCTCGCAGGAGATTCTCACCGATGAGCGCGCACTAGCATTCGGAGCTGCACTTCCCCAATATTCGCTGTTCGGCCTGGACATGCGCCAACGGGGAATGGATCTTGGCAGCATCCCGTTAACTGAAAAAGAAGCCATGGATGCCGTCAAGACATGGATGAAGAAGGGGGTTAACGCATGAGCTTTCTGACTTTGACGAATGTTTCCTTTGCCTACCCAAACGGCTACAAAGCGGTGGACGGCGTCAATATGTCCTTCCGAAAGGGCGAATCCGTTGCCATCGTCGGCCAGAACGGGGCGGGTAAAACGACCACCGTCAAGATGATGAACGGGCTGCTCAAGCCCTCCGAGGGGGATGTCGTCATCGACGGCTGGAATACACGGGATTATACCACCGCCCAAATATCAAGAAAGGTCGGCTATGTGTTCCAGAACCCGGACGACCAAATTTTTCATAACGACGTGTACAGCGAGATTGAATTCGGTCCCCGCAAGCTGGGCCTATCGGAAGAACAGGTCAAAGCAAACGTCATGAAAGCGGCGGAGCTGGCAGGCGTCGTCCCGTTTCTTAAGGACAATCCGTACAACCTGCCCTACTCCATGCGTAAATTCGTAACGATTGCCTCCGTCATAGCGATGGATTCCAGCGTCATCATTCTGGATGAGCCGACGGCAGGCCAGGATCTTCCGGCTATGGCGCGTCTCGCCCATCTGATCGAGGCTTTAAACCAGGAAGGAAAAACCATCATCACCATCACACATGATATGGAATTTGTCGTGAACAACTTCCAGCGGGTCATCGTCATGGCGAACCGTCAGGTCATTGCGGATGACGACAAGCGGGCCATCTTCTGGAATCTGGATGTGCTGGAGCAGGCGATGCTGAAGCAGCCGCATATCAGCAGGCTCAGCCACTCCCTGGATATCGGCCATAACATCCTGGCAATACCAGAGCTTGCGGACGAGCTTGCCAAGCATAAGTGAGGGAATAGGGGAGTGACAACGATGGAGCAGGTTAAACACATCCTCTTGGATGTGGATACCGGCGTGGATGATGCCCTGGCGCTTATCTTTGCCGTCAAGTCCAATAAGCTGCATATAGAAGGCATTACAACGGTATTCGGCAACGTAGATGTGAAGCAGGCGACGGAGAATACGCTCCGAGTGCTGCAATTGGCGCAGCCCGGCTACGAAATTCCCGTTGCCATGGGAGCGGATGCCCCTTTATTTCGCCCTCGCCGGGAGAACGTCACCGCCATCCATGGAGCCAACGGCCTGGCCGGATATGTACTGCCAAAGGCACGCCAATCGCCGGTGAACGAGAGGGCATCCGATTTCATCGTGCGGAAGGTGCGGGAACAGGCGCATGACATTACGCTTGTCTTCACCGGCAGGTTAACCAATTTAGCGGTGGCGCTCGCCAAGGACCCGTCGATCGCTCAGAAAGCCAAGCTGGTGCTGATGGGAGGCGCCATCAAGATGCCGGGCAATATAACACCCGTGTCCGAGGCCAACATCCACGGCGACCCCGAAGCGGCGCATCGGGTGTTCGAGTCCGGAATTCCGATTACGATGGTAGGCCTGGACGTGACCGGAAAGGCGAAGTTCGGCGAGGCTCATTATCAACAACTCATGAGCGGCTTCACGGAGGAACAGGCGGAGTTAAAAGCTTTCATGCATCACATCTTCACCTTCAGCTTTGAGGCAAGCGACCGCTTGAACGAAGGCAGATACCGGCTGATGCATGATCCGCTGGCGCTGGCTGTCGTTGAGGATGCCTCCCTCGTGGAGACGGAGGATTATTACGTCTATATCGAGACAAAAGGACAGATTTCCTCCGGTGCGACGCTGGTAGACTTCAGACGTCCGCAGTCACGGACCAATGCCTCTGTCTGCATGCAGGTTCGTGAAGAAGCATTCATGCAGCATTATATTCGAACGGTGCTGTCATAACCGTCAGAGGAAGGAGCATGATTGATGCATCGAATCGTATTGGATGTGGATACGGGCGTTGACGACGCGTTAGCGATTGCCTATGCTGTCCGATCCTCGGCACTCAATATCCTTGGAATAACGACTTGTTTCGGAAACGTACCGGTGGAGCATGCGACACGAAATACGCTCCATGTATTGGAGCGGCTTGGCGCAGCCGGGATTCCGGTTGCCATGGGGGAAGCCGCCCCCTTGTTCCATGCCTCGATGAAGTCGCATCCCGTCCAGTTTCATGGCGAGAACGGACTCGGCAACTTGGCATTCCCCGATCCGGCAGCTAAGCCGGTCTCCACGTCTGCCGCTGCCTTTATGGTGGATCAGATCCGGCGGTATCCGAAGCAGGTAACGCTGATCTGCGTCGGCCCGTTGACCAATCTGGCCGCAGCCATTCTGCAGGCGCCGGAGATATCGTCGCTGGTCCGTCAGATTATCGTGATGGGCGGAGCCGTTGGCGTGGCGGGCAACCGCCGGATGCATGCGGAAGCGAATGTATACTCCGATCCGGAGGCGGCCCAACTCGTCTTCCAATCGGGAGCTCCGATCACGCTGGTCGGGCTGGACGTGACTATGCAGACCGAGCTCAGTCTAAAGGATATTCAGCGCTGGAGAGACCTGGATTCGGACCTGACCCGCTTCTTGGCCGACATGACTTCCTACTATATTGAAGGCTACCGGGAAGCCTATGGCGACCGGACCGGCTGTGCCCTACATGATCCACTGGCGGTAGCCGTGGCGATCGACCCGAGCCTGATCGAGGTTCAGCCGATGGTGCTCCAGGTCGATCTGGAAGGCATCCACTCCTATGGCAGAACCGTTGCCGATCTGCGTCCGCGTTGTACCGACCAGCCGAATGTTAACGTATGTATCGGTGTCGACGCCAAGCGGTTTCAGGAGCATTTTATGGAGACCTTGATGAAATAAGCTGCAGCATAAGGAGTGAACGCCGGGTGCGTTCGCTCCTCTTTATGTCTTTATGTCCCCCTCCCTGCTCTCTCCTCCCACTTCGCCCTCAACCCTTTCAAATCCTCGACAAAGAATCTTAGCAAATTGGGTCTTCTTCTTACGGCCAGCGGGTGATAGGTAAAGCTAATGGGGATGCCCTGGAACTCATGCCAGCTCCCCCGTAGCTCCTTGACGGTGGCGTTCTCCATCTCGGGGAATAATCCTTCGACTACGACATTCCCGAAGCCGAATAGTACGAGCGGCTGCTTCTGAAGGAGCTGCGCCTGCAGATGCGGCAGGCATGCCGCTCGGGTTGCAGGCTTATCGTAAGCACGGGTTGGCCGGCGTTTCAGCAAATAGGTGATGTAAACCGAGTTTATATCCATGCCTGCTTCCCTCATGCCGAGTTGGAGGGTTTCCCGGGTCCCGCACAAGAACGGATTTCCTTCCCGGTCCTCCCTGGCTCCCGGGTTATCCAGGATCATCATCAGCGTGCCTTGCGGATTACCTTCCCCCCAAATGACGCGATTCCGCTGTTTGCACAATTCGCAGCGTTCACAATGCTGCATATCTTCGGGCGCTTGCTCTTCTGGCAAGATGACGCAGGGATGATTCATTTCCGTAGACATGTAATTCATTCCTTTCTGTCGAACACAATGATTCCATTATGCCCACCTGTCACCTAATGTAAAAAATCCCCTCGCGTATATCCGATCAACCGTATTGTGTTAGTGCCACATTCCCCCATCTCACTTATTCCCTATCCGATGAATGGCCCTGTTATGACCCCTGTTCGCCCTCGTACGGGCATGCCCGCGTCCATTCTTTACACTTTCTTTATACTTTTCTGGTCCAAATATTTATACCTGCTGCTTATCCTAAACTCATCAACATCGAAAGGATGATCACGGATGTCGGATACCATTCTGAAAGCAGCAAACATATCCAAAATATACGGCAAACACAAAGCCCTTGATAAAGTATCAATCGAGATTAAGCGCGGGATGATCTACGGCTTGATCGGGGAGAATGGTGCGGGAAAATCAACGTTTATGCGCATCATCATGGGACTCATCACCATTAACGAGGGCAGCATCGAACTGTTTGGAGCAACAGGCAATCAGGGATTGCAGCGTGCACGAAGAAAAATGGGGCAATCCATTGAAACGCCGGCACTTTATCCGGAATTAACGGCTCGGGAGAATCTGCAAGTCCAAGCGGCAAACGGCGGCGTAAGCGAACGCGAAATCGACGATTTGCTTCGCTTGATGAACCTGGGGAATACCGGCAAGAAGAGAGCCAAGAACTTCTCCTTAGGCATGCGCCAACGGCTGGCGATTGCTTCCACCCTGATTACGAACCCCGAGTTCTTGATCCTGGACGAGCCGACGAACGGTCTCGATCCGTCAGGAATGGTTGAAATGCGCGAAATCATTCAGCGGTTGGTGACCGAACGCGGGATGACCGTCTTGCTATCCAGTCATTTGCTGGATGAGCTTTCACAGGTGGCTACGCATTACGGGATTTTGCATGACGGAAAACTTATCCGTGAATTTTCACGAGAGGAGCTGGCAAACGAAACTCGCCAATACATTGAACTGGAGACAACGGAAGTCCATTCCGCCGTCGTGGTGTTGGACGATCTAGGGATCCGGGACTATGAAGTCATCAACGGAACCGAAATTAATATCTACGAACGCCTCGATGACGTTGCCGCCATCAACCGCTCGCTGGTTTTGGCTGACGTGAACGTTTTGCGAATCGGTACAACCCGACAAAAACTCGAGGATTATTTCTTGCAATTAACAGGAGGTGCCCCCCATGCTTAATCTGCTAACCGCCGAAAAAATCAAATTGCGCCGAAGCAAAAAACTATGGATCGTCCTGGGCATTTTATCTTTGCTTCCGATCTTCCAGGTCGCAAATAGCCTGACGGCCGTGCATTATGGCAACGAGCTCGTCCAGCCCGTTGATACCGTCATTAATGGAGCGACAGGCATTCTGATGATCGAGAAGAATGGATTAACGATTTTACTCGTCATTGGCGCTTTTATCAGTTTCTTGATTGGGGAAGAATTTCAGAATGGGACGATTCGAAATGCGCTTTCTTTAGGACGCAGCCGCACGCATTATTATTTGTCAAAATTGGTGGTAGCCGCGCTCCTCTCGCTCGTTGGTGTCATCATATTGACCGCGCTTGGCATGGTCAGCTTTTCCATCGCGTTTGGTTTCGGCGAAGTTGCCGGGATTAACCATTACTTCAGCTATGCGATCCAAGCGTTTCTCACGCTGTACGTATTAATTCTGTCTAACGTATCGATCTATATGATGATTAGCTTCTTAACCAAAAATAGCGGCATCTCGCTGATTTGGACTTTTATTTATACGATTGCGACTGGCTTTGGCGCACCCATCTTCCTGCAAACCGAGCATTTCAAGCAGCTCACCTACTGGTTTTCGTTATCCTTCTTGTTCTATTCCGATTTCGCCAAATCGGCGGATATCGGCAAGTTCCCTGAGATGATATTGGTCAGTCTCATCACGATCGTGTTATCATCAGCTATAGGAATTCTTCGGTTTACACGAACTGACATAAAGTAGGTCGATATGTATGCCAGCGATATTAATCATTGAAGACGATACAGCCATTCATTCACTCATCAAGGAAGCCTTGGAGCTGCATGGTTTTCAAACGCAGAGCGCCTATTCCGGAACAGAAGGGAAGCTGCTGTTTGAGCACCATCAGGTTGATCTGGTTCTCCTGGATTTGATGCTGCCGGGGATGGATGGAGATGAACTTCTGGAGCACATTCGGCAAAATTCAAACACGCCCGTAATTGTGATCTCCGCAAAAAATGATCAGCATTCGAAATTGGAGCTTTTGACACACGGGGCCGATGATTACATCACGAAGCCTTTTGATGTGAAGGAACTGCTTGCACGAATTCACATCCAATTGCGCCATGCAGCCAAAGCTTCAGCCGGCCCTATGGATGAAATCCGTTACAAGAATATCAGCGTAAACCTAGACACGCGTGAAGTGACAATCAATGAACAGGCGGTTCATCTTACTGGACGGGAGTACGCCATACTTCTGTTATTCTTAGAGCACCCGCAAAAAGTATTCAGCCGCGCCAATATCTACGAAAGTGTGTGGAACGAGCCATTTTGGGGCAGCGATAAAACGATTAACATGCATATCAGCAATTTAAGGAACAAGCTGAACCTGGATGACACGAATTACATTAAGACCGTATGGGGTATCGGCTTCAAATTCGATTCAGAGGAAGGGACGTGAATGGGATGTGGGGATGGATCTTTGTCTTCCTGGCCTTTGCGTTTCTTCTTTATATTTACTTCTTAAAGCGGGAACTGGGGAAATTAAAACATGCGGTCCAAGAGATTCCAACGAACGCCAGCTATGGCTCCAGACTTTATGTAGATTTTCGCCAAAAGGCAATCATGGAGCTGGTCGATGAATTGAATCAGATGATCGATGCATTTGAAGAAAAAAATCGTGAGGCTAAGCGGATGGAAGAGAATGTGAAGCTATCCATCGCAGGGCTCTCTCATGATTTACGGACGCCCCTCACATCCATCCACGGCTATGTTCAGCTTTTCCATGCAGCCACAGATGAGACAAAGAAGGCGCAATATCTTAAGATTATCGAACATTCTGTACGGCGTCTGATAGAAATGACCGACCACTTTTACGACCTGGCACGCATTGAAATGAATCAAAAGGAACTGGCATGGTCTTCCCTATCTCTCTCCAACCTGGCTGAAGAAATCTTCTTGTCCTTCTATGAACAATTTGAGGAAAAGCAGATTGATCTCCAATTTCCCGAACCAACCCATGACCGTCATATCATTGCAGACCCGTTATTGATGACGCGTGTCATCCAAAATATCGTTCAAAATATCCTTCGTTATGCCAACAGTCAAGCTGTGATCCGTTACCGGGATGAGGGCAACGATCTAATACTTAGCGTTAAAAACGATATCAAACCCGACAGCAAAGTTGCCATTGAGAAGGTATTTACGCGTTTCTATACCGAGGTCGCCAGCAGAACAAACACGGAATCCAGCGGGATCGGCCTTTATCTGTCTAAACAGTTAGTTGAGAAGATGAACGGGAAAATGGATGCCGCGTTGCAGGACGGCTGGTTTATCCTTAACATCCGTCTTCCCATCCATCGAAGTTAAATTTGATCTCGGTCCAAGGGATGATTGTCCGAGAACAAATCCGGATTGTCCTTAAGCATGTCCGTAATGACATCCGCCACCGCGGCCGCATCGCATACCCGGACAACGGCATCGCCAAGATGCCCCTTATGCATCGCGCCCCGACTTTCCAGAACCTCATCGACCTTCCAGAAATGTTCCGACCACGATAACCCGCAATGTCTGCGGGAAGGCACCGGGATTTCCGTTCCATCCGGTAAAACCGTGTACAGCTTCTCATGATCATCCGTTAACCTGCCCGGAATGTCCACCCACTCTTCGACTCCATGAATAAAAGTGTTGCGCTTTAAATCGACCCCAACTAACAAGATGGTCGCCCTTCGGTCGAGCAGCTTCCCCCAGGCAGAACCTCTAGCGCATGGCGTGTCGAAACGATGATCGTCGTTTGTGAACGCTTTGGCATCCTGACCCAATGCCGCCACGGAATGAGTAGGGTGCAGCGAACGCACCACACCAGGCCGTTTGCGGAAAAGCTCGGGTAAGATCCCGACACAAGAAGGTGACTGATCCACGTAAAATTTCGGATTATCCGCATTGATATAAGACCACGTGTGGGTGGGCAGCACCAGCAGCCCTTCTTTCATATACGCTGTGAGTGCATCGAGAACCGTGTCCGCGCCACCCTCGACCGGCCCCATACTCTTCATCGAAGAGTGGACCAACAACGTCCCTTTGCCGTCAATGCCCAGCTGCTCTAATTGCTTCATTAAGCTTTCCCATGTATACATGTTCTTCTCCTTCCACGCCAGGATATCAAAATCTGGCTGCCACTATTATTTTTCGATGATTTCCCAGTGCAGCTCGGCGGATGTATCGGTTAATAATTGCTGAAGCGATGCATGAGCATGCTCGACCGTGTGCGCCGCAGCTCCTTGCCGCTGTTCCTCATAAATGGTGATCACCCATCAACTCTCCATTAGATAGGCTTTTTACTTAAGATACGTCCATGATATAGAGGGGTGGAGATATTTTCAATGTTTCTATGAATATTGGTTCCAAAGTTGCCAGCTTCGCCTCTTTACGCCTAATCGGTTACAAATACTTTCTTCTATACATCAGGGTAATTTGATCCGCTATATATTCTGCGCTATGCTCGGTACCATCCTTAATCCACCACATAATAATCCCGAGAAGTGATGATGCCACAATATCAACGGAGGCAACTCGACTTGTGGAATGGATGTTTCTTGCGTCTCTGCGTTGTTTGATCGTATTTTTCAACAGGTTCGACAAGTGGGTTTTGAAGCCCGTATGCTCAACCAATACAGCGAAAATTTTCCGGTATTCATAAAAATAATTTAAAAATGCAATCAGCTGCTCCCGTTCGTTTCGGCTCTTCACTTGTAATAGCGGCTCGACTTTCTTGGACAGGTCGTCAAAGATCTCATGCACGATCTGACGCAGCAAATCGTTAATATCCTCATAATGCAAATAAAACGTGGCACGATTTAGCTCTGCGCGAGTTGCAATTTTTCGGACGGTCAATTGAGAGATTTCCAGATTGTCGGCCAGTAATGAAAAAACGGCCTGCTTCAGCAGCTTTTTGGAGCGAATGGCTCGTGGATCCATCCTTTTATGTTCAGGCATGTCATCCCTCGATTATCGTTTATTTGTCACTTCATCGACCGATCTTCCCATTCTGTCGTTTAGTCGACAATTTCAGCAGAATTGCAAATAGGAATCACTCTTCGATGCTGATAAGATATATTTTATTGACACTATGTCGAAAAAGCAATGAAGAGAGGACAGCACCATGCAAGAAGACATAAAGAAAATAAATAAAGGGATATTACTAACCATCTTGATCCTTGGTTGTTTCTTATCCACGCTCAATCAGACGCTGTTAAATGTAGCCTTGAGCAATCTAATGGGTGTATTTGATGTCACGGCAGCCACCGTACAATGGATTTCAACGGGGTTTATGCTGGTTAACGGGATATTGATCCCGATTACGGCCTATTTAATGAAACGCTTTACTACGCGTCAATTATTTATAAGCGCCATGTTGTTTTTATTAATCGGTTCAATCATCTGCGCGGCGGCGCCAAGCTTTGTTGTGCTCATGTTAGGACGGATGATTCAAGCTGCCGGTGCGGGAATTGTCATGCCGCTCATGATGAGTGTTGTGCTCGCCATCTTTCCCGTGGAAAAACGCGGCAGCGCTATGGGACTGCTGGGACTGGCCATGATTTTCGCTCCGGCCATCGGCCCGACGCTCTCGGGATTTATTGTCGAATACCACTCTTGGCGGTGGTTATTTATCGGTCTCATCCCGCTTGTCATCATGGTCATCGCATTGGCATTCAAGTATTTGGCCAATGTCTCCGAAGCGGCCAAGTCGAAGCTTGATGTAGGCAGCGTTCTTCTATCAACCGTTGGATTCGGCTTTATTTTATACGGCTTCAGCAGTGCAGGCAGTAAAGGCTGGGACGATGCCATGGTCATCCTGTCCTTAGCCATCGGGATCGTGGTCACGGCCATATTCTGTATGCGGCAAGTCAGGTCCGATGATCCCCTGTTGAACCTGTCTGTCTTCAAAAACAAAATCTTTACGTTAACGTCTCTTATTAACGTATTAGTCACGATGTTGATGTACGCGGACATGATCTTACTGCCTATTTATCTGCAGGATGGTCGCGGTTTTACGGCATTCGATGCAGGACTGCTCTTATTGCCGGGTGCGGTTGTCAATGCGCTGATGTCACCGGTCACCGGCAGGTTATATGACCGTTTCGGTGCGAGGCCGCTGTTCATCATTGGTTTGCTGTTTATTATTCCATCGATGTGGGCGGTAACAGATTTATCTGAGTCAACCACGTATATGTATTTGATGATTCGTACCATTTGCTTGCGAATCGGATTAAGCTTCGTCACCATGCCACTCAATACGGCCGGACTCAATGCGCTGCCCAAACACCTCGGTACGCACGGTACCGCGGTGAATAATACCGTTCGCCAAATTGCCGGCGCCATTGGTACTGCCGTCGTGATTACGATTTATACCGTGCAGGCAACAAGCCATGCAGCTGATGTGATGCAGAACAATCCTACAACGACTGCTAAGCTCCTTAAATCCCTTACATCCATCATAGGGGCAAGCGACGCCTATTCCTTCATGATGATTCTGGCCGTCATCGCATTTGTTATCACATTTTTTATGCCTATGAAAAACAAAACCAAGATCGAACAAAAGCAATCGTAGTTAGCAACAAGGTCCTTTGACGAACTATCCGTGCAGCAGGATATGAACAAAAAAAGCCATTCCTTAATAGGAGTGGCTTTTCCTATGATTTGACGCTAGGTTTAACCATGACATTTGAAATAGTGTAAATCCGAAATCGCTCGCCTTTTCAACCCTACGTTCGCCGATCCTCTTCCGAATCGGGATCGTTTCCCTTATCCAAATCGCTGCGTTTTGTACCACTTGGCTTTTCTCCCTGTTACTTTGTCTACAACAAACGAATAGAGCGCGCGCAGGGAAATGAGCAGAAATAGCTGAGCATACGTGAAATACGATAGGCAGGACAGAATGAAATTCTGGGTTGTGCTTTGCCCGACATCGGTTGCCAGCGCCAGATTAATCTGCAGCACAAATAGGTAATACATCAATCCCCAAGCCACCATCAGGTAGACGTATACATCATCGGCAAACTGGAACGGTGACACCACATCCGGATTGAACAGCGCAATCACCCAGTAGGCCAAGTTGACAACGATGATGATATCCGACACGATAATGGATAATAAAAACCAGAAATAACTCGCCGCGTAGTACAGCACTTGCAGCTTGATCCGCCAGCTTGACCGATTAAACAAATGATGGATGTTCTCGATCACGACCGAAAAATTCCCCTTGGCCCATCGTTCCCGCTGCTTCAAATACACGCTGAGCTGCTCCGGCTCCTGCTGATAAGCTTCCGCCTGAGGAGCCAGGGCGATCAGTTGTCCCCTTGTCATAATCTCGAACGAGATGGCCGTATCCTCTGTAATGGCCTCCGTATCCCAGCCGCCGATCTCGCGCATCAGCCCCGTTTTCACAATAAAATTCGTTCCCGGAATCGTCCCCAGCTTAAACAGCTCCCACAATCCGGTATGATAGATTCGCTGCGCGGTCACAAGCTCGAGATTAATGCATTTGGAGAGGAAATTCTGCCCGCGGTTTCTGGCCTTGTTCCGTCCAAATACCGCTCCGTAGGTTTCAGGGTCTTCCATTGCTTTTTCGATTAAGAAGTACAAGGCGTTCCGCTCCGGTGCCGCATCTGCGTCAAAGATACAAATCCACTCGTTCTTCGCATACTCCAGCGCATCATTAAGCGCTCCGGACTTGCCGCCCGTTCCTGTACGTTCAAAGATCATAAAGTCCCGATCTCGATACGCTTCCTTGCTTCTCAAAGCCTTCAATTTACCGGCAGTATCATCACTGCAGTTATCGGCAATGACAATGAGCTGCACCTTATCCTTCGGGTAATTAAGCCGCAAAATATTTTCCGCCGTTGCCGCGATCACCAATTCTTCATTGTGCGCAGGCACCATGACGGTTACCTTAGGGAAATGCTCCATCTCATCCACATCAGGAATGGTCCACTCCCTGCGGCTCTGCCTGAAAATAAACCGGACCGCTCCCCCCATAATCAGGATCGACTCCAACACGGCAGCCCAAATGCTAACAATACAAAACATCAATAATAAGTCAGCCACGAATCTTCCTCCGGTCGTATTTTCGATGTACGCGAACTCGAAGGGCCATCGTTGCAATGAACAGCCCCAGTACCGCAAGGGTAAACATCAGGCTGACGATTTTGCAAAGCGGAATAAACCATTCGCTGTAAGACATTTCTTCCTCCTCCTGCCGCTTAACTAAATATATTGGCCATGATTTATATATACTCTCCGATCAAATCGGTCTCCGTATTGCGTTCGAGTGCGGCAATGACAGCATCCGCATCTTCATATTTACTGAACTGCTCCTTAGCAAACACCAGCGCTCCTGTACGGATTACCAGCTTCAGCTCCCCGCCTTTCCGGTCCTGGAACGGCATGTCCATCAGCGCGTGCTTGATCCGGTCCGTCAATGCCTTTAGATACTCCTGGTTCGTCATGGGGAGCAGCACGACAAATCGCCCCTCATCAAGGCCAAACTTGTAATCCTCGTAACGAATATGATTCCGTATCCCTTCTGATAAGGAAGCGAGCAGCTGAGCGTAGCCTTGAGAACCGAGGGATTCCCGCACCATCGGAAGAAATTCGATTTTAAACATGGCCAGGCAGAAGTTATACGTATCCGAATAACGATTGGCCAAGTTGGACTGCTTGATCAGCGTTTCTTTAAAGGCTCCCTTATTGCCCAGCGAGGTTGCCAAGTCCACTTCCGGGTTCCTTTGCTGCAGCTCCTCAAGCCGCTCCATCAGCCGTTTATTGCGAATCAGCCCGGATTTGATAAATGTGGCCGCGGCCACGTTGGCCGGCAGCAGCCATAGCCAGGAGATGGACAGCACATCGACCTCGGCATACGTCGTAAGCCATACAAAATAAGCAACGATATAAACAAAAATACTAACGACAGAGACCCCGGGAGGAACCAAGAAACCGAGCAGCAGAGCCGCAAGGCATCCGACACTGAATCCCAGTTCAAGCAGCGTAAAAGACGAGTCTCTAAAGACATTAATATAGAGCAACAGCTCCTGCAGGAGCGCTAAACCAATCAGCAGTACGTATCCCCAGACCATGCGCTGGATCAATTTTTTATTTTCCATGTCCACCTCGTTGAAAAGCATATTCGCCTAATAAAGGAAGCAAGTTATCAAAAATATGCGTATTTTTTCCGAATACATATCCTCCGGGATAACGTGCGTCCTTTCCCTTGAAGGTTTGCATCCGTTTGTACAGTTTTGCTGCAAATGGCCTGTCTCCCCTTTGAAGCGCAAAGTTGATCGCAAGGCCATACACCGACGGAGACTCGTAATTTACCGCAGCCTTTCGGTCGGCCCGTGTATACTGTCCCGCCAATTTCCCCGCCTGCTCGAACTCCTTCTTCAGAAATTGGTGCAGCGGCGCTTGGTCCCTTCCCGTTTCCCCGGCATACATCGCAATCAGCAGCTGATCGATTAAATTCACCTTAGCTTCATAGGTATACTCCCTGGTCACTACATTAAAGGACTTGGGATAGAACACACCGTCATCCGGCATGTTCCGAAGCAGGGAATGATATCGAATGTACGTTTCCTCTTCCAGTAGTCCTTCTTGCAGGAGCCCTTGTAGTGCCGGGAGATCCACATAGGGCAGACTCAGCGTATCGGGCATTTCCTGCCTGGAGAAATCGTAGAAATCCACCAGATATCCGTTATTTTGGGACCTGTTTAGCAAGGTATCCGTAAGCTCCCTGGCCGTCTCCGTCCATTCGGAATGGCCCTTCCATATCCGGGCACCTTCCAGCAGAGCCCCGATAATCCGCAAATCGTCGCCAAGCGCGTTCGTGCTGACTTGGGCCTTTCCTTCGGGATTGAGTTTCCACGCAATATAATGGCGATCCGCGATAAAATAGCGGGTTAATATGTCATAACTCTTCTCAAACTCGGCAAGATCGCGGCTTTCCAGCGCTGCCTGCATCCAAAACCCAAGAGATTCGGAGAGCGCCTCTCTCCCTGCTGCCAATTCAGGATTGACCGACTGGACTTCCTGTAAATAGGTGGCCAGCGTGCCATTCGGGTTGGTCATGTTCATCGTAATAAAATGTTTCGATGAATTATCCCCCTTGGCCTGGATCAAATACCCCCCGATTCCCAAGGCGGCGCTTAACAATATAGCAAGCCCTATCCATAAGACTTTGTGTCCACTTCGCATGTTCAAACCGCATAACCTCCATTCACTCAGGAGTAAACCCATATGCCAAAAAGAGCATCTGCACCTAGAGTTCTAACCCCCTCGCGAATTGTATCATTCCATTCTGTACAAAAACTGTACAGGTTAGGAGCTTGTAGGAAAGCATTAAAAAGACCGAGCCTGGAGGCTCGGTCTTTTTAGCCATTTTCAGTTATTGAACATTGTCTTTGGGTACTGATACGAACAGATGAGTTAAGCAACAGGTATTTGAGGACCGGTAAAAGAAGCGTCTCGACCAAGAAATCTAACTTAATGTGTTGATTGGAAATAATAAGGAAGGAGCATGCCTCGGCAGCTCCTTCCTTACTCATAACAGTCTATTTTCAACTAAGCCAAATTTCGGCGGTCTAATGATTTCCCGCTTAATTCAACTGATCGTCCAACATTGCGTCGATGACTTTCAATATCTTTTTTTGCTCATTTTCGCTTCTGCTTCGGAGCTTGTTCACAATTTCTGCAAGTGTAGACTTGCTCGCCTCTTCGCTAACAGGCTGGATATAATTAAAAAACTCCACCATCGAAAGATCGAGCGCATTCGCAATTTTATTCAGTACCACAATGGAACAAACTTTTTCGGAACGCTCCAGCTTACCAATATAAGTTTCGTGTACCTCAGCCTTACTTGCAAGCTCCTCCTGGCTTAGTCCACGTAGTTTTCGGAAGTGCCGAATGCCTTCCCCTACCATCTTCATCAAATCACTCACAGCGATCACCCTAAGCAAACCATAGACCAGCCATATCATTACTCCAAGATACTATAGTGTTTAATTTTTAAAAAAATACCCTATAGGGATTTTAAATTGTTATAATAAGATTGCCCTTTTTCCAAAAAAATATAACTCAATGGCCCGAAATAAGGCTACATGGAGCTTTAAGAAAGGAATGAGTCCCATTAGAGTGCTATGTATATTCCCTGACAACTCAACGACGGATATTTACGTATCCGAAGTTGGAGAATTTCTTCGTATCACAAAATTAGTAAACGGAATAACGATGGAAGGTACCCATTACAGTGTGGCGCATACAGAACTTATTGTTGAAAAAGAAACTTTCTATATTTCAGTGCTATTAATGCATAGCCATGTGAAATAAGCCGTGATTCATAAAACCTTAGAGATATTATCGAGTTTTCAAAAAAATCCGCTCTATCAACCAAAAAAGTTCTTCGAAGCCCGCTTTTATGCGAGAATCGAAGAACTTTTTTTAGCGGCTTCTCAGGACATGCTCGATTCGCTTATCCGGCATGAACCAGATCACGGCAACGAGCACGAAAAAGAAACCGGATATCCAAACACTCACGTATGCGGTCAAGGCAGCAGTCAAGTAGAGTAAAGGAGATAGTTTCCCCTTCCAATCTTTACCCATCGCTGCGACGAATGAGGAATCACCGGAGTGCTGGTTCATAATCATACGCTGAAGCAGCCAGTATGATAACGCCGCTAGTAGTAGAATAATACCGTACAGCGCTGTCGGAGTAGGTGCAAAATGGCTTTCCCCCATCCAAGCCGTCGTGAACGGCACAAGGGATAGCCAGAAGAGAAGCAGCAAGTTAAGCCACATCAACCGCCCGTTCATTGTTCGAACCATATGCAACAGATGATGATGATTGTTCCAGTAGATGCCGATATACACGAAACTGAAGATATAGCTGACAACTTTCGGGCCAAGCTCGATTAGCGCGTGCCAGTCATGGCCTTCCGGCACTTTGAATTCCAGCACCATGATCGTAATAATAATGGCCAGCACGCCATCGCTGAATGCTTCCATCCGGTTTGCTTTCAATGCGTCTCACCTATTCCCCTCGCTTCATGTTGTCCCAGTCCCCAGGGTTGCCTCCCACCTGGTTCGATGAGATCTATAATGTCCATTATAGAGATCGTTTGTCCTGAGTCTAGCTACTTTTCACCTGAATTTGGGGAAATGACCTTTGCACGGGTAAAAATGTGAACTTCTAGCCCTCACCTATGGTTGCGCAGGGTTATCTTGAAGGGTTTTCTGGATAAGGTGAGATTGTTATTCCCTTCATCTTTCCTCGCCCGGTAATATAACCTGAAACGGCATACCATAACCGTTACATTCACAAGCGATAATACAACCAGCCATATGATCAGCGATGACATGGCAGTCCATAGTCCATACCAAGGCAATACTCGCCCGGCGCCAATAAATGTAGCTAACGGCGACAGAAACAGAAGAATCAAGATAGGCAGCAGTCCTCCGGCTAATGAAACAATCCATTTCCCGGTTGTCATGGCCTTTTTGCTTCGATGGATCCGATAGAGCCTATATATCCCCCAAGCAATCGTCGCAAGCACCAGCAGAATCATAACCGCCTCCATGTTTTTGCTGTTGACAATCGACGATTCGGTCTTTTCACCCTTCATAATCTTTGCGATTCCGTCGACAAACGCCGAATAATCGACAAAGGCGTTTAAACCGGAGTCAAACATCATCGCAATGCCCAGCCGCTGATCCAAATAGATCGTCTCTTCCGCCTTATACGTCCATAAAATTCCGCTATGGGAAATCGTCCGGCCCCCTTGCTCATCCTCTTCCGCAAGCCACCCCATTCCATACGGGCCGTTCTGTCCGGCCGTATGGTACTGCTCCATCAGCTCTGGCGTAAGAAGCCTGCCATTATATTGGGCGAGCATCCACTTGGCCATATCTTCGGCTGTCGAAATCATACCGGCGGGCCCGTCAACGAACCAAGAAGGTTCAGACTGGCTTACAGGATGGCCGAGCAATATATAATGTCCCCGCGGAATGGCGGAGTTCTCATTGATCTGCCGCGTGTTGCTCACATTAAAGGTATCTCTCATCCCCAGAGGCTCAAAGATATGATCCTCCAAGTAATCGGAGAAGTTCTGTCCGCTCATTGTTTCGACCAACAAAGCCAAGTATTGATAATTCGGATTGTGGTAGCTATAGGCTGCTCCAGGATCATTGGCTAGCTGAACCGTGTTCAACGACTCGTTAACCTGTCGCAGCGATTGATATGGGGACGAACGGGTCATGTCGGGATTCACCTTGTCATTAAGACCGCTTGTCTGGTTGAGCAAATCCCGAACGGTAATATCCCGAACGCGCTCGTCCTTAGGTGCGAGGTCGGGAAAATAAGATGCGTACAGCGCATCAAGCTCGATTAGTCCCTTGTCCGCCAGCTGAAGGATAGCCAGGGCCGTAAAAGATTTGCTTAACGAAGCAATAGGAAACGGGGTGCCATCGTTTATATCACGGCCCTCTGACATAGCGCCGTATCCTTGCGTATAGAACACCTCTTCGTTATGAACGATGGCAAGGGCCGCACCCTGAATATGATTGGCGCTCATCGTTATTTTGACGTACTGATCGATTTCCTGCTGGACTTCGGCTTTGCTTCGGACTTCAACGGCGGAAGCGGGTCTGGCCAGGATGCCCATCAATAGCAGGAAACAAATCAAGACTAGCCACATTTTCTTCTCTTCGGTTCTCATACTAGCACTCCTTAATTCATGTTAAGGAAAATGCTAATCGATCTTTTTCAACTATTTATCAACTCCGTACAAAAAACTTGCCGTTACGTTCCCACCGCCATGGAGGCCGTTGGCTACCTGCAGACTACCCTCATGCTTTTCGCAAAGAACTTTGCAAATGTAAAGCCCTAGTCCGTGATGTTCATTCGCATCCCATACCTCTCCGCGATAAAAAGGAAGTACGGCCTTGCGGAGCGCCACTTCGGAAAAACCTGCACCGTCATCCGTGACGGTTATAGAAAAGAAGCCCTTGCCGACGTTATAATGAACGCTTACGTGACTTGAGGCATAACGCGCTGCATTTACGATCAAATTCTCAAAAACCTGCATCGCCAAATGGACATCGACCGTTATTTCGTTCGCTTCCGCGGCAATGGATGAACCGAAAGTCTTACCATTCCGTCCGGTAATTTGGCCCGCGCTGTCATTCAGCAAGGAGATGAGTTCATCCGTTTCAATCATACGGCTCTGCACCGGCATATCCTCCAGCTTCTGAATAGAATTCATCGCCTCCGTGTAGCTTTCAAGACGGACGATATGCGCCTGCATCGTCTGTATCGTGTCCAAGAGTTTCTCCTCGGATATTTTGCGCTCCGGCAAGTAAGCGATCAGAAACTCGGAGTACCCTTTCAGAACGGATAGGGGCGTTCTCAGATCATGGGCAAAAATAGCGTTCAGTTGTTTCCGTTCCTCGACCGATCGCCAGAGCGTTTGGTGGTTCTTCTCCAACTGACCACGCATGTTCTCAAATACACGGCATAATTCCCCCATCTCATCCACGCTGTCGTAAGAAATATGAAACCCCAAATCGTTCGCCGAAATTTTCTCTGATGCCAGCATCAAGATTTCAAGCGGTTTTTTCAGTTTCCACCGATAAAACAAGCTGCCCATCAGGACGATGCCAACGGCAACCGTTAACAGGACAACCGCAACGAGGGAAGGCAGCAACCAATCGTTCACGGAAGAATAGCCGGCAAACCGCAACCGTATACTTTCCGCCCATCTAAACTCCAATGTGATGACGACTAGAACGGCGATGAGCGTAAGGCAGCATAATAGGATGAACGATTGCAGCAAGGTTAACCGCTTCAGGCTCAGCCAGTTTATCATTTTCGCCATTTGTAACCCACTCCCCATACAGTTTCAATCCTGTCGCCGCAGCCATGCTCTTTTAATTTGATACGTATTCGCCTGATATGCTCCGCTATTACGGCGCTGTCGCCTTCGCCGTCCAGTCCCCACACTTTTTCAAAAATGCGCTCTTTGTCAAACACCATTCCGGGATGCATGGACAATAGCTCTATAATATCGAACTCTTTTTTGGCCAAGGGAATTTGTACATCGTGGATGTAAAGCGCGCGAGCCGAATAATCTATGACCAAATCTTCGCTAAACCTTACGGACGTTTTCGTTTGGCTTCGCATCTCCCTGCGCAAATGTGCCTCTACCCTCGCACCCAACTCATGAAGACTGAACGGTTTGGCTATATAGTCGTCCCCTCCGGCCTGAAATCCCGATATTTTATCCGCATCCTCGCCGCGGGCGGTTAGAAACAGGATCGGACAGGACACAAAATGCCGGATTTTCCTGCATAATTCCAGACCGTCAAGCTCCGGCATATTGATATCCAGCAGCACAAGATCCGGTTGATCTTCAATTTGCCGAAGCGCTTCATTACTGTTCTTCGCAGTCATCACGAAATAACTGTTTATTTCAAAGTAATCCGTGAGCAGTTTGCGCAGATCGGCTTCATCATCTACGATCAGTATCTTTTTCATCTTGCCCTCTCTGCCTCCCATATCAACTTCTCTAGATCCAGCATAACAAAAATCGCCGTCCGATTCCCGGCAGGGATCGTGAACGGCTACAATTTTAGAGTCACTACTTAAGTAGCAGTCTTTTTGGGTAAATGCAGAGATCACTTTACAAAGCTATCGATCAATTCCGCCAGCACCATGCCAAGCCGGTCAAGCTGCTGTTCATTAGCTTCTATGCAGATGGGCTTCGCTTTTTCAAACTCCTCTTTTTTCTTGAAACGTTGACGGAAGGTGACCCTGGTCCGGCCATCGAAGTCCTCGAAGGTAGCCGTTACCCGAAATTCGTGAACGTTCAGATGATCAATCACGACCCGCTCCGTCGGCACGAACTCAACAAAGACATTATGGTTAGGATAATCCACGCCATCCGGTCCGTGCATGGTGAACTTCCACGTACCTCCCGTCCTCATATCGCACTCGTGAAACGTATTCTTGAAGCCTTTCGGTCCCCACCACTTGGCTAATAAATCTGGGGTTGTCCATGCCCGAAACACAAGCTCCTGTGGGACATCGTACTCGCGCGAAGCCATAAGTTCATTTTCACCTATTGTCATGTTCTTACCTCCTCTTCTACTACTTGCCCAGTGTGTCCAACATGATGTTTGTACCGTGCTCTCGTATTTCCGGCGTATTATGTTCGTCAGAGAATGCACCTTGGCCTGTGGCCGGATTCCGTTTGTCCCGACGGAGTGAACCCCCGATTTGATCATAAAACCGCAAAGTTCGTACGGTAAGCCCCGTCAGCTTGGCAAGGCGCCCGACCTTCCAATGTCGCTTCTGAACCATCTCCACTCTTTTGCGCTAGCTATGTACCGGTAGATCTATTGTAAAACGTTACGTTACGTAAGGTTCAAGTGAAATCGGGGTGCTCTGCCAGAATTTTTTTGCGCTCTAATTTTTGAACACAAGCTATCGGTCCAAGCTTATGGCAGCGACATGAAGTGCTACTACCAGGCTCGTGCGATCGTCATTCCCTTATTTGGACTCGATGTGCCCCAGCGGTATATTGCTCTCTTCTAGAGCCGCGCGAGCGGCTGGCCAGCTGGAATCGTCGAGGTCGAGCTCATTTCGAAGATAGGCCAACGTGATCTGCTGGATCAAGGCGACTCGTTCGGGGCTCTCGTCCGTCGTCTCCGCAGCGCTGTAACCGGGGATCCCGCCAAGCGAGTGCTCGGCTCCGAAGAGGGTGAGCAGGCTCTTGCTGCCCGGGCTCAGGAAGTACGGGTCGGTGAACCAGTCCGGTCCCCGAGTGGACAGTTGGGACTGGTCATGATCTCCCGCTACCACGAGGGTCGGCGTGCTCATCTCGGCGAAGCTTGGGTTCATGAAGGGGAAGTGCTCTGCCGCGAACGGGCTCAAGTCAGCACCACCCTTGCCAGTCGTGGCAAGCAGCACGCCCGCCTTGATTCGTGAGTCGGACATATCCTCTCCCGGCTCGCCGTGGGTATCGAGAACTCGCGCGCCGAGCAGCATGCTCACCGTCTGGCCCCCCAGGAGTGTCCGGCTGCCGCAATACGGCTTCGATCGAGGCGTCCACTGAGACCGGGAACGGAAGCTTCAAGTTGATCAAGCTGGTCGAGGATGCGCTTCATGTCCTCGACTCGGAAACGCCAGATCCGTGGCGTACGGGGATCTTCAGGAGGAAGGTTCAGCGTCCTCGAATCGAGATGGGTAGGTTGAATGACCACGAAGCCGTGAGCAGCCCAGTAGTCGGCCAACGGGCCGTAGCCATCCAACGACCAGCCAAAGCCGTGCGAGAAAACGATAATAGGCAATTCACTCCCAGTCGCGGGCGCAGACACTCGCACTTGCAGATCCTCGCCACGGTCCGGCGCTGATAGGACTAGCGGCTTCACCGAAACGACTGGAGTAGGCACACTAACTTTAATTTTCATAATAAATGTTCCTTTCTTGAAAAGTGATTAGCCAAACCGTTACGGGGAGAAAGCGGTCAAGCTGGTTCCTGAAATAAACCGGCAGTTTCAGTTGACATGTCAACCTTCGTCAACTGTAGCATATTGTAGTTGACGCGTCAACCATGCTATGATGTTCCTATGAACAAGAACGAGCTAAACCAAGAGGAACTGCGAATATGGCATATGTGGAAGGGCTCCTTTCAGAGCATCTTCGGTCGCGTAATAAAAGAGATGTCCGAGCAGACAGGACTGTCAGAGGGTGATTATGGGGTGTTGGATCGGTTAGTGCTTTTGGGGAACGGCAACCTTCGCCAACAGGAATTAGCCGACTCGATGGACTGGGACAAGAGTCGACTGTCACACCATTTGACGCGGATGGAAAAACGCGGACTTGTGATGAGGAAGCCGTTAGACACGGATCGCGGTGTTCAAGTCATCATCACTTCTATTGGAGAAGCGGCATTGGATGATGCCCGTCCCATAGTTTCCAAGGCAATACGCAAATATTTCCTTGATCATTTAACCGATCAAGACATTGAGTCGATTACCAGGCTTGCGGAGAGTACCAAAACGGGGTCTTCCGCGTCTGGTAAACCACCTACGCCGTGACCCCGTTTTTTGATGCCATTCCTTACAGTGGATAAGTCAATCGTACTCAATAAACAGAACTCTCCAGACTCGGGGGTTCTTTCCTTTTTTATTCACAAACTTCGCCTTGGCGACAGTTAATCCATTATTCCCCATTATTTTTGCCGCACCTTCATCAACCACATCGGGAGTCTATATATAGTAAAATAATATCGTAATTCTAAAGCGATTATTTGTTATCAAATGAAGCTCAATACCAAACATTCAGGTGGTGATTGATCTATGACTGTTACTAACAGCAAAGCAAAGGCAATGGGAGCGTTTCTCAAATCACGCAGAGAACGACTTTCGCCGAAGGATGCGGGCCTGGAATTCGCCAACGGGCAACGGAAGACGCCCGGACTGCGGCGCGAGGAAGTCTCCTTACTAGCGGGCGTGAGCGTCACCTACTATACGTGGCTGGAGCAAGGGCGGGATTTAACCCCGTCCAAAGATGTGATCGACAGCATCGCCCAAGCACTCCGATTATCTCCAGCCGAGAAGAGTCATTTATACCAGCTCTGGAACCCGCATGCATTCGAGACGCCTTTTGCGGGCCCAGCCGTCGTAGATCCGCATATGCAGAAGATTATAGATCAATTGACGTACCCTTCTCACATCACCAATGAGAGAAGCGAAGTGCTCGCTTGGAACAAGGCAGCTCAGGAGACGTTCACCGACTTTGCTTCCATTCCTGTCCAAGAACGTTATTTCATGCGTTTGTTGTTCGAAGATACGGAAATGCGCAATCGCATCGTGAATATAGAAGAATTCTCGAGTTATTCGGTGGGCGTGTTCCGAACTTATTACGATAAACACCGGGATGACCCTTGGTTTGAGACGGCAGTAGAGCAGCTTACTCAGAACAGCCCTGAATTCGATCGAATGTGGGGACAATACGATGTTCAACTCAAAAAGGTCAACCGGATTGTTTTGCAGTCCCCCGTTACCCATCAACCTGTTGCTTATGATATCCATTCCTTGGTGAATTTGTCTGACCGCCCGGATATCCACATCTGCATTTACACCCCGGCTACTGAGGATCCGGGTTCTGACCGTTAATATTTTTACTAGTAAAAACGTTGTGTGGTTGCCTCGGTAAGGATCGATTAGAATGGGCTCATATTCGAATAATCCTAATGCCAGAAATGAGGGTACCTATGCTGCAGCAAAGAAAACTAGGAAAAGAAGGGCTCGAAGTGTCGGCCATCAGCCTTGGAACCATGATGATGCCTGACAACGACGAATCCGTGCGTACGATTCAGGGAGCATTGGATATGGGCGTGACGATGTTTGATACAGCCGATCTTTATGGGACGGAATATACGCTCGGGCGGTTTGGGGGAAATGAGAAGCTTGTCGGACGTGCACTTAAAGGTCGGCGCGATGAGGCCGTTATTGCCACCAAATTCGGAATCACGCATGGACAAGGTCCGAAAGGGGATCCCGCCTACATCAAGAAATCCGTTGATGCCAGCCTCTACAGTTTGGGACTGGATTACATTGATCTCTATTATCAGCATCGCCCCGACCCCAATACCCCTATTGAGGAAACAGTCGGCACGATGTCTGACCTCGTAAAGCAAGGGAAGATTCGATACATCGGATTGTCGGAGGCGCCAGTCGATATTATTCGACGGGCTCATGCGGTACATCCCTTAACCGCAGTCGAAACCGAATTTTCCCTATGGAGTAGGGAGGTAGAGGACGAAGTTCTCCCGGTTCTTAGGGAGCTGCGTATCGGTCTAGTCCCCTACAGCCCGCTTGGCCGCGGCTTCCTAACCGGCCAGATCAAAAAATTTGAGGATTTGCCGGAAGACGACTATCGGCGCTATTACCCGCGATTCCAAGGCGAGAACTTCGCCAAGAACGTTGAAGTCGTCTCCCTGATCGAGAAAATGGCCTCTCAAAAAGGCTGCACCCCCGCCCAATTGAGTCTAGCCTGGCTCCTGGCACAGGGCGAGCAAATCGTGCCGATTCCGGGAACGAAACGATTGGACCGCGTGCAAGAGAACCTTGGAGCGCTGCAAGTGACACTGTCAGCTGACGATCTGGCGGAGATTGAACGTATATCCCCCAAGGGCGTGGCCGCAGGCGGCCGATTCGGCGCCTTCTGACAAGTATCCGCCCTTTCTGCGACCTTCTAAGGCAAGATTTAAGGCCATCCTATACGGGATGGCCTTTTTGGACCTTGCGTGACTCCGTGAGCAAAACGCCGGCAGCTCTGCCAGATCCAACTACCGACGTCCACCAGAACACGCAAGCAACGAGCTCCTCACCTTCGCAAGGAAGTGCGAGTCCGAACACCGCCGTTTGAAAAGAACCTGCCATAGATGCGGTTCAGCTTAACGGGTCCATCGGCGAAAAATAAGAGCCCTAAACTGGATCAAATTAAGCCTAAAAAAATCGCGTCCTCCAAAGGAGAACGCGATATAAAACAGCTTCACTTTGTATTTCAACATCGTCATGAACGCTTTCGGGCGACCACCGCTAACCGGCCGTTTTCGGTCGAGTACTCGCACGTGGACAGTACAATAAGTTTATCGCCATACCGGGCTGTTACGCCTGTGTCATAAAGAGCGAGTTTTTTGATGTTCTGAACATACGAATCGAACTCGGCCGGCGTACTTACATTCTCAATCTGGTAGTATTTAAAAACATCGTCCGATTTGCGATAAACTTTTGACAGAATAACGGCAACAATCTCATACTCTTCCTTTTCGTAAAGCGTACTGAACTGGAACATTGCATGCTCTCTATAAAAGCTTTCGTTCTTGTACTTCATTAAATCTTTAAACATCCAGCCGCTTTTCATGTGATGCCCATGAATCAGCACAATGTCCGAACCGTTGGTCCGGCTATGCGCGTCCAAAAAAGGGAGGCCGCCTTTGTTTTCCTTTTTATCGAAATCATGATTGAGATAGTACTCCGCATCCTGTGGATTCTGCATGACCGGGTACTCAATTCGGGTGCCGTCCATCTTCAGCCAGCCGACGATGTCCGAGTTCCTCTCGTAAAGCTCTCGAAATTCGGGAAGCATGACTGGCTCATTCGCCTTATTGAACAAAACGGAGGGGGATGCAGCCCCTCCGCCTTTGTTCGATCCTTCCTCCCAAGCTGTTGCCAGCTCTTCGATTTTCTGTTTCTCAGCATAATCCCGCAGGGAAATTCTCGCAATATTCACGAGAGAAAATACCAACACAAGGAAGGAAACGGCGATAAGAATTTTTTTGATTTTGCTCATTTTCTTCTTACCGCCTTTCCGATCATTGGATGTGCTTTTTCTTCTTGTTACCGAGTAGACAGAACCCGATCGTCATCAAGGACATCAGCGCCAAAGCCATATAGAAGATTGGCGATACGCTGTTGTCTCCGGTTTCCGGAGCATCGTCCAGTTCGTTATTTCCATTGCCCGCACCCTTATCGGCTAAGTCGCTGACATCAGGCACGTTGTCGATGTTGTTATTCTCATTGTTGACGTTGCCAGGCTCGGAACCCGGTTGATCAGGAACAGGGCCTGGGTTCTCCGGCTCTGGAGCTGGGTTGACAGGACCTGGATTCTCCGGCTCTGGAGCTGGGCTGACAGGAGCTGGGTTCTCCGGCTCTGGAGTAGGGTTAACAGGGCCTGGATTCTCCGGCTCTGGAGCTGGGTTGACAGGGCCTGGGTTCTCCGGCTCTGGAGTAGGGTTAACAGGGCCTGGATTCTCCGGTTCTGGAGTTGGATTAACAGGGCCTGGATTCTCCGGCTCTGGAGCTGGGTTGACAGGGCCTGGTCCGCCGCCGGTGTTGATCGGCTTCATCGGCACATCGTATTTCACAATGTCAAAATCGACAGAAATCGTATCACTTCTGTGCGTCTCGTATCCGTCCTTCGTTACGATCAGATAATAATCCGCTTCAGGAAACACCATGTACGCGTAGAAGCCATTTGCGTCGCTATCTTGCTCTGGGCTCTTGTTGTCGTGCGGCGCAAAATTCGGAACCGGAGGAAGCGTTACCTTCGTATCCGGAGTACGGCCTTTATCTCTGTTCCGCTGCGTATCCGCATAATACAATTTCACCGTGGCTCCTTCAATTTTCTTGCCAGTGATGGCATCTCCTGTCGTTTCATCATAAACCGTACCGTAAGGGTCGACCAATTCCTCGGAGATATTCAGCTCTCCGTTAGCCTTCACGTCCAGCTGCGTCACTTTGAGGAGCAGTTCCTCGCCCGTCTCGGCTTTATAGCGAACTTCCATGGTGTACTTCTGCTCGCTTAGCCCTTCCACGGAGAAAGTGCCATTGGAAGCCATTGGGAACGCCTTAGGACGACCGTTCTCCTGAATATAATTACCGTCCTTGTCTTTCAAATAAATATGCATCTGGCTGGTAAACGAATTGTTGAATAGTGCTGTTGTTCCATCCAGCTGCTTGAACAGAACAATCCCTACCGCCGTAATGTCCGCCGGAACGGTCTCGTCCGTCACGCTGCCGTCCACATTTGCTTTTTGCGTGAATTCGATAGGCACATCTTTTCCGCCTACCGTGTACACCTTCGTATACGTGATCGTATAGTCGGTATCCGCCTCGGCAGGGACGGAATATTCACCCTTCTCATTCGTCTGAATCGTCTGCTTCTCACCTGACTTCAGATTGGTCACCGTGATGGATGCATTCGGAATGACTTCTCCTGTGTTGTTGTCACGCAGTACGCCTTCCAGATACGGGCGGGTATTGACAAAGTGCGCTTCAGCCACCTTTTTCTCCGGAATGGTACCTGTGCGAACGAGACTTTCAGGATCCGTCACATAGCCGTCTTTCGTATAATCATTCTGGGTCACCTCATACTTGAGATACGTCGGAAGTCCTTCAATAACGAGCGTCTGGCCATCTGTAAGCTCGAAGGTGTCTCCGCTCGTGATCGTTCCCTTGCTGCCATCCGACTTCTCATAGGAATAGGATTTGTTATCTCCCTTGCCTGTGAAGGTGACCGTGTACTTGAACAGCTTTTTCTTATCGTCGTCTTTACCTTTAACCGTGTTGCTGATTAGCAGGCCGCCCTTTATAACTCGCACGTTCGTGAAATGGGCGTTTTCGTCTGTGCCTTCCATGACTCCAGTATAATACCGTTCCTCAGGGGTGGTCACGTATTCGTCCGTTGTGTAGTCCTTCTGAGTCACCGTGTATTTCAGATTCTTAGGCAGCCCTACAATTTCCAGCGCCTCTCCATCCTTAAGTGTGAAGGATTCGCCAGATTTGATCTCCCCCGGTGTACTCGTCACGCCATCCGACTTCGTATACGTGTAGCTTCCATCCTTGCCTGCTTCTTCAAAGATGACGGTGTACTCGAACGCCTTCGTCTTGTCGCCGCCATTGCCCATGACCGTATTGCTGACGGTCAGATTGCTGATGGTCCGTTTATTAACGAAATCTGCCTTGCGATCGGCACCCGCCATAACTCCCTCATCAGACAGTGTAGGGGTGGTCGCGTAGCCATCGTTTTTATAATCGTCCTGGGCGATCGTATACTTCAAATTCTCTGGTAGATCCTTAATTTTAAAGGTCTCTCTATCCTTGAGCGTGAAAGTATCGCCGGATTTGATCTTGCCTGTCGTGCCGTCTGAATGCTCATAATCGTAGGCATGACCTTTTCCTGCACCGTCGAAGGTCACCGTGTATCTAAACGGCTTGTCCGGTTCTGCGCCGTCCCCCGTTACGGTATTGCTGACGGTCAGATTGCTAACGTTTCGATTGTTGACAAAATCTGCTTTGTGGTCGCCTTTATTCACGATTGAGCCAGACAGCTCTCTCTTCTCCGGTATGGTCGTATAACCATCAACGGTCGTATAATCGGCCTCAGTTACCGTATAGACCAGATCCGCAGGCAATGCGGGGAGCATCACAGTTTGCCCATTCTTGAGGGTAATCTTGTCTCCGCTCTTGATCTTGCCATACGTATTATCTGGCTTCTTATAGGTGTACTCTCCGTCCTTGCCTTCGCCGGTGAAGGTCACGGTGTATTCGAACTCTTTGTTCGGATCGCTGCCGTTGCCTTCCACCTTATTGGAAATGGTCAGCTTGCCTTGGGCCGGCGTAGGCACGATCAGCGGGTTGTTCATTTCCACCTTCTGTCCGTCAACAAGGACAGGCTTACCCGGCGCATCGATGACACGTACCCGGTATACCGTAGTCGTAGGCAAGTAAGTGAGAGGATCGATATACGTCTGTTTGAGCAGATAATCCCCCGGCACCTGAATAATGAAATTCGTCTTGCCGTCCGTGCCCGTCGTTTTTTCTTCCATCTCATTGTTGTTCATATCCTTGGCCGGAGTACCATCAGGATTATATAGCTTGAACTTTACATCCTTCAGCGGTGTTGTGCCGTCGGGACCAACCTTCTTGAGGAAGAGCAGGCCGTTTTCGTTCGCACTTCCCGCTACATCGTTCGCGTCCAGTGTAATACTGCTCTGGGCTCCGATCGGCGGAAGGGTATCATCGCCCATCAGCTTGATGGAATTCCCGGCCGTTCCCGGCTGCATACCCTGGGATTCGGTCTGGTAAACGATCTGATACAACTTGTTCGGGTCGGCAAAATCAAACCTAAGCGTCGATCCCCCAGTTCCCGGGTCTGTGCCCGCGGTGACCTTCACCTCACTATTCGGATCCGCAAGATTCAGCGGCCCTCCGTCACGCTCCAGACTGCCGTCCGGCTTCAACTTGCCAGGGTAAACAGCGAGGTCGGAAGGTTCGAGAGATAGACCGCCCTCTGCATTTTGGCGCAGCTTTAGCCCCTTGGCGAGGGTATCCAACAAATAGACGCCTTGCTTCATCTCGAACGGAGGCGTGTAATTCACCGTCCATTCCTGCACACCGGAAACCGGCTTTTTCACCGTCTTGCTCAAAGACTGCACAGGCACAATAATTCTGTGCTTTTCGTTGGCGCTATACGGTTTGTCTCCCCATTTCATGAAGAATTCAGCCTGATTCTCACCAGCATTATTGTTGCCTAGCTGGTAGGTTGCCAGCTTGGCATTGGTCGGACGCGCCTTCACCAGAATGACGTAAGGGTTCTCCAGCTTGGAGAAGGAGAAGGTACCTACATTGCCGCTCTTGGTGAAGCTTACCACATGCTGAGGGGTACCCGGTGCAATGACAGAAACAGCCTGGGCATATCTACCATTCCCGCCTTTGCCATCGGTCCTATAGCCCGTACCACCTTTATAGAGCCTATATGCCTCGCCTGGAGCATAATCTACAAACTCCCAGCCCTCCGGCAAAACATCCACCAGTTTGATGTCGCTCGCTACGCGGGTGCCGCCATCCTTGGCCATCTCCTCCGTATTGAAGCCTGGCATGTTCACTGCCAGCCGGAAGGTGACCGTTCGATCCTTGCGGTCATAGCCTGCCAGGATGTAATTGTCAGGACGAGAGTTATCCGTATACCAGTTTGCATCGTTGGCAACGGGTGTCCTTTTCCATATGCTATCACTCCATTGGGCTGAATAGTTTCGGTTCCAGTCAGCTGCAACCCCCTCTACACCCGCCGTGTTCGCATACAGCATTTCCTTGTTCAGCATTCGCACATAGTTCGAGGTGTTGGCCTCGGCGCGACTCATATAATCGTCGTCATCGAAGAGAAGCCCCCGGTTGCTCCATGTGTTTCCGGCGTTATCCTGGCGAAACAGGTTGTCCGGGTTCGTTGTGACGGTCTCAAAGGAAACGCTCCCCAGCACATCTCCTTTGTAGCCGGTCACTTTGATAAGGTCCGCCACACGCTCGCCGTTCACCGTCAAGGGGATCACTTCACCTGTCAGCCCATTACTTGCAGTCAGCGTATTGTCGCGGTATTTTTGCCAAAGCTGCTTGGTGTCGATCTGGCTCTTGATTGCTTCCAGAGTTTCCGACGTTACCTTAGGATTGGCGTCCAGATTATTCAGTACATCCAGAGACCCGCCGTGAACCAGCAAATCATAGACGACTGGAGCATCCAGATCGTACTGCAACGTCAGATTTATCGTCCACTTGGTGCCTGCGATGTTGTGCAGTGCGGTAGTTGTGGTAGCACTTTTCGTGAAAGCATGTGCGCCGATTTTTACCTGTGCGATATCCACAACGGCAGCGGGAGCGGCCCAGCCGGTCGCATCGTTGTTCTGGATGGCATCCCCTCCATCCATAACATCCAATTCCCAGTTTGCCCGCGCTTTGTAATCGAAGGTTGACTTGCTGCTGTCTGTCACCCTTGTCACAACCGTCATATAGAGGGGGCCATCCAGATTCCCGCCGATGGCGGATCCGATGTCGTACTCCCCTGCGGCGTTGCGGGTAATAGGGGTATCCGTACCGCTGTCCCCATTTTTATAGGTTGCGGACACAAACTCCGTCCCGGCGGGCAGAGTGTCTGTAATCTTAACGTTCTGCAAACCGGTTCTGGACAGTACGCTGTTATTGTTTATCCTCTTGTTGACCTCAACTGTCCATGTGATAAGCGTATCGTTTCCGCTCTTGCCGGGCTTGCCGGTCACCGCAATCCAGTTAGGGCGTATGGCAATCCGATGGGTGTTCGATGAAGCCTTTTCATCGGCAGTGTCACCCAAAAGCTTTGCGGCATTATCAATGCGGTACCATCCATACTGATCAGCAAAATTACCGTTCTTTT
Source organism: Paenibacillus sp. JZ16 (assembly GCF_015326965.1). Classification (NCBI taxonomy): domain Bacteria; kingdom Bacillati; phylum Bacillota; class Bacilli; order Caryophanales; family Paenibacillaceae; genus Paenibacillus; species Paenibacillus sp. JZ16. The sequence continues at coordinate 4,257,655 of NZ_CP017659.1, forward strand.
CATTGTAATAAGCATTCCTAGGAATCCACGTTTTGAAGGTAATAGTCGCCGTGCTTTTGACGTTGTCCGCAGTGGATACGTCTGGGAACTTGTAGGAAAGCGTGCGATCAGCAGCATAATCAGGATCTGCCGCATTTCCATCCACAGTGAAGGACCCAGGCACATATACGCCAACGTTCGCAAGCGCATCAGAGAAGGTCAGGCCATCCAGGGGCATGGGGATGGTCTTATCGTCCGTGTCGGTGGCAGTCACTACCGCTCTCCACGTAATGGTGCCCTCTTGAAAAGAGGGGCTGCTAATTCCACTGTCATAGCCGCCGTTGCTTAAAGAGCTTACGGCAATGGTATACTCCGGCACTAATTCCGAGTTTTTAAACTTATAGCCATTTCCGAAAATGGCCGTATCCCTGCCTCCGCCGGGCGCCTGATCTGCTGCCTTGGCAGCAGCGGAAAAGCCGATTTTGACGTCGCGTCGACTCCCGTCATATACCCCTGCGCCATCAAACGTAATCTTGATGGAATCGGCAAAAAATTGGACGGTAGCAATTTTCAGTCCGCCCTGATTGATAGGTATAGGACCCGCAGGCGTCAAATTCACATCAGGGAAGTAGGTCGCCTTATCCAGAACGGCATAATCCCCTTGCTGAATTACGCTTTCGGGCGGAGCATTGAGATCGTCACCCTTGGTCGGCACGGCGATATTATCCAGCTCAAGGGTAAAGTTCTCCCGGCCGTTAATCTCGCCCCCCGCTGGAATCACAGCCGCAGGATCACCTTGCTTCACCGTGAGGTTAAACATCGGATTGGCGTTTGCAAGTACTGCCGTTTTGTCCGTCGGGTCTGCCGCCATTGCCGCTGGAGCGTACACCGCCTTAGTTGCCGACGGCGGTTCGCCTGGCGCATCGTACACCGCCTCCGATACCGACGGCGATTCGGTCGCGTTCGGCGAGCCGGATTCCCCATCCGCATATGTAGCAGCAGGGAACACCACTGTCTGCAAGACAAGCAAAACTGCCAGGCAGAAAGATAGCATAGTTTTACCTAAACTGCGTTTTTGTTTCAATATAGAAATCTCCTTCACTCCTGAAAAATTTTTGGCTGCGGCCAGAACTTTTCCCCCTTCCCTTTGGCCATCATCGCCACATACAACGTAAAATGACAAAATGCGACAAATTATATGGCGTGCCCGCCCATTATACTGTAGAGATCTATACAATTTCTATACAATTTCTGGTCTATAAGCCCATGTTAGATGTAAGTCTTAAACACAGTAAGCGCATAATGGGTTCCTCTCTTCTTCATTTCTCATACAATCCCCCTGATGTCTGCTTCCGCACTTGGTATTGATGGCAGAATATATAATTTTGCCGACTGTGCACCGATATCCGTTACGGAGTTACTGCAGTTCCATCAAAGTGAAATTTCGTAGACAGCACAGCTGCAGGGTCTTGATCCATAGGACATGATCGTCTATACAACGCGCATAAATACGAATAAAATATTGTTTGGTTTTTCCAATCTTTAGAATTTATTTTTTATTCGGAGAAACTTGCTGCTACTTATGATAAGGCTCATCTTAATGGGCCTATCGGCGAAAAATCGCCTAAGTGTATCGTGGCGGTGTTTCTGGCCTCAAAAAGTAAATTGCTTTTTCCAGTCTGCAAGGTCTCCAGTTGGTGGTTTTTCGTCTTTTCTTAATCTTAAATGCCTGGCTCATCTCTTTATTAATCCGCTTTATGATCTCAACCTAACAGCTGTCCAGAGACATTTTCAGCACAGGATGAATCGAGCGCTCGCCCGTATTCGTCCCGATCAAAATTCTGACCACCCGAATACCGGCCTCAACATCTTGCGAATCCAATAAGCGATGATCGTCCCTGGGTTCCATGAACCGGGATTCTGCAAGTACTCCATGTATTGATCGTTAATAATATAAGTCCATGTCGAAGTAGGGCTCTTCAGTCCGAACTCTTCCCACTTCGCCGGATCGTTCGAACCTCCGAGCTTTACGAGCATATTTGCCGAAGCTCTATTTATTTTAGCCGGAATTTGCTCGAAGGCCTGGATGATTTGCGCATGAAATTCGTCGATCGGATTGCGGTTAGCAAGTTTTGTCAAATGGATGCTTTCGCGAATGTAAGAAACGTAAGCCAGATGCTCAGCCCAGAACTTGTCGATATAATAAAGCCGTACCCGCTGCTCCGAAGGGCTCAACGGCGTCTCGCCTTTCAAAACTCCGAGCCGTTCCGCGTATAGAATACGTCGCTGTTCCTCCACCATATCCGAATAACCGTTCAGTTCCTGGCGGATATGGAAGTTCTGTCCCATCATAACGCGCTGAATATGCGTAATTTTGCTGTAGAGCACTGACTCTCCGAGTGCTTCATCCTGCCTAATATCGCGATAGATGGGCGGGATCGCTTTATCGATACCAAACTGAAGGATCAAATCGTCCTCCAAGCTCACAAAAAATATGGAAGTCCCTGGGTCGCCTTGGCGGCCAGAACGCCCGCGCAGTTGGTTGTCGATCCGCACGCTTTCGTGCATATGCGTACCAATCACGTATAACCCGCCCAGCTTGGCGACAACTTCTGCCTGCGTGGGGTTACCGCCGCCGAGCTGGATATCGACGCCGCGTCCCGCCATATTCGTAGACACCGTCACAGCACCGATTTCTCCCGCTTTGGCGATGATCTCTGCTTCTCTTGCGTCGTTCTTCGCATTCAGAACTTGGCAAGGTACGCCGACAGCCGCTAGCGCCTCCGCCAGCATGTCAGACTCCCCAACGCTTGACGTACCAATGAGAACCGGACGTCCCGTCCTATGGACGGACGATATTTCTTGTATAAGCGCCTTAAGTTTGGCTTCTTTATGGGTATAAATCCGGTGCGGATGATCGGTCCGTATGTTTGTCCGGTTCGGCGGAATTTGCACGACTTGCAGTGCATAAATATTTTCGAATTCCATTGCGGAAACGTGAGCGGTGGCCGTCATTCCGCTAATCTTCGGATATAGGCTAAGGAAGTGTTGAAGAGTGATCGTACCGAGAATTTTCCCGCCGGCTAAGGACTGCAACCCTTCTTTGGCCGCAAGAGCGGCTTGAAGCCCATCCGGCAAATGTCTGTTCTCCGCCACGCGGCCGGTATATTCGTCAATTAACTCGATTTTACCGTCCCGGACGATGTAATCGACGTCTTTTTTCAATAACGACTCCGCATGCAACGCGCAATTTAACGACGATAACAAATGGCTATTATGGCTTTCGTACAAATTGCCGCATCCCAGCAGCGATTCCGCTTTCGCTGAGCCCGCTTCATTCAAATAGACATTCCGCTTGAACTCGTCGAAATCGTAATGCTCATCTTGCTCAAGCTGCCTAGCCACTTCTGCGAAACGAATGCCATCGCTGCCGGAAGAACCCGGCTCGCCGGCGATGACCAGCGGCACCCGAGCTTCGTCGAGAAGCAGTGAATCCGCTTCGTCGACGATGACGTAGTGAAAAGGACGATGCACGGTATCGGCTTTATCCAGCGCGATCGTGTCGCGCAAATAATCGAATCCTGCCTCTTTGGCCGTTACATAGGTTATATCCGCGGCGTACGCTTCTCGTTTCTCGGACAGGCTCATGCCCGCTTGAACCGATTTTACCGTTAACCTCAGGAAACGATAGATCGGGCCCATCCACTCTGCATCTCGATGTGCCAAATAATCGTTAAAAGTCAGCACATGAACGCCTTCGCCTGTTAGCGCATTTAGATAAGCTGGCATAACAGCAGAAAGCGTTTTTCCTTCGCCGGTATGCTGCTCGATCAAAAATCCCTCGTGCAGAGCGACGGCAGCCATGATCTGGACAGCGTAAGGCTGTAATCCGAGCGTTCTCTTCGCCGCCTCGCAGACTAGCACATAGGCATCGATAAGCAGCTCGTCCAAAGGCGTCCCCGATTTTGCTTCTTTTTGCAGCCGGAGAGATTCCGCTTGAAGCTGCCCATCGTCCCAGGCTTCCAAACTCCGTTTCCTGATGAGCTCCGCTTGGTCGCGATAGACTTTTAGCTTATTCTGGGTAACGCGATCATTGAATTTTTGCATTAACTTGGCGGCTAGATTCATCGGAATTTGATCCCTCCCAGGTTTCCTACTCATCCTTTAACCGTCGTTGGTACAAAACAACTGACGCAATCGTGAATACAACCGTCCATACCAAAATAATGAGGAGGGGCTTTAATAAATCTCCCGTTATAAAATCTGTATTGCGTGTACCTAGCAAATGCAAAAGTTGAATGCTTGGTGTATACTCCAGCGCTTTGAAAATCGGAAAATCATTCACCAGTAACATTCCCCCATATGGTACCGCAGTAAATACGATTAGCACTGGGATTATAGAGAAAGACGCTGCAAGCACCGTCTTGGAGAATAAACCAGAAATCGTCCCGGCCGCTGTGTATAGAATAATTGAAAGAAGGATTGCAGCCACAAACGCCCATATACTAACTGGCTCATAGCCAAATAGATACGTAGCAATGGCCAGAATAACAACAGACATGACAAAGACTAAACTACTTTTACCGATTAAAACATCCATAGTCGTGGCCGGAGTCATCATTAATGATCGTAAAGTGTTACGCTCCTTTTCTTCCGCAATCAAGCAAGCTTGTGCAAAACTCGGCAGCATTACAAACGAAGTATTTAGAATCAAACCGAAAGTTGCAGTCGTCAAATCCCGAGGGGCACCTCGAAGACCCAATGCCATAATAATTGGAAAAATCAACAAAAGGGAGACGGCATAATTTCGTGAAAACTCCTTATAATCCTTCACAAATATCGCTCGCGCACGTTTCAATGAGATACTCATAGTAACTCACTTCCTGTCATTTTAATAAAGATATCACCCAGACTTGGCTCTTTTGTTTCCAATCGACCAATTAACCCTTGTTTCATCCAATCGGCGACTTGATCAGCCGTTCCATCATTAATCGGGAGCTCGTAGGCATGCCCGTTGATTAACTCAACACAAACTACGTTTTCTCGATGCTGTTTTTTTAGTTCCTTTGGTGAGCCGATGGTTTGGATTTGCCCCCGATACAAAATCGCTACACGATTACATATCAACTCTGCCTCGGCCATATCATGCGTAGTTAAGAAGATCGTTGTTCCTTTCTCATTTAAGTAGCGCAAACCTTTATGAATATGTGCTGAGTTTACTGGGTCTAAAGCCGAAGTAGGTTCATCTAAAAATAATAGTTCTGGCTCATGGACGACCGCGCATGCCAACATGACACGCTGACGCATCCCTTTGGATAAGAGATTGACTTTCTTTTTGCGCTCTCCACTTAAGCTTACAAACTGCAGCACCTTATCGATCGAAGATCCGGGGAGATCATATAATTGGCGATACAGCTCCAGATTTTCCTCAATCGATAATCTCTCATATAAACCACTATTATCCGTCAAAATGCCAAAGCGCATCTTCTGAGCAGGCTGATGCATCCTCTCCGCTGGTTTGTTAAATACGTTTGCCTGTCCACTTGTCGGATTTAATTGCGCCGTTAAAATCTTGATTAATGTCGTTTTTCCTGAACCACTCGGACCTAAGAAACCAAAAATTTCACCTTTCGGAATAGAAAAGGACACGTCTGCTAACGCATCCTTATTTCCAAATCTTTTTCGAATATGTTCGACCTGGATAACAGCCATTCACACCACATCCTTAAGTTGTTCGCTTAAGTATATAGGGATCTCATATCTCCAGCCATCAAGATCCGCCGAAATGTAGCTGTTAACGCCTGAATTGTACCGCTTAATGCTTGAATGGTTCGCCATTTTCCCTGAAACTAAATGTTGAGAAGCGCTTTTAACTCTTGCAACTTTGAACGAGATAACGGGACTACGGCATCTTGACCCGTATTTAAACGCAAGCTGTAGCTATTCTTCGTCCATGTGATAATCTCTCTTACTTTTTGCAGATTAACGATGTAGGATCGATGACATCTAAAAAATCCGAAATTTAACAATCTCTGCTCGAGCTCGGTTAGCGTCAAAGCACAGACATAATTTTCTCCACCTACATGCACAAGGATCGAACCATCCATACTTTCTATGTAATCGACTTCAGGAGGATCAAATAAAATCACCTTGTCATTTTTTTTCGTATAAATCTTCTGCAAGGTGATATTGGCCCGATCTTGTTCCTGTGCTTCCTGCTTATCATCTTCCGAGTCCCGAATATCCAATGGATGAAATCCGAGCTCGTTCAATCGATAAATGGCGTCACAGGAAATCATGGCATCCTCTAAATTCGAAGTTAAAATCAAAATCTGCTTCTCTTTCGACAGGTCATCCAAAATTCGTTTAAAATGACGACGATCTTCTTCTTCCAAGTAAAAGTAAGGTTCCTCCAATACAATCGTAGGCTGATGCGCAAAAAAGACACGCAGCAATGTCACGTACATCCTTTTCGATGAGCTTAAATCCTTGATTTTTACCTTCCGCTCTTCTTTTAAAGCAAAATAATCCATTAACAGAACGACACGGTCATTCCTCTCCGTTACACGGATTAAAAAAGCGATCAGCTCTTCCACCGTTAAACGAGCATACTCGTTTTGCCCAGCTCCAAACAAATAATATTGGGAATGATGCGTCAATTGATTCATCAAAAGTTGCTTTCGCTTCAAGTCCGTTATAATGCCGATCGATTGGTTCGATGTCATATTTAATTCGATCTTCGGTAGAAGTAATTTCCCATCATCATAGATTGGTTGAAATTGCATGCCGCCCTCCCGGTCAGTACCGTAATAGGATATATAACAATTATAATGTTAGGACACTTTTTTGTCATAGATATCAACCATGCATAGGCAACCACCTGAGGTCCAATATGCATAATTAAAAATAAATGAAAAAACAACCATCGACGACTCCACGTCATCAATGGTTGTTTATACGTTACTCCATTATTTATCGATCAGGTTGGTCACTTTCAGCATTCTTGCGATCAGTGCGGTTACCTCGGCACGTGTCATTTGCGCTTTCGGACTAAGAGCTTCCGGTCCGTTGCCTTGAATAATTCCCGCATCGATCAATTGGGTTACATCTGCCTTTGCCCAAGGCGCTACATTGGCCCCATCCGTATATTGTGCCAGCGTAGTAGCAATCTGCTCCTGATTTGGCACATCTTCGGATTGAATCAAACGATATGCACGAGCAATCATAGCAAAACCTTGCTCTCTCGTAATTTGCAGACCGCCTTTGAAATTGCTGTCATTATAACCACGAACGATATCAAATTCATTCGCAATGGATACAGCGTCCTTATACCATATTGAGGCCGGTACATCAGAGAATTTAGCCTGCGATGCATCCTGACGCATTAAGCCTAGGCCCAACACGACAATCTCAGCAAATTCCGAGCGCGTGACATAACGATTCGGCGAGAATGTATTATTACCGTTGCCTTTCAGACTCAGTCTTGCGGCAATGTTGTTGACATCCTGTTTGCCCCAATGGGATTTTACATCCTCGAAATCCTGAGGATTCCAGATGACCGAGTAAGTGCCGCTGCTGCGAAGATCATTGATGAGTGCGAAGTAACGGTTATTGACCTTTGTTACGACCGTCGGTACATGGAATACGCTGCCGTCCGGATTAACGATAACGCCTGTCGTAATCCGGTTCGGATCTACGCCTTCCGGAATTGCGATGTATTTTGGCGCATAGCCGTTCAATAATCCCGTTCTATCCGTTTTTCCGTCATGCACAAAGGCCAAATCGAGGTCGACCGGATGCACAAGCAGTTCATAACCGCCTTGAGCTGCCTTCTCGCGGGCAAACTTAGCCAACTCATCGCTAGAACGTTTGATCTTGATGTTTGCCGCAATGTCGCTGATCGGAGCATTGCCGAACTGCTTGCTAATCGCGTTCACATCGAGCTGTCCTGCAGGAACCGGATAAATCGCCAGCACATCTTCAATATCCAAGCTGGAGCCGGTATCAGAAAGCTTCTTCAGATCTTCAACCGTCAATCCTCGAACTTCAACATCGCCGTTACCCGGTACGCTAATGCCGAGTTTATGTCCTTTACCGTCTGCAAGAATACCGGACAGTTTGTCCTTATCGATCGTAACCGTCGCTTGACCACCGTTTACCGTGCCCGAAGCGAACGATACATTTGAACCGTTAATGGTTATTACGATGTTCCCCGGTTTCGCCGTGTTGTCCGTTGTTGGTGGAGTCGGTGAAGTTGTTGGACTAACTGGGTCAGAGTTACCGCCACCATTATTGCTACCACCATTGTTGCCACCGCCGGAGTTGTCGTTACCGGAAGCTTTCTCACGATCGATGATATAGGTATACTCGTTGATCAGCTTACCAGCTTTGTCATAGACGCCGACTTTGATCTTATTCTCACCTTCTTTAAGCGGCAGCTTATTCCACTGATCGGCAGGATACTCTATATCGTTCACAATGATTTTAACCTGAGTATCGTCCGGATACTTCGCCACTGGATTCAGGCTGATGCCGTATACGTCATTCGTTACCGTTCCGTAATAGGTTTTGTTTTGGTTCGGGTCAAATGGTGGAGTTAACTCGATATCCCGATTGCCGCCATTTGTTAAACCAACGAGGTTCAGTTCCTCTAGTTCTCCGTTCGTTACAACGAGATCATCTAGCGCCTTTTGTAACTCGGCCAGCGCCTGATCTACTTGATCCTGCGTAGCATTTGGATCGTTCAGAACGTTGTTGGCTTCGGTAAGCTCGCGCTCCAGATTAGCCCAGCTTTCAGGGGTGTAATCTTTCCCATCAAGCGTGCCTGCTTCGGTTATCTTCGCTTCAAGAGCAGTTTTGTCGACCTTAATCTTCTCCAGATTATCTAGCGCTTCGGTCAACTTTCTAACAGCTGCATCTACTTGATCCTGCGTAGCATTTGGATCGTTCAGAACGTTGTTGGCTTCGGTAAGCTCGCGCTCCAGATTAGCCCAGCTTTCAGGGGTGTAATCTTTCCCATCAAGCGTGCCTGCTTCGGTTATCTTCGCTTCAAGAGCAGTTTTGTCGACCTTAATATTCTCCAGATTATCTATTGCCTCGGTCAACTTTCTAACAGCTGCATCTACTTGGTCTTGAGTTGCACTTGGATCGTTCAGAACGTTGGTGGCTTCGGTAAGCTCGCGCTCCAGATTAGCCCAGCTTTCAGGGGTGTAATCTTTCTCGTCAAGCTTACCTGATTCGGTTACCTTCGCTTCTAGAGCAGTTTTGTCGACCTTAATCTTCTCCAGATTATCTAGCGCTTCGGTCAACTTTCTAACAGCTGCATCTACTTGATCCTGCGTAGCATTTGGATCGTTCAGAACGTTGTTGGCTTCGGTAAGCTCGCGCTCCAGATTAGCCCAGCTTTCAGGGGTATAATCTTTCTCGTCGAGCGTGCCGGCTTCGTTTACTTTATCTTCAAGAGCAGTTTTGTCGACCTTAATCTTCTCCAGATTATTTATCGCCTCGGTCAACTTTGTAACAGCTGCATCTACTTGATCCTGTGTAGCATTTGGATCGTTCAGAACGTTGTTGGCTTCGGTAAGCTCATGCTCCAGATTAGCCCAACTTTCAGGGGTGTAATCTTTCTCGTCGAGCGTGCCGGCTTCGTTAATTTTGTTCTGTAATTCTGTTGTATTAACCTTTGTCGATACGGTATATGTTACTGAATCTGACGCTTCCGAATCCACATAGGCATCGTTATTCGACTTCGCCGTTACCGTTACATCATAGCTGCCGGGTTGCAGTCCCAATGTCGACAAATCGAGCTCAGTTCCATTTACGGCTTCGGTAGTAATAATGGTGCCGTCACTTAACTTCACCGTTACTTCATACTCATCTGCATGGTCTATAGGGGCCCAGGATAGCATATCCCCATTCAATTGAGCATTAGGCTTCGCTAGCTTTGTTATTTCCTTGTCAAAAGCATCTACAGGAACTCCGTTAGTCCCCTTCAAGTTCCCGTTTCCGCTATAGGATACAGTTACCTTTTTGCCAGCAATGTCTGTTCCGGATGGTAATGTAATAATCAGTTTTGTGGTGTCAACCGGATCAACTTTAATACTAACCTGATCAATCGGTACCACTGCACCATCCATTTCAATTAAGAAACCAGTTGAATCGGTTAGCACTACATCTTGATCAAAAGTGAAGACAATTTGATTACTATCTGCTGTAGCTTGATCAAGTTTAGCACTTATCAGTTGTGGGGCTGGCGCTGCAATCGTGAAGTATGATCCATTATTAAAATCTTCACTGCTAAGCGTTGCTTTACCGTCAACTAACTCGTAGAACTTGTCTTGATAATCGAATTGATTGTCTGCACTGACAACTAAATATAAAGGCCATTGTTCAGCTGTTTCTACTTTATCTACTTGCAATGTAATCTGAACAGGTAACCCTGTTACTGCCTCTTTGTCTGCCCAGTTGGTCTTCTCCACTTTGTGAATGCGCGCAGTATGCTTTAGACTTTCATTGCCTTTATCGATTGGACTAATGAACTCCGTCCCAGCCCCATTATCGCTAAAAACAAAAAATGATTTGTCGTTAGCAATTTTTCCGGCATTCTCTTCATTAGAATTTGCTACCGTATCTCCTAATGAAATCGTTACGTTGGCGCCGTTATCTTGAGACTTCGATTGTTTCTGATTCAATGCCCCCATATCGTCACGCCCGATTCCGGTGATACGGTTACCATAGCCTTGATTATTAGCTGCAGTCCACATCGTAGATGTTTGCCCTGCATCATGATTACTCGTGACATAATCGATCAGTTGGCCATTTGCATCTTTCAAAGTCAGACCATACTTTAAGGCGAGGTAGCTGTTAACCTTATGGCGCTCAGTCTCACTTAATTTTTTGTTGAATACAATTACTTCGGAGATGGAGCCGTTAAACCGGCTATAGTGACCTGCACCGATGTATACTTTACCACCAGCAGCAAGAGTAAAATTAACTTTATGTTCATCTCCAGTACCGTTAATTGGATATAACTGTTTTCCATCTAAAGCAAAAGACCATTGATCTTTATTAGGATTCCCAGAGTCTACTGCACTCCATATATTCATAACTCGTGTCTTCTTCAAGTCATATCCTGTGACATCAATTTCTTTAGACGAATCGGATCCAAAATAGGTGCGAATCAGATTCCCGGTTCCATTCCCATATGCAGAAGACGCGCCATATTTACCGCCTAAGTCCCAAGGAAATCCACCAAAATTGCTACTTGCTTGAACTGAGAACACTTCCCGTTCTGTGTCCTGTGTAGTACCTACAGAAGCTTTTTTGAAATAGGTAGTAGCCGAAGTCACCTGAATAGCGGGATTATAGTTCACAGCATTAGCGCTATATGGAATAATTCTGTCGGTTTCATTTCGGTCCCATATTTCATTAATGGCCAAATCTTGTAACTCGGTAACCTGGCCATTCTCAGGCTTAGCGCTCTTGCCTACATCTACCCATGATATCAATCCATCATTTACTCCCACCCCGCCAGGAGCAGTTGTAGTTACCGCTTTCTCTTTCCATACCAAGTTATTATTACCTACACCATAACTTGCAAAAAGTTGGCCGTTATCGGAATAGAGATTCTCCAACCCTGTCAAGCCAGCTCTCGCTGCTTCCCCAAACTTATTTCCTACATTCATACGTGCTACCGCGGTAATACCCGCTTCTCCGGTAAAATCATCGGATAGAGTAAGGAACGTACTACCTTGTAAATTAACGTTTAGCTCAGTTTGTTGGTTCACTCCTCTATTCCCCGTTATCTGTGCTGTACCAGAAAGATTGAACTTAGACGTATTCGTGTTGGTACTAACTCCACCACCACTATTGTCAGTGATTGTACCTCCAGTCATAGTGAACGTCGCATCTTCAGCAATCAATACCGTACCTGAGTCTTTAGTCAATTTATTACCGCGAATTTCTCCACCTTTCATTTCTACAACCGGTTTCGATCCTACGGTATTATGTCTGATATATATTGCGCTTCCTCCAAATTCGGAATAACTGTTACGTAAAATAGTCCCTTCTTCAATAATCAGCTTTGAATTATTGTAGACATTCATTATTCTTCCAGTGAAGGAACCTACATTACCCTTGGCATCAATGATAATATTATTTAATGTAAGCTGGCCCTTCTCAAGATAAATAAGTGTGTCTTTATCTGCTCCCGGCTCACCGGTTGCCGCACCCTTTGTCGAGCCACGCTGAATCACAGCGGTATTTACGCCAGAAGCCGTAGAGATCGTAACACTCTTTTCTTCATTAAGATGAAGGTACTTTAAGTTGCCATCGACCGACAAATCGATATTGTCCAAGACATATATCGTTCCCCCGTCATTCACCTCTTGATAGGCTTTGTACAATGTTGCGTAAGGATGGTTTCGGGTTCCATCACCTGAGGTGTCACTGCCTCCACTGGATACGTAAACATCCGATAAAACTTCAAATTGTCTAGTCACAGTCCCCGACTGTGTATTATTTTTATTAGCTGTAACATTGATCGTATATGCACCTATAGTCAAGGCATTAGCAACTGGAAACTCCCAGTTCCCGTTCTCATCAGCGGTTACCTCTTCAGAAACGATGATAGACTGGTCTGCTGCACTAACGATTTCAATCTTTACATTCGCAAAAGGTTCTGTTACCCCGGTCAGCGTCGGCTTTTTCCCCATTACCTCGCCGTCGGTACTCGGTTTGCTCAAGTCATTCTTGAATGCTCGCCATACCAAATTCTTATTTGCATCATAACTTGCAAGAAGAGAGCCAGAGTCGGCAATCAAATTCTCGACACTGCCCATACCTTCTTCTGTTACACGTCCAAATTGTGTTCCCGATGTCATGCTCTGGGTGGTAACGCCTGCCTTCCCCGTAAATGCACCGTTTAGAATTAGAGCTTTATAATTTGCCAGGTTAACGTTTACTTCTTTTCCGTTAAATGTATTCCCGGTGATATTGGCTTCACCCGAAAGGACGATCTCACCGCCGCGAGACTCAACGCCTCCGCCGATATTATTTGTAATGTGGCCACCGGTCATAATAAATTGTGCTCCAGGATCGACAAAAATTGCCGCACCAATCAAAGAACGTTTATTGCCTTTAATTTCTCCATCATTCATTTCTACAATAGAACCGGCGTCTCTGGTGTATATCGCACTTCCTTGATGTTGTGAAAAACTGTTTTGTAAAACAGCACCTTCTCCAATAATCAGTTTTGAACCACCATAGACATTAAATAATCTTCCATCGATCGCCCCTCCCATTTCCTCGGAGTTGCCGTCAATGATAATATTACTTAATGTTATCTGGCTCATATTAGTTAGTTGAAAGAGTACTTTGCCGCTTGGCTTGCCACGTTTAATCATCACGGTGTTATTGGCATTAGGGGCAGTGGCAATCGTAACATGCTTGGCTTCATTTATTGCAACAATTACATCAACGCCATCCTTCAGTATAACGTCGTCCAGGAGGTATATCGTTCCCCCGTCATTAACCTCTTTATAGGCTTTCTGCAGGGAAGCGAACGGAGTCGACTCAGTTATTCCATCGTTTTGGTCATCACCACCGCTGGATACATAAACTTCCGAAGAAGCAGCATAGCTGACTGGCATTCCTGAGCTTACCCCAAGTCCCGTGAAGACAAGGGTAAAAATCAGAAACATAACTCCAATTTTCCGCAAATTAATGTTGTTGCTTAGCATTTAGATCCATTCCTTTCTTGTGTGAAGTTTTCCATTTTCACCGTAGTGACGGCCCATTTCCACCTCTTTTTCACTACTTTTTCAACTGCTATGTCAGGGTCATAAGAGCTAGTATTCGACTCAGAAAACCTGTAAGAGGCTTACTGCCAGTCGTTCACAGCATCGGACTCCTTCAATAGAATGACTAAAATAAAAAAACTCCTTCCAAAGGCGAACGCCAATAGACGGAGGTTTCCGTCGTTTTCGGCAGCTGGCTGGCATAGGTCAATAGAACCATTAGCCCCTATAGCTTTGCGTCCCCGCTTTTCAACAGGTTTGCTCTTATCGTACGAGCTTTATTATGTAATACTTGGTAACAAAACTACTTAAATTTTGATTCTTTTTTCATAAAAATACAAGGTACTCAGGTCTTATGTTTGTTGTATTTTATCAAATTATGTCTAATATAGTGCTTTGGTAGCTTCTTTTGACATTATATGTGGCAATTCTGAACATATCCTGAATATGCTTGTTATAGATAGAGTCTTAAGTATGCAAAAAGTATCTTCACCTGAGGGTTCTCTACCCTCGCGAATTGTATCATTCACTTCTATACAAAAACTTTACAAGCCAGGGACTTGAAAGATGAATACTAACAAAATGAAGCTGTAATGCCAGTAGACTGACCCTTTTCTGTGGTATAAAAGGGGCAGCTATTCCGATAAAATTTCTTTAAATGTAAGCGACCGACAAACTTTTCTTTACTTATAGCAGGGTTCTGATCCAACACCATAAATACGGTTGGAACCGGAACCGGCCAGGTTTATCGACCAATATAAATCACTTGCGGACATATAAAGAAAATGAGCCCGGCATAATTACCGGACTCATTTCATTAAACTGCCCAATACCTATGATATCTAACCATTTAGGGTCACTTCACAGGTGGAGCAGCCTCTATTTCATTATGTCTTCGACACGGATACGAGAAGCTCGTTATCGCTTGAAACGACCGCCCCTTCAGGGCGTCCAGGAGGGTGCGGCATCCGGTTCGCAATCCACCACTCCCCCATTCCGACAAAGGCCGAAGATGTGAACGGAAGCGCGGCTTCTGCATCCACGCCTTGGGTGACCCCCTCCATCTCGATTTGCTTCTGAGTCAAGGTTAGCTCATAGGATGCAATCAAGCCCTCATACTCTGCCTTGATGAGTACGGTTCCTTCCGATTTCACCGTTACTACACCGCTAGCGCTGATCTCCGCTATAGTTGGATCACTGCTTGTATAGATGACGTTTGCCTCCACCTTTTCACGGCTTCCATCGCTGTACACTGCGGTAGTCACCGTTTGGGCATTCTCTCCAACGACCAGTACAACCGGCCCCTCGAGCTCAATCTCAGTCAGTGTAACCGGTTCGTCATTGTCGCCTGCTGATACCGATTGTAATACAGGTCGTTTAGCCATACCGTCCCATCTCCAAATCGTGTTAAAGTCCCACCCTAATCTGTCTGTATAGGTAGATGGAGTCTTTATTTCAGTTTCAGATAGGCCTAATCCTTTAAGGGTTGTTAATGCTCCTTCAGCTACACCTTCTTTATTCACTATCATGCCGTCAAATGCATAATTATTTTCGAGCGTAGCGGTGTGTCCCGCAAGAACTCGTCCCATCACCCGGTTTGCCATCGTTGGCGCCGTAACCGAAGGGCCCAGGGCAATGACATTTCTGACGACTGTATCATTGTATCCGTATCCAGTCACTCCGCCCGCATTGCTCGTCATCGCTCGAACGGTTCCAGACGCATACACGTTTTCTGTTAGGCTGCCCGAGTTCGTAATTCCGATTAGGCCGCCGGCCTGACTTACCTGAGCGGTTACATCCGCGGTTGAATAGCTGTTTCTTACGATACCATTAGAATAGCCTACTAGACCGCCGACTGTGCTGGAGCCTGTAATAGAGCCTGTTGAGAGGCTATTCTCTACCTCGCCATTGTTCGTGTTGACGAGTATGCCTATTCTGCTTCCGCCAGTGACGCTGGCATCGATCATGGCTATATTTTTAATCACTCCGCCATTAAGATGGAATAAGCCGCCGCTCGAAGAATGAAAATTAACTATTTTCTTCCCGTCGCCATCCAAAACACCGGTGAACGAAACCACTTTAAAAAGCGACTCAGCCGGTTGTCCGGCGTAATCCATATCATGGTCCAACATATACTTTTCCGCCGGGAAGTTTTCCATAACGTTCAAATCAGCAATGGATTTGATTCTGTAATAACCTGCTTCATTTCTTTCTAAAGGCACGACAGGCTCGCTTGCCTCTTCGGGATTACTGTTCAAAACCGGACGCTTTAAAGCATCATTCCACATCCAAACCGACTCAAAATCCCATTTCAATATATGGATATACGTATTGGAATCTTCAACCTGTTGCTGGGATAGCCCTAAACCTTTTCTGTTGTCAGCAGCGGCAATACTTTCGCCTTCTACATCCACCATCATGCCATCAAACGCATAATTATTCTCAAGCGTTGCGGTATGCCCCGCAAGCACTCGTCCCACCACACGGTTCGCCATCGTCGGCGTTACGACTGAAGGATTGAGAGCAATCACGTTTTTAACAACCGTATCATTATAGCCGTAGCCAGTCACTCCGCCTGCATTACTTCTAAGCGCCCGAACGGCTCCAGATGCATACACGTTTTCCGTTAAACTGCCTGAGTTTGTAATGCCGATCAAGCCGCCAGCCTGGTTCAACTGGGCCGTTACATCTGCTGTAGAATAGCTGTTTCGCACGATGCCATTGGAATAGCCCGCCAGACCGCCCACGGTGCTGGAGCCTTCGATTGAGCCCGTTACATAACTATTCTCTACCGTTCCGTTGTTCGTGTTAACGAGTATACCGATATTACTTCCGCCAGTAACGCGTGCATTAACCATGGCTATGTTTTTAATCGTTCCGCCATTGAGATGAAATAAGCCGCCATTTTCTGATTTGAAATTGGTTAAGGATTTATTATTTCCATCAAATATGCCAAGGAAAGGCGTCCCCTTAAATAGGGGATCAAAAAGCTGCCCTTCAAAATCAAGATCGTTTTCCAATATATAATTTTCATTTGGAAATTCTGAAATGGTCTTTAATTCACTAACCGAACGGATGATGTAGTACCCATCTTCATTCCGATCAAGCTTCGGCTTTGGAATATGGTTTTCGTTAATTTGTTCCAAATTACTTTGCAGTAATGGACGCTTGGCATCTTCATTCCAGATCCAGATCGAATCAAAGTCCCAACCAAGGGTCTCCATGAAAAAAGCTGGCTTCGTGAATGCTTCTGCACCCACCCCCTGTCCTTTTTCATTGTTTGGATCAGGGACCGTAACGTTCTCACTGCTAACAAACATATTTTCATCGGCGTAATTATTGACTAAAGTTGCCTTATCCCCAGCTAACACTCTGCCGACAATTCGATTCGATGCCGTACCTGTAACAATCGATGGATTTAATGCCATACTATTTTGAATGACCGTATTGTTATAACCGTATCCGCTGATGCCGCCAGCATTGGATTCTTCTGCTATTACGGCTCCCATGGCATAGACCTGTTCGGTTATACTCCCCCGATTCGTAATCCCGATCATGCCGCCGGCTTGCTTGCCCCGTGCATTAACTCGAGCTGTTGAATAACTGTTTCTAACGATACCGTTTGAGTAGCCCACAAGACCGCCAACTGTAGAATTGCCTCGAATAGCTCCGGTACTGTAGGCATATTCCACGATTCCATCATTCTGATCCACCAGGATTCCAACATTGCTCCGGCGAACATCAATGTCTGCATGGATGATTCCTACATTTCGAATAATTCCTTCATTAATGGCAAAGAGACCTGCGCCGCCTGAGGAGATCATAACGTCTGTAATCGTATGCCCTTGCCCATCAAACGTACCCGTAAATGGAGCGCCATTTGCGCCAATCGCTTCGAAAAACACGCCCTTCCCATCAATGTCCCGGTCTAAAATAAAATGTTTGTCCGGGAATTCATGCATTTTATAAAGTCCACTGGCACTTTTGATTTGATATGGATTGCCTTCCGAACCATCGCCCAGCATTCCTTCTTTCGCTATGAACGGGTCTGTTAACGGCTCTTGATCGATTGGATTATTAACCAATCTTACGACGATCGTATGTTCATCGCCAAATGCAAGAGGGTTATCAAATAAGATGATTTGTTCTCGTCCGAGATGTTCTAGCGTTGCTTCTTGAATAACTGTTTCCAACAGCTGTTCACCTGTATGATCCCGCTTTTCCCCGATCACGGTGACACGTTCACGCGAGCTCGGGTAATTCAAGACCCCAACGCCCTTCAAGACGTTATTTTCCACAATTGCGCTCGTTAATTCCAAATAATTAGCAGGTTGTTTAATCGTAAATGAATCAATCTCAACACCGTCGCTGTTGTAAGCTTTCAAGGTGAGCGATTGATCGTTTGATTCTAAAATAACACCCGTCTGCTTATTTTCATCATAAACGATATGATCCCAGTCAAATGATTTGTTATCAAAGAACGTTGGACCTGATGAACCAACGGTCACAAAAGTTGTTCCTAAATTCATCGCTTCTTCCGATATATCCTTTACACCATCTCGTATGGTTGTCCGTTTATACACATGATCATGACCACCAATATACAAACTAACGCCAAGGCGTTCAAATGCTTGAGACAATTTCACTCTCATCATGTCCATACCGGTCTCATCGCCGGATTGACCGCCATAATAAGGATAATGCCCCATAACGATTTTCCACTTCTTGTCCGTTGCCCGCAAATCTTTTTCCAGCCATGACAGCTGCTTGTCAAAATCCAGCACGGAATTCAGAACAGCGACGTGCATATCGCCATAATCAAACGAATAATTCGTTTCCCGGTAACTGCCTTCACCGTTCTTCGGCAGGTTGAAAAACCCGGAGAACGGCACGAGCTTCCGCTCTGTCGCACGTTCACGGTCCCCGACAATGTGAGCAGAAACCAGCCCCATATCATGGTTGTAAATATGGTTAAACACATCATCCCAAGCATACATATTGCCGCCGTTCTCGACCAAGTCTCCTACTTGGATCACCGTCTGTCCGTTTGAATTTTTCTCCTGCAAAACGTCTAGCATATTTTTAAAGAGCTGGAAGCTTTCCGGATTTCGATCCGGAACTCCAAGATCCCCCATCACATACATAACGGCTTCCTCTGAAGCTGGCGCGGTCCTGAAGCTATAACTGCTGCTCCAAGGTCCAGTCGGTGACATCCCATACCGATAGTCATACGTAGTCCCTAAGTCGAGATCAGTTACCTTCGCTTCATGGGCTGCAAGAACGCGATAGTTACTCTTGTCATACGTATCACCATAGGCGGCTTGAAAATAAGAGACTTCCGCTTGTACCACTTCAGCATCGTCCCATGTTGCCACTGACTCCGGTTTATACTGAACATACGACGTTTCTAACGCCTTATCCGTTACTAGATTTACTCCTACTTCACGTTCATTCTCACCAACATTAACAATGGGTTGGAATTCATTTAAAATGTTATCAGCGTCCAGATTTTGTTGATCAACAAGCAATCGAATAAGTTCAACACGCGTATTTCCTTGAGCGTCGGTCGCTACATACTTAATGAAATAGTCTCCATACATATCGACCTTGAAATGCTGATTTAGAACGGCTACTTCTCCTTTATCATTTAAAACGATGGCTTCCACCGATAAAGATTGACCGCGATGATCCGTCGCCGAAGCGCCCAGCACTTCTACTTGGTCCCCAAGCTTAATGGTGTCCGGATATTGCCCATGTACCGTAATTTCAGGCGCGTGCACCGTGCCCCTCGTTTCATCACCAATCCAAATTGGGGCACTTACAGCTTCTTCACCGTCTGCTTGAAAAGCTCTAACGATGAAATAATCCCCATCTTTAGTTGCTAAGGTTACTTCCTTTTCAAATTTATTACTGGCAATGCTGCGGTACTCCTTGAGAACTTCTCCGCTGTTTTTGTAAATAACGACTTTATCCAAAACATCGTTAGCATCAGGGTCATTCATGCGTACGAAAAGATTGATTTCTTTTGTATCGGCCGGAAGGATCGCCCCCATCATCTGACCTTTTGCGGAAACTGCCATTTCTAGGTTCCGATCAAATGATACATAGGTGCGATGGTTTCGCATCGCCTCGTAAAGACCTTCTCTTGTAAGGTTATCTCCCCACATACCGGTCACATGGGGCTGAACCATCCCCCAATTTCCTTTGTGCTCGTCTCCGCCAAACACAGGAGAAACATGCCAGCCTTGATCTAATGCCTTGGTATAGACTGCAAAATCATTGGAGGATTTGTATTCGATCATATTAAGGTTTCTGTCAACGTCTCGGTTATAATGTTTAAATTCATTGAAACTCCAATTGCCTGACAAGCGTGGATGATTAAACTGAGCAATCGCATGAGGATCTTGGGCAAGTCTTGCGTAAAAGGTTGGCAAATCATATTTGATGTCGCTCCAGCCCCAAGTGCCATCCGCGCCTACTCCATGTGTTCTTGCAAACCATGGGGCATTAAATAGGTTGATATGACCCGATTCATCATACCAGGTCACCTCCGTACCAGGCAGCGTAATAAATTCGTTATCACGATTGTGAGCATCGGATTGCTCATGCAGCAGCTTGTATTCTTTTGAATAAGAGTCTTGAACATTCGTAATAAAATCACTGCCCGTACTGATGTCATAAGTCACGTCGTGTTCAGTCACTGCAAAAAAATCAAAGTCTGTATTAGCCTTCACAAAATCGTAAGCATCATTGGGCAACAATATCCCATCACTGAGAGATGTATGGGAATGCATGTGACCTTTGAAGAGTGAAGCTCCTGAGTACTTAGCCCTCTCTTTTTGAGAAACACCTTCTTCTTTATCTGAAGACGCGGATACATTAATGCCGTAACAAAGACTAATAACCCCCGCTATAAAACAAGCCATCACAATAAAAGGCAGACTTCTTCTTTGGGACTTCAATCAAAATCCTCTCCTTTTTCGGCTTAATGGTAATACAGGTGTCTGACTGATAGACAAACAGCCCCTAACCAAAAAATGCAGTCTGAAGGCTGTTCATAACATCTATCTTGTTCATCACAGTCGCAGCAATGGCTTAATGATAGGTGCAAGCGACTGTGCCATGCGCAAAAATCCGAGGTCCGTTGGATGTGTTCCATCTACCGTACAATCATTGACGAAGTCATCGCCCAGCAGCTTCAAGCCGTCAACGAAATGAATATTACGGTCTCCTTCTGTCCGTCTCTGTTCCACATTTTCAATTTGGATCAGCCTGCGGCGATCATTAAGCTCCCTCCTCTCCATATAGAACTGGTCCTCGGCAGTGCTAATCCTTGAGACTACTAGTATAGGAACTTGGGGATGCCGATCTCTTAAAATTTGGATGAAGGCAGGCAGCGTTCGTGCGATGTTTCCAGCCTCGCCCGTATTCCCTTCATAATCAAGAATGAATAACGCCGGATCATCGATTTCCGACATGATCTGCGCGAGCTCCGGCTCGCCCTTTCCACTCCCGGAAAAGCCTAGATTTACGAACTCCACCGGAATCATACGGCTAAGAATATTAGAATAAGCCATACCCGGCCGGGAGGCGCATCCTCCTTGCGTAATCGAAGTTCCATATATAATGACGGGTTTACTGCTTGCATAGGCAGGTGCATCGCTTATGACAGCATCCTTATCTACACCGATCCATACCTCTTCTACCCCTTGGTAGAGCGGCAAGTTTAAGGTGACGGCCACCTCTTTTTTTGTATCCCACTGATAAAGCTGGGATTCATATTCACTTTCCGTTGGTTTGAATCTAGCCGTGGTGATAAAGCTCTGCTCTCCCGGCTCTCCAAGATAGCAGTCAACCCCGCACTGCCCTGTAGGCGGCATATGATACATATTGGCCGGTCCGGCAAGACGCACCCTTATGACCAGCCTTGAAGAATTGGTGCGAAAGCGAATTTGCCCACCTGCCGTACAATAAGCAAGCGTATCAACCGGAGGCGGCAAGACAGCCCCTGAAGCCAAGGGCAGGCGTCTGTATATCCCATCCTGCGCAAGCCAAGGGAAGCCCGCGATGTGAAAGGGCGCTTCAAGCGGAGAATGCCATCTCAACTGCTCGCCATTGGTTGTCTTTGGGTATATCGTTCCGCCCAGTTGATCTAAGTTTATCTCTTTCGATTGAACGGTCATCTATTTCTACTCCCTCACATTTGGAATACATATTTCCGAATCGCCTGAGCAACGCCGTCCTCGTTGTTGGTAGCCGTCATAACGTCCGCTATCGATTTGATATGCTCTTCACCGTTGGCCATCGCCACACCGAGACCTGCCGCCTTCAGCAGCTTCGCGTCATTATCACTGTCTCCCATCGCAATGACATCGGACATCGAGAAGCCCAGCATCTGGCAAACCTCACGCACTCCACTTTCCTTGGTAGTTCCTTTAACTGATATCTCCATATTCGTAGGGGCCGAACGGGTAACTTCAAGCGTCCCCCATCGGAGCAGCTCCTCCTTAATTTCCGCGAGCTTCTGTTGATCATGGCTGCCGATCCCGAATTTCATCCAATCCCTCTCGAACATCTCAGGCGTCCAATCCTTGTCGCCCGTCAAGCTCTCCACGCTGTAGCCCCAGTACCATTCGGCCCGTTCGGCAGCAATGGCGTGCATATGGCGGACCGTATCCCGGGGGAGGAAGACTCGCTTCTTAAGCCTGCCCGGCCCCTCCCAAATTTCCGCGCCATTGAGCAGCACCATCGGGGAATCAAGCCCCAGCTCATCCCAGAAGACCTGTGCCGTTTGCAAGCCTCTTCCGGTGGAGAACATCACTTTAACGCCCTGACCTACGGCATATTGAAGCCACTTTTTGGTCTCTTCCGTAATGCACTTTTCATCCGTCAGAAGAGTCCCATCCAGATCCAAGGCAATCAGCTTATATTTCGCCTTCACTTGCTGCACCGTATTCATCCCTTCACCGCTCCCATGGTCGCGCCTTCCATCAGAAGCTTTTGGAATAAGATATAAATAATAATGGACGGTACCATCGCAATGGTTACACCGGCAAACAAAGTTACCCAATCCGCAGTAAACTCCATTTGCTTATTCGCAGAATACATTTGCACCGCAATGGGATACTTCTTGGGATCGCTCAAATAGATAAACGGCGCTAAGAAATTGTTATAGAACCCTAGGAACTTGAATACGCCAACGGTTACAATTCCCGGTGTAGACAAAGGAACAATAACACGCCAAAACTTTTGGAATAATGTAGCACCATCCATCGTTGCGCTCTCCTCAAGCTCCATCGGCAAAGAGCTCATAAACCCTCCGAGCAGCATAAGGTAGAACACGCTTTCCCCCAGACTGGACAGGAGAATTAATCCCGTCAAACTATTGGTTAAATTCAGTTCCCTCATCACTACATACTGGGGTACAAGCGCATTGATGCCAGGCAGGAACAGGGACAACATAATCAAGCCCCAAATCAATTTTCTACCTTTGAACTGCATTCGAGTAAGCGCATAGGCGTTAATTGTCGTAAAGAAAAGCCCAAGCACCAGACTTCCGCCGACATAATAAAGGGTATTTAAGAGTGATTGCCCAAAACCGTATTGATTCCAAGCCTTCGAATAATTCTGCCATCTTGGTTCCGAAGGCAGCGCCCATATATCTTTAAAAAACTCAGGATTGCTTTTTAACGATTCATAGATAACCCAGACTAAAGGAAATAATATGGTCAACGACCAAGCATAAAGCAGCACACGCCACACAACGTCCATAAACGTTCGTTTTTCCTTCAAACTTTATCCCTCCGAACTTCATATGGAAACTAATACTCGTAGCCTTTGTTCGGCACAAATTTATCGATTAACAGCTTTGCCGTTACTAATATGACGAACAGGATCATACCGACTGCGGAAGCGTAGCCGTAATTCCGATACTCTACGCCAAAAGCCAAGTTAAACATGTAGAGGCCGATGACATCCGTCGACCCGAATGGGCCCCCATTTGTCATAATGAGGATGATTTCAAAGCCCTTCATCGTGCCAACGATCAGAAACAAAGCGCTGACCCGAATAATTGGCGTAACAAGCGGCATTGTAATTTTAAACAAGCGCGACATATGTCCGGCCCCTTCAAGAATCGCCGCCTCGTACAATGACTTTGGAATCGCCAGCATCGCATTGGCAAAGATAATGACGTACAAGCCGACGCCGCCCCATACCCATGCCGGGATAATCGCTGCAAGCGCCGTGTTTTCATTGCCCAGCCAATAGAAATTACCGGTATCAATGCCAATGAACTTTAGAAGCCCATTCAGCAAACCGTACGATCCGTCATAAATAAAAGCCCAGAGGAGCGCGACTACGACCGTAGATAACACATTCGGAAAGAAAAACAATATCTTCAAAAACTTATTTTCTTTATACGATTTATTTGTAATTAAATAGGCAAGTATCAAAGAGATGATAATAACAAAGAAGGGCACCGTTATCATTAAAATCAAGTTGTGGGTAAGCGCGCGCCACACGTATTTATCTTGAAATGCGGTGACGAAATTGGACAGCCCCACAAACGTTGCATCCGTAAACCCGTCCCAATTGAGCAGCGCATAATAAACGGATAAAATGTTCGGAAACAACGTAAAAAGCAAATATCCGCCAAAGGGAGGCACGATGGCTATGAACAGAAATATCCACTTCTGCGTATTCGCTTTATCTAGACCCATACGCTTGCGCATAGGGGCTTTTGGTGTCGTCACAACGGTTGAATCAGACACGAGAGGTCAACTCCTATCTTACTAGACGTTTATAAGAGGTTGTTCAAAAAATCGCCTTTTGATCACGAAGTGAGTCAAGAAGTAACTCGGCATCGAATCTTGAATTCAGCCGGGCCTTCCGGTGCTCACGTACCCAAAACGTACGCTCCGCTCCTCAGTCCCTAGCTTCATCCAACCTTCTCGGTGCTGAAAATCCGACTTTTTGAACTTACACTATTAGACATTTTCAGCGTGAAGCCCATGGGTCGCAGAAGTTAAAACGGAAGAGCGGAGATGAATCCTCCCCGCTCCATCACGTCTTATTTTTTCTTTTCAGCCTCTACTGCTTTCTTCAGCAGCTCTTCAGCTTGCTCCAGAATCGGTTTCGGATCCTGCATACCCATAGCAAATTTAACAATATTCTCATTTAATAATTTTTCCGCTTGAGCAAGATTCGGATCCGAAATACTGATAGACCGGCTTGCTTTATAAGTTTGAGCATTATTATCCGCAATGTATTTCAGAACAGATTGGGCGGAGCTGGAAAGATTAGCTGTTCTGGCAGGGTCTTCCGTCAAATCCTTGCGCATTGGCAAAGCGCCTGCTTTTTCAGCAGCGAATTGTTGATTTTCAAGCGTAACCATCCATGTGATCAATTCTTTGGCCCACTTTTTGTTAAGCTCCGGCTTTGCTGCCCAGATATAGTTGAAGTTTGAAGTTCCGCTTCGAATCCAAAGCGTTTGATTGGTGTCATCTCTGAAAGGAACAGCCATGAAGCCCCAATCGAAATCCTCAGGTGTTGCTTCCTTCATCTCATTCTCGACATGAGTCCCTGTCGATACCATCGCCGCTTGCCCCTGAATAACCTGCATTTGCGATTGCGTATGGTTCAATGCCGGAAGTCCTTCTGCAAAATATCCTTGTTGGCCAAGCTCGTAGATGCGCGTCCAAGTTTCAACCGTCTCCGGATTTGTGTATTGCGGCAGACCATAGGTTCTATAATTTTCGATAAATTCGTCGACATGGCCATTGATATCAGCCAGCTCAAAATTTTTGGCTGTTCCGAAAGCCCAGTTATGGTAGCTTGGATGAATACCCGGGAACGTTATGGGAGCAATGCCGTCCGCTTTAATATCTGCTAGAAGCGCTTTAAATTCATCCCATGTGTTCGGGTTTTGGTTCCAGCCATGCTCTTCGAATAGCTTTTTGTTAAAAAACAACCCGCCAAAGCTGCTCGCCGTCGTGAATTCATACCTTTTTCCATTGATCAGCTGCGTTGACTCGTACATACCCGGCATCATAAGATCCTTGACCTTTTTGTCCGGCACGTCTGGAAGAGGGTATTCCCAAATGTCATCCATTGGTTCAAGCTTGCCGGCTTCAGCAAGCCCCACGATACCTCCCGCTGGATCCGTATTAAATAGATCAAACATGTCATTATCATTGCCTGCAGAGATTTTTGTAGAAAGAATCGTCTTCATATCGGCTGAAGCCGTGATGTCTATTTTGACATTTGGATACTTGGCTGTGAACGATTCAACTGCATAATCGAACCACTCCCGGCCGTATCCTCCTACAAAGAAGCCTACCTTTAGCGTTACTTCCTCATTCTTCGGCAATCCATTCTCGTAAGTCTCTACCTCTGCAGATACACCTGGCTTATTCGACCCAGCAGGAGTTGTACTTGGGCTAGCCTCGTTCTTCCCGCTGTTTCCACCGCAACCAGCCAGCATAGCTAAGGATAATGCCGCTGCAACACCCGTGCTCATGAATCGTTTCATTTTTCCATTAAACATTATTTCGCCCCCGTTAATTAATAAATAAATTGGATTAACTATTTAAGCATAACTATGATTTGTTAATTACCAATCAAATCCGGGTAAATAATTTGTAAACAACTTTTGGCTTATAGCCACTTAATCCTCACCTCCCATATATTCTGTAAACGCTCTAATCACTTGTCGGCCAGTTGTCAACCATTTTGTCAATTGTTTTGATCATTGATTTCCCGCCTGATAATGGGGAGCGTTAATCGAAACGCCCGAATTTCCAAAAATGTTAATTTGAGCTGGAATCCCACAATGCTTCTAAGGCTTCGATTAGCGCTGAAACCGCCATTCATGCCAAGACGATGCATAATATACTTCGTGCGGCGGACATGAAATAAATTGGTTATGATCATAAAAGATTTTAGCTGGTACTGCTCCATCAATTGCTTGCTAAAGATTAAATTCTGAACGGTGTTGTGTGACTTGTCTTCTTTTAATACTCTTTTCGCCGGAACGCCTTTCTCAACCAGATACTTCTTCATTAGCTCTGCCTCCGAGCGACGTGAACCAACGGCTCCCCCCGATACAATGATGTATTTGTGCCCATACTGCTGAAATCGTTTGTAAGCCTCATCCAGTCTTTCCTTAAGCAAAGGGTGTATTCGGCCGTCTTTAGATACATAGCCAAGTACAATAATCGCATCTGCTTTACCAGGTTGTAATATAACTGCATGCAGCCAGCATATGTAAGCCAACACCGTCATCGCTGCGATTGCAATTATCCATCCGATCCATACCATTACTTACTCCTCTAGGCGTCATTTTCTGTATTTAATCAAATCAGTTTACAAATATAATATCTTTTTTTATAACAATGTCAATACAATCTGTTTCGTTTTTTAAGTATTTTTGGAATATAATTTCTCGCATTGATTGTGTTCTGCTGCATAATACCGCCATCTATCGTCGTTTTTATGAAAATTTAAATGATATGCTCGTTGAATTAAACGAACTTGCAACTTTTATTCGCCTCGTATTAATGCTACACTTGAAGCAAAGTATGTTCCTAATTTGTCAAATGTTTTGAATCTATATTATATAAAACGTTGTTGGAAAGAGGATGCATATTGTGAGTGATTCGGTTAAACAAACTAGCCATATGTTATTAAAATCAATTAATCAGCAGAAGGTTCTTTTTCTCATTTATTCAGAGGGGCCGATCTCTCGCGTAGAGCTTGCGGAAAAGACTGGACTAAGCAGACAAACGGTAACCAATATCGTGAATCGCCTGTTGAAGGAAAAAATAATCGTGACAGGGGAGCTTATCGACTTGGAGGCAGGCAGCGGAAGGAAAAGAGTCGGCCTTCATATCAACAGCGGCCATTTTTATGCCATCGGGCTTGAGCTCGCCGGCAAATACATTCGCGGAAAAGTGTTCAACCTGCGTCAAGAAGCTGTCGCATCCGCAGAACGCACGAGCAACAAATATGGTTCTATCGATGTGCTGATGCAGCTGTTGCATGAAGTTATCGACGAGCTGCTCACCCAGGTACCCAACTCCTCCAAAGTAAAAGGGATCGGAATCAGTATGCAGGGCCTGGTAGATTCTCAGCATGGCATCGTTCTGCGAACACCCGGCATAGGCGTTCATCGCCTGCCGCTCAAGCAGCTGCTTGAAGACCAATATAACATCCCCGTGTATATTGAGAACGATGTCAATCTTCTCTCTGTCAACGAGAATATGAACGGCTGCTTGAAGGATTCTAATAACAATATCACCATCAAGTTTGATTACGGTACAGGCGGCGCGATCGTCCATGATAAACAAATTATAGCGGGATCAAGCTTTGTTGCAGGTGAATTCGGGCATTATAAAGGCTTCTATGGAGAAGATGCCTATCCATGCCATTGCGGCAGATCCGGATGCTTAACAACGCTGGCTTCCAGCAGCGGACTTAGTGTTTCCATCAAATGCACACTAGAGGAGTTCGCAGAAGGCATAAGAACAGGAGATCCTAAGTTCCTTAGCTTATACGAAAAAATTGTCGATGGCATCGCGATCGCCGTTACCAATATCATTACATTTATAAATCCAGACAGTCTGCTTATAACGGGCCGAGTCATTCATACCATCAGCCCCGAAATGTTCAACGAGATTAGAGCCAGGGTGATGCACCAGTTGCCTGTGACAGTTAATAACGTACAATTGATCTACCTTCATAACAAACCGGATGAAACCAAGCTTGCTGCCGGGTTAGTTATTAAACGCGCATTTGAAATACCGCTGGATACTTTATCTCTTTAATTGACCCCGTTTTTGGATGTCATTCCCAAAATGGATAAATCGATGTACGCAATAAACAGAACTCTCCATACTCGGAGAGTTCTTTCTTTGTAATCCATATCCTTCGCCCATATCGTCAGTACGCTGGTATACCCCTAGTAGACGCTATTGTGCGCTAGTGCGTCGATTCCGTTTGCGTATCAACTCGGCAAGTTAGATTAGCCAGTCGCCGTATCTCATCGCTTAACCTTCGATTGACCGGATACACTTCTTCTATGAAATTTAAAATGCGAAGTGCCGATTCGGGAACATGATCGTAACCCTGTATCATCTCTCCTATGATTTCCGCAAAACGGGGGTATCTCCGCTCTAAACGCCTCTCATTGCCGAATGGGTCGGGATAGTAGTCCACCTCTTGCTCCAGCAGATGGAGCACGGATAGAATCCTGTCTACTGCGTATCCTTGAACAAACCTCGTCGCGGATAGACGCTCTCCCCTAGCATAGCGACCAAGCCCCACGTACAGATTGGTTAAGGCTTCATTCAAAGGAAAGTCCAAGGAATCCACTTTTAGGCTGGGGATCGGGTTGGAAGGTTTGGCGATTGCCGTATTGGCATACATAGGGTCCTTCCAAATGACCCGACCTTCCGTATAGGTGGCGTTCGCCAGCTCCCATTCCTCGAATACAGCATATTCCCCGAAAATACCGTCCTCGAACAGGACTTTGTAACCAACACCCGAATTCTTAAATGAATAGGCAAGAGGGTGTACGTCCTCGAGCCAATCCAACCGGTCTATATATCTGTTTTTCTCCCCGGGATTTACAATGACAAAGAAATCTAAATCCGAATATTCATCCAACCGGTCTGTCTCGACCCCAACGGAACCAACTCCCAATAATAAAAGAGCTCCCCCCTTGCGTTCGAGCGACTTGCCGATCTCGCCCAGCCGCTGTAACAGCGATTCTGTTCTCAACATTACGAATCCTCCCTTGTTTTGGAATGCAAAAAGGGTCCAACCCACTTCTCAGCGAGGTTGAACCCGAAGGTTACATTGCCTTTATTATCCTACCGTGAAATTATCACGTATACTTGTTGCTGTCAATCGAAAGACTTGACGTCACTTATGATAAGATTCAGCTTAACGGGTCTATCGACGGAATATAAGAAGGAGCTTGTTGCGGCGCATACGATTACGCTGAAGTAGTACGATCCCTAATTCTGTGATCCTGCCAAAAAACTATCTCTGCAGCAACTCGTCCCGCGCTTCGGTCAGCACGAACCCCAGCAGGTTTCGGCCCCGCCATTTCACGGGATTCTCCGCATCCGGATTGGACTGGCCCATGCCGATCCCCCATATGCGGTCCCGCGGGCTGGCCTCGACGAGGATGCGGTTCTTCGTCGACTTGAGATATTCGCCAAGCTCCGGATTCTGCGAAAACTTGGCCAAGCTGGCTCTTTTAACGATGTCGTAACATTCCTTGTCCCAAGTATCCTTGTCAAAATTTCGGACCGCGCGCCCATAAGCCTTCATCTCCTTAGGATGCTTAGCTGTAAGGATCGACTCCAGCATTTCATGGTCGCCGAACAGTCTTGCCTTCTCGGCCATCATAAACTGCTCGGCACAGGAATACTCCGTCCCTTCTACCGTGAACGGGCACATCCACCACTGGCTGAAGCAGCTTTTGTCGACGCTCCCGTCCTTAGGCGGCGTATGGCCCCAAAAGAATACAAACTTGAACGTTCTCCCTTCGTTATATGCTTTTCTTAGCTCATCGAGATTGTAAATCATCGTTAGTCCTCCAGTTTTCTCCGATACAAGCGGGATGGCCTGTGTCCCGCATTTTCGGTGTAATGATCAGTCTCCGCCACGAGATCGGCCACCTTCCGCCGGAAGGCCGCCTTCAATAGCTCTTTATCCATAATGACCTCATAAACCTGCTGCAGCTCCGTCAATGTAAAAAGCTCTGGCATTAAGTGCAGCGCAATATCGGTATAGTTCACTTTTCCCCGCAGCCGCTCGATCGCGCACGCTATAATCTTCGCGTGGTCGAAGGCCAAACCGTTATTCGATACGATCTTATATTCCGTGCTGGTGGATGTCGTCTTCACGGTCAACGTCCTGGCCACGATCGCCGAAAGCTCCTCTTCACCACTTAGCTTGAGTTCATACTCCAGCGTCTTGACGTATCCGTCCTCCATCAGCTCTTTCTGCTCCCGCAGCAGCCGATAGGAGACCTTGAACCAAGCGGCGTCGGCCGCATCGTCTCCCGCCTGAAGCTCCAATTTATCGCTGTTGATCAGAGCCATGTAGCTGCAGCTCATCACCCAGGTTCGGGGATCTCGCCCGATATCACTGAACGTATACAACTGCTCCAAATAAACGTCGTCCACGCCGGTTTCCTCGCGCAGTTCCCTTGCCGCAGCCTGCTCAGTCGTCTCGCTCGGCTGGACAAAGCCGCCAGGCAGCGCCCATTTACCCAGGAAGGGGTGACCTCCCCGGCGAATAAGCAGGATGCGGAGCTCTTTTTCGGGTAACTTCCGATAGCTGTCAGCCGCCTCGTCCGTAACCGTGAAGATCACCATATCGGCTGCCACCGAAGGCCGCTCATAATCTCCTGCCCGGTACTTCTCCAAAAATTCGCGTTCCGTAAGTCCGTCCCGATCCAACAAGTCCAATGGGGGCGCCTCCTTGTTTTTTGATTCTAAATGGGTTGTGGTTATGGGTTCATTTTACTCCCTGTCTGCATCTAATTCTAACCGTTTTAGCTCCCCGAAATAGTTTCGATAGGGCTCGAACTTCGCCAGCACCTCGTCTACCTTGCGCATGCGCTCTTCCAAGCTTCCCCGAAGCATAATGTAGGGAATGCGCCGCTCCTTCAAATCCGCGATGATCTGTTTATGAAAAACATGCCGCTTCTGATCCCCGCTTCGATCCCACGTATCATCGTAAGGAATATCGTCGTCGCACAAGAAGAACAGATCGTAGCGCTGCGCATTCTCCAGGGCAATCCGTGTTAATCGCTCTGGCGCCCGGCCGTGGTAATCCATGGCGAACATATACGTCGTAATCGCATTGGTATCGACGAAGAGAAATCGGTTCGCCGCGAGCAAAGCCTGCTCTTCGCGCTCGATATGACCCACAGCGATTTCATCAAACGCCTCCAGGCCGATTCTGCGGTCCACCTGATGCTCGGTCCAATAATCGCGTCCGTATTCGCTCGCGTAGGTCGTGTTATACCGCCGTGCCAGCGCTTCAGTGATGGTCGACTTGCCCGTCGACATCGCCCCAACAAATACCACCTTCGTGATTAAGTCCCGGTACACGATATCACTTATGAACTCCCTGTACTTATATGGGTCGGAACGGATCATCGTTGCAGAGATCGGAACCCGCTCGCGGGCTTCATCGACCCGCCGGTCGACCGAGCCCAAAGCAAGACTCATATGCCTGCCGTAAAACTCACTCGAGTAAAAATGCGTTACTTGCTCGCCGTTCAGTAAACGGAGGATATACTGTTCTTCCCGAATCTCGTGCTCTCTGTCATCCGAATACCCGTCAGGACCGTCCCAAGCTTCGATGACCCGGACTGCCGGGTACAGCCGTCGAATCCAATTCGCCCGGATATGAAGCGGGATCGGCGTGACCGTCGTCTCGTAAATGACCACGATTAACTCATCGACCTCCTGCAGCGCCGTTTCGATCATGAACTGATGCCCTTTATGCAGCGGGGCAAACTTCCCCAGCGTTAATCCGAGCGTTTTCATGCCGCCACCTCCTTGGCCCCTTTATTCCAATTGTAATAGCCGTATACCGCATTAACCAAATACGCGCTCCACATGACGATCATCAGCATGCCTTCGCTGCTGCCCTCCAGCAATCGAATCGCCCACAGCAGCACCGTAAACAAATTCAACACAATATAGACCAGCCATTGTTCCTTGAATCTGCGGACCATTAAAAAGGTGGCCACAACGGACAGCACCGTCGTAGTAGCGTCGATGTAAGGCGAGTTCTGTCCCGGGATGAACGAAAGCCCAAATCCCAGCAGCAAACAGCCTAGAAAGCAGACTGTCCCAATGAGAAGCAGACCTTTAAGTTCCATTTGGCGCATGATCAGCTTGCCGTCTTGGCGGTGATTTTTCCACATGTAGAAGCCAATGACGTTCATCGGAACGAAGAATAACAGATTCAGCATGACCTCTCCAAACAACCCGTTAATATAGGCCAGATAAGCGTAACCGACGGTATTGTACATGCCGAAAACATAGCTCATCAGATTGCCCTTCGCCGCAAGCACCACGCATAGCACCCCAGTAATAAAAACGGTAAAACCGAATAAAGAGTCCTTAGAAATCACCGTAAACCCCACAGCAATCGAGGTGAACAGCACCAACCATGCTATTTCGAACAGGTTCCAGCCACTCGCAACCTTTTTCACAATTCATCCCCTCAGCTTTCTCCACTGATTTATAGAAGGAAAACACCCAACACACTTAGTATCGTTTTGTTAATAACAATTTATTACTATCAAAAATAACAGAAAATCCTGCGTAGGGCAAGTGAAATCTCCCCATTTGTCGCAGGCTTGATCTTTTACCTTCTGTAGTCCCTTCAACAATTAGCGAAAATCATAGGAGAGGACGAACACCACTTGTTACAACGCGGAATATACAAATGAATAGGCACTTATCCCAATCATGCTTATTCTGTAAACTTTGCGAATCGGAATAGGCACAAAGGAGGGTTTAGGTTGGTACTAACATCATCTCACTATTTTGCCCACGGCAACACTGCGCGCGGGGCTCATTTCTTGTATAAATCCGCATTTGATGGGTTGAACAAGATATTTGTCCTTACGGGGCCCCAAGGCACGGGGAAATCGACGGCCATGCAAAGCTTGGTGGATAGCCTGCTGGATAAAGGCTTCCATGTGCAATGTTTCCACTCCCCTCTCCGTCCCGACGAACTGGATGGCATTATTTTTACGGAATTGAAGGTTGGTATTGTCGACGGGCGAGTCTGTAAGGGGATTTCGGATAGCGGGGCCGGTGACATCGTCTTTATCGATTTTGGGGAAGCGTTCGATAACAGCCTTATTTCACCGGGAGACTTCATCACGATAGAAGATCTTAGCGGCAAGCTTGAGAACGCCTATTCAAATGTGTATGAAACATTCGCAACGGCCCTACGGATTCATGACGAGTGGGAAAAATTTTATATCGATAACATGGATTTTGCGAAGGCCGACCAGATTGCGCTGGAATTGGTTCAAGAATTATACGCCGGTCATGAAAGCGATACGCCAACTGCTTCGCGTCACTTATTTTTCGGGGCTGCGACTCCAAGGGGAGCATTCGATTTTATTCAAAGCTTGACCGCTCAGCTGGAAAGACGGATTTTCATCAAAGGAAGGGCGGGATCCGGCAAATCGACGCTGCTGAAAAAGCTTGCCTCCGCTGC
Organism: Paenibacillus sp. JZ16; assembly: GCF_015326965.1. Lineage (NCBI taxonomy): Bacteria > Bacillati > Bacillota > Bacilli > Caryophanales > Paenibacillaceae > Paenibacillus > Paenibacillus sp. JZ16. The sequence continues at coordinate 4,291,698 of NZ_CP017659.1, forward strand.
CGAACAGAAAGGAATCGACGTTCAAGTGTTTCATTGCGGCTTTGACCCGAACAGTCTGGATATGCTGATATTCCCGGAGCTTCAAACAGCGATCTTCGACAGTACCGCTCCGCATGAATACTTCCCCGATCGGGACGGGGATGAGATCCTAGATATGTACACACGGACGATAGCCCCTGGTACCGATGAAGCCTATGCTGACGAAATAGCCGGTATCAAGGCGCGCTATTCGGCAAAAATGAAAGAGGCTACCTCCCATCTGGCGGAAGCCGAAGCCATCGATTCTCAGATTAAGGCCTACTATGTTGCGGCCACCGATTTTTCGATCGTAGAGAAACTCCATTTGCAATTACAGTCCGAATTGAATGCACTGATGAGCTCCATTCAGCCTTCAAAATAAGATAACACCCAAAGGCGTTATATTTCAGGCGGGGCCCAGCAGTCTAATGCAAGCTGAGCTCCGTTTGAGATTGAATCTGCTTCCGCAAGTTATATAGGAGATTTCCACATTTAGAATCAGTTGATTAATATTTTTGGCTCCTCATTTGCAGGCCCTACGATTGTGTTTCCGCCGAAACTGAGATGCTGACCATACTTCTCTACGATAAAGCTGTTAAACGATCCATCTGCATCCACTGTAGCAGTGACTGTAGGAGCCCCTTTTTTGGTGAACGTCATTTGATCCTTATCCCATGCATTTGTTCCTCTTGCTCCCTTATATCCTTTCAAATCAAAATTTATCATCGCTTTCGCATCTTTCACTGCGTTCTTCGTTAATGCATCCAACGTCAGCTTCTTGAGCTTTGCATCTTTTACTTTTTCTTTCTTCTGGAATTCTTTGTAATTGTCTACACCTTTACCATTGCTTTGGACACTTGCTTGGAGCAGTTCCAGCGTTTGATCCTCAATTGCAAAGCTCACATCGATCGTTTTTGATTTATACTTATATTGGTACACATTCGGTTTGCCATCAAGGACAAACACACGATCCAACTTTTCTCCTTTCTTGACCTTACCATTGGTAAGCTTGGATAATACCTGAGCAGCCTGCTTCTGCACGCTTGCCGGGGCATCGTCAGGTGCATAATTTACGCCATGTATACTTCCGTTATCCTCCGTATAAACTTGTTTATTTTGTTTGGCATTCGATGAGATTGTACCCACACGGTAGATAGACTCGGAGATACTCACGTATTTTGGTTCTTCCCCTGGGAATAACGTTTCCCATGTTTCCTTCAGTTTGCTTTGATATTTCCCACCGTTTAAATCTTCATAATTGATGTTGATACCGATATCATTTAGCTTTCCATTCTTTTTATAAGAAATAGTATCATATTTGAAGTTCTCTCTTTTAAAATTCACAAAGTCTTTCATGGCAGTTCCCTGAATTAACTTATACGTATTTCCTGTTAGCTCTTTCAGTTTATCCTGAGCCTGCTGCATAAGCTTCTGATCCGCTTTAACATTCTGTGAAGCATTGATATTTACTTTGTTGGGCGAATCTGCCCGAACAGGAGTTTGGCATCCCAGCAAACTTCCTGATAATAAAGCTACCCCGAGTATAGGGAAAATTTTCTTTTTGTTCATGTCAATGAATTCCTTTCTTTTGCTACCTCATGGTTATATTGAAATATAAGTGCATCTCCAAGCTGCTTTTCAATACATATCAGTCAATTAACAATTTGAGTTCTTCATTTGGGGGACCTGCGATGGTCATTCCGGAAAAATCGATTGTCTGATTATACTTATCAATGGTAAAGCTGCTAAACGATCCGTCTTTATTAAATCTGGCAGTAACTGAAGGCGCCCCTTCTTTGGTGAACGTCATATGATCCTCATCCCATGCATTTGTACCTCTTGCTCCCTTATATCCTTTCAAATCCAGATCCAGCATATTTTTTGCGTCTTTCATTGCGTTCTTCATTAAAGTGTCTAACGTCAACTTCTTCATCTTTGCACTTATTTCTTTTTCTCGTTTCTGGAATTCTTCATAATTATCTACACCTTTACCATCCTTATGATATACATCAGCTTGGAGCAGCTCCAGCGTCTGTTCTTCAATGGAAAAGATTACATCCATCGTTATTGATTTATACTTATATTGATACACATTCGGTTTACCATCGCGGACATACATCCGATCCAACTCAGCACCTTGCTTGACTTTTCCATCAGTAAGCTTGGAGAATACCTGAGCAGCCTTCTTCTGTACGCTTGCCGGGGCTTCGTCAGGAGCATAATTCACGCCATAAATACTTCCATTCTCCTGCATATACATTTGTTTATTTTGCATAGCATTCGATGAGATTGTACCCTCATAGTAGATTGACTCTGAGATATTCACATATTTCGGTTCTTCCCCCGGGAATAAAGCTTCCCACGTTTCTTTCAGTTTGGTTTGATATTTGCCACCATTTAGATCTTCATAATTGATTTTAATACTGATCGTTTCGAGCTTTCCATTCGCGTTATAAGCAATAATATCGTCCTTGATTTTCTCTCTTTTAAAATGGATAGTATCTTTCGTAGTGGTTCCTTGAATTAACGTATACGTATTTCCTGTCAATTCTTTAAGCTTATCCTGAGCCTTTTGCATAGGGGTTTGCTCTGATTTAGCACCTTGTTCAATGTTTGAATTTACGTTGTTATACGCATTGAATTGATTCGGTGTATCAAATCCAAGCAAACTCCCTGATAATAAGGCTGCTCCGACGATAGGAAAAATTATTTTTTTGTTCATACGAATAAACTCCTTTATCTTTTATTTACTTACCTACAGTTTGTAATGGAATGCTTCAGCCACGTTGAAATAAATCTATGAAATCAGCAGCCATCACCCCCTCTCATTGCATTGATTAGTCCATTCCTTTCTCAGATAACTGCTTTAGCTCAATTTTAATAGAATAGATCGTTCCTTTAGAGGTGAACAGCGCAGTCACGTCTGGAGAACCCGCTTTGGTGAACGTTAATGTATCGAACCGGTATTCAAGTTTGGATACGTTATAATCAGCCAAGTCCAGATTCATCCAAACTTTAGCTTGTTTCACGGCTTCCTCACGAATCTTGTGCAGCTCAATTGCTTTTGTTTTCTCAACCAAGTCACGATATTTATTTTTATCATCCACTTTATTGAGTTGATCCGACAACGGAAAGGCTACAACCCTTGTGATCTGATTCGTATTTTTTTGTACATCAATGAGGATAGAACCCTTGTCTGTGTTGTAGACGAACTTATATACGGGGTTTTGATTGGGTCTTAGGATCATTCGACTCACTGACCGTTTACTTTGTTTAAAATCCCCAACTTTATTAAAAATTTGATCCGCTGCATCTTTTGCAGCATCTGGAACCTGATTCTCTCCAATCGGTTGTGTCGCATAATACCAGTTACCTTCGTCAAATTCGATGGATCTGTTTTCGTTTCGCGCCTCGATGTGAAATGTGTTTGGTTTATATTCGTACATAATTACTTCATTAATTGCTTCTCCCTGAGGGAAAATCTCATTCCAAACCCTTTGCAGCTGGCTTTTAAACTCTTGGTCCTCAATGTCATCAAAGCGAATCATCCCCGAATGAAATTTCTTATTCCCATCCGAGCCTTGTACATAAAGTGTATCCGCCGTCTCATTTGGATTTACTTTCATTTCTTTGGCAAACGGATTAATATATTCAAGTAATGATAGCCGCTCTATGGCTTGAGCCATGACAGGAGTTAGAGACACACAAAGAGCAACCGATGCCGCTGCGATGACTCCCACTCTTCTTGTAAAGAATGGCTTTTGTCTTGACACGCTTTTGGATTCGAGCTTTTCTACAATCTGTTGACTCATGCTGTGCTCTGGCGTCTCCGTGTCCCGAATCATTTGCTCCACTTGGTGAATATTTACGGTTTTAGATGGATTAGGTGATCGACGCATTCACTGTCCCTCCTTCATTAACTTCCTTCGTCTGCAGTTTTTTGCGAAGGCGTTCATACTTTTTGCGCACGGTTGCTGGCTTCATATTCATGATTTCACTAATCTCGTTAAAGTTGTATCGCTGAATCGCACGGAGAACTAATATGTGTCTCTCTTCGGCAGTCAGTAAATTTAGAAAATCCTTCAGTGTAGCTTGACTGTCTATTTGCTGAGTTGAGGTTTCAGGCTGATCATATTTATAACGATCTATAAAACGAAACCACCTTTTTTTGCTCCTGATTTGATTCAGACTGTAATTGTAGGCAATTTTGTACAGCCATGCCGAGAAAATCATATTTGGACGATACTTATGTATCTGTTCATACACTTTGATAAATATTTCTTGTAGAGCATCCTCGGCTTCTTCCTTGTTTTTGAGCATATGATAACAATAGATATACATTGGTTTTTCAAAGTTTCTTATAATGGAAGCAAAAGCTTCCTTATCACCAAGCTTAGTCCTTTCAACCAGCATCTCGATTTCTTCCGAGTTTGATTTAGACTCTCCGTAATGTCTGTCCAAAAATCTTACCCCCTCCTGCCTACACTCTTAAAACACCAATGCAGCTCATTTTGTGACAGTTGCATCAAAAACAATTTGGAAATCATCGACCTTGAAATGATATAAAAGAAAAAGTATTTACTGGTATAAGGTATCTCTTAGGAATTATTTTTAAGTGAATTTAAACTACTTGCGATACGGTTCAGCTTACCGTCTTTATCGGCGAAAAATGCGAAAGGAGCATGCCGCAACATGCCCCTTTGTATTTTTTGATCATTTTATTTACTGAGGTTTCCCCCTTAGTTTTAAATTGAAGGAACCAAACAAAGCGGATTAGGGGAACCCTTGAAAGGTTGTCTCTAATCTTCCCATAATTTCATCCTGTATCTCTTAGTGTAGTTCCATATCTACCTCCGTCAGGGGGTTTCAGGAAAGCTGTTGAAGTCGCCCTTGCAGTGGATTCAATGTCTACCTCTAAACCGTTTAATCGCGTCCTCGGTCACCGGCTCGAAGAGGTTAAGAAGGTTGCCATCGGGATCGCGGAATAGCATAGAACGGTTCCCCCACGGCATCATGGTCGGTTCCTTTACCCAATGATCGACAAATGGCTTCAAGCGCACATATTCGGCTTCGACATCGTCGACGCGGAACTCAATAATGACCGTGCGATTATAGCCCCCCACTACGGAACCGACGCCGAATAGCTGCGCCGTCTGGGAGTGGCCGATTGCAAGGGTGCATGATGGCAAGGCGAGTTCGGCAAATACGGGCGCGGGTCGCTCCGCCGAAACCCCCATGACTTTCTCATAGAACTCGACGAGACGATCCACGTCGTCAGTAATAATGCGTACAGAAGCGAAATTCACAAGATACCATCCTTCCTAATAACAGGTTTGGCTGTGTCCCACAGCCGTTGTAAACATACATTTTCCTTATCTATCTCCTTTACATTTACCTGTCCAATTATAAAAAAACGCTACTGACAACCTTATGTCAGTAGCGTTTTAGAATTTTTGGGGTTTCCTCACGAATTTGATTTCGGAATCCATCTTGATGCTCTTTCATATCCTCTACGTAATGATAGTTCGATTCCTTCACCTTATCTGCGATGTCATGGTTAAATCGAAGGCATACTCGCTAGTGGCGATCATCAAAAGGTGTATACCCCCTTAAGTCAAAATGCTCCGGGAGTTGCAGTTCCAGCACGATGGCCAACAAACGATCTGTTTTGTTCATTGACTGCTCCCTTGAAACGTAATACGGTACAACAGAAACTTGCCGCTACTTTCAATCTTTCAAAGCGGCGATGTCGAGCCCGCGCAGGCGCACCTGATCGGCTATCATGCCGATCTCAGTGATCTTGCCATCCACAACCGTGAATTCGAGAATGAATATCGGTTGTTCCAATTGTCCTGCGATGACACCTACCGATTCGTTCACAAGCACCAGCTCCATACTACGGGCACGAGTGGCGAATTGATTAGCCTGCTTTGCCACGTCATCTGAACCGCGAACAATCGGCACATTGGCGACTGGCGCGAACGCGGAGTCGTTTCGAAGTACGACATTCGGGTCCAATATCGAGAGCAGTTTCTCAAAGTCTCCGTTACGCGACGCTGCGAGGAATGCATCGACTAGCTCCCTTTTTCCCTGAAGCTCCGCAGTTTCCGAAGTCGATTCGGTCCCCTGGACTCGACGACGTGCACGGCTCGCAAGCTGTCTTGCTGCGGGCTCGTTACACCCGATAATGAAAGCGATCTCCGAGAAAGACACCGCGAATATATCGTGAAGTACGAACGCAATGCGTTCAGCGGGATTCAATTTCTCGAGGACAACGAGCATCGCAAGACCGACGGAATCAGCAATTACCGCTTCGTGCTCGGGATTGCTTCCGTCTTGATGACCTGTAACCGGTTCAGGTGCACCAGCCAACGCAAGCTCTTCCCGCCGCGACTTACGTGATCGAAGCATATCAAGACACACCCTCGAAATGATGGTTGTCAGCCATCCCCCCATATTCTCGACTTTGCTCGTATTTGAGCGGATAAGACGGATCCATGACTCCTGCACTGCGTCATCCGCTTCGCTCCGAGATCCGAGCATCCGGTAAGCCACCGCCTGCAAATGATTCCGATGCGCCTCAAATTGTTCGACAAGCCAGTTGTGGTCGTTCATGCGCCACAATCCCACCCTTCACTTCTTATTTACTTATTTGTCGATAGAAGCTCTGTAAATGTGACGGAGATGTGAGGAAAAAATTTCGATCAATCGGTCACGTTTTTTCGCACGCTTACGACATAGTTAGTGACAAGGGAAACCGGTCGTCAGGTGATGTGCTCATCGGTGCCCCGAGAAATCAAATTCTTAATTGGAGGAGTTAAAATGAAAACTGTAAACCCATTAGTAATCGTAGACCATTGTGAAGATGCATTAAAGTTCTATCATGAAGTATTGAACGGTGAAGTAAAGGTTCTCAACAAGAATGATGGTAAAGCGACATTCGCCCATTTTCTGTTAGATCATTCTATCATCCAAATTTCTGACTCCGCGGCAGTAGGTTATCCGGTAACCCCTGGCGGGAATCATCGAATCTACCTGCAGTTCGATAATGAAGAGGAAATCAAGACGGTATACGAAGCATTCAAGACAGGCGGAAAAGTTGATTCTGAATTACAAAAGACCTTTTTTGGCGCACTTCTTGCCGTATTGACTGATAAGTTCGGAGTTAATTGGAACCTGGTTTACTTTTTTGCAAAGTAGAAGTTCGGAGTGATTACTGACTGCTGGTTGAAGAATTATTTCATTTTTTTATTTTGTCATACTCGCAAAGTAAAATGAATGGGCGTCCAACTGGACGCCTTTTGTTCATCTAGTTCTACTTTTCGCTGTTACTTAGTACGGTTCTTCCTTATCATTTAAAGGGCGAAATCGAAGGCCACCTAATAGTTGTCAACGGGTGATGGCTGGAATGCGAGGTTCCAAGTTTATAGATTTCCTGTATGATGATGTTATGAATAGAATATTATCTTTTATGGATTGGGGTATATTCGCTCTTCGTTTATACCATTACATTTTGCTGTTGTCCCAGGCTCTGACGGTAAGTGAGTTTTCGATCCGAACGTTATTAGACGTGATCTGGCTGAGCATAGCCCTTGTCGTCCCTTTGCTGTTCTGGTTTCCTGGGCGCCGGACGACGAACAAATTCTGGTTTTGTATACTAGAGCTGTTACTAGGCGGTTCTTATTATGTGCATTCTGTGATTGATCCGGATCTGACTTCAAAAGCTGACTATTTGCTGCCGAGTCTTACAATGGGGTACTTATTGACTAAGCAAACCCTTTGGATCATCCCCGTCATTATTTTTATTCCATTTTTCTTTCAATCTTACCTCAGATTATCTTGGGAGCAAGCCCTAAGTATCGGAACAGACAATCTGCTATTCTGCTTCATTGGCATGTGGGCAAGCTTCGTCGCCAAGGCGTATAATCAGAAGAATACACTGGTGGCCGAAGTGGAACGTCAAAATAAACTGTTAACTCACTACTCGGCCGAGATCGAGAAAATGACTCTGCTTGAAGAGCGCAACCGCATGTCCAAGGAGCTTCATGATACACTGGGACATTCCTTTATCTCACTCATTCTGAGCCTTGATGCCTCTATTGCCCTTATGGATAGCAAGCCTGCCGAGGCCAAAGATCGATTAACTCGCTTAAGAACATTGGCTGAGAATAATTTGGACGAGATGAGAAACATCGTTCACGAGATGGGAGAAGAAGAGGAATCCAGTCTGATTCGACAGGTTGAATCCCTTGTGGCCCGTTTCCGGGAACACACGGGTACGGTCCTGACTTTGAGTCTGCCGGAGACAGAACGCTCCATACGTTTTGAAGTCCGGCAAGCGGTCCTTCGGGTCATCCAGGAATCCCTTACCAACGCATTAAAGCATGGAAAGGCATCTCAGCTTCATCTGGAGCTTACATTTTCCGAGAGCGATCTGCAATTGTCCGTTCGAAATAACGGGAACCCGATCGACAAGCTCAATTACGGCTTCGGCTTGACCACGATGAAACAGCGGGTTGAGCGGTTGGGTGGTCGCCTTCAGCTATTTTCTGTGAAGGGAACTCCAGCAATGACCGAAGTCCGATGTGAAATCCCGCTGAAAGGAATGATGCCGCATGGAGAAAATTAAGGTGCTGATTGCTGATGATCAAGAATTGATTCTCGAGAGTTTACATATCGTGTTGTCCATGGAAGAAGATTTGGAAATTGTCGGTTTGGCCAAGAATGGCGAAGAGGCACTGAAAGGCTGCGAGCAGTTTATGCCGGATATTGTGTTGATGGATATCAATATGCCAGTCATGGACGGCGTCGCCGCAACGACCCTGATTAAAGAACGAATACCTGCAACCAAAATCATCATGCTGACCTCCTATAAGGAAGTTGAATATGTATTAGCGGCGTTAAGCTGTGGAGCAGAAGGTTATCTGCTCAAAGCCCTTCATCCCAAAGAACTAGCTGCAGGCATACGGGTGGTTCAGGCGGGAGGGACTTTAATCTCGCAGGAAATGGCAAGTAAAATGATCAAGAGCATCAACAATACCAACCCTGCGAGAAATAATGAATTCGGGCTCACTGCCCGTGAAATCGAAGTGCTGCATAAGCTGGCTTCTGGCCTTCGTAATCAAGACATTGCCGAGGCGCTGTATCTTAGTGAAGGAACGGTCAAAAATTATATCTCCACGATTTATTCGAAGCTGAATGTAAAAGGAAGGCGGGAGGCCGCCCGTAAAGCCCGAGATTCGGGAATGCTGGATCATTCATAAGCCGATCCCCAAAAAGCTGGTGACTCATTAGAGTTACCGGCTTTTTTCGCATATAGCCATAGATTAAATGATGACAAAAGCGCACTGTCTCCTATGACTTTTTCAGCCTATACTCATAGCATCAACCAACCGAGGAGGCAATGTAAGACATGAAGAAAAAAGTGTCCGCAAATAAAGAGAGCCTGCAGAATGGCGGGAAATTAAGCGCTTGGAGTACATTTTGGCGTTTTCCAATCGTCTGGATGCTTGCGGGGGCTGTCGGTATTGTTGTCATAGATACGTTATTCCGGCAGCTGACAGAGCGAGTGGACGGGGTGATTTCCCTTGTCCTTACACTAGTGATGGGGTTGCTGGCCATCTTGGTTTATAAGCTTACGCTGACATACCTGGCCCGGCGTGCCACTCCGGAGATAGCTGGTCAGCGCGCAGGGATCGAAACCTTGCTGGGCGTGCTAACCGGGACAATCTTTATCGCAGGGACCGTCTTTATCATTATGGCGCTGGGAGGATACTCCTTTCAGTGGGCAAGTTCTGCGAATGCGGGTTCTGTTCTACTATCCACCATTGGAGCAGCTTTAGGAGCAGCCATTGTCGAGGAGCTTATCTTTCGCGGACTTATGTTACAAGCCATTGATAAACTGGGGGGAACACCGCTCGCGCTCGCTATAACCTCTCTATTCTTTGGAGTTGCCCATCTTGGCAATGCAGGGGCAACATTATGGAGCGCGTTCGCCATAGCCCTGGAAGCAGGCGTTCTGCTCGGAGCGGCCTTCTTGTGGCGTCGGAGCTTGTGGTTTGCCATGGGACTGCATTTTGCTTGGAATACTATTGAGGGTTTGCTTGGCATTCCTGTTTCCGGACACTCATCTGCCGGTCTATTTACGGTAGAGGTGAACGGTGCCTCGCTTCTCACAGGTGGCGATTTTGGACTTGAAGGTTCCATTGTTCCGGTTGTGGGCAGTCTTCTGTTGTCTATTCCTATGCTCATTGGGGCTGCGCGGTATCGAAGGGTTGACGCCCGGAACCTTCCTGTATCAAAGTAAACGGCAGACAAGTTTCTTCGAAGGCTATTCTATGCGGGATCCCTTGTCATGAAAAAGAAATTCATAATGCTTCCATTTACCTTGTACTCGACCTTACGTCAACGAGTATACTCAATGTAATATGCCCTGCCGAGCGATTTGTCCAAAGCAGGTGCCCCGCGCCAACTAGCCCAAACCATGGGCGATCTCGGCCTCACGGTCGATATTCTCATCAACAACGTAGGCTTCGGCACATACTGCCGCTTTGAGGATATGGATCCGGAGCGAGAGCAGGAAGAGATTATGTTGAACACCGCTGCGCTTGTCGACCTGACGCATCACTTTCTGCCCGGCATGTTGGGGCGCAAGGATGGCATCGTCGTAAACGTGGCTTCAATGGCCGCGTTTGCGCCTTGCGCCTATTCAGCTGTTTACGGCGCTTCCAAAGCATTCGTGTTATCTTTCACCGAAGCGCTATGGGCGGAAACCCGCGGACGCGGTGTCCGTGTACTTGCCCTGTGCCCGGGTGCGACGGATACAGGTTTTTTCGAGGCTGTCGGCAGCCGGGACAAGGCGGCGGGCAGCGCGATGTCCACCCCGGAGAACGTTGTTCAAGCCGGATTTCTTGGAATCGATAGAGGCAGCAGTTATATCATCGACGGGCGCAACAATTATATGGCGGCACAGTTGGGTCGTTTTCTTCCCCGACGCAGAGTAGCTTTGATCATGGAACGCATTTCGCGCCCCAAAGCACACTGAGGGGACATGAACAGTCAAATTGCTGACTTCCGTAATAAATGAAGCTGAGTTCTGTTTATCATTTCAAGCTTATCCCTATTCCCCATTCTATTTCTCCAGTTCTGAGGACTAATAAAACGCAAGCTGAAAACTTGCCGTCACTTATGATATGGTTCAGCTTAACGGGGCTATCGGCGAAAAATACTAAAGGGGTTCCCTTCCGCTGTTCCATATAAAAGATCATCAGCGGTTCGTACGGATGTACCTCCAATTCCGTTCCGTCAAAAAGTAGGCGGAGTAGCAACCGCTATTAGCAGCGTTTCGCCTTCCCAGATATTCTTATAACTATGGGGGATTCTGGCATCATAATAGATACTGTCCCCTTCTTCGAGCGTGTAACGTTCATTGCCCAGCATAAACTCCAAACGCCCGGAGTGGACAAATAGAAATTCCTCTCCATCGCTATGGCCGACACCAATGTCGCCGTAAGCCGCTCCTTCTTCCAACACTCCCCATATCGGTCCCATTCGGTTGCTGCTTCCTTGACTGAGCGCGTACCAGGTAATACGGGAACCTTCGGAATGCACCAAAGGTTTGCGCTCGTTTTTCCTAACGACAATGCTTCGTTTCTCCTCGCCAAACAAATCGGTAAAATTCACGTTTAATGCATTCGCTATGCGCTTCAGAACACTGATGGACGGATTCGCCTTATCGCGTTCAATTTCACTAAGAAAAGATAAGGATACAGAGGCTGCTTGAGCTACCTTCTTGAGCGTTAATTTATGTTTTTTTCGCGTGCTTCGAATGGCTTCGCCGATCGAATTCATATGCAAGTCTCCTAAATTTTCGATGTGATTTCGCTGTCGGCGAAATTTATAACTTTATAATAGGCGTAAACATGAGCAATATCAAGCCCTTTCACTAGTGCGAAATTACGGTGTAAAAACGTTGATTTGGCGCCATTATTGGACTAACATTTAATCAAGGTTGGCGAACGAATCTTACCCGGGTATCTGAGCATCGTTCATTTCAACAGAATCATTTTCATTTACAGCGAAATTTTTATGGATAATAAGAAACGAATCACATTGATGCAACGGCTTCCTTGTTATTGAGTTCAAAGAGATATGCCCGAAGGACGAAAGGAGTTAAAAGAATGACCGCTAAAATTCCCAAGGTCTATCGAGTCGGTGATGTTACCGTGACGCGTGTCACGGAGATGATGCTTGACGGTATTCCGCCAGAAGTATATTTTCCGGGATCGTGGAACCCCCTGTTCCTGGAGGAGAATCGGAACTCTCTTCCAGCTGGCCTGATCGATGGCAATTCTCAGCTTATCGTCAGCATTGGAACGTGGGTGGTGAAAACCCCGAAGCATACGATCCTTATCGATACGGCTACAGGAAACGATAAAAACTTGCCTTTAAATCCCGATCTCGCCAATCTCCAGCTCCCCTATCTCGAGCGGCTGAAGCAGGCTGGGGTTACACCGGAGGAAGTGGACTACGTTCTGCTGACGCATCTGCATGTGGACCATGTTGGCTGGAATACAAAGCTTGTGGATGGAAAATGGGTACCGACCTTCCCCAATGCCAAATACGTATTTCCCCTCGCAGAGCAGCAATATTACTCCAGCGAGGCCAGCCACAACGAGGCAAACGAAGCAAACTTTAACGTTTACGAAGAAAGCGTATTGCCTGTTGTTGAAGCCGGCTTAACGCAGACCATTGGCCCTGAGGGCGGGGAATTCCTTGATCTATTCACATTCATTCCGACACCCGGCCACAGCATCGGCCAAATGTCTATCCGTCTTAAATCCGGCGAAGAAGAAGCTTTATTCGGCGCCGATGTGATGCATCATCCGTTTCAGGTCTATAATCCGGAATGGAATTCAATGTACTGCGAATTTTCCGATCAAGCGCGTGTTTCACGGCTCCGGGTGCTGGAGCTCATCGCGGATCGCCCGGTCATTTATTTCAGTACGCATTTCCCCGGAAGTGCGGCGGGGTACGTGACTCGCAGCGGGGGCAAGTATAAGTGGAACTTTATTTAATACAGCCTGATAACAAAATCCAATACGGAAGGCGCTGAGCTTATGACAACCCATGATTTTCTTAAAAATAACCTTATCGTGACCGAAGACCTGCATATCCCGAGCGATACGCCGGGAATCGAGCTTTATGTACGAAATAAACGTCCCGCTTCCATGAATACCTTCTCTAACGAAAAAACAATCGTAATGGTTCATGGCGCTACCTATTCAATTGGCAGTCTGTACGATGTGGAGCTGGACGGCTTCACTTTTCTGGACTACCTTGCCAGCCATGGCTATGACGTATACGCCGTGGACGTTCGCGGCTACGGCGGCTCGACAAGACCGCCTGAGATGGAGCAGTCTGCCGACCTTAATCCGCCGCTTGTCCGCACGGAGACAGGTGTCCGGGATTTTGGTACAGCCGTGGACTACGTTCTGAAACGCCGGAATTTGACGAAGGTCAACATACTGGGAATGTCTTGGGGGGGAACCGTTGCGGGAGCTTATACCAGCCAAAACAACGAGAAAGTAAACAAGCTTACGCTTGTTGCACCGCAATGGCTAAGCTCCAAACCGGTTCCGATCGATACCGGAGGCCCGCTCGGTTCGTATCGCCTTGTTGCTGCCGGCAACACGAAGGAACGCTGGCTTAGCGCGGCGCCAGAGCATAAACGCGGTGAACTGATTCCGGACGGCTGGTTTGAACAATGGGTCGAAGCCACTCTTGCTTCGGATCCGGGGAGCTTAACCGATCATCCCGAGCATATCCGGGCGACCAACGGCCCTATCCTGGATATCCGCGAATACTGGACGGTTGGCAAAGCTTTCTATGATCCTAAGGATATCACGGTTCCCGTCCTTCTTGTCCATGCCGAGTGGGATATCGATGTCCCTCTTGAATTGGCGCAGAGTTTCTTCACTTCCCTGACAGGAGCCGCCTACCGCCGCTGGGTGGAAATCGGTGAAGGGACGCACATGGTATTGCTGGAGAAAAACAGACTTCAGGCTTTTCAAGCCATTCGCGGTTTCTTGGATGAAGCATACGCGCCGGCGAAGTAAAGCTGCCGCTGCACAGTCGGACTCTAAGATTATATTGCTTGCCTAATGAGGGGCCCGGGCTGTCGCCTCGGGCCTTTTTCTTCACCCATTTATCAAAGAGACGAAAGAGGAATTAAATACGATGAGCCATATCGCTATTACAACAACACAAGCACCCGCAGCTATCGGCCCTTATTCGCAGGCCATCGCTTTAGGAAATGCCGTCTATACGTCGGGCATGCTTCCGATTGATGCCGAAGGAAATCTGAAAGAAGGCATCGTTGACCAAACCCATCAAATAGTAAAGAACCTGCAAGCCGTTTTAGCTGAAGCTGGATTATCTTTAGCAGACGTTGTAAAGACATCCGTTTTCATGACGGATTTAGAGCATTTTCAGCAGATGAATGAAGTGTACAGCCAATATTTCAGCGATCATCACCCTGCCAGAACAACCGTAGAAGTGTCTAAACTTCCAAGAGACGCCAAGATTGAAATAGAGCTTATCGCAGTCAAACGCAATTAAATCCGCTCCATTATCCTTTATTTCTGTGAAAGAAGGCGCATCTGCTTGCGAACTTATTTGCTTCTCTTGTTTTGCGCAGCCCTTTACGGGAGCAACTTCGTCTTAGGCTCGCTGCTGCTGGAAGCATTCCCCGCCTTGCATCTGTCGGCATACCGGCTTCTGGTTTCATCGGCGTTCCTGCTTATTTATTTGGTTGCAACTCGTGGCTTGGCGAAGATTACGTTCCGCGACTTCGTTTATTTGGTCCCCTTCGTTCTAATCGGGATGCTGCTTCACCAAGTTTCTTTCTTTACAGGTCTCCGGACAACGGACGCAACCACAGCTTCGCTCATCTTATCGTTAGCTCCAATTTTTACGGCGCTATTTGCCCGCTTATTTTTGAAAGAGCCGTTAACGAAACGCATGGTTGCAGGCTCGATTGTCGCCCTCACCGGTGTCTTCTTCGTGGTTGGAACTGGCGGAAGGATGAGCACAGCCATTACCGAAGGCGTCTGGATCATGTTTATCTGTATGTTGGCATTGTCGGGATCTATGATCCTCATGAAAAAGCTGACGGAACGTATGGATGCGTTTGTCGCAACGGTGTATACCACCGTACTCGGCTGCATCTCGGTATACCCGGTGGCGGTCTGGAGCGAGCCTAACGTACAATTACAGCCTCACTTTTGGTGGTGGGTTCTCTTGGTCGGTTCGGCGCTGCTTATTCAGGGCTTATGCGCCGTAATCTGGAATGCGCAGATTCGCAAGGTAGGGGCGGCTAAAGCCTCCCTGTTTCTGAATTTACAACCGTTTGTCGCCATGATTTTAGGTTATATCACGCTCGGCACCCCGATTTCCTTAACGCAAGTGGCAGGATCTGTTCTCATTATTTCCGGCGTAGTTCTAGCCACTATGCAGGGACAGAGAACAAGGAAAACAGAAGGCGATACACTGAAAATATCTTCTGCCAAGAGGTAAAAAGCCTGCGCTGTAATCGAGGCTCACTAGAAAAAGATGGAGGTCTTACGACAAGCCAAAGGGAGCGCCTTATATCATGGCTCCCTTTGGCTTTAGGTTTAGGGCCATCCTTTTGCGGGATGGCCCTTTCTTTGATTCGCTTGATCACGCCTTTTAGATTCTTACTTAGATTCGATGCGACCTAATGGATTGGCACCCTCCTCCAGATCTTTCCGGGCTGCCAACCAGCTTGAATCGTCGAGATTGAGCGCATCGCGAAGGTAAGACCACGTGAGCTGCTGGAGCAAAGCATCTCGTTCGGGGTTCTCGTCCGTCGTCTCCGCGACGTTGTACCCGGAGATTCCGCCAAGTATATGTTCTGCACCGAAGAGGGTGAGCAGGCTTTTACTGCCCGGGCTCAGGAAGTAGGGGTCTGTGAACCAGTCCGGCCCCTTCCACCAAATAACGGAGGGGGATTTTGCTTCAGCAAGCAACAGTCCCCTCTAGGTACCCCATCGTTCTGTACTCCAAAAGCAAGCAGCTGCCCGTTTATACCGACTTTTCCTCCGAGTAAGATTCATCCCAAACTCATGCCTGGAAAAGTGCCCTTCCAAGAACTCGGGTATCTCCAATAAACTTGCCCTTATTTATGATACGGCTCCCCCCGGTTAATCTTCACCGCCCGGTAAATCTGCTCCACCAGCACCAGCCGCATCAGTTGGTGCGGCAGGGTCATCCGCCCGAAGCTGAGCTTCGTCTGGGCGCGCTTCAGGACGTCCTCGGAGAGGCCGTTAGAGCCGCCGATGACAAAAGCCACGTTGCTGGTCCCGTACGTGCCCAGCTTGTCCATATGGGCCGCCAGGTCCTCGCTGGACCACAGCTGGCCGCCGATCGCCAGGGCGATGACATGGGCGTCTGGCTTGATATGGCTGAGAATGCCCACACCCTCCTTCTCCTGCACTTGGCGCATTTCCGCTTCGCTCATGTTCTCTGGCGCTTTCTCATCCGGCACCTCGTGCACGGACAGGCGCACGTAAGGCGCAAGACGCTTACTGTATTCGGCAATGCCCTGCACCAGGTACTTCTCCTTCAACTTGCCTACGCATACCATCTGTATATTCACGGCGTTTTTTCGCTCCTTAAACTCTGCTGTTATGTCGTTCATTCTAACATTGTACCGCCACCAATTAAAGGACATACACAGACCCCGACCTGCCTTCCTACAGCAAGCTCCCACATTTCCTTTTCAATACAAAATCAATCCAGCAGAGCATTAGAGTTTTGAGAATCGCCAACTCATTAACTTCTAAGCTTGCTCGACCGAGTTTGACCAACTTACATCGATTATTGAAAAAAGCCACTCTACCTAAGAGTGGCTCTTCTCTTCCTATCTATTTTAAAATGATCGGCAGCTCTTTCAGCGCGAACATCATCGTGCTATCCATCCGTGCCAGTTCTACCGAGCGATCACGACGAAATTCGGGATAACGGTCCAGCAAAGTCTGAAGGGCAATCCGGGACTCCATACGGGCCAGCTGGGAGCCCATGCAGTAATGAATGCCGCTTCCCAAGCCCAGATGCGGGTTCGGGTTGCGGTGGATGTTGAATACATCCGGCTGATCGAACACATCCTCGTCATGGTTGGCCGAGGCCATCCAGATATAAACGTACTGCCCTTGCTTCAGCTCCTGCCCCCGCAGCACCGTGTCCTGCTTCACGCTGCGGAACATCACTTGAACAGGCGAGAAGTAACGGAAAACTTCTTCGATTGCCCCTGGAAGCAGTGCTGAGTCTCCAAGCACCTCTGCACGGACCTCAGGCAGACTGTCGAAGGCTAGCGCGGCCGATGAGATCAGATTGGTTGTCGTTTCATTACCCGCTACGAGGAGGAGAATACAGAACCCGATAATCTCCAGTTCGGTGAGGTGTTCATTGTCGATACGCGCCTCCACCAGCTTCGTGATTAGATCCTCCTGCGGATGGCGACGGCGGTCCTCGGCGATCTCCGAGAAGTATTCGCTCATCTCCCGCTGACACTGATAATAATCCTCCCCATTGTCACCCACCAACGCGTCCGACCAGGCCTTGAACCGTTCCCGATCTTCCATCGAAACGCCGAGCATCTCCGCGATCACCGTGATCGGCAGCGGGCTTGCGAGATCGGCCACGATATCCATCTTCCCCTTCTTCTCCGCTTCGTCCAGCAGGGATGTCGTAATCTCCTGGATCTTAGGGGCAAGCGATTCGATCATGCGAGGCGTAAAAGCATGGGATACCAGCTTACGCAGCTGACGGTGCTTCGGAGGGTCCTGCCGAAGAACACTGGATTCAATGGGATCATCGGAAGAAGAGCCCCCTTGGGAAGAGAACACTTCGTAATTCGTAAAGACGGCTTTGACATCCTCGTATTTAAAAACATTCCAGGCCCCATGACCATCCATTGTCGTTACCGGAGATTCCGTTCTCATCTGGCGGAACCATTCCAGCGGGAGTAAACCGTTCTTATTCCATTCCATGCTTAACACCTTCGCTTTCCATCGCAAGATTTGAACTGACTGGTCAGTTATACATAATTAAAAAAGAAGGCCTTGCTTATTCAAGCGATATAAACAGGCCTTGGGTAATCATCGTAAAGGCAAACCGCTCCAGATCCTCTCGCGAATACCGATCTTGATGATTCAGGTAATAATTGCAGGTACTCTCCAGCGTACCGACAATGCTGGCAGCGGCCAAGTCGGGATCAACGGCACGGCACAAGTTCTCCTCACACTGACCTTCCTCAATCATCCTTGCGAGAAAGTTTAAATAATTCCTTTTTAGCTCCTTTAACTCATCCAGGACATCCTGCTCGATGCCGTTCGAGATCTCATTAAACACGATGTGCGAGAAATGGCGGGATTCGAGAAACAGATCCAGATGATGGCGAATGGTGCGTTGCATCTTCTCCTTCATCGGCAGGGAGGAATTCAGATCTGCCTCTGTCCGCTGCATGATATCTTCGAAGCCCTGCTTCACCACCGTCTTGAAGAGCTGGGATTTACCCGGGAAGTTATAGTACAGAGTCCCTTTCGCGACCTGTGCGCGGGCGGCAATCTCGTCCATGCTTGCGCGGTGATATCCGTTCTCGGAGAATACTTCAATGGCTGCTTGAATAATTTTATCTTTGCTCACAATTGGATCTGCCCTTTCACATCTATATTTCAGTTCATCGTACTTGTTCTGACTGGTCAGTTCAAAAATAAGATACCACGCTGGGAATAATTAGTCAACCGAGGGACATGCCTTACCATTACCGGAATTCTTGCTCATATATTTCGATTCTTATGCTGATTTCCGTGGTATCCTATACATATGGCCCAATACAGTGTATATTTCAACAGTGCTGGTAAACAATCAGCATATAGGGACAAGAATATACCGTAACGGAGTGATTGATTGAGTAAATCCAAGGGCAAGGGCGGAACAGGCAGAGGCACGGGCAAGAAGGGCTGGAGCCGCTGGGATGCAAGTGCGAGAAGAGCGAAGAGTAAACCCAAACCTTATACCAGTAAAGGGGCCAAGCAGGCAGACGGTACATCGGAAGCCGAGAATCATAAAGGTACCCCATAATGAACATATGGTACAGATCGACCTGATACATCATATTAAAGGAGATGAACGGATTGGACAATCAAGAATTGATAACGGATATGCCCGAGAATTATGAGGAGCTCAAAAGCTCCGCCAACCGGAACGCCAATTGGAGAGAACGTTTAGATGCGGTGGAAGCGTTAGGAAATTGGAATAATCAGAAATCCATTGATATTTTGCTGCATAGACTGAATACGGATGCGGTTTATCAGGTGCGAGAGGCAGCCTATCGTAAACTCCTGGCCTTTGGTGAGGACGTGCAGATGCCGGAAAGACCCAAAGGCGAGCTGATGAAGGACGTTTCAAAGGTGCTGCTGCGCATCAAAAAAAGCCTTCCTCGTGACCACACGTATGAAGACTTCAAAGAGAAATTAAAAAAGATGAGGGTCGACATCTACGATACGTACGAAGGTGACAAAGGCGCTGACTTTGATCGCTGGCTGGAACAAACCTGGTCTTCATTATTAAGACGATAACAGCGCGTCAAGCCTTCCGGAGCTGACTATGTATATGAGAAATCCGGTTATGTTATACTGAACACAAATATTAGTTATAGGAGTGGTACTCTGAGAAAGCAAAAGCCCATGTCGTTTGATGATCTGTTGAAGGAATTACAAGGCCAAAAATCGGTACAGGAGGATCCGGATAACATCTCTCTGGAAAAGCTGTTCAATGAATCGTTTATGCGTAAACATTCATCCCACAGCAGTTTTGGGGATTTTGTCGTAAAAGGTAACTTCCAAGTGGAAACGCACGAAGATATCGATAACATTCCGGATGAACTGTTTGACCGTCATGTTTCAAGAGAAACCGATTTCCCGGATTGGAAATCGATGCTGGAGCAGGCAAAAGCCGATTACGCGGCTGCCATTAAGTAAATCATGATAAAGTCGCTGCAATAACGCAGCTATGATCAGGGGCCCCAAGGCCCCTTTTTCTATTCCATCCGCCATCCGTGCTGGCATATGACATGATTCCCCACGCTCACTCGGACTTGGATTCCGATTCCGTCTCCGCCTTATCCCTAAACTTCTTATAGAGCTTCGTAATATTCGTCGTATTGATCTCGATGTTGTGCTCGTAAGCATATTTCACTGCATATCCCAGCGCCAAGGTGGTAGCACCCGCCACCGTCGCTCCGGCGACCGATCCCGCTCCAGGGAACACCTTCACGATCTGCCGAAAAATGCTCTTGCCGATATTGCCGAATATCGTAGCGATGACCAGTTCCTTTGCCGTCTCCTTGCTGATCGGCCTATTGTACAACACCGCAAGTCTGGTAAGCAGGCTCACCTGAATGCCGGTAATCGGAATAATATCCGATCCCGGAATAGGTGATGCGCCTACCGCTCCTGCCGAGATCGAGGCTCCGATAATCCATCCATTGGCAGTTGCCGACTTTTCCTTGATACTTTTGGCAAAGAGAATGTCTTTAGACTTTTTTTTAAGCATCTCCAGAATGCTGCTCCGCAGCTGGTCGATATTCTCACCCGTCCGCGAGGATACCGGCGCAACCTCATAGCGCCCCCCGGTCTCCTTCTTGATCCGCGCCACCAGACGGTCGATTTCATCTGCGGCATCAATTTTATTCAGCACGATCAAGATGTTCGTGTTCACGGCCTGAATCATCTCGAAGGACTTCTTCTCCGCCTCGGAGAAGACAGTGCCCGCAGCGTTCAGGAAGAATAGAACGATATCCGCTTGTTTATAGTATTTCAAGGTTATCTCCGAGTTCGCGGTGTTCACATCATTCAACCCGGGTGTATCCATGAAGTAAATATGCTCCTTGTACTTATGCGGTTTAATTTCCGTCGTTTCTCCAGGCTCTGCCCCGACGCCAGCAACCTCTTCACCCACGATCCGGTTCATGGTGGAGGACTTGCCTGTGTTCACATCACCAATCAGAACGATGAGAATTTCCTGCTTCAGCTGACGGTTGATTTCATCCATTTCCTTCTCATAGGCCGCATCAGCTGCCCGGCTGATCTCGTCTTCCCATGATCTACTGTAGTCACCCATTACTGATCGTCTCCATTCACGATAGGTTATCGCGCCTCGTTGTAATCTATACATCCATCATACACTATGAAGGTCTGTACAACGAAGCCGGTTGCTCATTCCAGAGACAATGATCGGAATGTTTGGCCGTACTTATTATTTACCTCTTCGCCCATTCCATGAAAAGGCTGTTGATGAACGAAGCCGCGACTCAAGAAAGTCTAAACAAAAAAAGCGTGAAATCATCACGCTTTCTCATTCGCATTATTTATTTAATTAACATGTTCACGTTACACAACTAAAAACTCAGCATGCTTCTCGCACTCCGCGCACTTCACCGGTGGGTCCCAGTCCGAAAACTCGGTCTCCTTCAGATCAACAATATCCGGGGCATCCTCATATTCATCCACGAAATTTTCGATCGCTAGTTCCACATGTTCCTTGCATACGACGTACATTCTATGCATCCTTTCTATCTTTCGCCTCATGTTGTGTTTATCTTCAAACCAGTATAGCCACTCTTCTGTTCTACCACACTCTACGAGAAAAAGAAATGTTTTTAACCCATTTGCTCACCCCGGCCGGTTTTCTATCCATAAAAGCTTCCTGTCTATCCATGGATTTCACATCAAAAGTCCTTATGACCCACCATCATTTCTATGCGGACAGCAAAAAAAGAGCGTAATCCACGCTCTTCTTCGCGGCCGTTTCACGGCTCGTATCTAACCTTTTTCAAATCTCTCTATATTGGATACTATTCAACGCTAACCATTATATATACCCATGAAATGCTGCACGAAACAATGGACAAGCACGTTCACTCTAAAAAATCCGCAGTGATTCAGCCAACCACGTCAGCCGATCCAGCCTGCCTTATTCTCCAGGCTTTTCTTCCAGCTTCACCTTCAGCGACTGCAGCTTGCCGTCACGATAGAAGGTCACGTCCATGTCTTTGCCTACCTTCGTGTTATAGTAAAGGTGCTTGCGCAGCTCCAGCGTCGTCGTAATCGGCTTGCCATCCAGCTTGACAATCACGTCATTCAGCTGCAGACCCGCATCCAGCGCAGGTCCAAGCGCATCCAGCACGACCACGCCTTCGGTTACCGTCTTCGGCAGCTTGAGGTCCTCTTTCTCTTTCTTGCTCAGCGGAGCATACGGATTACCTAAGTCTACGGTATATACGCCGAGATAAGGGCGTGCAATATGCCCCTTCAGCATCAGCTCGGTTACAATCTCCGTAATTTCATTGACCGGAATCGCAAACCCAAGCCCTTCTACGCCGGTGTCCGCGATTTTCATCGTGTTGATGCCGATAACTTTACCGTTCAAATCCACTAGAGCGCCCCCGCTATTCCCCTCGTTAATGGCGGCGTCGGTCTGAATGACCTCCTGCTCCCAATCATAGATGCCATCCTGGTTCAGGGATACCGGTATTACGCGGTTCGTGTAGCTGACAATCCCGGATGTGAGCGTGTCGCCCAAGCCCAGCGGGTTGCCGATGGCGATGACGGTTTCGCCGAGGCGAAGCTTGGAGGAATCCCCAAACTCTGCAACCTCTCCGATGCCCTTACTATCAATCGACAGAACGGCAATATCACTAACTTTGTCTGTGCCGACCAAGGTCGCCTTCTTCTTCTCGCCGCCTACCAGCACAACTTCTAGGGAAACGGCACCATCAACGACATGGTTATTCGTAATCACAAAGGCTTTGCCCTCGAGTTTCTTAAAGATAACACCAGAGCCCAAGGTGTCTTCCTGTGAGCCGCCGAAATCATCTCCAAAATCAAAATCCTCACCGAAGTCGAATCCCTCCGGAAGCTCAAAATCCCCTTCTTCCTCTGGCAGGGTACCGAAATCCTCTTCCAACCCTTCTCCCTCAAGGCCTTCCTCTTCTGGCATCGCGGTCTCTTTATGTGTCAGCACACTGACAACAACCGGTCGCACCTTCTGAGCAACGCTAACAATCCGTTCATAGGGATCCCCATCGGACTTGGACAGCTGATGGCTGCCATTAATCAAGGTAACCGGTGAAGAGGTCGCAGGATGGCCTGTTATGAAGCTAAACAGCATCACCGCAATCAGAGCACTGCACACAGAACTGATCGCGGAAATCTGGAATGTGGATAAACCCTTTTTACGGCGGGTCGTCCGCCACTTCGTTCGCTCAGGTCGGTCCTCGCTGGTATTTTTGCTCCGTCTGGAAATTTTAGTTGAATAGAAATCATCGTCAAATAATCCCATTGCGATCCCTCTCTCCCCTTGGTTGCTACGCGTCAAGATACTTTAAGCTTCAGACCCTCCGCCATTACCGACTGACCTATGAAATCATCTTGTCGTCATAACAACCTGCCCTGTACCCAGTGTATCTAGCTTCCTATGAAATCGGCAGCGTGCCACCTGTTATATATCTCTCTACTGTAAAGACTATTCAGCGGCCCAAAAAGTTGCATTTTTGAGCATTCTAATTAAACTTTTATCGAAAATTCGCTCTACCACGAATATTTCAATCCATTGCCTGAAATTTGGTCCCATAAAAGGTATGTATTCCCACCCGACAGTTCAAAAAAAACCCTGTATTCTTCTATTACCACAAACAGGGCGACTTAAGCGCGAAACATCTGTTTTTTCTAAAAAAAGATGGGAAAACTTGGGCCATCCGTATTTTAAAATACAAAATGCCTAGTGCCTTGTTCGATGCAAGTGCTTAACAGAAGCATTCAGACCTTCTAATGTCCCTATTGTACCACACGAACAGAGGTTCACGTCAGCTTTATTTGATAAAAACAAATGCCAAATTGAAGGCCATTTTAAGGGTCGGTACAATGACAGATTCTTCAATCCATAACAACGAATAACCCGGATGAACATATTAACCTTGTATACGTAACAGACGACCAAACGGTTCCATTATGAAGGGATTTTCTTCAATGGTCCAACTTCTTCTCTTCCGGCATATCTGCTATCCCTAACCGCCTGCTACCCTCGTTCGCGCATTCCCCCTTAACATACTACCGGACAATTGTGTAAAGAAAATGGCAAAGCCGTCGGTCTTTCATGACGAAGTCGATCCCGTTTGAACCGCAACGTTTAAGGGATCTCCGGCAACCCACACATCATTCCTATTTGGATTCCCCGCAACTTATTCTTCCTACACCATCCATTGAAAAAATACTTCCAGCCTCCTTACGATTCGCTCCTACAGACAAGATCGGCCTATCCCGTCTCGACTACTCGAATGCCTCGGTTCCATTCTCTTCAACTCTCCCTCATATTGAACTGGTTAGGTTATCCATTCATCTGTCGGTGCCCCGCAGGGAATGTTACGAAGGGGAAACTATTGCAAGGAGGGTTATGGGATGGCAAGAAGATCAAGACGGCGCCGGAGTCCCGAAATGCAGCAGTTCATGACCGACGTCATGCGGAACGAAGGCTATCAAGTGGATCCGCAGAGACAGCAGGACGTCAAATATGAGGTGGCCAAGTCACTCGGCGTCCCCCTTAAACCGGGCGACAACAGAGACCTGACCACCGAGCAGGCCGGTAAAGTCGGCGGTGCGATTGGCGGTTCCATGGTTCGGGAGATGGTGCGCATGGCACAAGAGAGTCTCAGCAAGCGTTAGAACGAGCCTCGTCTCTCGGAACTCAGTATCCCTTAAACAGCAAAACAGCCTCACGTCATAGTTCCCTATGATCGTGGGGCTGTTTTAGTTATGCCTATATATTGATAACTAATATAAAATTGCTCAAGAAGGAATGCTTCATTGGTAAAAATATCGTTATCTAAACTCCCTGTGCGTACGGTGTATGTCCAGGGCATGCCTTGGATGGCTGTCGACCCTATGTCTATTCGCCGACCTTATCCCAAGGGGTCGGGCGGTCATAATACGTATCACACAATTTAAACTCGCTATCCTTGAAGAAGCAGCCGCGGTCCTCCATCGTATCGCGGACGGTCATTCTCGCCAGCTCCATCATGTTGTGATCCAGGCTGAGATGGGCCAGATACGTTCGTTTGGTATCCCCCGTCAGCAGCTCGCTTAAGGCATCGCCTGCCGAATTATTCGACAAATGTCCCATATCGCCGAGAATCCGGCGTTTGGTATTCCACGGATAGCGTCCCATCCGAAGCATCTCGATATCGTGATTGGCTTCCAGCACTAGGACATCCGATCCATCCAGCGCTTTCTTCACCTTATCGCTGACATAACCGAGGTCCGTCGCGACGCCCAGCTTCTCGTCGCCGTCATAGAAGCAATAACCGACCGGTGCCGCAGCGTCATGGGATATTTCAAAAGGCTCCACCCGCAGTGTGCCAAAATCCTTGACCTCATGACTCTCCAGCACAATCCGGTTCTCTTCCGCAATCTTGCCCAGCGACTTGCTCATCGCTTCCCATGTTTTCTCATTCGCGTAGATCGGCAGATTGTATTTGCGCGCCACCGCGCCAAGCCCCCGGATATGATCCGAATGCTCATGCGTGACCAGGATCCCGTCGATTTCTTCCCCCATCATTTCGCGTTCCTTCAACAACTCATCGATGCGCCGTGCACTTAAGCCCGCATCAATCAACAGTGTCGTATCCTCATTGCGGACAATGGTCGCATTGCCCGTTGAGCCGCTCGACAGCACGGAAAATGAAATCCCCATAGTCTTGTTACTCCTTTGTCGTATCGCTTTTTGGCGTCAGCACGTCCCCACTGATGCCTTGTACATAGATCATCTCGCCATGATCCAATGTAAACCGCCAGGTTGGCGCTGCTAGCTGATCCTCCGTATTAAACAACTGTCCATAATAGCCCAGCTGAATGTCCCTTACCGCCGAATCAGGCGGGATGAAGTTACGTTCAATGAGCGTTTCCAAAGCCTTGGATGCGGGCAGAACCTTTTGTTCCTCCATATCGTCGGTTGGCATAATCTCAAACACCGGCTCCCGGTACGCATGGATCTTCTGGGATTCGTAAATGAACTCCAGCTCCACATTGAACAGCGGCCATTCCTTCTGCACTAGCGGCCGGAAGACGATGATATTCTCTTTATCCGACTGCGGATCGTGGCGATAATTCCCGAGATCCTTGATCTTGCCCTCCAGCGCATTCCGCAATTCCTTCTCATCGGCATAAATCAGCTCCGTGTCAATGGGCTGCTCCAGCCCTACCGGCCCTCCCTGCGCTTCCGCGCTGTAGATATAATTAATCTTGGGAAGCTGCGGCGTTTCCGTCGGAATCGGACTCAGCAATTGAATCCTATTCTCCTCAATCACCTGCTGCGTGCTCTCGGAAAGCGAGGTGAAATCCAGATTGGAGCCGACCTGCTCGCGGTAATCCATCCAGAGCTGATAGCCCAGCACCAGATTCAGCAGCAAAAACGCGTAAATCAATACATTTTTGGCACGGCCCCAATCCATGATGTCCCCTCCTTATAATACAATAACGATCTCTATCATTATTCGAGTGTGATAACTGACCCGTTCTGGAGCTCCAAGGCCCATACTGGCTTTAGCAGCAGTCCTTCTCCCGTTAGGACCGGTAAATAGGCGGGATCCAGACCTATAACCACATTCTTTCCCTCCATATAAGGCTTCAGCTTCGCTTCCAGGGCCTCGCCCCCTGTCAGTTTCACCATCTGTTTCTTCAAGGCAGCAGACTCAAGATATAACAGCGAGCGCTCATACGAGGTTACCGTTCCCTGCTGTAGATCCAATTCCATGACGCCATACTGGAAGCCCGGTGTATCCAGGATCGGGAATCCGCCATAGTACTGCTGGAATTTCACCAGCGTACGATCCTCGGATTCCCCCGCCTTAGCCAGCCTGTACGTGCCATTCCAGCCCCCGTGCTGATTCACGAAATCGATGGCCGACAGCACATCCTTACCGGGGCTGCTCTCACCGGATGGCGGCGCAGCCGGATCGGTATAACTGATCCATTTTTGCCCCTGATCCACCTGCAGGCTCCGCTTACTGTCCGTATAAATCTCGGAGCCGTCTTTTTCCCGGATATTGCGCGTGATGCTAGGGTCAAAGAACAGGCTGCGCTGCATCTGCTCTACCGTATATTCGCCAATGGGCAGTTCAATGCTGACCATATTCAGTTCCTTCGCCGGGGTATAATACCGGCCATCCACCATCTTATACGGCGTCCAGCTCAGCCCGAAGTCCACCAGCTGATCCACATCCTGGACGGTCAAATCCGCCTGGGCGGCTTCATAGACCACATCGCCCTCCATGCTGAAAAACATGACATGGATCTTCGCTTCGCCTTCCACGCTGTACAGCCATATTTTATTGATGCTTTCCCCTTCAAACAGGGTGTCCGGGACGATCTGCATCACTCTTTGGAGCAGCGTAACCGGAATGCCCGAATCAAAGCTCAGCTCAATGCCCCGATTCTCGGAGCGAACCTTGGCCCAGTCGATGTTGCTGACCATCCGCCGCTGGAAATTATCAAAGGTCCGTCCTTTAAGCCTGTTATATACGAGATTGTAGAATGTATCGTTCGGATAGAACACCGTATGTTGGTCTTCGCCCAGATGAATGATCATCTTGTCGGGGAAGAGCAGATTCTCGGCCTTTTCCTCCGGGCCCATTTCCTCGGTTCGGATATAGGCGTTCTTGGATTGCACAACCGAATCACTGCCCGGAAAGCGGAAAATCAAAACGTAACTCTGCAGCAAACTGCCCACGACCAGCACAACCAACAGAATGGTCTTTAATCGCTCCTTCACGTTAATGCCCTCCCCTCGTTATCCAGGGGCAAGGTGAAGGTCACCGTGGTGCCTTTCTCCAGCTCGGATTGAAGCGTAATAAAGCCTCCATGTGCCCTGACAATTTCCCGGGCAATGGATAATCCGAGGCCTGTCCCGCCTAAATTGCGCGTTCGGGCCTTATCCACCCGGTAGAAGCGCTCGAAGATCCGATCCAGATCCTTCTTCGGAATGCCGATCCCGGTATCCTTTACCGATAAGGACAGCATGCCATCCTCCGTTATGCTTGCATCCATGGTGATAGTGCCTCCGTCTGGCGTATATTTAAGGGCATTGGATATCAGGTTATCGAGAACCTGATCAATGCCATCCCGGTCCAGCATAGCTGTCGATACGCCCGGTTTCACCTCAATAATGGTACGGATACGCTTTTGCTTCATTTGAAAAGAGAACCGATCCTCAACGTCCTCCAGCATCTCCACAATGTCCGTTGGTTCCTTATGCAGGGCAGCCTCCTTGGAATCAAGCCGTGACAGATGCAGCAGGTCCGTTACCAGCCGGATCATCCGGCCGGTCTCATTCTGGATGACGCCGACAAATCGCGGCCCCATCTGTTTATCCTCCAGCGCCCCATCTTCCAGCGCTTCGGTATAACTCTTGATGGTGGTCAGCGGCGTGCGCAGCTCATGGGATACATTCGCCACGAACTCTCGCCGTGATGCTTCCAGCTTCTCCTGCTCGGTAACGTCTTGCAGCACTGCAATCGTACCGGTGATGCCGATTTCCCGCCGATGAATCGGAGTAAAGGTCACACGCATCATGAACGGTTCGCTGCCCTCGCGCGGCACAATCTCCAGCAGCTTGGAATCATGCCCTTCGCTGCGCGCCAGCGCCTCCGATTCGGACTCCTCAAGACCCAGCAGGGAAACGATATCGTGTCCTGCCAGCTCTTCTCCCTCCACGCCCAGCATTTCCCCGGCGCGCCGATTCATCAGAATGACGCGTCCCGCTTCATCGGTTGCGATAACGCCGTCACTCATATTGGTTAGAATCGATGCCAGCTTCTCTTTCTCTTCTTCGTTCTGCGAGAGGGCTTCGCGCAAACGGCTGGTCATATAGTTGAACGCCTGGCTGAGCTGGCCGATCTCATCGCTGCCGAACACCGGCGTTTTCTCGGTAAACCGGCCGTCCGCGACGGCCCGGGCATGCTTGGTCAGCTCCTTGATCGGGTTGGTGATCGTATGCGACAGGATGACGCCAAGCACCGCCGTCAAGCCAAGGGCCAAGAGAATGCCCGATATAAAAATATTGTTGATCCGCTGCATCGTGCTGTACAGCTCGCTCATGCTGGCTACGATATAAATGGCGCCGACGATTTTCTCGTTGTACATGACGGGCTTGGCCACCACTTTTTTGCGGATGTTATCATCATCGATAATATACTCTTCATTATCCTGTATACCCTGCAATGCCCGGCTGACAACTGTCTGTGTGTTCTTCGTGTTCACGTAATCGGCATGGGAGGGCAGCGAGGTTGTCAGTACCCGTCCGGTGGAATCCAGTACCTGAATCTCGGCTCCGTTCAGATTGAACAGATTGTTCACCATGACGCGCAAGCTCTCATACGGGTCCTCCTCCGTAACATTCTCGCCGCCAAGGGTCTTGGCCGCCAGAACCGACATCAGCTCTGCGCGTTCCTGCAAGTCCTTCGTGAAATTGCTGGTCAGCGAGTTCTTCATCGCACTGACAAAATACACCCCGATCAGCTGCATCGCGATCAGTATGAGAAGGACATATATAATGATGACCTTCGCCTGAATGGTGCGGAAGAAGGACAGCCACTTCATTACAGGCCTCCGTTTTTAGCGCTGCGCATCAGGTAGCCCAGTCCGCGCCGAGTCAGGATATATTCCGGCTTGCTCGGATTCTCTTCAATCTTCTCGCGAAGTCGGCGAATGGTAACATCCACGGTCCGCACATCGCCAAAGTATTCAAAACCCCATACCGCCTGCAGCAAATGTTCACGAGTCATCACTTTACCGGCATTACGGGCCAAATAATACACCAATTCGTATTCGCGGTGCGTCAGATCGAGCGCTTCCCCGCTTTTATATACCATGTACATATCGGTATCAATGAACAGCTCAAACAGCCGCAGGCCTTGTCCGCCTGCACTTGTGCCGCCTGTGTTATCCGCTGAGTTGTCCGGCTTTTGCTGACGGCGCAGATGCGCCTTCACGCGTGCCAATATTTCTCTGGTGCTGAACGGCTTCGTCACGTAATCATCCGCGCCAAGCTCAAGTCCAAGCACCTTGTCAATCTCCCCGTCCTTTGCCGTCAGCATGATGATCGGGATCTGCAGGTTCGCGGCACGTACCTCGCGGCACACATCCATTCCGTCTTTTCCGGGCAGCATCAAATCAAGCAGCATTAAATCCGGCCGCTTCGTAAGCGCAATCTCCACCGCGCTAATGCCATCAAAAGCGCAGATGACCTCATAGCCCTCTTTTTCCAAGTTAAACTTTAAAATATCGGCGATGGGTTGTTCGTCATCCACCACCAGAATGGTTCCCTGCATTGTCCTGTTCACCTCATACCTTCACATAAAGAGGATGTTCAAAAAGTCCCCCTTCGAACTCACACATAAACGGTCTTCTTCTCATTTTACCACACCTGCCGCCGCTACACACCCACCGCTCCCGTTCTGTCCCACCCACACCGCCTCCCAACGGCCTACCCGATTCAGGGGGCGGCCTACCCGCTTCCGCAGCGGAAGGCACGGGGATGGATTCGACAGATAAGGGAAAACCTCCGGCAGCAGCGAGCGGTGTCATTCGGAGAGCGGCAGCGATCGCCTTTGGATTCGGAAAATCTCAGCTTACGCAACATTCTTATTTTCCGAATTCAACAGCGACGGAGAAGGATACCGCTTGCGCCCCCACTGCAGCTATTTCCCGTTCTGTCCCACATCCCCATTGCATCCACCTGTTTTAGACGCAAAGATGGCCGCCCCCGTTAAGGAGCGGCCATCTTCACTATTATGATATATGAACCAATAATGGCTTATGTCGCATTGGTTTATCAAGTATAACACAGAACTACAGATAATTCATCGGATTTTGAGCAACTCCATTTTTTTGCACTTCGAAATGGAGATGAGTTCCAGTAGAACGGCCCGTATTGCCCATGACGCCCAGCTTGGAGCCTTGTCCAACGGATTGTCCGTTGCTTACGGAAATCCTGCTCATATGTCCATACAGGGTGCGGTATCCATTGCCGTGATCGACAATGACGACATTGCCGTAACCGCTCTGCTGACCGGCGAAGACCACTCTGCCCGAAGCGGCTGCCATAATCGTGCTCCCGCCAACCATATCGACACCTTCGTGGCTTCTTCCCCAACGATGACCGTAGGAGCTCGTAATACGCGCCCCGCTGACCGGCCATGCGAACATGCTGCCGCTGGATTTCTGGGTCACCGTTGCCGCTTTTTTCTTCGGCGCCACCTTGGTGCCTTTATACACCACTTCCGGCAGGGATTCCTGAATCACCTGTTGGCCTGTCCATTGCTTAGAGATGACCTTGCCGTTCTCTTTGGTTACGATGTAGTCCACGGTTTTGACGCCATCCCGCCCGGGACGAACGACCTTTCGTTTCCCCAGTGGAAGCTCGCTGCTCTTGCGGACAATCGTTTCCGGCTTGCTTGGCTGCTTCTCCGACACCGCCTCCACCGTTCTTACCGTCAGCGGTGCTTCCGGTTTCGTTACCTGCAGCTCGGCCCCGATCTGCACGTATTTCTCCTCCAGCCCGGGATTCAGCGCCATGACGTCAGCAGACTTCATGCCAAAATGCTGCGCAATTGAGGAGATCGTATCTCCCTCTTTCACCGTGTATACCACCGGCTTGTCCTTCGTGCCCGTAAGCACTTTAACCGCTTCTTCTACGTCTAGCACCTTGTTCGGGTCAGCCTTTGTGTTGGCAAGCGAGATCTTCTCCTTAATATCCACGGACTGGAGCCCGCTTCCGTCATCGCTCTTCTTGCTCGATGCCGATGCCGACGTCTTCGTGAAAGCGACCCTCTGAGTCTTCTCCTCCTGGGCAGCTGCCGGAGCGAACTTCAGCTTGGCCGCTTCGACGGCAGCTTTGGCCGCCTGCTGATCCTTCACGATGGCAACTGTCTTGCCGTTCACCTTCAGTTCCACGCCGCGGGCATATGCCTTCAGCATGTTATCCAGCTTTTGGAGAGTCTCCTCGCTGTTCACCTCTGGTTTAAAGGAACGATCAGCCTTCGTTGTAATGCCGTCGGTGTGAAGCACCATAAGTACGTCAGGGTGCTCCTGCTGATACTCCTTTTGCTTCTCTTTGAGCAGCTGGTCAAGCTGGGCATCATCTTGAATGGTACCGATGGCTTTTCCATCTACGTACACATGATAGAACGGAACCGTATTCGCGTTCACATACGCTTTTCCGCCCGTATATATCGATCCTGCTATGAGCAATGCCCCTGCCGATATCCAAATCCACCTGCGCGGTGAAGTCCATCCCCGTTTTTGTGGATTCGACGGCTCCGAGGGCTCTCGATTCGAGTTGTTGTTGTGGGCAGAATGATCGGCTGC
Organism: Paenibacillus sp. JZ16; assembly: GCF_015326965.1. NCBI lineage: Bacteria > Bacillati > Bacillota > Bacilli > Caryophanales > Paenibacillaceae > Paenibacillus > Paenibacillus sp. JZ16. The sequence continues at coordinate 4,324,217 of NZ_CP017659.1, forward strand.
TTGCTTGCGCAAGAGGCTGTCCATCCACCGTTTCCCCTTAGAACCTTTCATGTCTCTCTCCTTTAAGCCTTGTTCATATGTAAGAATCTGTTCATTTGAACTCGCTGACTTAGTATTGATTATGACACAACCTGTCAAAAGGTATCAAAATTTTAACCTTTTCGATCTTCGTATACTTTAACATAGCCATTACAATCATTTCAAGTTTACGAAAACAGCGAAAAACCCGCGCTGGGCGCGGGTTTCCTGATTTTCCCTAATATATAACCACCGCAAGTCAGTGACAAAACAGTGACAGAACGGGCCTGATAACCGTTATACCGTTATTCTTTAAGCATGGTGATCAGTTTATCGAATTCCTCGGCATTCAAATATTTGGATATGCCCTGCTCGATGTCCGCAAGTTCCGCTGCAGTCAGTCCGTCCTCCATCGCCGCAGAGATCTTCTGCATTTCCGATTGGGGTAGTTTATTCATCAGCAGGGTAAAAATCTCTTCCTTCTCTTCTGTTGGCAAACTGTCCTTCCGATCCACAATTTCCCCCGGCGTCATCACAATCTCCTGATCTTCCAGCGAGGAATCGTCAGGCTGCTCTGTCGTGTTCGTACCCATTACTGGCAAGGAATTATCAGGTACCTCTTCATCAGCTGGCGGCTCACCCGTCGTTCCCGCCGGGTTCGAATTCGCCTCGTCATCCTCTTGTTCCTCTCCATTACGATCCAAGCCGCTCCCTGGCGTTGGTTCATCGGACGTAGCATTCTTATCTTCTGCCCTATTGTTATCCTCCGCGGGGTTGGCACTGCCGACATCCGGCTTGGTGCCGGAGCCCATACCGAGCATCGACTTCATGATACCTCCAATCCCCATCGGCTCCGTCTCCAACTGAATGTTAAAACTGGACAACACCGATTGAATATAGGCATTGACCACGATGCCTGTTGTCACAATCGTGAGCGTGCTCACCAGGATGGCGGTCAAGCTAACTTTCAGCAGCCATTTCGTCCACTTCATCCGTATTCCTCCTTCCTCCTACATGCTCTGAAATGACATGGCGATGATTGCTTTCTTTTTCCAGTATTGACGGCTCGGAATCGCTTCAATCCTCTTTCCCTCATTTTTTCTACCTCCATTTGATATATTTCATGATTCCGTTAGTTTTCGGCCCCATTCCCAAATGAAAAAACCGGAACCATCCCTAGCAACCTAGTAGATGAATCCGGTTTTTATTATGCTGGATCGTGTGCCTTGTCCAGCTCTCAAGAAGGCCACACGCCTCATTGACTTCGTATGGCTTCTGTCCCCCCTACATTGATTTGACTGCATATACCCGCTGCCTTTAGCCCCAATTCCAAATTATCAGCGTGCTGTCCTCTATGTCTCTCTCCATTATAGGGTGGATGGACAACTGGCTAAGGGATAATATTCTTCAAATGAAGGGACAAATTCTTCCACATTTAGGCATCAATGTTATCGCAGGATGCGTTCTGGTTTCCACCTTCTTTGCCAAAAAGAAAAACCCGCCGATACTATCATCGGCAGGTTCATAGACCTATCTAATCGTTGAAGTTGAACTTCTAGTCTCTCTACTCTTGGTCCAACGCTAGATTATTTCTCGTAAATCGGAAGCACTTGATTCGTCTGCTCCCGGTTGCGGCCTACAGAGAAGATGGCAATCGGAATGCCGGTCAGCTCGGATACGCGCTCTACGTAGCGGCGGGTGTTCTCCGGCAGATCCTCCAGCGTTTTGGCGCCGGTAATGTCTTCACTCCAGCCTGGCAGCTCTTCATAGATCGCTTCGCACTCTGCAAGCATTTTCAGGCTTGCTGGGTAATGCGTAATCTCTTCACCGCGGAATTTATATGCGGTACAGATCTTAACGGTCTCAAGACCGCTCAGCACATCCAGCGAGTTCAAGGACAAGCCGGTAATTCCGCTCACGCGGCGGGCATGGCGCACAACTACGCTATCGAACCAGCCTACACGGCGAGCGCGTCCGGTTACCGTGCCGTATTCATGTCCTTTTTCCCGAATATACGCCCCAATTTCATTGTCCAGCTCCGTTGGGAAAGGTCCATCCCCTACACGGGTCGTATAGGATTTAGCCACACCGATCACCTGCTGAATCTTCGATGGTCCCACACCGGAGCCGATACATACACCACCGGCAGAAGGATTCGAAGACGTAACGAACGGGTACGTACCTTGGTCGATGTCCAGCATGACGCCCTGCGCGCCTTCGAACAATACTTTTTGATTCTCATCGATCGCATCATTCAGGATGACGGAAGTGTCACGCACATATTTACGAATGATTTCGGTGTATTCCAGGTATTGCGTTAAAATTTCTTCAACATCGAGTGCTTCCCCGCCATACACCTGGGTAATGACTTGATTCTTCTCCTGCACCAGATGGCGAAGCCTCAGTTCGAACTCTTCAGCATCCATCAGATCTGCGATCCGGATGCCGTTACGTGCAGCTTTATCCATATAGCAAGGGCCGATCCCCTTGCGGGTTGTACCGATTTTGTTCGGACCCTTGCGGTCCTCTTCCAGAGCATCCAATACCATATGATAAGGCATGATAACATGAGCACGATCACTGATTACCAGATTATCCGTGCTGAACCCGTTATCATGAATATAATTAATCTCTTCAATAAGTGCAGCCGGGTTAACGACCATACCGTTTCCGATCACACAGGTTTTATCTTTATAGAATACTCCGGATGGAATCAAGCTAAGCTTGAATTTTTTACCGTCAATCAGAATGGTGTGGCCGGCATTGTTGCCGCCTTGGTAACGGGCTACCACGTCAGCGCTTTCAGCTAAATAATCCGTGATTTTCCCTTTCCCTTCATCTCCCCATTGTGTTCCCACAACGACTACCGTTGACATATTCATTCCTCCGCTCGGGCTGTTACACCCTTAATATTTCGCGAAACACTGTGAAATAACCTTTACAAACTGATTAAATTTCAACCTCACTGCACTAAAGCAGCAATACCAGTGTAACAGTCCCCATTTTTAAAGTCAAATACAAAAACGAACAATCGCACATCAGTGTGTACGATTGTTCGGAATTAGGACAAGATTATCGAATGATTGCAGCATTATTCGAGGAACCGCCATAAGAAAAACGACTGTCGACGTACTTTCTCAGAAGACAGACCGCGGTTAGAGGAAGCTTTTCTTGCGATATCAGGAAGGCCCAAGCTTCGAAGATTATACTTGATATCTTAAGAAATGCCCTTTACTTACTACCAGCGGCAGATGTCTGCCTATACGGTTAACCTGTAACGCGTCATCCGGCAGCAAAGGCATCGGCATGCGTTCGTTCGTAATTGACGAATTTATTAAAGTTCTTCAGGAAGACCAGTTCCACCGTACCTACAGGACCGTTACGCTGTTTAGCAATGATGATCTCGATGATGTTCTTCTTCTCGGTTTCCTGATTGTAATAATCATCCCGGTACAAGAACGCAACGATATCGGCATCCTGCTCGATCGAACCGGATTCCCGAAGGTCACTCATCATCGGACGCTTGTCCTGACGCTGCTCCACGCCCCGGCTGAGCTGTGACAGCGCGATAACCGGCACTTCAAGCTCACGGGCAATTTGTTTAAGCGTACGCGAGATCTCGGATACCTCCTGCTGCCGGTTCTCCCCGGCCTTGCCGCGTCCATGAATGAGCTGGAGGTAATCGATCAGGATCATGCCAAGACCCTTCTCTTTTTTCAGACGACGGCACTTCGCACGAATATCGGCAACCGTAACACCCGGTGTATCATCAATGTAAATCTCGGCTTCCGACAGGGCTGCGATGCCCATCGTAAGCTTGGACCAATCCTCATCACCTTTGAAATCACCGTTACGCATGACCCCTGCATCCAGGTTAGCCTCCGCACAGATCATACGCTGTACGAGCTGCGGCGCTGACATCTCCAGACTGAAGATCGCCACGGTTTCTTTGGCACGAATGGCCACGTTCTGAGCAATATTCAATGCAAACGCGGTTTTACCTACGGAAGGACGGGCAGCTACGATGATCAAGTCGTTGCGCTGGAATCCACTTGTCATTTTGTCCAAGTCCACAAAACCGGATGGAATTCCCGTTGTATTCCCCCGGTTTTGATGGAGAACCTCCACCTTCTCGAATACTTCCATCAGCACGTCGCGGATCGCAATAAATCCGCTGCCCGTGCGTCGATTGGAAATTTCGAGAATGCGCCGCTCCGCCTCGCTGAGCATACCGGATACATCTTCTCCTCCGGTATATCCTTCACTGACAATCTGTGTTGCGGTGCGAATCAACCGCCGCAGCATCGATTTCTCTTCGATGATCTGGGCGTAATAATCCACGTTCGCAGCCGTCGGAACCGCATGGGCCAGCTTTGCTAAATAGCTGACACCACCGACCTCTTCCAGCTGCCCTTTATCTTGCAGGAGAGATGTAAGGGTCACCAGATCGATCGGTTGATTGCCTTCCCCGAGCTGCACCATAACTTCATAGATCATCTGATGCGTTTTGTCGTAGAAGTCCTCGGCCTGCACCCGCTCCATCGCTGTAATCAGCGCTTCACTTTGCAGCAGAATGGCACCCAGCACCGCCTGCTCTGCCTCAAGGTTCTGCGGGGGGACCCGATCGAAATAGAGTTCTCCTCCCATATTACTCCTCCGTAATTTGAACCTTGAGCGTCGCCTTGACGTCAGGGTGCAGCTTCACCGGAATCTGGGTAACACCCAGACTGCGGATCGGATCGCTAAGTTCAATTTTGCGTTTGTCGATTTTGATCTTCTGTCCTGCCAGCGCTTCAGCAATTTGTTTGCTGGTAATGGCGCCGAACAGTCGTCCGCCTTCTCCAGCCTTAGCTTTCAGGACAACCGTCATCTCTTCCAGCTTTTTGCCGAGCGCCTGTGCTTCTTCCTTCTCCTGAGCCTTGCGCTTCTCCTCGGAAGCCTGCTGCTGCTCCAGTGTTTTCATGTTGCCGTCGGTTGCCGGACGAGCGACCCCACGCGGAATCAGGAAGTTTGTTGCATATCCTTCCGAAACTTCCTTCACTTCACCTTTCTTGCCTTGACCCTTCATATCTTTTATGAAAATGACTTTCATTCAAATAACCCCTCTTTCGCTTCGATGTCCTTCAGTACTTCCATCAACTTCTCCTCGGCTTTCTCAGGCGTCGTATCCAGTTGTACTGCGGCGTTCGTTAAATGTCCGCCTCCCCCGAGACGTTCCATAATCATCTGAACATTCATCTTGCCCATGGAGCGGGCGCTAATGCCAATCTTGCCGTCTGTGCGTTCGCTTATGACAAACGATGCCTGCACATCCGTCATATTCAGCAGCATATCCGCCACTTGAGCGATCAATAGCTGCGGCATGGGCTCCCCGCTCTTCGAAACCGCAATGGCGATATGGTCATATACCATTCTAGCATGTTTCACGATTTCTGCCTTCGCTATAAATTCTGTCAGATCTTCCTTGAGTACCCGCTGAATCATCATTGTATCGGCTCCGTGACGACGCAGGAAACCGGCAGCCTCGAACGTTCTCGATCCCGTGTGGAGGGCAAAATGCTTCGTATCCACCGTGATCCCCGCCAATAAGGCCGTTGCCTCAACCGGCGTAAGGGATACCCGTTCGTGAATATACTGCAGCACCTCCGTAACCAGCTCGCAGGTTGATGAGGCATACGGTTCAAGATAGATCAGCACCGCATCGTTAATAAACTCTTCTCCGCGCCGGTGATGATCCATTACAACGACCCGGCTTGCGCGATGAACCAGCCGCGGCTCCATCGTCATGGAGGCTTTATGCGTATCAACCACAACGAGCAATGTGTGCTCTGTCATGATCTGCATCGCTTGTTCGGTGGAGATGAATCGGTTCATCAAGGCTTCGTCCTTCCGGACCTCTTCCATCAGCCTCGATATGGACGGATTCATGCCCTCCATCACGATATAAGCCTCCACTTTATACATCTGAGCTGCTTTCAACACGCCGATTGCAGCGCCGACCACGTCCATATCCGGCAGCTTATGACCCATGATGATCACTTTGTCGCTCTCCTGCATCAAATCGCGCAGCGCATGGGAGATTACGCGTGCTCTTACGCGCGTCCGTTTCTCCACTGCATTGGATTTACCGCCATAGAAGGAGAGCCTCTGGCCCGCTTTGACAGCTGCCTGATCTCCGCCGCGGCCCAGTGCCATATCCAAACTGGATTGTGCCAACTGCCCAAGCTCCGTGATGTCGTCTGAACCGAAAGCAAGACCAACGCTTAGCGTCAGCGGTACCTTCAGATCGGCGGTCATCTCCCGGACTTCATCCAAGATGAGAAAGCGGCTGTTCTCCAGCGCATCAAGCGACCTGTGGTTGAGCATCATCAAATAACGGTCCGAGGAAAGTCTCCGCAAATAGACGTTAAATTCACGCGCCCAATCGGTAATCTCACTGGTTACCTTCGCAATCAGTGCCGTTCGCTGTTGATCATCCATCCCCTGCGAGGCTTCATCGATGTTATCCATCATGATAATGCCCAAGGCCAATCGCTCATCCTCATACCGCTGCCTTAGCACGGCCAGCTCGGTAATCTCATCCAGATAGATTAATCGCTCATCCGGAATGACCGTTGCTCCATAGAACTTATCCTCGTGGGAGATCTCCAGACGAATTTCTTTCGGCAGCTTCTCCTTGTTATCCTTCTTCTCTTCAGCTTCCTTTATCGCGACAACCAGCTGGGGAAACAGTTCCTCTAAGGATGCGCCGACCAACGACTGCTGCGGAAACATATTGACCACGAATTGGTTATGCCACTCCACGGTCTTGTCCTCGCTGTACAGGACAATGCCAAATGGCAGCACGCTGACCGCTTCGCCTTCGACCCGCTGAATCCGAAATGACAGATCCCCAATATAATCGACCAGCTCGCGGCGGAATTTCATCTCCGTCTTTAGCATGGCATAGCCGCCTGCCACCGCAAGCAGCAGACCGACCAGCCCCAGAATGGTATTGTAGAACGACAGAAATATAACAAGCAGAAGCACCAGCGCAAACGCCCAGACGGTATGATAGCCGTGCCAGCGCTTCTGCAGAAATTTAGGCATGACTCATCACCCTATCTTTTGGTTTTACTAAACGCCTGACGAAGTGGAAATGCCAGGTCCAGGATTCCGATGATCATAGCCGGCGGGAACAGCACAATCGGTATAGCCGTCAAAAGCGGTACAATCGGATGCCACTTCCGTTCGTGAGTGAGATAGTAGAAGAACCCTAGCGCTTGAATCATGAAGCAGATCTGCAGCAAAGGCGTAGCGTTTGCCACGATCATCTTCATGAAGGTATTGTCCGAATTAACGGTTGCTATGTTGATGAAGAAGATGAGCAAGTAGTACCAGATCAGGGAACGCGGCAGCATCCATTCTCTAGCCGGCTTCAGGCGCGGCACGGTCAAGCCCATACTGCCCAATGTAGGACGAGCCAAAGCATGGGTTACCACCGTCATGAGGAATGAGCTGATAATCATCGCAAATGGAACCAAGCGCATCGTTTGATCTTTTATTAACTGTGTATCGAGTTCGGTGCCAAGGAACTGTCCTCCCAGGCCTCCTTCTACACCCATCTCCGTGAGCGGAGCCGTCGTCATCTTCACAATCTCATCCACATACTCCGACAGATTTAACTGGAAGAAGGCGGTACTGATCATGAGCAGAAGAAGCATTTCCACCAGCATGACTGCCATGCCATACTTCAATACCTGCATAGCTGCCTTCCGCTTCCGGTACAAATACCCCATGACAATCCCCGGAACGGCAAAATAGATCGCAAATAACACATAAATAGGGTGAATCAGAAGCGCGATCAGCCACACTGGCACCACATGCATGATAAATGATTTTGTATTCAAGGCCGTAAACAGAATCGCAACCGGTAGAACTAACAAGAAAGCCGTTACGATCGAAAAGGGTGTGAGTAATGATAGCAGCAGAAGCAAATAAATAACGCTCCATACCGCCGTAGTCCAGCGCAGTTTCAATATGTTCACCTCTTACGCAAATGTTCTTCGAGCGCGGAAATATCCTGGTACCAATCTTCCAGCTGATGTCCTTCCTGCTTATGCTTTTTCAATTTCTCTAACAAGAGATCGTCCAAATCCCGATAGGTCAAGCCGAGCCTTCGGCCCAGTATGTATGAGCTCATCATCAGGCTTACCAAACTGTCTCCAACCTTTGTAGTGCTGCCTTCCCATAGAGCTTTGAATAAGCGGGATACATTGTCAATTACTTCGGTTTTGAGCCATTCAATCACTTTGGCACGTTTAGCTACATCCAAGTCCTTCGGCATATTTGGCATATCCATCTCTCCCTGAAAACAGCTTTATTCTCCATTATAGCATAAAAAAAAGCCGCCCACACAAAGGCCCATGCCCCCCGTCCATCCTTAGTCCCAGTTCGCACTCGGTAACCCACCTTCTCTTTGTGCTCCAATCGGGCCCCGGTTATTCCTCCCCGCTTTTTCGCTGCAGCTCGTTTCGATAAAAACAGGGCGTGTTACCCAGATTGTCATCGTGGTCCCACGCCCTTGTTATTTTCAAGCCTGCTTGATTATGATGCCCCGTGGGACTCCATCGTCTCCTTGGAGACAATTCGTTCACAGTACTCTATGATGAGGCTTCTGCGTACAATTCCGATAAAGCGGTTCATATCATCCACGACAGGTACAAAGTTCTGCACCTTGGCCAGATTAATCAGATCCTCCATCCGGGCGTCAATCGACACCGGCTTGATATCCATACGAAAAGGAACATCCTTCAACAAAAATTTCGAAGCGTTCTCAAAAGTGATTTTGCCTTCCGAATTCTTCATATGCCATAACAGGTCACCTTCCGTTACAGTCCCTGCGTACTGACCGTTCTTATCCAGTACGGGCACGGCTGTATATCGGTGAAACTCCATCCGTTCCAGCGTCTGCCTGAGCGTAGAATCCAGTGTTAAACAGATCACTTCCTGCTTCGGTAACAGAAAAAAAGCGATATTCATAATGAATTATCCTCCTTATGACTCCAACCTCTGAAGTCATGTTAAGTAACCTTCCTGATTTAAAGCCTAGGTATGCAGGTTACTCCTTCCCCTATCCATACTCATACATACGTTAACTTCGCCATTCTGATTCCTTATATAGGGCACAAAATCAGCAGCCATCCGACTGCTGATTGAGATGAAGCAACGTACTATGACATCATCCGGGTGTACCGGTGTTTATTTATTTCAACTTTTGCTTCTCAGCATCTTTGGGCTGCAGCAGTTGATCAGCCGGCGTATCGGGGTTCATCCAGTTGTCAATTAGATCCCGGGCTTCCTGCACGTCTTCCATGTCGGGCTCGTTATAATAGACGCCGCCAATTTTCATGCCTTCCCCCATGATCGTATAGCTGGTCATATCCACTTTGCCACCGGTCAGCATCTGTTTCGCCAGGTCAATAATGAACTTAGGCTGCATATCGGTCTGGAAATTATCACCCATGATCTCAATCAATTCAGGCACCTTGCCGATCTGATCAAGCTTCATCACCCGCTTGGCCGCTACGTCCAAAAACACTTGCTGTCTCTTCGCACGATTAAAGTCGCTGTCCTCCCGATAACGGACGTAATTCAATGCTTCTTCACCGTTATAAATCGGTTTGTTGGCTTCAATCGTGAATTTCTCATGGTCTCTACCTTTATTGACGATATCCTTGCCGATCGGCAGCTCCACGCCCCCAATGGCATCAACAACATCCTTCAAGCCCTGAAAATTAATGGAAGCATAATAATCAAGTTCTTCTTCGAAAAATGCCTCCATCGTATCTTTGGCCATTTGATGACCGCCAAATGCAAACGCGTGGTTAATCTTATCTTTCTTGTCCTTACCGATAATATCGACATACGTGTCCCTTGGAACCGAAATTAAGAGCACTTTGGACTCCATGGGACGCACAACCGCATAGATCAACGTGTCCGAACGCGCAGGTTCATCCTCACGCTGGTCACTCCCGAGCAGCATAACCGAGAACGGCTCGCTCTGAAGTACGACAGGTTCAGGTGTCTTGTCGCTCTGGAGCGGTTTATACGATTTCTGTAATGATTCCTCTACATCCTTTGCCATAAACAGATCAAATGCAACAACCGCTAGCTGCGTTCTGAACAAAAATGCGGTTGAGCCAAGCAGTATGACCAAAGCAAGAGTAATATATATTGATTTCCTCTTCATGAGTTCAATTCCTTCTTTATTATAAAATAAATGAATAGATAAGTCAGATCGTTAAAGGTCCTTGCTTGCACCCCAAGCTACTTGGCTCCCCCTCCTCTCCTTATTAAACGGGAACTCCTCCCGTTGACTCACTTCATATCAGTAGGTCAGTTCACACATCATCTATTGTAAACCAGATTATTGTCAAATGTGAACCCTTCACCGGCAGTTCTATAAATCTACCAAATCTTCAGCGATCTGCTAAACAGGTCTCTTATCTTGCGTAAGAGCGGCTGAGATCCCCGAATATTGAAACCAGTCATCCAGCCGCTCTCTCCATGTTAACGTTTTGGCGAATCCGTAGTCAAATAGCTTTCGCGTCTCTTCAAATCTTGCTTCTTTGGACTCGGTACCCATGACAACGGCAACAAGCCGACTGCCTTGTTTCTCCGCAGTACCCGTGAAGCAGTATCCTGCGTTCGCTGTATACCCTGTCTTTAATCCGTCAGTGCCTTCATAGGAATAAGGACCTCCTACCGATGGCAGCATCCAATTGGTGTTGCTTAAATATAAATTCCGTCCGCTGATCTTGGTTTGGGTCTTGCTGGAGGTGCTAAGAATATCCGGGTGGCTTCGAATCAAATGTGCTGCCAGCTTGGCCGTATCCTCTGCGGTCATCGCCGTTTCTCCATCCGATGACCAGGCTTGATCGTTGGCTGTGTTTCGCTCGACTCCCGACGCATTCACGAATCGTGTCGCGCTGGATAAGCCAATCTCTTTTGCCTTGGCATTCATTTTTCGGACAAACGCTTCCTCGGAGCCTGCAAAATGCTCGGCAAGCGCTACGGCCGCATCATTGGCCGAATAAACCGTTATGCTCTGGAACAATTCGCGTACCGTCACGATTTCGCCGGATTTCAAGGCGATTTTAACGCCGCTTACGTCACTTGCGGTATCGCTTATCTTGACTTCATCGTCCCAGGATCGGTTCCCGGTTTTAATATCATCCAGAATAACCAACTCGGTCATCAACTTGGACATGCTTGCAGGCGGTAAGGGTACATCGCCATTTTCGCTGAGCAAAATACGCCCGGTGTTTAAATCCATCAAGACAACCGCTCGCGCGTCCACCTTCGGTTTAAATCCCGCTCGTTCTATATTTCCTATGACAACCGCCCCAATCGGGACGATTATTAACAATATCATGACCAGCCAAAGCCACCGTTTTTTCATAGAATTAGCCCTCCATAATAATAGACGGATAAAAAGGGCTTTTGGTCTGCTTTTTTTCGAAAATTTTATTTAGGAATTTTTGTAAAATGGTCCGTTGGTCCTCTGAAATGAAAAAGACCCCCACCCGTCCGCAGACGGAGGAAGTCCCTCTAGAAATTTTTATCTAATAATCGCTCTGGTTGCTGTCAGAAACTTTAGATACGAAGAGTCATATTAAGCGTAGTGGCAAGCAACGAAGTGATTGTTACCCATATCGCGATACTCTGGAATCTCCTGCTTGCACAGGTCTGAAGCCAGCGGACAGCGAGTATGGAACTTGCAGCCGGAAGGCGGGTTCGCCGGGCTTGGGATGTCTCCCTGCAGTACGATCCGATCGCGCTTCAGCGTTGGATCCGGTACTGGCACAGCCGATAGCAAGGCTTTTGTATAGGGATGCAGCGGGTTGCGGAACAATTCTTCCTTGCTGGCCATTTCCACCATCGATCCCAGATACATTACCCCAATTCGGTTGCACAAATGCTCTACAACACTGAGATCATGTGAAATGAACAAGTAAGTCAACTGTTTATCGCGCTGCAAATCACTAAGCAAGTTGATGATTTGCGCTTGAATCGATACATCCAGCGCGGAAACCGGCTCATCCGCTACAATAAAGTCTGGATTCAGAATCAATGCGCGGGCAATCCCGATCCGTTGACGCTGTCCACCGGAGAATTCATGCGGGTAACGATCATAATGATAGGCAGCAAGGCCGCAAATCTCAAGTGTTTCAATCACGCGATCCTTAAGATCCTTACGGTTCACTAAGCCATGGTCAATGAGTGCTTCGCCGATCGCTTCGCCAACCTTGATTCTTGGGTTCAGGGAGCTGAAAGGATCCTGAAACACGATCTGCATCTTCGGACGCAGTGCACGCATTTTCTCTTTGGACAAGGTATGGATATCCTGACCATTAAAGATAACCTTACCTTCCGTTTTCTCCAGCAGACGGAGAATGGTTCGGCCAATGGTGCTCTTGCCGCAGCCGGATTCACCTACAAGCCCGAAGGATTCACCTTTGTTAATGGAAAAGCTGACTCCGTCAACTGCTCTTACATTACCCACCGTCCGCTGCAATATGCCGCCGGTGATGGGAAAGTATTTCTTCAAACCATCGATTTCGATCAGTGCTTGACTCATTACGCTTTCCCCTCCTCTTCATACAACCAGCAAGCGACCTTATGGCCGTTAGGATCCGTACCGAGCGGAGGCGTCTTCTCTCTACAAATCTGCATGCATGATTCACAGCGATCATGGAAATGACAGTTGTCTCCAAGATCTACCGGATTGGGTACCTGCCCCGGAATCGAATACAGACGTTCCTGGGTCTGATTAATGATGGGCTTAGCTTTCAAAAGTCCCTTTGTATATGGATGCTTCGGCTGTTTGAAGAGCTCAATAACCGGGGCTTCTTCAATGACTTTTCCTGCATACATAACAACAACATAGTCCGCCATCTCCGCTACGACACCAAGGTCATGCGTAATCAGCATAATGGATGTATTCAACTTCCCCTTGATGTCGCGCATCAGATCCAAAATCTGGGCCTGAATCGTAACATCAAGCGCTGTTGTTGGCTCGTCAGCAATCAGAAGTTTGGGATTACAGCTAAGTGCAATCGCGATCATAATCCGTTGGCGCATACCGCCGCTGAGCTCATGCGGATAGGAGTCGAAAATCTTCTCCGCACGCGGTATTCCTACCAGATTGATGAGGTCGATGGCACGTTGTTTAGCTTCTTTGCGGTTTACGAGCTGATGCAGCAGAATCGGCTCTACAATCTGTTCCCCGATCGTTAATACCGGGTTCAGTGAGGTCATCGGTTCCTGGAAGATCATGGCGATATCGTTACCGCGAATCAAACTCATTTCGCGCTTGCTCATCTTCAACAGGTCCTTGCCTTCATATAGAATCTCTCCTCCTACTGGAGGTGTATCAATTAAACGCATAAGAGACATGGCTGTTACGCTTTTACCACAGCCCGACTCACCCACCACGCACAGTGTTTCACCCTCACGGATTTTGAAGCTTACATCGTCGACGGCTTTCACGGTGCCTGCGGAGGTTTGAAAATGCGTTTTTAAATTGCGGAATTCAACTAATTCTTTTGCCATATTCGCATCTCCTACTTCTTCATTTTCGGGTCAAGTGCGTCGCGAAGCCCGTCACCGATCAAGTTGATTGCAACTACGGTAACCAGAATACACATACCTGGCGGAATCCATAGCCATGGTCTCTTCCGGAAATCAATCAAGTTGTTTGCCGCAGAAATCATATTTCCCCAGGATGGTGTTGGTGGAACAACCCCAATTCCGAGAAAGCTTAGCGAAGATTCAAAAATAATCGCGCCTGCTACCCCTAAGGTTGCAGATACAATAATGATAGGAATCGTATTAGGAAGCAGATGGCGGAAAATCTTCCGACGATCTTTAAGACCTAAAGCTTCTGTTGCTTGCATGAACTCCTGCTCGCGGAGCCCCAAGATTTGACCACGTACGAGACGGGAGATGCTGCTCCAGCCCAACACACCGATAATCAACATCAAGAAATAGATACGATCCGTTGGCTCCACCTTCAGGTCTGACAATATCGCCCCCAGAATAATCAGGATCGGCAGCGTAGGCAATGCCATAAAAATATCAGCCACACGCATAATCAGCGTGTCCACCCATTTACGATAAAAACCCGCTAAAGCTCCCAAGGTTGCTCCGATGATGACCGAAATGCCTGTGGCAACAAGGCCAACCAAAAGGGATATTCGTCCAGCAAGCATCATACGCAGTAAAATATCTCGCCCAAGCTTATCGGTACCTAGCCAATACTTCGAGCTTGGGGGCAAATTCTTATCAGCCACACTGTAATCATATAAGGAATAAGGTGAAAAGAAAGGGCCAAAAAAGCACAGCAAAAACATAAATACAATTATGAAAAGTCCGATGACAGCGAGACGGTTTCTGGAAAAACGGCGAATCGCAATTCGCCATGGGGAATCCGGCCGCTTCTTCGGAACTGGTAGATTCGTTTTTAATGGTGCAGTCTCTGCGGACAAGTGAATCTCCTCCTACTTTAAGCGAATTCTTGGATCTGCAGCTCCATATAGAACGTCAGACAATAGGTTGCCCAGAAGTGTCAGTACGGATATGAATACTGTGAACCCAAGCATGAACGGATAGTCCCGCATATTGATCGATTCCAGATAGACTTGACCGACCCCGGGCCAGATGAAAATTTTCTCCATGATGATGGCTCCACCAAATAAAGATGGAAGCTCAAAGCCCATGAGAGTGATGGCAGGAAGCATGGCATTACGCAGCGCATGCTTGAAAATAACCGTACGTTCTTTCAATCCCTTTGCACGGGCTGTGCGGATGTAATCCTGACGGATAACCTCCAGCATGCTTGTACGGAAATACCGCGTCAAACTACCTGTGCTCAGCATCGTAAGCACGGTAACCGGTAAGAACATATGCCATGCAATATCGATCAGTTGATCCCATGTGCTTCCGTTCATTCCCGAAGTCTTCATACTGCCAACAGGGAACCATCCTAAATCCAAGGCAAGAAACTTGATAAGCAGGAGTCCGAGAAAGAAAGAAGGCAGTGACATACACAAGAAAACTAATAAAGTTATGATCTTATCAAACAATGAATACTGAAACTTCGCTGAGAACACGCCAGCAAAAGCAGCTATTATCCAACTCAATATTAAACTGAAAATAGCCACAAAAAAAGAATTCCATACGTAATTATTCATTACGGTTGTGACAGGTTGTTTGTGCACAAGGGAATCTCCGAGATTGCCCTTTAACATATTACCGACCCATGTAAGATAACGCTCAACAGGCGGCTTATCCAAACCATAAATTTCCCGAAGCTGAGCTGCTTTCTCAGCAGTCATCGTCGGGTTGTTCACTGCAGTGATATAATCACCTGGTACCAAAGATGATATTGCAAATATGAGAATCGAGATCCCGATCATGGTCGGGATGATCTGCAGCAGCCTCCGGATAATGTACTGCTTCATAATATTCCTCCCGGCTTATAAGTGCATATGCCCAGCTCTTGCGAGCTGAGCATATGTTTCTTGATGCTATTGTTGAATTTCTGCTTTGTACAGGTCAATTGCGAAATCTTTGTACGGTGTGATGTCAATGCCGTTCAATCTGGAGTTGATTGCCCATGCATCACGTCTTTGGTAAATCGGAAGATCCGGAACGTCTTTATTCAGCACTTGATATGCTTCAGCATAAGCAGCTTTACGCTCTTCCAGATCAAAGGCGTTTAGACCTTTTTTCATAGCTGCATCATAGTCAGGGTTGGAATATCCGATGTCATTTTGCTGTCCATCTGTGATATATACCGTGGAGTCTGGATCTGGAGTCAAGCCCCATGCAGCAAAGAACATATCGAACTCGCCTTTATCCTTCTTATCCATGATTGCATTAAAGTCCAAAGTTTCAGCTGTCAACTTGATGCCCAGCTCTTGGTAGTTCTGTGTCATGACAGGAATCAAAGCATCAATTACCGGGTTGTCAGCAGTTGCCGAGAAATGAATCTCGAATTTCTTGCCGTCTTTCTCGCGGATGCCATCAGCACCTGGAGCCCATCCTGCTTCATCAAGAAGCTGCTTCGCTTTTTCCATATCAAACTCATACGGCTCAATACCTTCATTCGTGAAAGCCCATGATTCGCTGGACTGTGGAATGTTGATTACGTTAGCATATTGGCCATAGATAATTTCTACAACCTCAGCGCGGTTCAAACCATAAATCAATGCTTGACGAACTTTAGGGTCTTGGAACTTAGGATCTTTATGGTTCATCGCAACATAACCATAACCATTGGTTGGGAAGATGTTAATGTCCAAGAAGCCCATCTCTTTCAACGCTTCTACGTTATCTTCGTTAACAGTAACCATATCCATATCGATTTCACCGGATTGGAACATAGCCAATCTAGTTTCTTCGGTAGTTGTCTTGTATATTACGTTCTTAATTTTTGGTGCGCCCAAGAAGTAGTTCGGGTTAGCTTCCAATACAACCTCTTGTCCAGGAGAGAAGCTTTTCAGTACATATTGACCGCTACCAATTGGTTTAGCATGCAGATCTTTCATATATTCCAGGTTGCCTTGCTTGTAACCTTTTCCATAGTATGCTTCCGGTACAAAAGGAATCGTACCGAGATTATCTTTGGTCATGGCGTTTGCTTCGGTAACTTCGATTTCAATAGTATGGTCGTCAATGACTTTAATACCGGAGATATCTTTAGCTTTACCTTCGTTGTACTCTTTACCGCCTTTGATATGAACGGACATCAGATCGGATTGGCCGTCATAGCTGGAATCATGATAAACTTTCATAGCGAAAGCATAGTCTTTTACAGTAACCGGAGTGCCATCAGAATATGTCACGCCTGGCTTCAATTTGAATGTGTATTTCAATTTGTCTTCGGATACTTCCACGCTCTCAGCCAGGCGATTATTATAAGTTCCATCACCGTTCAGCGAGAAGAAAGAATCGAAAATTGCTTCTACAACATATTTGTCATATGCTGTTTGCCAGTAGAATGGGCTAAATACCCCTTTAGGCGCTGTCATACCAACAACGAGTGTGTCTTTACGTGCCAACGCATTCGCCGGATTAGCAGATGGATTTTCTGCCTCGAAGTAACCTTGGCTTTCGTCTCCAGTTTCAGCAGGCGGTTCTGTAGTATCTTTGTCGCCTTCAGCTGGTGGTGTTTGCTCCGTTTGCTCCCCTTGACTTGGCTGTTCTGCTGTTCCTCCGCTCGAACATGCAGCCAGTACCGTGATGGCCAAAAGCATGATTGCAAGCAGAAGTGACATTCTTTTCTTCATGCGAATCCTCCTCTTAAAAAATGTTGTTGCATTATAAATTATCAGGACGAATATTGAAATCATCCTTAAATAATTTCGAACAGAATTCTCGTTCTCCAGGATGTCATGGCATGATGTGAAATAAATTGAAAGTTTTACAGAAAATATACCATTGGTCAATTAGTGCCAAAGTCTCTAGCAAAATCTTCTTGCCTATAAAATTAATGTTATGATACGTGTAAATTTAGGTAACGTCAATTACTTTTTTTCATATTTCTCAAAAATCATGTTTTTAACGTCGTTTTTGAGGTTAATAATTAAGTTTATCTCCGTTGTATATCCTTAGTTTACTGAAAATGTATGTAATATCAAGATTTATTTACAATTTATAGCTATAATCACTTGTGGTTTAACAGTGTATATGTAATATTTTATTACACAATATCTAAAATTTCATCTACATCTTCATTGGTTGAGTTCTTTAAGTTATGTATATGTTATATTATTTTACGCATACTGCGATTGTCTTCCTTGATTACAACTAGAAACCATTTTTATGTAATATATTATCCTTACGATATGCTTCAATTCGGTATTAGATGACGTGTATTTATGGTTCTGCTTTCTCATAGTTTTACCTCCTACAGCGTTAACGCTTAAAAAAAGCAATCCAGGACTGTGGTCCGGATTGCTTTTATGTTGAATTCCATGTCAGATAAATCAACCTTGCTCTTTCATACTTGCGAACTACAGATTCTTCACCCAAGCGAGCTTTAAATCCATCTCTTCAATGCACTGCTGGTGATCATTCGTATCGTCAGCCACTAAAGGCGTCACCGGATACATTCGCATCTGCCCGCGATACGTATGAAGCAGCGGATGCACCGCATGTCTCCCTTGGATCTCCGGATCCAGCCACTTTTCCATGTTTTCCTCTGACAGAATCGCCGGCATTCGTGTTTCGAACTCTCGAATCGCTTCATTGGCCTCTGTCATTAGAACCGTGCATGTTCTCATTTCATTTCCCCTGGCATCGCGCCATGTCTCGTATAAACCAGCCATACCGAATATTTCATGATCCCCGATTACGGTCCGTACCGCATAACTCCGTTTACCAACCGTTCGCCAGTAATATAAACCGTTACAAGGGATCACACAGCGTCTTGTGTCAATCGCTTTACGGTAAGTGGGATTTTGATCAACGGTTGTAATATCAGCATTGACTGCGTCTTTACCCCAATAGGGCACTAACCCCCATCGATACTCATCAAGCACTCGTTCTCCCTGTTCTTGTATAATGACCGGCATGGTTTGGGTAGGGCTAATGTTGTACCGGCTCTTGTAGTAATACATTACCCGATTAATGCCAAAGCGTTGATTCACTTCATCGATCCCTGCGGACAGCGAGAATCGTCTACACATATAACTACCTCCTTTTTCCTTTATCGTTTGGATAATGGAGGCGGAATATGCATAATAAGACTAACAACATGGAGCTTCCACTGCTTGTACGCTTGTATCCCTGGAGTGGACATCATAAAATTGAAAGGTTTCTGCAACTTTTATGTAATCACAATATTAAATTTTCTATGCCACTCTGTCGTGGCAATGTTCTTCTATCATGTTTGTATACGATAGACATCATTCTCAATTATGAAAGCATGGGGTCTACTTAAATCGTTCTCTTTTTTTAGGTATCTTTTCGAGGGTATATTACTTTCAAAGTGGAGATCGCCCCAGCGCTCATTTGATGAGCTGATACATACCTATATATAATAGAAGGAATTTTTTCAGATTGCTTCTTTTTCACCCTCATAACCGGTTTTTTATTTCTTACATGGAGTACTCCGTTATGTATAAAAATGTATTGCTTACAATAGACACTGTCCGTTTAAAGAAGACATCATTTCAGGGCTTTAAAACTGGAAAGCTTTACACCAGGCTTGTATTTGTCGGCAGCTATTTTTCTTCTTTAGTGTACACTCTGGGGAGACACGATTCTTCCGTGGAGACATTATGCGTCCCATCATTTGGATAACTCCGTTTCACGCCGAAATGAATTTTTCTTTAAAGCCCTGAGCTTTTATACTTGTGATTTACGCAGTGTTTACTTGTGAGACTGACTCTAACAATTCTCATCACATTACTCACGAAGCCTACCCTGGGCTCTACCATAATAAAAAAGCGGACCAGCCTATGATTAGGCTGGTCCGCTTTGACACAAATGATTACTCAGTTGTGTATGGAAGCAATGCGATTTGACGGGAGCGTTTGATCGCAATCGTCAGGGCACGCTGATATTTAGCGCTAGTACCTGTTACACGACGAGGCAAGATTTTTCCGCGCTCGCTGATGAATTTCTTGAGCAGGTCTGTATCTTTATAGTCAATGTGAGTAATTTTGTTCACAGTGAAGAAACATACTTTACGACGCTTGTTGCGGCCGCCGCGGCGTGCCGGTCTTTTGTCGTTGTCTCCGCCTTCTCTTTGTTTAAAAGCCATGTGTTGTCAGTCCTTTCCGTATTAAAATGGCAAATCATCATCCGAAATATCGATCGGTTTTCCTTCATCGGAAAAAGGATCCTGATTGTTGTTTCGCGAGTAGTTATTGTTCCCGCGGTTTCCGCCACTGCTATTGCTGTTGCTTCCTCCGCTAAACGATGATTCCTCACGATTTCCTCCGCCACCGCTTGTTTCACGGTTTGACTCCAAGAAGCGAACATTATCGGCAATGACTTCGGTGACGTATACACGCTTACCTTCGTTATTCTCGTAATTCCGCACTTGAATGCGCCCTTCTACAGCCGTCAGACGGCCTTTACGCAGATAGTTTGCACAAGTCTCCGCAAGCTGTCTCCAGGTCACGACCGGAATGAAATCCGCTTCGCGCTCCCCGCCTTGTCCGGTAAACGGACGATCGACAGCAAGTGTAAATTGCGTTACAGCAACACCTGAAGGAGTATATCGCAGCTCGGGATCCTTAGTCAGTCGGCCAATCAAAATGACACGGTTCAACAATCCAATCCCCTCCTTAGAACGAAATCAATTACAAAGTTTATTTACGTATTAAGCAACGTCGTTCGTGATGAGATAACGAATAACTTCGTCAGAAATCTTCATGAGACGCTCAAGCTCAGCTACAACTTCAGGTGTTGCGTTGAAGTTTACCAGAACGTAGACGCCATCACGGAATTTCTTGATCTCATACGCAAGACGGCGTTTACCCATTACGTCATGCTTTGTAATTTCTCCGCCGTTGGAGATGATGCCTTGGAATTTATCGACTGCAGCTTGAACAGCTTCTTGTTCAATGTCAGGACGAATAATGTACATCACTTCATATTTGCGCATATGTTTCACCTCCTTATGGACTTCGGCCCTCAATCTCTGTTGAGAGCAAGGAGCGAGTCTAACTCGCACCATAATACTATATCAGAACGGGTGATCGGATGCAAGTTTCTTTTCGGTGCTGAATCTGCGCTCTTCCCTTTATTTCCGCGCCTTTCTCACTTTCCCTGCAATGATTTAGGGTCCAATGGCGCATGATAATACATGCAGTCCATCCATCATAATGAGGAGGAAATTCACAATGGGAGAACAGTCCGAATTTCGTGCGGGTGACAAAGCCCCAAACAACGGTATTTATATGGAAGTGGGCGTCAGAGACCACATCATGGGGATCGAAAACCCACGTCAAATTAAAATGAGCAAAGGCGATACCTTTCCCGAAACCCAAAATGATGATCGTGTATGGTTAAACAAACGCCGAGTGCAGCCTAAGTAATAGCCCGAAGTGATCAGCTTCAGGAGCCTGTGCACATCGTGTCTACGGCATCTTGTGCACAGGGAGTTGTCAGAACATTGCTTGAAAACTGTCAGCTAATCCATGAAAACTAAACATTTAATGTTGGGATTTTCATCCAGTGAAATTCGCATGTATACAAACCGACCTTTATGCGCACATTATAATCAGGCGGTGCATGAGAGAGGTGTGGTTCCGTTGAACGTTGCAGCAGAACGACGCATGAGGTTTCTGATCGTCACACGGATTGCAAGCTGAGGAAATGAGCCGAATGCTTGACCGCTTGGACAAGTGAAGCTATTGACAAGGTTCGCAGAAGTGCTGATAAAATGATTCCAATTCACAAGCACCGCCTACCCAGAAAGAAGGGCCCAATCGGGCCCTTCTTTTTTCGTTCAAAGCTCGGGACCTTTGCTCATGCTTGTAGCAACGAAAAACACCCCCACAGATCGTCTGCATGAGGGTGTTTTATTCAAGGGCGCTTTACAGCTTAACGCCTAACTTATGTATCAAACATCGTTTATATCCATAACAGCGGAACTTTCAACGATTGGTGGCGGAAAGGGTGGGATTCGAACCCACGCACGCCTTGCGACGCCTAGCTGATTTCGAGTCAGCCCCCTTGGGCCTCTTGGGTACCTTTCCACAGCAGAATTGATTATATCATGGAAACGTTATCTGGTCAATAGCTTGTCGATCTCGCTGTTCCTTGGATTTCAATGACCGCTTGGAACGCTTAGGAGAGGAGATATTACGGTGTATCTCCCGCCCCTTCCGTCTCCTGAGCCGAACGCAAAACCTTCTTCATATTCTTCTCAAACTTTACACGGGGAATCAACACGCTATGCTGACACTTGGTACATTTGATCCGAATATCCATCCCCATGCGAATAATCTCCATCTCATTATTTCCACAGGGATGAGGCTTCTTCATCTGAACGATATCCCCTAACTGAAATACCTTGCGCTCCATGGCTATCGCTCCCTTTTACTTCTCTATTACTTCTTCTATCTATTATATATCATTGGATAACCGGTTAGATCAAGCCTGAACGCGTTCTTGTCCCATATCCCGTGCTTCAATAGCCTGTTTGATATCCGTAAATATCTGGCGCTCCACATACTCTCTTGCATTGGGATTGCATTCCGCCACTATACGAACAACATATTCAGAAGTATTCAATGACTGGATTCCTAATACATCCGGTGTCCGCTGGACCTCTGGGCGTCGGTCCATGATTCCCGTAAGAGCCGACTGAATTAGCGTAATCGTATCCTTCACCTGCTGGTCGTTCTTTACGGGCAAATCTACAATGGCTAATGAATTGGAAAGGGAGTAATTCGTGACGCTGGTAATCATTCCGTTCGGAATAATATAGGTCTCTCCATTCAATCCTTTAACTCGCGATGTGCGAAGTCCGATCATTTCAACAGTTCCCCGGTACTCACCACTCTTGATTACGTCGCCTACTGCAAACTGATCCTCGAATATAATGAAGAATCCGGTAATAACATCCCTCACTAAACTCTGTGCACCAAAACCTATGGCAAGGCCAAGTACCCCGGCACCGGCTAACAGTGGCCCTAACTTGAAGTTGAACTCTGAGAGAATGATCAAAATCATAACAAAGTTGCACACAACAGAGGTTACATTTTTTAGCAACTCCCCTACCGTGACAAACCGTCTTGAGTTCACTTGAATTCGGCTCTTCTCCTGCCTAAGGATAAACTGATCAATCATCTTATACACAACTCGTATCACGAGACGCGTCAGAATAAAAATGATAATGACCCGAATGCCGGATGACAGGATATTCATCCACATCTCTTCATTCGTTAACCATCTCCATATCTGATCCTTCAAACCCTCAGCCTCCTCAGCCAATATCTCTAAATTTACATCCCCAGATAAGTAACTAAAGCCCCTCATCCCTGATGTCCTCCCCTTACTCTTCGATGTTGATATACTTCTCGTTGTTATCCAACGCAAAGATACCCCGGATCTCCACATGCTCCTGTCGGATGATCGCTTGAACATCATTTAACGCATCAGGCGGGAATTGAATCGATAATGCACAGCCAGCCGTAATCTCTTTTGGTGTAGGAAAAAGATCAATTTCGATATCCGCGTACTCCAGCAGCATTTCTGCACGCAGCGCCTGCTGGGTGGAATCAAATGCGATCAACATCGCGCCTTCCACTGCCCCGTCCCCCTCCATCATGGCTATCATTTTCTCTAATTTCTTCTCATCATCATTCCCAATGATTAAGAGTTTTATATAAACCTTTTCATAGATCAAGTATATTCATATACCTCATTCTGCCCAGGCACATTCCTTATCCTGAGAACATTCTTCTGTCCGAGTTGAATTTAAATCACATTTTAAGCGAATCCCAAAGTATAAAAACAGTCTTTCATCCATATACTGATACTACCAAATGCAGACGAAAGGAAGATTCTATGAACCGTCTATCTAAAATCACGTCTCGCCCGGAGGCTTCCAGCTTAAAAATACCACACACGGACCCTAATATCCATTCTGCTATTATACATCGCTTGCTCTTCCATCTATCTGACGCCCGTATTCAGCATCGTCCGCTTGTCATTGTCTGCATCGGTACCGACCGTTCTACCGGCGATTGTCTGGGACCCCTTGTCGGCACCTCGCTTGCACGCTACAACAGTCCCCTGTTTCATCTCTATGGCACGCTGGACGAGCCTGTCCACGCCATGAATCTGAAGGATACACTAACGGCGATATATGAAAAATTCGACAACCCTTTTGTGATCGGCATTGATGCGTGTCTGGGGCAATCATCAAGTGTAGGCTCTATTCAGATATCCGATGGCCCTCTAAAGCCCGGAGCTGGCGTACATAAAGAATTACCGCCGGTCGGCGATATCCACGTAACGGGCATCGTCAATGTCGGCGGCTTTATGGAATACTTCGTATTGCAGAACACTCGCTTAAGCTTGGTCATGCGGTTGTCCGATATTATTGCAACCTGCCTATTTGCAGGCATTAAAGAGTGGAACCGTTCTACCCTTCTTGCAGCGCAAGAGTGACGGCCTCTTTTTCTTCCGGAGACAATGGATATTTGGACTGCCCATCCTTCAGTGGTTTAGCGTACACATAGGAGCTCTCCCGGTTATGCAGACCGGTCAGCACGATCCCTTCCTCTTGTTCACTGAGAATAGCCAGGGAGAAGCTCATTTCGTTCCCCCGCTCGCCAAACGCATTGTATCGTACGATACCAACCTTGGACTTCATTCCTTTCAAACTGCCGCTGATCGTATCCAGCATTTTTTGATGATGGGCATGGCCCTCTTCAATCTCATCCATTTGGATTTTCAGTTGGACCAACAGTGATTCAATATCTTCTACCCCACTGCCTGCCATCATCGCATCATAACGACGCTTCATTTTACGCAGTTTTGTCCCTTGAACAATTAAAGTTATCCATAAGATCAAGATGATCATGACCATTCCGACGACAAACCAATGAAGCTGCTCCATGATCAATTCATTTAATTCAGACATGCTTTCTTCCTTCCTCTTCTCCATCTTGATCTATTTGATTATCTATGAATTTCCGCAATCGCCTTTCGCATGAGCTCTACTTCGTCACGGCTAGTAGATATCCCCACACTCGCTCTGACTGCACCTGTCTGTTCCGTGCCTGATGCCATATGAGCAAGCGGTGTGCAATGAAAACCAGCACGCACGGCAATCCCATATTCCCGGTCCAGTCGAAAAGCTAACTCGGACGCGCTGTATCGCTCTGACACAAAAGCTACGATACCTGTCCTCGCTTGACCAAGTGCAGGACCTAATATTCGAAGGCCTCCTACCTCTTGCAGACCCTCAATCATATATTGGGTTAGCTCCCATTCGTGTTGGTAAATATGCTGCGGTGTCCATTCAAGCACCTTCTTCACACCCGCTTGCAGTCCCGCATGTCCAATCGTGTTAGGCGTCCCTGCCTCATATCGATCCGGACGTACCGTCGGCTGTTCAATAGCCTCTGATTGACTCCCTGTGCCTCCGTGCAGTAATGGTTCCAGATCAATATCAGGCGAGATATACAACCCGCCTGTTCCTTGCGGCCCCAGAAGCCCTTTGTGCCCCGGAAAAGCCAACATACCTACATGCATCGCCTCCACATGAATATCCAGCATACCGGCACTCTGGGCAGCATCCACGAGCAGTACAGCCCCTTTTCTCTTCACCAGTTCTCCGATTTCAACGAGAGGAATGATGGAACCAAGAAGGTTGGAGCTGTGACTACACACAACAAGCCTAGTATTAGAACGAAAAGCTCCCTCTATTAGTTGCAGATCAAGCTGACCTTCCTCATCGACAGGAATATAGTCTACTTGTACCCCTCGGGTGCGTTTCAAATACTCTAACGGTCTTCGCACTGAATTATGTTCAATCATGGTAGCAATCACATGATCGCCTTCACGCAAATACCCTTTGATCGCTAAGTTCAACGCTTCTGTTGTATTCGATGTCAGTGCAATATCGTTAGGATTCTTTACCCCAAACAAGTCTGCGAGCGTCCTCCGTGTTCCATAGAGCACACGGGAAGCTTTCACCGCCATCCGGTGACTCCCACGTCCCGGGTTTGCAGCCGCCTCTTCCATCGCCTTTCTCATCGCCTCAAATACTTGAGGCGGCTTTGGCCACGAAGTGGCTGCATGATCCAGATAAACGATCGGGTCCATGATATTCACCTTCATTTTCGCCGTATTGGTGTCTCTTAACAGGATATGTCCAAATATCTCCAAGTTCGGAGTATCAAGGCTATGGCTTCACGTTTAGTTAAATAAAGACATATCTCATTCCCATACAGGAACGTCGACATGTCTTTGGTTTTTAATCGCACTCATTTGCTGTTCAACCATTTGTGACTCAACCCATTACGCATGATAGTTTCTTCTTCAACAGCACCACGGCTCTTTATTGAAGAAGTTCCAACAATCGCTCCAGGTCCTGTTTACTATAGTAATTAAGCTCAATCTTCCCTTTATCCTTATTGTGCTTAATTTTTACCGTAGTTTTAAAACGTTCTCTTAGATCCTCTTCCAGATGATCGATATAAGGATCTCTATTCTTAACCTTAGGCTTTGCTTTATCCGTTGGTTTGCGATCCAGATTCTTAACCGCTTCCTCTAATTCACGGACACTCCACTCTTGCTCCACACACTGTTTTGCCAACTGTTTAACAAGAATGGGATCCTTAATTCCAACGATCGCCCGGGCATGTCCCATAGATAATGTTCCACGTGAAACATTGTCCTTCACTTCTTCAGGTAGAGAAAGCAATCGCAAAAAGTTAGCGATGTGTGAACGAGACTTCCCCACCTTCAATGACAGCTCTTCTTGTGTTAAGGAAAATTGTTCCATCAAGCCTTGGTAAGCTACAGCAATCTCCATGGCGTTCAGGTTCTCCCGCTGCAGGTTCTCGATCAGGGCAATTTCCATGACTTGTTGATCGCTAAATGATCGAACCACTGCCGGTATCGTTGCTTTGCCGCAATATTGGGACGCCCGGAATCTGCGCTCCCCGGCAATAATCTCATACCCTTTCAGCACACTGCGGACGATAATCGGTTGGATAACTCCATGCTGGCGGATCGATTCCGCCAATTCCTGGATAGCCTCATCGTTAAATGTCTTGCGCGGCTGATACGGATTCGCTCGCAATTGACTAAGCGGAATTTCCACTACCTTGTCATCATCATGAATAGACAAAGATGGAATAAGCGCATCCAGCCCTTTTCCCAATCGTTTACTCATACGAGATCACTTCCTTTGCCAGCTCCAAGTATACTTCCGCTCCCTTAGATCGAGGATCATAAGTAATGATCGACTGTCCATGAGATGGTGCTTCACTCAAACGAATATTTCTAGGAATAATCGTTCTGTACACTTTTTCCTGAAAGTACTTTTTCACTTCTTCAATCACCTGAATGCCCAAGTTCGTGCGCGCATCCAGCATCGTCAACAATACACCTTCAATCTTAAGCGATGTATTCAGATGTTTCTGAACAAGGCGAACCGTATTCAGCAGCTGACTCAGACCTTCGAGTGCGTAGTATTCACATTGAATCGGGATGATCACGGAATCGGCTGCGGTCAATGAATTAATCGTTAAAATGCCAAGCGATGGAGGACAATCAATCAAAATATAATCATACTGGGGTTTGACTAATTGAAGTGATTTCTTCAATCGTACTTCACGCGATATCGTAGGAACAAGCTCAATCTCAGCACCAGCCAATTGAATGGTTGCCGGAATGATGTCCAGGCCTTCGATGTTAGTCCCACAGATGGCGTCCTTCGGGTGTACTTCATTGATGATAATATCGTAAATGCAATTTGCAACATCGGCTTTATTAATGCCAACCCCACTCGTCGTGTTACCTTGGGGGTCAATATCCACCAAAAGCACCCGTTTGCCAAGCGAAGCCAATCCAGCTCCCAGATTGACGGAAGTCGTCGTTTTGCCGACACCGCCCTTTTGATTTGCTATGGCAATTATCTTTGACACTCATTTCACCTCAATGTAGGAAGACTCTTCTAAGTAGTCGCAATAGATGATATACAGCATAGGCTGTATATGTAATAAGCGAGCGATCCCGATGATCTCGGGATGCCCAGGATATAGCGGCGATGAAAATGAGTAATAATAAATTACATGTTTCTCATCTGCAACATCAAACCAAAACCTTTCGTTAAGCAACATAGACCGCTGCAGAGCATTATCTCTTGGTCAACAGAAAAAGCGGTACGATGCATACCGCTTCACACCATATCTTAACGTTTAGGTATTTTTATAACGATTTCATAGTGATCTTCATGATCATTCTCTGTTGTTTTAATAGCCATCCCAGAGCCTGAGACCATATCGATCGATTGGCGGATCGTGTTCAGAGCCAGGCGAACATCCTTGCTGTACGATATACGCTTCGCCTTCTTCATTGTTGTTACTTCTTTATAAAAGGCAATTCGTGCCTCTGTCTGCTTCACATTCAGTTCCTTGGTAATGATCTCGTCCAGCACTTTAAGCTGGGTTTCTTCATTATCCAATGAGAGCAGCGCACGCGCATGGCGTTCCGTCACCTTGCGTTCCATCAATGCCAACTTGACTGCTTCCGGCAGCTGCAGCAAACGAATCTTGTTTGCAATCGTGGACTGGCTTTTGCCTAGCCGCTGTGCCAAGCTCTCTTGTGTCAATTGATGAAGATCAATCAACTTCTGATAAGCCACTGCCTCTTCAATCGAAGTAAGGCCTTCACGCTGCAGATTCTCGATTAACGCAATGGAGGCAGCTTGTGAATCGTTGAACTCCCGAACAATGGCCGGAATCGTGTCCAGACCCAGCTTCTTAACCGCACGCCAGCGGCGTTCCCCTGCAATGATCTCATACATGCCATTTCGGACACGAACGACAATAGGTTGAATGACTCCATGGGTTTTAATTGTCTGAAGTAATTCATCAATCTTCTCGTCATCAAAAATCGTCCGTGGCTGGTATGGGCTGCTGACAACCTCGTTTACCGGGATTTGTTTCACTTCATCCCCTTGGTTCCGCTCTGCCGCTAAGCCAAACAATCTCGAAAATTGTTCTTTCATTCCGTATATTACCACCTAATTTCATGATAGCACGGATAAGCCTCCGAATATCCCGGAATCGGTTATACGATTGGATAACCACAACATGGAGTCATACACGGATTGTACCACCATCCATTGGCGCTAGAATCCACTGTGGTGCCAGGCATTTCCCTGCAAAAACAGATTTCATGCTGATCGGAGAAAGACGCATGTGGTGATCATTGCCGTATTTCTCTGATCAAACCGCTGCATGAAGCGGTTGCTTCTTGAGAGATATAACAGGAGGTTTTATCATGATGCTTACGATCAATCGATATCTCACAAGTGGTATATATGTTTTTCTATTTCGCTTAAGGCCATGATCCCATGGGATGGCATGGTACCTTCCAAAAAACAGCAGCCACAACGATCAAAGTTGTTGACTGCACGAAGCAAGGATGGAAAAGTGACCAAACCAGGATTTATACTCTTTCATCCTATTAAAGAACGGGCAAACCGGCCCTTCTGTCCAAATGGATACTACGATTCTATTCTACCACTTTTTGTCCTATAACTCTATTCTCCAATATCACCTTTTTTCCTTCATTTCTCGTTTGCTTTATACATGATTTGTGCACAGTTCCAAAGTTTTGGCGTCGAAATCATGTTATTGAGCCACATCATCTACCCAGCAGCCTTTCTTGTGATTCTAGATTCAGAATAATTGTAGGATTTGCCAATAGATTAAATCTGTTGAACAACCATTATCATCAAAGTCTAAGTAGAACGAATCTATATTAGTAGTAGATTCACTCGATTGATGCACATCATGGTTCACTGCTCCCTGCAAGTTCCCCTGTCCAGTGCATGAATACGATGGATAGTTGCTGACAAACTTTTTTGAGATTTCCATCTTCATTATTCAAATTAAATAACATAGTTGATGTTAAAATTAATTTGTCAAAGAGTTTAATGCTTCCATATAGATGCCTAGCTTATAACTCACAGCAAACTTCAAATGTTTCACGTGAAACATTCAAAGTTTATGAGATACATTCACAGTGTGGATGTCCATCCTTATTTAAAAGCTCAGCTTTAATCACCCTGCTCCCTTTAGAGGTAACCTCCGTTCCACTTGATAAAAAAACGTAAAAGTGAGCGTGCCATCGAGTCGTAAAAAACTTCTTATGAGATCCTTAAGGGCTTCCTCTCAGTCGGTAAACTGTGATGTATGTTTTCTTGTTTCACCTCTCTAATTATAATGACAACCGATAAGAGTAGGGCTTAATCAACGAAAATACAACAAATCAATTTCTATATACTTCATATGTAAATAAAACTAATATTAACGACCTCCCTTCCCTCTCAAGGCAAATCTACAAAGTCAATAAAAAAGAGAAGGACTCCATAGAGTCCTTCTCTCGAATGGTTTGCATGTCTTCTAGCAAAGGTTGTCTCTGAAAGGGAGACCGGCGTGATTGACAGTATCTAGATCGATGGCAAAATGCTTACACGATCGGCGTTTTACTGGCCGTACCCGCCTTACGGGGGTACTTGGAAGGCGTGGCTCCCTTTTTATCGATCACCACGATATGCCGACCTGATTCCTCTACGGGTAAGGAGAATGAGTGAACCTTGTTCAAAGCCCCTCTCAGCTCTTTCAAGCTGCGAGCAGCCTCCTTCACCTCCTCCGTAGGGTCACTGCCCTTCATCGCTGCGAATCGCCCCCCTACCTTCGTAAAAGGTAGGCAGAACTCGTTCAACACAGCCATGCGAGCTACCGCTCTCGCTGTGACCAGATCGAACCCATCACGGTATCCCTGCTTGCGAGCAACCTCTTCCGCACGCCCGTGAATCAGTTCAACCCCCGTCAGGCCAATCGTATCCACGACATGCTTCAGAAAGTTAATCCGTTTGTTAAGTGAATCCACAATCGTCAGGTGCACATGCGGGAAACATATTTTCAGAGGAATACCCGGGAAGCCAGCACCTGATCCGATATCCGCCAGATTGCCGATTTGGGTCACATCCACATAAAAGGCGAGCGTAATCGAGTCGTAAAAATGCTTCGTATAGACTTGCTCCCGTTCCGTAATTCCAGTTAAATTCATTTTCTCGTTCCACTCCACCAGTATTTCGTAATACATCTCGAACTGCTGGAGCTGTTTCTCATCAATCGTGATCCCGTGCTCTCCGAGCCGGTCAACAAAAGCCTTCTGAATGTCGTCCATTCCTTATCCTTTCGCTGCGGTTACCCGGTTATAATGCTCCAGGTAAACGAGAAGTATCGAAATATCCGCCGGTGTTACGCCGGCAATGCGCGATGCCTGGCCAATGGAGATCGGACGGATCTTGTTCAGCTTCTGCCGAGCTTCCATGGCCAGTCCGTTGACCTCGTCATAAACGATATCCTCCGGAATGCGTTTCTTCTCCATCTTCTGCAGCTTTTCCACATGTCCCAGCTGTTTCTCAATATAACCCGCATATTTGATTTGAATTTCGACTTGCTCTTTCATTTCCTCATCCAGCTCGTATGGAGACGGGGAGAGCGACTCAATCATCGCAAACGTAATTTCCGGACGGCGCAGAATCGTCAGCATATTGCTTCCGTCCACGATTGGTGCTGATCCGGCTGCTTCCAGCATCGCATTTACGTCAACCGGCTTCACCTTCGTTTGGCGAAGACGCTCGATCTCCTGCTCAACGAGCTGCTTCTTCAGCACGAATTTGGCATAACGCTCTTCCGAGATCAGTCCGATATCATGGCCGATTTCGGTAAGACGCAGATCGGCATTATCATGGCGAAGCAGCAGACGGTATTCTGCACGGGAGGTGAGCAAACGATAAGGCTCATTTGTCCCTTTGGTCACCAGGTCATCAATCAGCACTCCAATATAACCCTGGGAGCGATCCAATATAACAGGCTCTTTGCCCTGCACTTTACGTGCCGCATTGATACCCGCCATAATGCCTTGACCTGCTGCCTCTTCATATCCCGAGGTTCCATTGATCTGTCCAGCCGTGAACAGACCCGGCAGTTTTTTCGTTTCCAGAGACGGCCACAGCTGCGTTGGCACCATCGCATCATACTCGATAGCATACCCGTTACGCATCATTTCTACCTTCTCCATTCCGGGAATGGAGCGAAGAACCGCAAGCTGAACATCCTCAGGCATGCTGGTGGATAGCCCCTGCACGTAGTATTCTTTCGTATTTTTACCTTCAGGCTCAAGGAAAATCTGATGCTTCGGCTTGTCGGCAAAACGAACGATTTTGTCTTCGATAGACGGGCAGTAACGTGGTCCAGTACCTTCAATAACACCAGAGAACATCGGTGCGCGGTGAAGGTTGTCATTGATAATCTGATGCGTATCCACCGACGTATACGTCAACCAGCAAGGAAGCTGCTCATTGTCGGAGGATTTTGTTTCATAAGAGAAGAACTTAGGCTTCTCATCCCCAGGCTGAATTTCGGTCTTGGAGAAATCAATCGTATCCTTATGCACCCGCGGTGGTGTACCTGTCTTGAATCGAACAAGGTCGAATCCAAGCTCGCGCAGGTTATGCGCAAGTTTTACGGACGGCTGTTGATTGTTCGGACCGCTCTCATACATCAATTCACCCATAATGACTTTACCGCGCAAATACGTACCGGTTGTCAGCACAACCGCTTTCGCACGATATTCCGTACCCGTCTGCGTCACGATCCCAACGCATACGCCATCTTCTACGATGAGCTGATCCACCATACCCTGACGAAGGGTAAGCTTCTCTTCCTTCTCCATCGTCTCTTTCATGGTATGCTGATAAGAAAACTTATCCGCTTGAGCACGCAGTGCGTGGACAGCCGGACCTTTACCTGTATTCAACATTCTCATTTGAATGAAGGTTTTATCGATATTGCGTCCCATTTCTCCGCCCAGTGCGTCGATTTCGCGAACGACATGGCCTTTTGCAGGTCCTCCAATGGACGGGTTACATGGCATAAAAGCAACCATATCCAGGTTAATTGTAACCATCAACGTTTCAGCACCCATTCGTGCAGATGCAAGTGCAGCCTCACAGCCGGCATGTCCTGCACCGACTACAATCACGTCATAAGTGCCACCCATATAACTCATAGCTCACCCTCCTGTTCTAATTGTGTTATATACGTAATCAAAGGGATTCCACCTCGGATTTCCCTGAAAATGTTGAGCTGTTCCTACTATATATAGTAAGGCTTGAAGCTTATTTACCCAAGCAAAACTGTGAAAAAATCTGATCAATGAGCGAATCGCCAACCGCTTCACCCAATATCTCACTTAACTGCTCCCAGGCTATTCTCACATCGATTTGGATCATATCGATCGGAATGAGCTGTTCAGCCGCATCATAAGCATCCTGCAGCGACTGCTTGGATTTCTTCAGCAAAGCAATATGTCGCACATTGCTCACATACGTCAGATCTCCGCCTTCAATCTGGCCGCTGAAGAACAAGTTGGATATGGCCTCTTCCAGACGGTCAATACCCTCTTGCGCCTTCACCGACATCGGAACAATCAATTCATCGGGATAGTATCGATGGAGAATGTCCAGATCGAGATTAGACGGTAAGTCCATTTTATTCATAATGATAATACATTGTCTACCGCGTATTTGTTCCATCAATTCCAATTCGTCCTGATGCAGCGGTTCATTGGCATTCAGCACGAGCAGAATGAGATCCGCTTCGTTAACCGCATGCTTGGATCGTTCAACGCCGATCTGCTCGACCACATCCATCGTTTCTCGGATACCCGCGGTATCAAGCAGCTTCAACGGAATGTTGTTAATGGTGACAAATTCCTCAATCACATCGCGAGTCGTACCGGGTATATCCGTGACAATCGCGCGATTATCCTGGGCCAGCGTGTTCAGAAGCGAAGATTTGCCCACATTGGGGCGACCGATAATAGCTGTCGTAATCCCTTCACGCAGGATTTTCCCTTCTTGCGCGGTCTTCAGCAGCTTATCAATTTCACCCATGACCAGCTGGCTTTTCTCTTTAATGAACTCTGAAGTAAGCGACTCCACATCATGCTCAGGGTAATCGATATTCACTTCGATATGGGCCAGCGTTTCGACCAGGGTATGCCGCAGCTCGTTGATCTTACGGGATAACGTTCCTTCGACCTGCTTGAGCGCAACGGAGAAGGCGCGATCGGATTTCGAACGAATCAGGTCCATAACGGCTTCCGCCTGGGACAGATCGATCCGGCCGTTTAAGAAAGCCCGCTTCGTAAATTCACCGGGTTCCGCCAAACGGATGTTTAATTGAAGCAACAGATCCATGACGCGTTTTACGGAGATGACCCCGCCATGCGCGCTGATCTCGACGACATCCTCGGTCGTGAATGATCGTGGAGCACGCATCACAGTTACAAGGACCTCTTCGAGGTTTTCTCCCGTTTTTGGATCCACAATATGACCGTAATGAACGGTATGGGAATCCACTTGTGTTAACTTGTTTTTACTTTTGAATATACGCTCCACTTCCGGAACGGAGTCCGGACCGCTGACGCGAATAATCGCAATGCCGCCTTCACCGACAGCTGTTGAAATAGCTGCGATCGTATCACTAAACATCGCTTCCTTCACCTCTTTCTTTGTAAAAAACATCGGAATTACAGCCATACCATGTACAATCCGGCTTCTTCATCTATCAACTTGAAAGAAAAACCTCCAACGGGATCTTCCTCTATAGGTCTCTTTAAAAAACAATGACTCCCTCTTGAAGCTTAAGGAGTCATTGTTTATATATACTCTTCAACTCATTTAGGACGACTTGGGTGTAATGACAACCCGCCGGTTCGGCTCTTCGCCCTTGCTGTACGTCTTCACGGCTCCATGCGACTGGAGTTTAGCGTGAATCACCTTCCGTTCAGCAGCAGGCATAGGCTCAAGCACAATCTCTTTACGGGTCTTCAGTACCCGTCCCGCTAACCGATCCGCCAGATCCTCCAGCGTCTTCTTGCGACGGTCTCGGAAGTTCTCCGCATCCAGTACGATGCGAAGATAGCTGTTGGAATAACGGTTAGCTACGATATTTGCCAGATACTGAAGGGCATCCAGAGTCTGACCTCTACGCCCGATCATCAATCCGAGTCCGGCGCCAGAAATTTGAAGCGTGGTAAAGTCTTTCCCCTTCTCAATCTCAACCGAAATATCTAGCCCCATGGCTTGTCCGGTATCCTTAAGAAAGGTGATGGCTTCCTGATAAGGATCCTTGCCTTCAAACGAAGCTGTGGCAGGGTTCTCTATATCACTGCTGACAGCAGGAGGTTCCTGCGTCATAACAGAGGTATTGGAGACCTGAACCACTTTGGCCGGAACGGCTTGCGCGTTTGTAGGAGGTACTTCCTTCACAGATGAATCGCCGCCGGCACCGTCAGGCAGGAGCGTTAGTTCGACTTTCGCTTCCTTGACCCCAAACAGGCCCAGGAATCCTCTTGATGGCTGACTCAATACTTGAACCGATACACGGTCTTGACTTACACCCCATCGGGCCAGCCCTTGTGCGACAGCATCTTCAATGGTTTTTCCTGTTGCGACGATTTTAGTCATCTCGACTTCTTGGCTCCCTTCGAACCTTTTTTCCCGCCTTTGCTGCCACTCTTTTTCCCGCCCTTGTTACCGCTCTTACTCTTCTGACCGTCGGTTGCGCTGGCAACACTTGCCACGACAGCAGCCTTGTCATTGTTGCGGTACAAGAAGTAATTCTGCACGATGGTGTAGAGGTTACTGTAGAACCAGTACAACGGAAGTGCTGAAGGGAACTGGAAGGACATTACAAAGATCAGAATCGGATAAACGAACAGCATGAACTGCATCATCCCCATTTGTGGAGACGGGTTCATCTTCATCATCATTTTCGTTTGGAAATAAGTCGTTGCAGCGGCAAGCACCGGCAAAATAAACAGCTTGTCCGGTTGACCTAATTGCAGCCACAGGAATTCGTGATCACGAAGGAGATTGTTATAGTAAATCGAATGATAGAGTGCGATAAATATCGGCATTTGTACGATCAGCGGCAAACATCCCGCCATCGGATTAACCTTATTCTCCTGGAAGAGCTTCATCGTTTCCATTTGAACTTTTTCAGGTTGATCTTTATATTTCTCGCGAATTTTCTGAATTTCAGGCTGAATGGCCTGCATTGCCTTCGAGCTTCTGACCTGTTTCAGAGTCAGCGGTAAAATCAAGGTACGGACGATAAGCACCATCACGAGTACGGACAATCCGTATTCACCGTTAAACCATGTAGCAAACGTATCAAGTGCCCATGTAAAGTAATAAACAACGTTGCTCTGCCAAAAGCCTCCATTTTTCAAGTCTTCAATGGTACGCGTTTGGTCAGCTCCAGGCGCACAACCTGATATAACGGCCACTGCAAGTATTACAGCGGTGAGGAGGAACCATTTTCCTCGTCTTGTCTTCATGAACGACACTTCAAAACCCCTCTCTTCGCCATTCCATTCCACGGTAAATCATAACATATTTATATGGACAAATAAACACATGGTTCAGCCCCTCTTCGCTTTCAGAAGGGACGATTTCCTCAATACATGAAGCACGCTTTTCTCCAGCTCCTGATAAGACTTATCGAGGGCTCCCTTTCGAACGATAAAAATCAGGTCGATATGCTCGATAATCTGATGCTGATGGTGCCTGACAATCTCTTTAACCAGCCGTCTCATCCGGTTGCGGACAACCGCATTGCCGATCTTTTTGCTGCATGAAACGCCAACGCGAAACTGCTCTACCTCTTTTTTGCGTGACCAATATACAACAAATTGATGATTGGCGAAGGACTTTCCGTGTCGATATACCCGGCTGAAATCAGCGCGGTTCCGTAAACGAAGTTTTCTATGCACAAGTTTCTCCCGCCCTGCCGTTAATCAAGTTCAATAATCTTAAGCCTCTTTGGCATCTCTTCTATTATAATAGTATAGTCATGCCAAAACCGCGATAAACACTCCAATTGGAATACTTTAAGCCTACTTTAGCTTATATTCTGCCGGTTTCATAAGGAAACTCCTCACACTGCAGGAGATATTACGAAAAAAAGACCACCTCGGTGGTCTTCGTGGCACAATATTACGCGCTCAGTACTTTTCTGCCTTTTTGACGGCGATTAGCCAATACTTTGCGTCCGTTCTTCGTGCTCATTCTTTTACGGAAGCCATGTACCTTTTTACGTTTGCTTACATTCGGTTTGAAAGTCGGTCTCATGAATTAATGCACCCCCTTACAGGAATATGTCTTACCCATATTTTAAGATCATAACGTCAATCGACGCACTTTCACGGAAGAATAGACCGCGATTTGTTGAACCGACGTCTATGGACGTATCTCTTGTAAACAGACCGCTAAATGGTAGCGGATAATGTTCTCATCTTCACAGAAAATGCCTTTATACATTTAATCACGTTCAGGCCCAAAAGTCAAACCTTACTTGACCTCGGCAAGCACTTAAGTTTTCCACAAGTAGTCATTATTGCTAGTTTTGAATTATCCACATGGGGATAACCTATTTTAAAACATTGTGGATGTCATTTTTCGATCCATGTAAGTCCTTTCATCGCTCGCATGCCCCCTTATTTACACAAGAGGTATAAAGGAGTAGTATAAATAATTGAATTTAAGTTGTATACAAGTATACACCTAAGAAGGAGCTGCATTGTTTTATGAAAATAGGCATGATCGGTCTGGGGAAAATGGGCCTCAATCTGGTTCAGAATCTGATTCATCATCAGCATCAGGTCGTAGCTTACGACTTAAATACGGAATTGGTCGATCAAGCTGCCCAATGTGGTGCCGAAGCCGCAGCATCAACTGAATTGCTCGTTGCGAAACTGGATAAACCCCGCATCGTATGGATGATGGTGCCTGCCGGAAATATTGTGGATTCCGTCATTGATTCTCTCACTCCGCTCCTCGAGTCCGGTGATATTCTGATTGACGGCGGCAACTCGCATTATAAAGATTCCAAATCCCGTGCAGCACGTCTAGCAGACCAAGGCATACATTATTTTGATGCCGGCACTTCCGGAGGCATGGAAGGCGCACATCATGGTGGCTGCTTTATGATTGGGGGCAATCGCGACATATTCACCAGCATTGAGCCCCTGTTTAAGGATATGGCTGTCGAGAACGGTTACTTGTATGCCGGTGAAAGCGGCAGCGGCCATTTTCTGAAGATGGTCCATAACGGAATCGAATACGGTATGATGCAATCCATTGCGGAAGGCTTTGAAGTATTGGAAAAAAGCGCATTCGACTTCAACTATGAGGATGTCGCCCGGGTATGGTCCAATGGATCCGTCATTCGCAGCTGGCTCATGGAGCTGACGCAAAACGCATTTTCCAAGGATCCGAAGCTGGATGGCATCAAAGGCGTGATGAAATCGTCCGGCGAAGGAAAGTGGACCGTAGAAACGGCGCTTGAGGTACAAGCCAGCGCACCGGTTATCGCCATGTCGCTGTTTATGCGCTATCGTTCCCTTGACCAAGATACGTTCCACGGCAAAGTCGTTGCAGCGCTGCGTAATGAATTCGGCGGCCATGCAGTTGAGAAGTCGGAATAACGTTGATTCTTTTCTATAACCTGCTGCTTCTTAAGGGCATCATGTCATAGCCTCATCATGGTCCCTTCTCCTTTCGATGTGGTATCATTACCACTAGAGAAAATTAGAATCAGTACGGATTGGAGAATTATGCTATGAAATTTCCCTCAACATGGCTTCAGGGGGCCTCTCTAGGAGAGGCCATCGCCAGTGAACTGAGATTGCAGATTATTAGCGGCATCATCAAGCGCGGAGAAATCCTGTCGGAGAATCGGATTGCAGGTGAATTCGGCACCAGCCGATCTCCTGTGCGGGAAGCAATGAAAACGCTGTCCAGCGAAGGATTGATCCAATTGGAGCGCATGGGCGCCGTTGTCATGGGCTTATCGCTTAAAGAAGTAGAGGAATTATACGATGTTCGTTTCCTTATCGAGAGCTTTGTTCAAGGCCAGGTGTTTGCGAATCCCCAGCCGGAATTAATCCAGCATTTAAAACAAATCGTCGATCGGATGGAGCTTGCAGCCAAACATCAGGACCCGGTTGAATTCTCCTATCAGGATTTGGCTTTTCATGAACGGATCATTACGGAAGCGAACCATAAACGGATTCTTCATCTGTGGAAGAGCATTCGCCCTATCGTAATCACAGTCATGTTAATTACGACCCGTCAGGTGTTTGGTGGCGGAGGCACCAAGATTCGGTATGTCATGGACAAGCATCTTCAGCTAATTGCAGAGATGGAATCCCTGGATCCGGCACGGATCCAAACGGCGGTTCAGCATTACTTCGATGATTCCCGTCAGACGCTTCATCTTAGTTTTCCGGAGGGTTAGCCTTAATCCTCCCTTCCTCCGTCTTACGAAACACTGTGCACGCTCTAAGTTGTCGACAAGTATACAATAGAATTCGCCTATGTTTTGGGTATACTACCGCAGAACAGCTCGATATTAACCATTTCCCAATTCAAAATGGGTAATCTATAGGAGGAAGCAAGATATGAATTCACTATTCGGTCTCAGTCATAATGCTACCTTAATGATCTGGACACTGCTGACGATCGTCTTCCTGATCGTGCTGATTTCCAAATATAAATGGAATCCTTTCGTAACTTTATTGATCTCCGCACTGATCCTTGGTCTATTGACGGGCATGCAGCCTGCGGATGTGATTACTTCGATAACCGGCGGTCTTGGCGGAACGCTTGGAACGATTGCAATCGTTATCGCCCTAGGGACCATGCTTGGAAAAATGATGGCCGAATCCGGCGGCGCTGAACAAATCGCCACCACCCTCGTGGACCGCTTCGGCGAGAAGCGCGTACACTGGGCCATGATGATTGTCGGCTTTATTGTCGGCATTCCCGTATTTTTCGAGGTTGGGGTCATCCTGTTGATTCCCATTGTCTTCACAGTTGCACGCAAAACGAAAATGTCCCTGCTGCACATCGGCATTCCGATTTTGGCCGGATTGTCCACCGTTCACGGTTTGGTACCACCGCATCCTGCTCCAATGATTGCTATTGAAGCATATGATGCCGACCTTGGCATGACGATTCTCTACTCGTTCCTGGTCGGGATCCCGGCAGCGATTCTGGCTGGCCCGGTGTTCGGCAAATTCATCGGCAAACGGATCCGTACTGAACCACCCGAGGAGCTTGCTGAGCAGTTTTCGAGCAAAGCGGAGCGCGGTTTGCCCGGCTTTGGTATCACGTTGTTTACCATTTTGCTGCCGGTCATTCTGATGCTTATCGGTTCCGCAGCTGATATTATCGATCCGGAATCTACCAGCTTCATTTCCGTGTTCTGCAAATTTATCGGCCATGAAATCATTGCGCTGCTCATTGCTGCGGTCTTCTCCTTCTTCTCGCTTGGATTCGCCCGCGGCTTTAACAAACACGATCTGTCCCGTTTCACCAGCGAATGTCTCGCTCCAATTGCTACGATCATTCTGATCATCGGCGCAGGCGGCGCTTTCAAGCAGGTTCTGATCAACAGCGGCGTCGGCAATGCCATCGCCGAAATTGCAACCGGTGCAAATATCAACGTGATCCTGTTTGCATGGCTTGTCGCGGCACTCATTCGGATCGCAACAGGTTCTGCAACCGTAGCCATGACAACCGCCGCAGGAATCGTTGCTCCTGTGCTCGCGATGACCCCCGGGGCCAACGTTGAGCTAGTGGTGCTCGCTACCGGAGCAGGCTCCATCGTACTGTCCCACGTGAACGATGCCGGCTTCTGGATGGTAAAAGAATTCTTTAACATGACGGTAGCCCAGACGCTGAAGTCCTGGACCGTGATGGAGACGATCCTGTCCCTGACCGGACTCGTGTTGGCTCTCGTTCTCAATGTAATTGTATAATGTAGCAATAAGACACATGGGGGCTCCTTGGAATGCTGATATGTTAAGCAGCGAACCGGGTGCCCTTACGTAGAAAGAAGGTATGTCTCATGAGTACTCAGAACTATATGATCGGTGTCGATATCGGAACAACCAGCACCAAGGCCGTCCTTTTCAAAGAGAATGGTGAGGTTGTAGCCAAAGCCGGCGGTGAATATCCGCTGCTCACACCTACTCCGTCTACGGCGGAGCAAGATCCGGAGCAAATTTTTCAGACCGTCATTTCCTCTGTTCAAGGGATCATGACACAGAGCGGGATAGATCCTGCTCAAGTTCTATTCGTTTCTTTCAGCGCGGCCATGCACAGCGTCATCGCCGTAGATAGCCAAGGCACTCCGTTGACTCGCTGCATTACATGGGCAGACAACCGCAGTGCAGCCTGGTCCGCGAAGCTCAAAAAAGAACTCGGCGGCATGGAGCTGTACCTTAGAACCGGAACTCCGATCCATCCGATGTCACCTGTGACCAAGCTGATGTGGATGCGCCATGAGCTGCCCTCCCTCTTTAACCAAGCAGCTAAATTCATTTCGATTAAAGAATATGTTTATTTCAAACTATTCGGCCAATATATTGTAGACCACTCCATTGCCTCCAGTACCGGGATGATGAACCTTGAGGAACTGGCATGGGATCAGCAGGCGCTGGAGCTCGCTGGCATCACGGAGGACCATTTATCTACGATAGTACCAACTACGCATATCATGGAAGGCCTGAAAAGCGAGTATGCCGCAGCCATGGGGCTCTCCACTTCCACACCATTCGTGCTTGGAGCTGCCGACGGTGTCCTGTCGAATCTCGGCGTGAATGCCATCAAGCCGGGAGTCGTTGCCGCTACCATTGGTACGAGCGGTGCGATCCGTACGGTTGTCGACAAGCCGATGACTGATCCGAAAGGTCGTATTTTCTGCTACGCATTGACGGAGAAGCACTGGGTAATCGGCGGCGCGGTTAACAACGGCGGCATGATTTTCCGCTGGGTTCGCGATGAATTTGCCGCCTCCGAGGTCGAAACCGCCAAGCGGCTCGGCATCAATTCTTATGATGTACTAACCAAAATCGCGGACCGTATTCCGCCAGGCTCGAACGGACTGCTATTCCACCCGTACCTAACCGGAGAACGCGCACCGTTATGGGATCCGAATGCCCGTGGATCGTTCTTTGGCTTAACCCTGAATCATAAAAAAGAGCATATGATCCGCTCCGTGCTGGAGGGCGTGATCTTTAATATGTATACCGTTCTGCTGGCGATGGAGGAACAAATCGGCCGACCGGCCAAAATTCACGCCACCGGCGGTTTCGCCCGTTCACCGATCTGGCGGCAGATGATGGCGGATATTTTTGACCAGCAGGTGATCGTGCCGGAGAGCTACGAGAGCTCTTGTCTTGGCGCCGTAGTCCTCGGTCTGTACGCTACAGGAAGAGCGGATTCACTCGACATTGTAGAGACGATGGTCGGCGGTACGCATGAACACCAGCCTGTGAAGGAAAGTTCTGATGTTTATAAGGCTCTGCTGCCGATCTTTATCCGCATTTCGCGGAAGCTGGAAGAAGATTATGAAGCCATTACCGAGTTTCAGCGCCGATTCGAGCAATCGTAAAATTACTATAGAAGGAAAACCTCGATTCGACGAATATTCTTAGAAGAAGACAGACCTCGTGAAGATATTGTTATTCTTGCGATATCAGCTAGGTCATGCTTCAAGGTTGATACTTTCTAAAATCTATTAAAAAGGCCCGTTTTCGATGGAGCCGATCCATGGCGAAAACGGGCTTTTTTTGTCATAATGCCTGAGAAAAAAATATCCACAGTGAGAATCCATACCGAAAATTCCCGCTGCCTTACACATAAAAAAGTAGAAATCGCTGGGCTCCGGATTATCAATCATCAGGTTCGAGGGAGACATATGAAACATAAAGCGTTGAAAAGCCTCATAACGGAAACCGCACCAGGCATAGATCAGCATCACGAGCGCCAATACGAAGAAACCTACTTTAGTCCCTCCATATGAAACACTTTCTTCGAATAATAGCCCTGGGCCCACACGATAATAAGAACCAATGTGGCGGTCAGAGCGAGTAGTACCCCTATTCTTCTCCAATTCATCGACTTCCCTTCCGTCCGCATCCGTGGCTCCCCCGTTCCGAAAAAAAGTCCTCAATTGGGAATCTATCGATTCCAATTGAAGACTATCCACAGCCATTTTTCACCTTTGGTTGATTTATTGGCTGCTAGAACATTCAACCATAAGTTATGAACAGATGGTGGGAGAAGAAAATTCTGCTTGCGAATCGGACAACCTGTGAATAATTTTTTGCGCTTTGAGGCCAATGATGTCGAAGGCTAAACAAATTATAAACAATATATAGTGGTGTGAATAAAAATTATGCACAACGTATTGAATTTGTGGATAAATTAGCGACATACATTGAAAACAAGGCCTTCTTTTGCTATGATGATATTACTTTTGGTTGTGAATATGTGAATGAAGCTATAATATTATCAACAGGCTGTGGATAAAGTTGTGAACAATTTCAATTTATCCATATTTTTTTGTTTCCACAGGAGTTAGTTCTGGGGATAATTAGACATCATTCATTTTCTTTCGACAATTCCACACATGGCTCTAGCCACATTTGGAAGATTTAAAGGAGTGACAGTTTTGGAAAGCCATACTTCCGAATTATGGCAAGAAATATTATCGATCATACAAACCAAGCTGAGTAAACCGAGTTTTGACACTTGGTTTAAAGCTACCAAGGCATTGACCATTACCGATCACTCCGTCGTCATTTCCGCACCGACAACATTTGCTGTGGAATGGCTGG
The DNA here is from genome assembly GCF_015326965.1 of Paenibacillus sp. JZ16. Taxonomy (NCBI): domain Bacteria; kingdom Bacillati; phylum Bacillota; class Bacilli; order Caryophanales; family Paenibacillaceae; genus Paenibacillus; species Paenibacillus sp. JZ16. Next base: position 4,367,765 of record NZ_CP017659.1, read on the forward strand.
AGAGCCGATACACCAAGCTGGTTAGTGCAACCGTATTGGAGGTGGTGGGCAAGCAGGTGGATGTCCGCTTCGTCATTGAGGAGGCCAAAGGACACGAACCTGTGCCGCAGCAGATCTCGCCGCCGCTTGAAATATCCGGGGAAGAAATTCAGTCTCATATGCTGAATCCGAAGTATACGTTTGATACCTTTGTCATCGGTTCAGGCAACCGCTTCGCCCATGCTGCCTCGCTCGCTGTTGCCGAAGCTCCGGCTAAGGCGTATAACCCATTGTTCCTATATGGTGGAGTTGGACTTGGAAAAACCCACTTAATGCATGCCATCGGCCACTATATTTTGGAGCACAATCCCAGCAGCAGAGTCGTGTATATTTCCTCCGAGAAATTCACCAACGAGTTCATCAACTCCATTCGGGACAACCGCGCTGAAAGCTTCCGCAACAAGTACCGCAACGTCGATATTCTGCTCATTGACGATATTCAGTTCTTGGCAGGCAAGGAATCGACGCAGGAGGAATTTTTCCATACGTTTAACGCCCTGCACGAAGAGCGGAAGCAGATTATCATATCCAGTGACCGTCCGCCCAAGGAGATTCCGACGCTGGAAGAACGGCTCCGTTCCCGGTTCGAATGGGGATTGATCACCGATATTCAACCGCCGGATCTGGAGACGCGGATTGCCATTCTCCGCAAGAAAGCGAAGGCCGAGAATCTGGATATTCCGAACGAAGCCATGATGTATATCGCCAATCAGATCGATACGAACATTCGTGAACTCGAAGGTGCCTTGATCCGTGTCGTTGCCTATTCCTCCCTGACCAATCAGGACGTAACAACGCATTTGGCAGCCGAAGCCCTGAAGGATATCATCCCGTCCAGCCGGCCGCGAATGATTACGATTCAGGACATCCAGCAGAAGGTGGGCGAGTATTACAACCTCAGGCTGGAAGACTTCAAAGCCCGCAAGCGAACCAAAGCCGTCGCATTTCCGCGGCAAATTGCCATGTACCTGTCCCGCGAATTAACCGACTATTCCCTTCCCAAGATCGGAGAAGCATTCGGAGGCCGGGATCATACCACTGTCATCCATGCCCATGAGAAGATTACCCAATCTCTGAAAAACGACCAGGAGCTGTTTAAAGTGGTCAATAATATTACGGAGAAAATCAAAAATCCAACCTGAACAAGTTCAAAGCCTATGCACAATCTATACACATGTGGATAGGCTTAATTTTATGCCTTTTCTGGGGCTTATCCACATATTCAGTGCCCCTATTACTATTACTAATAATAATTAATAAATAATTTAACCATAAAGAGGGGGATCCTCTTGGCATTCGCCAAGGTGAAAAAACCCCTCTCATTTTTCCGTAAGGAGTGAAATTGATGAAAATCAGCATATTAAAAAATGTATTAAACGAATCCATTCAACACGTATCCAAGGCGATTTCCAGCCGAACTACGATTCCGATCCTCAGCGGCATTAAACTGGATGTCACGTATTCGGGTGTCACACTAACTGCTAGCGATACTGATATTTCCATTCAATCGTTTATTCCTGCGGAAGATGAGAAGCACACCATCGTCCAGGTAGAGCAGCCTGGTAGCGTTGTGCTGCCGGCCAAATTTTTTGTTGAAATCATCAAGAAACTCCCTTCCCAAGAAATCCAGATGGAGGTAAAAGAGAACTTCCATACCTTTATTTCTTCGGGAGCTACGGAAATTCAGATGGTGGGCTTGGACCCCGAAGAATTCCCGGTACTGCCTAACATTGAAGACAGCCAAACCGTTTCTTTGCCTGGAGATCTGCTGAAAAACATGATCAAGCAAACGGTATTCTCCATTTCCACCCATGAAACAACGCCTATTTTGACCGGGGTATTATGGAGTCTGAACGATAATGAATTGAAATTTACCGCAACAGACCGTCACAGATTGGCAACTCGCTCCGCACAGCTGGACAATGCACAGGATATTTCGTTCAACAATGTCGTCATTGCGGGTAAAACGCTGAATGAGCTGAGCAAAATTATTCCGGACCAAAATACGCTGGTGGATATCGTTGTGGCCGATAATCAGGTATTATTTAAAATTGACCGTGTTCTGTTCTATTCCCGTATACTGGACGGCATTTATCCCGATACTTCTAGAATTATTCCAACATCGCATAAAACAGAACTCGTTTTGGACACAAAAAAATTAAGCGAATCGATCGACCGCGCCTACCTGCTCTCCAAGGAGGAGAAAACGAACATTGTTCTCCTGCAAACGATGGAACAAGGCGGCATCGAGATCTCTTCCAGCTCCTCTGAGCTTGGTAAAGTGCGTGAAGAATTGGATCTGATCGATTTCAAAGGGGAGCCGCTGCGCATCTCGTTCAACTCCAAATACATGCTGGACGTGCTAAAGGTGGTTGAAAGCGAACAGCTGATGATCGCTTTCATGGGGGTTATGAGCCCGATCATTCTTAAACCGCTCGACGACAGCAAGAGCCAATATATTATTCTGCCGTACCGTACGGCCAATTAAAGTTATCCCCATGTTGATAGGGATGAAAGGACGAGGTCATGAAACAAATATTTATCCACAGTGAATATATCAAGCTGGATCAGTTCTTGAAGCTTTCAGATTGCGTATCCACAGGTGGGATGGCGAAGGCGCTGCTTGCGGAAGGAGCGGTTCTGGTCAACGACGAGAAGGAAGAGCGGCGCGGACGCAAACTGGTTCCCGGCGACATCGTCAAAGTAGAGGATTGCGGGACGTTTCAGGTGGCAGCACAATAGACAGCCTCCCGCAGCCGCTTTGGCGCTAAGCGCGGAAGACGAGGGAGAGGATAAGCTTGTTTGTCAAAAATGTCAGCCTGCAGCATTATCGAAATTACGAGAAGCTGCAGCTTGAGGCGTTTGGCGATGTCAATTTGATCATCGGACGCAATGCCCAAGGAAAGACGAATTTGATGGAGGCGCTCTTCGTGCTTGCTTTAACGAAGAGCCATCGGACCTCCAAGGATCGCGAATTGATTGGATTCGAGCAGTCCAGTGCGCATATATCAGCCGAGATTGATCGCAAGTACGGCCCTTTGAGGCTGGAGCTGAGTTTGTCTCAGCAGGGGAAGAAGGCAAAAATCAACGGACTCGAGCAGCGGAAGCTTAGCGATTTCATCGGCTCGCTCAATGTCGTGATGTTTGCGCCCGAGGATCTGGAGATTGTCAAAGGCACGCCGGGGGTTCGCCGCCGGTTTCTTGACATGGAGATCGGGCAGGTCGCGCCAAGCTATCTGTTTCACCTGCAGCAATACCAGAAGGTGCTTGTGCAGCGCAACAATCTGCTGAAGCAATTATGGGGGAAGGGCAGCGCCGAACAAGCGATGCTGGACATTTGGAACAACCAATTGGCAGAACATGGTGTTAAAATCGTCAAGAAGAGGAAACAATTTATAAAAAAGCTGCAAAAGTGGGCTGAGACCATTCATCAGGGAATCACAAACGGTCTGGAAGAGCTCTCTTTACACTACCTTCCGTCCTTTGCTGACGCGGAGGAAGAAGATGAAGCTGTCTTATTTGAGACATTTATGATAAAATTATCACAAATGAAAGAGCAAGAAATACGGCGTGGTATGACATTGGCAGGTCCTCATCGAGATGATCTGGCTTTTTATATTAATGGCAAAGAAGTCCAAACGTATGGATCTCAAGGTCAGCAGCGGACGACGGCGCTATCTTTGAAACTGGCTGAAATCGAGCTGATACAGGAAGAGATCGGTGAATATCCGGTGCTGCTTCTGGATGATGTGCTTTCTGAATTGGATCCGTACCGGCAGACACAATTGATCGAGACATTCCAGAGCAAAGTGCAGACATTCATCACGGCGACGGGCATTGAGAGTTTGAATACCGACAAATTGAAGGGTGCCAGCATTTTTCATGTCCATGACGGACAGGTGGGCTCTTAAGGAGTGATTCCATATGTATATTCATTTGGGCGGAGAGAAGATCATCCGTTCGTCGGAGCTGGTTGGGATTTTTGATATCTCGATAGAGAAATCTTCAAAAATCTCCAAGCAGTTCGTCACGCATGCCCAGCAGCATAAAGTCGTGGAGATGATTGGCGAAGAGGATCCGAAATCCATTGTGGTGACGAAGTCGATCGTTTATTACTCTCCGATCTCCTCTGCAACGCTTAAGAAACGAGCAAATCATTTTGTAGCTCAGGCATAACAGAATCTGTAGAAGTAGGTGAAGGCATGTCTATGAATCAACCGACATATGATGAGAATCAGATTCAGGTACTGGAAGGATTGGAAGCCGTTCGTAAACGTCCCGGGATGTATATCGGGTCTACCAGTGCCAAGGGTTTGCATCATTTGGTATGGGAAGTTGTGGACAATAGTATTGACGAAGCGATGGCGGGAATATGCGACCATATCGAAATCATTGTCCATGAGGATAACAGTGTTACCGTTGTCGATAACGGGCGCGGAATTCCGGTCGGCGAGAACGCCAAACTGAAGAAGTCGACGCTGGAAGTCGTTATGACCGTCCTTCATGCCGGCGGTAAATTTGGCGGCGGCGGATATAAAGTATCCGGCGGTCTGCATGGTGTTGGTGTCTCGGTCGTGAATGCACTGTCTTCGAAAGTCGTGGTTCAAGTCAAACGTGACGGGCACATCTACCAACAGGAGTATCATCGCGGCGTACCTCAATATGATATCAAGGTCATCGGGGATTCCGACGATACTGGTACAACCGTAACCTTCTTGCCGGATCCGGAGATTTTCACGGAAACAACGGAATATGATTACAACACGCTGCTTACGCGGATTCGTGAGCTGGCGTTCCTGAATAAGGGCATTGCGCTTACGCTGACGGATGAACGTACAGGTGCCTCCGACTATTTCAAATACGAGGGCGGAATCATTGAATACGTTAAGTTCCTGAATGAGAAGAAGGAAGCACTGCACGAAGACCCTATCTATGTTGAGGGATCACGGGATAATATTCAGGTCGAAGTATCGCTCCAGTATAACGACAGCTATACCGAGAATATTTATTCTTTTGCAAATAATATCAACACGCACGAAGGCGGAACGCATGAATCCGGCTTTAAGAGTGCACTCACTCGGATTATCAATGACTATGCCCGCAAAACGGGATTGATCAAAGATAACACCAACAACTTGTCGGGTGACGATGTGCGTGAGGGATTGACGGCAATCATCTCGGTCAAGGTACCGGAGCCGCAGTTCGAAGGACAAACCAAAACCAAGCTCGGCAACAGTGAAGTCCGCGGTATTGTGGAATCCTTGTTCGCGGAGAAGCTGCAGGAGTTCCTGCAGGAGAATCCGTCGGTTTCCCGTCGGATCCTGGAGAAGGCGCTCCAGGCATCACGTGCTCGTGAAGCGGCGCGTAAAGCCCGCGAGATGACACGCCGGAAGAGTGCGCTTGAAGTCAGCGCATTGCCAGGTAAACTGGCAGACTGCTCTTCCAAGGATGCCTCCATCAGTGAGCTGTACATCGTCGAAGGTGACTCTGCCGGCGGATCCGCCAAGCAGGGACGCGACCGGCATTTCCAAGCCATTTTGCCGCTTCGGGGTAAAATTCTCAACGTGGAAAAGGCGCGGCTTGACCGCATCCTGTCCAATGCGGAGATCCGGGCGATCATTACGGCGCTGGGTACGGGTATTGCGGAAGATTTCGATCTGTCCAAGGCCCGTTATCACAAAATCATTATTATGACTGATGCCGACGTTGACGGCGCGCATATTCGTACCTTGCTGCTGACGTTCTTCTACCGTTACATGCGTAAGCTGGTGGAAGCGGGTTATATCTATATCGCCCAACCGCCGCTCTTCAAGATCGAGCGCAATAAGGTGATCCGTTATGCCGGCAGCGAGAAAGAACGCGACGAGATCATCAAGGAATTCGGTGAGAACGTCAAAATTAACGTGCAGCGTTACAAAGGTCTCGGCGAGATGAATGCCGGACAGCTGTGGGAGACGACGATGGATCCAGAGAGCCGTACCATGCTTCAGGTGACCATCGAAGATGCGATCCTGGCTGATACGTTGTTTGATACCCTGATGGGCGATAACGTTGAACCGCGGCGGGATTTCATTCAAGAGCATGCGAAGTCGGTCCGTAATCTGGACGTATAAAGTTAATAATCCAAAAAGGGGCATCCCAAGGTCTGTGAAGGCCTCAGGGACTGCCCTTTTATTTTTACGATAGATACGATTTGGTGTGTTCGCCATATATCCTGAATCTAGGCATTAAATTATATATCGCATAGGCTAACCGGTCTTTTTGGCTTTTTTCTTGCCGGTTAAGTTACGCCCATAAGCGTTTGCATACTTTTTTACTTGATTGTAGATGCTGGGATCCTTGAAAAATTTCTTGAACGGGAACAGTGCAGGTTTGGTATTAACCTCCAAGATCCAGATGTTCCAGCGACCGTCGATGGCAATATCGAGGCCGATTTCTTTCAGCTTGGGATAGGATTTCTGCAGCTGCGATGCGACATTCACCCCAAGCACATTCAGCTCTTTACGGATGTTCTCTGCCTCATCCGCCGTCATATGCTCGGTCATCAGCGGTTTATAGTGCTGGGCTGCCCCACCGCTATGGTGGTTGGTAATGATTTTATTCTTGGCCGCTACCCGCCCGATTATTCCTGTGCTCACCCACTGGCCAGAAGGACTCTTCTGAGTAAGTACACGTAGATCAAAGGGGCGGCCTTTATGGCGAAGCAGATGGATGCCTTGCTGAATGAGATATTCCTTCCCCTGAAACAAAGCGCTCAGTGTTTTATCGAGACTCTCCAGGGAGGTAAACATTTCGGTTTTCTGTTCATAACGAAGCTTGTAGGAAGTGGTCGTGGTTTCGTCGGCATCACCGATTTTGGATTGGAGCTGCTCGACTGACATGACGCCGACGCCATAGGTTCCCCGGTCAGGCTTGATATACACAAGCGTATGTGTGCCCAGCATGTCACCAAGCGCCTCCAATGAATACTGGCGGGTAGAGGGAACATAAGAGGCGAGACCTTTATTTTTCAAGAGTATTTTCGTTTTCGCCCACTTGCTTGCAACGCGTTGGATAGTCAACCATCTTCATCCTTTCCAGCTGTATGATGGGAGTGACAGGATTTGGCCTGTCTCGTTAACAAACTCGTGTCCATCCGGTTGATTTGAAAGAATCGGGGCATCTCCAGCAAGAGAGCTTAAACCCGGAAAACATAGGACAAGTATGACAAACAGTGGTATAATATAAAGATGTGATGCTACGAAAAGTCCTGTGCAATGCATTGTATGTGAAAAGGGGCACGGAGGACAGGGCGTATATCCCGGTTTCCGGGCAAAAATCATTCTTTCACTTGATCCATCCCGTGTTTAATTGTGCACGGTTTGTGAAAGTAATATAATAAAGGTTAGTGCGTTTTTAGGTTTCTAATCACTATTCTGCTTTTTTCACATAGATCAAGGCATGGTTGATAGGAAAATGAAGGAGGTCCAGCATGGCGGAAGAAAATTTCTCCCAAATCAAAGATCGTGACATTGGTACCGAGATGCGCGAGTCCTTTATGGACTACGCGATGAGTATCATTGTCAGCCGGGCTTTGCCGGATGTACGGGACGGAATGAAGCCAGTACACCGTCGTATTTTATATGCGATGTCTGAACTTGGAATGGCCCCGGATAAACCGCATAAGAAATCGGCAAGAATTGTTGGCGAGGTTATCGGTAAGTACCATCCTCATGGTGATTCCGCAGTTTATGAATCCATGGTTCGGATGGCGCAGGACTTCTCCATGCGTTATATGCTTGTTGATGGACACGGAAACTTCGGTTCCATTGACGGCGATATGGCAGCGGCTATGCGTTATACCGAGGCTCGTTTATCGAAGATTGCTATGGAAATGCTGCGTGATATTAATAAAGAAACGATAGACTTTGCTCCTAACTATGATGGTGAGGAACAGGAGCCGGTCGTTCTTCCTGCGCGTTATCCTAACTTGCTGGTAAACGGCGTGTCCGGGATCGCAGTAGGTATGGCTACCAATATTCCGCCTCATAATCTCGGTGAAGTTATCGATGGCGTTCAGGCGATGATTCGAAATCCTGATATCACGCCGATGGAGCTGATGGAATATATTCAAGGACCGGATTTCCCGACAGCGGGTTATATTCTGGGACGTGAGGGGATTCGTCAAGCATACCGTACGGGCCGTGGATCCGTTACGATGCGGGCGAAAGCGACCATAGAAGAGAATAACAACAAGGCTCGCATTGTCGTTCACGAGATTCCGTATCAGGTGAACAAGGCTCGACTGGTTGAGAAGATCGCGGAATTGGTTCGCGATAAGCGGATTGACGGCATTACGGATCTCCGCGACGAGTCGGACCGTAACGGTATGCGGATTGTTATTGAGCTGCGCCGGGACGTCAACCCAAATGTCGTTTTGAATAACCTGTACAAGCATACGGCTATGCAGTCTAATTTCGGTATTAACATGCTGGCTATCGTAAACAATGAGCCGAAAATTTTGAATCTGCGCGACGTGCTGTTCTACTATTTGGAGCATCAGGTTATCGTTATCCGTCGCCGGACCGAGTTTGAACTGAAGAAGGCGGAAGCTCGCGCTCATATTCTCGAAGGTTTGCGGATTGCGCTGGATCATCTCGATGAGGTTATTGCCCTCATTCGCGCGTCGCAGACTACAGAGGCAGCTCGCGAAGGCTTGATGGAGCGTTTCGGTCTCAGTCATGAGCAGGCGCAGGCCATCCTGGATATGCGTTTGCAGCGCCTGACCGGACTCGAACGCGAGAAGATTGAGAACGAGTACCAAGAATTGCTTGCCAGAATCGCGGAACTGCGCGAGATCTTGGCTAATGAGCATCTTGTGCTTCAAATTATCAATGATGAGCTCCAAGAGATTAAGGAACGCTTCTCGGATGAGCGCCGTACCGAAATTACGGTCGGGGAAGACAGCATCCTGGATGAGGATCTGATTCCACGGGAAGAAGTGATCATCACCATTACGCATACCGGTTACATCAAGCGTCTGCCTGCGAACACCTATCGCAGCCAGAAGCGGGGCGGCCGCGGCGTTGTGGGGATGGATACGAAGAGCGAAGACTTTGTCGAGCATCTCTTCGTCACGAATTCCCACCACTATCTGATGTTCTTCACGGACAAAGGGAAGGCGTACCGGTTGAAAGCCTATGAGATTCCTGAGCTTAGCCGTACCGCCCGCGGAACGCCGATCATCAACCTGATTCAGATTGAACAGGGCGAGTCGATCAATGCCGTGATCCCGGTGGAGAACTTTGACAGCGATAATTTCTTGTTCTTTGCCACACGTCAGGGTGTCGTTAAGAAAACTCCGCTTGAGGATTATGTCAATATCCGCAAGGGCGGTCTGATTGCGATCAACCTGCGCGATGATGATTCCTTGATCGAGGTTAAGCTGACAGATGGTCAGCAGGAGATCATCATGGGAACGGCGCAAGGCATGTCCATCCGCTTCAAGGAGAGCGATGTTCGCTCGATGGGAAGAAGCGCGACGGGGGTGAAAGGGATTACGCTCGATGACGATGACGAAGTCATTGGCATGGACGTGGTGGACCAGGAGCTTGATATCCTTATTGTAACGACCAAAGGTTACGGCAAGCGGACGCCTGCAAGCGACTACCGCAGTCAGACCCGTGGCGGCAAAGGGATCAAGACTATCAATATTACG